>JAJYRQ010000029.1 GCA_021794015.1 Deltaproteobacteria bacterium | reverse complement strand
CGTCCGGGCCGGCAGGCCGCGCCCGCCCGCGCTTCCCGTCATCCTGAGCCGCCGCTTCGGCGCCCTGAGCGAAGCGAGAGGGGCCTCCGAGGCCCGCCCGGGCACCCCCACCTCCGTCATCCTGAGCCGCCGCTTCGGCGCCCTCAGCGAAGCGAGAGGGACCTCCGAGGCCCGTCCTCGGGCGCCCCCCCTCCGTCATCCTGAGCGAGGCCCGTCCTCGGGCCGAGTCGAAGGACCTCGCGCGGTCCGCCGCGCGTAATCAGCCATTTCGGGATTCTGCGCATGAATCAGCGCAAGCTTCTTCCTCCTCGTCCAGCCCTTGAGCTGGCGCTCCCGGGCAACCATCTCCGCCGCGCTGCCGAACCGCTCAACGTAAACCAGCCGCGTAACGCGGTATTGCTTGGTAAAGCCCTCCACCAAGCCTCGCTTATGCAAAAAGAGGCGCCGTTCGAGGTCGCTCGTCGAGCCGATATAGAGCACTCCCGACTTGCTGCTCATGATATAGACGCAGTGCTGGCCGCTCATGGCTGGGACGCGCGGAGAACCGCGCGGGGTCCTTCGACTCCGCTCGCCCAGAGGGTCCTTCGCCTTCGGCTCAGGATGGCCGCAGCGGCCAACTCGCTCCGCTCAGGATGACAGGAGGGAGGATCTCGCAGACTCGCTCCGCTCAGGATGACAGAGAGAAGGCTCGCGGGAGCAACGGAGGGCGGTCCTGGCATCACTGTCACCCCCGCGCGCATGTCCGGCCCTGTAGCCAACGCCGTCCGCCTTCGCCCCGACCACTGTCACCTCTGCCTGGTGCTCGCCGCACGGCAGCTTGCCCGACCACCGGGAACGCAGTGCCGCCTAATGCGGCATCACCATCTGCCGCCATGCAATGGCCTGGCGCGCGTGAGGCCTGCCGCGAGCCCTGCCGAGGGAAATCCCGGGTTCCGCTGACGCGGCGCGGGCGAAACGTTACGATCCTCGGCGTGGCGGCTACAGCGGAGAATCACCCGCCAAACGAGCCGGGTCAGGACGACTCTGTCACTGCAATATGCAATTACCAATAAGAGAAAGCTGCCGAGCGCTGCGGCGCAATGGCGCTGCACGCCTGTCCGGCCGCCGGCAGACACGTTCGCGCGTTTTCCTGTTGCCAGGCCGGGCGCCGCGCGCCGCCGGCCTTGAGCGTAACGGCGAAGAGCCGCACAATGGGAGCAATCGAGGGGTGCAAGAGATGAAGTATGTCAAGCTTGGTAATACCGGCGCCGTGGTCTCAAGGCTCTGCCTCGGATGCATGAGCTACGGCGACAAGTCGTGGCGCGACTGGGTGCTGGGCGCCGACGAGGCCCGCGAGCATTTCGCCGCGGCGCTCGAGGCGGGAATCAACTTCTTCGACACGGCCGACATCTACTCGAACGGAGTCAGCGAGCAGATCACCGGCCGGCTGTTACGCGAGATGGCCGCGCGCGACGAGATCGTGCTTGCGACCAAGGTCTTTTTCCCGATCGGTTCGGGACACAACCGCAAGGGGTTGAGCCGCAAGCATATCATCGCGGCCTGCGAGGCCTCGCTTGGCCGCCTGGGCATGGACTTCATCGACCTCTACCAGATACACCGTTGGGACTTCACCACGCCAATCGAGGAGACGCTGGAGGCGCTTGACTCCCTGGTGCGCGCGGGCAAGGTGCGCTACCTGGGGGCCAGTAGCATGGCCGCCTGGCAGTTCAGCAAGGCGCTCTACCTGGCGCGGGAGAACGGCTGGCACCGGTTTGTCTCGATGCAGAACCACTACAATCTGGTCTACCGCGAAGAGGAACGCGAGATGATCCCGCTTTGCATCGACCAGGGAATTGCCGTCATTCCGTGGAGTCCGCTGGCGCGGGGCTTTCTGGCCGGCAACCGCGGCCGAGCGGGCGAAGGGTTGACCGTTCGCGCGCAGACCGATGCGCTGGCCAAGATGTACACCACCGCCGACTTCGCGGTAGCAGACGCCAGCGCCGAGGTCGCGCGCCAGCGGGGAGTTACGCCCGCTCAGATCGCCTGTGCCTGGGTGCTGCAGGCTCCCGCAGTGACCGCCCCGATCATCGGCGCCACCAAGCTCGAGCATCTGAAGCAGCTTGTCGAGGCGGTCGAGATCGAGCTTGCGCCCGAGGAAATCGAAGCGCTGGAAAAGCCCTATAAGCCGCATCCGGTGCTCGGCTTCGAACCGCCCAAGGCCGCTCTGATGCTCAAACGGCCAGCTCGCTGAGCCCACTTTCGCTCAGTCCGGCCGGCCCTCGATGGATAAGCTACTCTCCCAGGGCGATGGAGCCGAAACGGACAGCCCTATGGCGCGGACCGTGCCGTGTCAACAAGCGGAGTTTCGGTCACAGCGCCGCGCTCGATGGTATAGAGGCGTTCGGCGAGGTCGGTGAGATGAGTGTAGTTCGAGTCGGAAACAAGCACGCAGACCTGGCGCTCGCGCTTAAAGGCGGCGATCACCTGGCGCAGGCGAACGACCAGCGCCGGGGCCACGCCCTCGAACGGCTCGTCCAGCAGCAGCACTCGCCGCCCGCAGATCAGGGCGCGCCCGATGGCGACGACTTTTTGCTGGCCGCCGCTCAGTTGCAAGGCCTTGCGTTCACTCCAAGCGCCAAGTTCCGGCACCAACTCGAAGACCCGCTTAAGCGCCGCACCGGGATCGCGCTCGCCGATCGCCCACAGCGGCAGCAACAAATTGTCCGCCACGCTCCAGTGCGGTACCAGCCGGCGGTCCTCAGGCATATAGCCGATTCCGAGCGCGGCGCGCCGATGGGGTGGGAGCCGTTCGAGGCGGCTGCCGTCCAGCTCGATCCGGCCACGCGTGACGGCCAACAGCCCCATCACGGCGCGCATCAGCGTCGTCTTGCCGGCGCCGTTGCGCCCGACAAGACCGACAATCACGCCCGGCGGTGCGGCAAGGGAGACGCCGCGCAGAACTTCGGCGCGCGCCAAGCTTACGCTGAGCTCGCTAAGCGAGAGCATCGGAGGTCGGCCTTTCCCCCTGCGGCTGCTTGCCCGGCGCGCCGCCGACGAAGGCCCGCACCTGCGGGTCGGCGAGCACCGCGGCCGGGGCGCCGTCGGCGATCACGCGGCCTTCGTTGAACGCGATCAGCCGCTGGGCGTAACGTTCAACCAGCTCCATGTCATGCTCGATGAACAGCACGCTGGCGCCGCTTTGAACCAGCGCCTCCAGCAGCCTGTCCATCAGGAGGAACTTTTCGTCCTTGCTTACGCCGCTGGTGGGCTCGTCGAGCAGGACCAGTCTGGGCCGGCCGCTCATGGCCATCGCAATGTCCAAGAGCTTGCGCACGCCCTGGGGAAGGGCTGCCGTCTTGTGAGCCGCATAAGCGTCTATCGCAAACCCGCGCAGCAGACCGAACACCTGCTCGACCAACTCGTACCGCTTGAGCGGCCGAAAGAAGGAACCTTCGGTCCGGGCGGCGACGGCCAGCGCGATCAGCGCGTTGTCGAGCACGGTCAGGTCGGGGAAGAGTTGGGCGACCTGAAAGCTGCGCACAATCCCCAGCCGGGTTATTTCCCGGGGGGTAAGGCGGGTGATGTCGCCCCCCCTGAAACGCACCTGTCCGCTGTCGGGCTTGAGGTAGCCGGTTACAATGTTGACGAAAGTGGTTTTGCCCGCCCCGTTGGCGCCGATGATCCCTACCAGCTCGCGCTCGGCAATCGTAAGCGAGACGTCGTCAACGGCGGCCAGGCCGTCGAAGGCCTTCTTTAGGCGTAGCGCTTCGAGCAACGGTTCTGTCATAGCCGGCGCGGCCCCTCGGCGGCAAAATGGGCAAGAGTTTCTGCTTCCATCGCCTATAGCTCGGGAGTTAGGTCGGCGCCCTTTCGCATCCTGGCGAGCGACCACAGGCCGCCAGGAAGGAACAGGATTATCACCAGCATCGTGGCGCCCAGCGTCATCTGCCAAAGGTAGGGCGCGTACTCAAGCGCATAGGAACGCACCAGTTCAAGCACCAGCGCCCCCAAAAGCGGCGCCGCCACGTTCTCGATCCCTCCCAGCAGCGCCATGAACAGGAATTCGCCCGAGGTCGTCCAGTTGGCGAGGTCCGGGTCGACGTGACCCACGGCCAGACCGGTGAGCACGCCGCCCAGTCCGGCGAGCACCGCAGCCAGGACGTACTTGACCAGAAGCAGGCGGCGCACCGAGGCGCCCAAGTATTCCACCCGCAACTCGTTCTCCCGAATCGCCTCGCCCAGATATCCCATGGCCGAGCCTAGGTAGCGATGCAGTCCCAAGGCGACGACGTACACCAGCACGCAGGTAACCACGAACAGGGTCAAGCCCAACCGCTCGCCTTCGGGCGCCCATCCCAGGAAATGGGGCGCGGGGACGTTAAAGCCGTCAGTGCTGCCCAGCCGTTCGTTGTTAATCAGCAGCCCGTACAGCACCATCGTGAACGCCAGCGTGAGCATCGCAAAAAATATCTCGCGGTAGCGCGCGATCAACAACCCGCACAGCAATCCCACCACCGCAGCGACCGCCGCCCCCAGCGCCAGCAGCGCAAAGACGTCGCTGATGCCGAGAAAGGAGCCGGCGATCCCTGCCGTGTAGCCGCCAAGGCAGTAGTAAAGCCCCTGGCCGAAGGAGACCAGCCCGGCCCGCATCAGCAGCATCAATCCCATCACCGCCAGCCCGTTGGCCAGGGCTAACTCGAAGAGGAAGCGCAGATAGGCGGGTACAACCGCGCTGCCGGCCAGCAGCAAGACCAGCGCCGCGGTCAAAATAACCGGGGTGAAGTCCCGCCTAAGCGCCGCGGCGGCCAAAGCGCGCGCCTCAGGCCCGCCAGAGGCCAGGGATACCGGGTCGCTCTTAGCCGCGCGGGTCAAATCTTTCGCGCCGCCGCGGGAGCAAACAGCCCCTGTGGCCGCAGCGCCAGCACCACAGCCATCACCAAGTAGACCACGAACAGTTCCACCGACGGCGCTAGATGAATCACCGCCGCACGCGCCATACCCACGATTAACGCACCCAGCATCGCTCCCACAACCGAGCCCAACCCGCCGGTAACTACCACGGCGAAGGCCAGTACGATCACTTCGGCGCCGACGCCCGGCACGACGGATATCTCCGGCGCAGTCAAGGCGCCGCCGAGCGCTCCAAGCATCGCGCCCAGCACAAACGTGGCGGTGAAGATGGGCGTCACGTTAACACCGAAGGCCTCGCTCATCTCGCGGTCGTGGATAACCGCGCCCAGCAGCTTACCGTTGCGCGTCCGGTTAAGCCCCCACCACAAGACCGCCCCGAGACCCCCAGCCACGCCAATCAAGCAGAGGTCGTAGACCGCGTACGGCAAGCCCCCGACGCTGAGCGTGCCGAGCAGCCTGTAGGGCTCAACCGCGTAGTAAGGATCGACGCCCCAGACAAGCTTGGTGGCGTCCTCCAGGACGAGGAACGCCGCGTAGGTCACCAGCACCAGGACGACCTGGTCGCGGCCGTAAAAAAAGCGCAGCAGCCCGCGCTCCAGCGGAAGCCCCACCACCAGGCCCACCACCAGCGCCGCCAGCGGGATGATCAAGTAGTTGGCCTGGGGCGGCAAGCCACGGGCGAAGTAGTAACCCGCGGCCGAGGCCATCACGTACGCCCCCAAGGCATAGAAGCTTCCGTGGGCGACGTTCACGATCCGCAACACGCCGTAAATCAGCGTCAGGCCGACCGCGACGATAAACAGCCAGGACGAATAGACCAAGCCATCAAGCACTATCACAACCAAGGTCAGCATCGGGACCTCTAAGGCTAAGGAGTGCGCAAAACCGGCGGCCGACGCCAAGCGGTCAGGATGACCTGCTGGCGTAGGCTTTACCAGGCCGCGGCGCGCGATTTTCTCGCCTGACGGCCACGCGTCCGCGATCCTGCGCGCCGCCCGCCCAGGACGCCGCCATTGTTGGCGCGTTCTACGACTCTCGGCCTCGGCCAAAGCGGGCCGCCGCGCCAGGCGGCGCCTTAAGCGCGCCGGTTAGTCACATTGCGCACCCTTGAACCCTGAATGGACCCAGTCGATACTTTTGACTCCCGGCGGCGGATTTACGCATCGGGCAGCATAGCGCTTTATATCGACGATCTCCGGCCTGCCTTTCGCACGGTCATATTTGAACTGGCCGATGGCATTGGCCTGGATCGCCTGATGGCCGTTGGCGAGAGCCAGTTCCACTGGGCCGCTTGGCCCAACCCATTTCGAGTTGGCAAGGGCTCGAATAACCTCCTCGGTGTTGGGAGCCGCGCCGGCTTTGGCTTTGGCGGCGTTTTCGTAGGCGGTTTTGACGCCCAGGATGGCCTGCGCGATCTTGTAGCTCGGATAGGTGGGCCAACTCCCATAGGCGCTGTGGTAAACCTTGCGAAACTGGCGGTTTAGCTTCGAGTCGGGAGCAAACACGCCGTGAGGCCCGCGGGCGCAGATCACGGTTCCGTCGGGAATCTGCGTCGCCAGGCGGTACATCGCCGGTTCGCCGGCGCTCAGCAGAAGCCGGCGCCCGTTAAAGAGATTGCGGGCGTTTCCCTGGAGAATAAACGCTTCAAGGTCGCCGCCCCAAAAGCTGGTGTAAATTGCGTCGGGCCGCCCGGTCAGAAGCGTCGAGATGTCTGCGCCGTACTGGCCGGAGAGCAGTTTGGGGAATTGAGACGCCGTCACCTGGATTCCCGGCTTAAGCTGCTCCATCGCTGCCAGAAACAGCTTCCACGACTCTTGGCCCCAATCGTAGTTCTGGTCGATACCCGCTAGCGTCTTAACATTAGGATCAACCCCGACCGTGTAGCGCGCCAGCGCGGCTTCATCCATCATAGCATGCGGGCCGGTGCGGAAGACGTAATGCGGATTGACGTCGACATCCTCGAAGATGGTGGGGGAACCGCAGTCGAAGTAGACCGTAAGCGTCTTAAGCTCCTCGGCCACGGGTGCCAGGGCCTTGCAATCGCCACTGGATATGTAGCCGATAATGACGTCGCTATGTTCGCGCTCGACGAGCTGGCGGTACTGGGCGACCTGTTGCTGGGGACCGCCGGCCTCATCGAAGAACTTCCACTGGATCTTTCGCCCGGCGATTCCCTTGGTCTTGTACGGCGCTGCCAACGCGCCCTGGTTGAGCGCCTTAACGATAACTTCGGCGCCGTTACGTGCCGGCACTCCGAAGGGTCCCGAGGCGGGGCCTGACAGGAAGCTCACGAAGCTTATCTTAATGCTCCCCTGATTTTCTTGAGCCCAGCTCCGTCCAGGCAAGCAAACTGCGAGCAGCGAGGCGGCGAGCGCCCCAGCGACCGTACCGAGAACTTTTCTTGCCGCGGGGTTTTCCCTGCGCTCTGCGCGGACCGGCACTTTGGCACTCATACTCTGTTACCCCCTATCGCAACTCTCCTTGCGCTGATTCCTCTAATAAAACCCTAGCTTGGGCTTTCTCTTGGCGTCTGTCAATTGAAGGCTTTCCTGGTACTCACGCCGGGCCGCCGCTGGGGTTAGCCGGCGGCGCGGGACGGCCCTACGCGGCCGACGGCGGCGCGCCGACGACGTGCAGCTTGACGCCCGCCTTCACCGTCTCCGGCAAAAGATACAGCGCCGTCAGGCCGATCAGGTTAAAGACCACCGTCGCGCCGAGACCGAAGGCCAGACCCTTGGCTTGAGCGATCGCGCCGATGATGAACGGCGAGAGCATCGACATGCCGCGGCCTAAATTGAAGACCAGGTTGGTCGCAGTCGCTCGCGCGTGGGCGGGGAACAGTTCGGAAATAAACGCGCCAAAAATGCCGAAAAACCCGTAGGAGACGAACCCGAATACCGGCCCGAAGTACAAGAGCGTCCGGTTGTCGTTGATCGCAACGTAGACCAGGGTCACTACTATCGAGCCGAACATGCCCAGGCTGAAAGCAAAGCGCCGCCCCTTAAGGTCGGCCAACCAGCCAAAGAAGTGGTAGCCGAGGAATGCCCCGGCATTGAGGACAATCAAAAATGTCCCGGTGCTGACTATGCTGAGGTTCTTCGCCTTGGCAAGATACGAGGGTAGCCAAGTGGCAGACCCCCAATAGGCCATCAGCGCGCCGCTCGCCAGCACAGTGGCCAATATCGTCAGGCGACGGTATTCCCCGGCGAATAGCGTGACCAGGGGGAACCCTGCCGCAGCTTGTCCCGGAGCACGCTCGCGCCTCTGCTGCTGCGCCTCGAGCCAAACCTGCGGCTCGGGAATGGAAAGCCGCACCCAGACCGCTGCCAAAGCGGGAATCACGCCGAGAAAGAAGAGGCCGCGCCATCCGTAGACAGGGACCACCGTGATATAGGCGACAGCCGCCAGCCCATAGCCGAGCGGCCAGCCGCTATGAACGAAACACGTAGCTCTGGCGCGGTGGCTATCAGGCCAGTATTCGGACACGAGCGCCGCGCCCACACCCCACTCGCCGCCAAGACCGACGCCGGTCAGCACGCGCATCAGCAGCAACTGCTCGTAACTCCGCGCAAACCCGCAGGCCGCGGTAAACACGCTGTACCACGCCATCGTAAGCATCAGGCACCTAACCCTCCCCCAGTAGTCCGCAAGCAGACCCATGACTATGCCGCCGACCACGGCGCCGGCCAAGGTCGTAGTTCCCAGCAAGCCGAGTTGCGGCAAAGTACTGTGAAAGCTCGCCTTAATAAGCGGGAGGGCCAAGGCCAGCATCATCCAGTCCATGGCGTCGAGCGTCCAGCCGGCCAAGGCGCCGCTCAGGCTCAGCCACTGCTTTTTCCCTATGCTTTGGGCAACCGTGGATTGTTGTGCGGGACCTGACGATGCCATTTTGCTCCTCCTTGTACTGCCGAAGACTTCCGGTAGCCAGAGAGGATTGCCACCGCCGTCTCCAGGGGCGCCCCGTCTCCGCGCTTGGAGAGGCGCGGGGCTGCAGTTGGTGCCTGCGCCGGCGACCAGAGCTTCCTAAAGGACAAGTCCATAAGGCTTTTCCAGCCGGCTGACGACCTCTTGGAGGAATCTTGCGCCTTGCGCTCCATCCACACTTCGATGGTCCACCGTCAGACCAAGCGACACCGTAGGCGTGCTCAGCACCCGACCGTCGCGCAGTTCAAGGCCCTGGCGAATCCGGCCGACCGAGAGAATCCCGGCCTCCGGGGGATTGAGTATGGCCACGAAGCGGTCAACCGTGAACATCCCCAGGTTGGAGACGGTAAACGTTCCCCCGCTGATCTCCTGCTCCAGAAGCGCGCCTTGCTTGGCGCTGTCCTCAAGCCGCCTGCGCTCCTCGGCGATCTGCGATAACGACTTGACGCCGGCATCGTGGATGACCGGTACTACCAGTCCTTCTTCCAGCGCCACGGCAAAGCCAACATGGACTCGCGACTTCTGGACCAGACCGCCAGGCGTATAGCTGACATTCATGAAAGGACACTCGCCAAGCGAGGCGGCAACCGCTTTGACGATAAAATCGGTGTAGCCCAACGAGAGGCCCCTTCCTGCCAGGTGCCGGTTGATCTTGTCGCGCAACTCAATCAGCTCGGCAATCCGCGCGTCCGCTTCCAGCCAGAATTGCGGAGCTTCCCGGACGCTGAGCGTGAGGCGGTCGGCAATCGCCCGCCGCATCCGGGTAAGCGGCACCATGCGATCCTGCGCCGGCTCCGTCATGGGCGGACGTTCGACAACCGCCGGATGGCTTGGCGCGGAAGGCGACTTCGCGCTCATGGCTTCGGCCGCTGCAACGGAGGCCGCGTGCTTTGACTGGGAGAGGTAGCGAATAACGTCAGCCCTGTTGACGGCGCCATCGATTCCGGTGCCAAGCACGCGGTCCAACGCTTGGGGTTCGAGGCCTGCGGCTGCCGCCGTCTTGCGCGCCAGCGGCGAGAGGCGCCGGCGCGGCACGGCCTGCTTGTTCGCGCCTTGCTGCGGCTCGGCAGGCGGCCTGCGCGGTGGCGCAATCGCGGCCGCGGGTTCTGCCGTTGCCGACTCGGCGTTCCCCTCTTCCGGCTCGGCAATGATCGCCACCACTTCAGTCACTCGCGCCACGGCTCCCACCGGCGCCAGGATTTTCTGCAGAATGCCGGCGCCGAGCGACTCGACCACCATGCTTGCTTTGTCAGTCTCGACCTCGAACAGCGACTCGCCTTTGGCGACCCGGTCTCCCTCTTTCTTGAGCCACGCCGTGATCTTCCCTTCGAGCGTGCTGATTCCCATCTGGGGCATGACGACTTCGGTAAGCACTGCCGTACGTTAACCGCGCGCCGGAACTTTACATCCCGACGATCGACCGGATTTTCTCTGCGATGCGCTCCGGGTTGGGGACCATCGCATCTTCCAGGGAAGGGCTAAAGGGGACCGGCGCTTCCTGGCCGCCGATCCGCACGATGGGGCAATCGAGGTCGTATAGCCCCTGTTCCGCGACGGTGGCGGCGATCTCCGCCCCGAAGCCGGCAAAGACCGGCGCCTCCTGGACAACCAGCAGGCGGTGCGTTTTGGCGACCGATGCGAGGATGGCTTCCGTGTCCAGCGGCCGAATCGAGCGGGGATCGAGCACCTCGACCTCGACACCTTCCCGGTGCAGAGCTTCGGCCGCCTGCAGAGACCTTCCGACCATGATCGAGGTCGCGACGACGGTAATATCTTTCCCGCTCCTTGCCACCTCGGCCCTGCCGAGCGGGACCAGGTAGTCCCCGTCGGGCACTGGACCCTTGTCGTTGTACATCATCTTGTGCTCGATCACGATCACCGGGTTGTCGTCGCGGATGGCGCTCTTTAACAGGCCCTTGGCGTTGGCCGGGTTGGAGCACATCACCACCTTCAGTCCCGGGACGTGGGCGAACCAGGCTTCGAAGCTTTGCGAATGCTGCGCTGCGGTCCTCCGTCCGGTACCGTTGACCGTGCGAACCACCATGGGAACCTTGAGCTTGCCGCCGCTCATGTAGTGCATCTTGGCGGCCTGGTTCACGACTTGGTCCATGGCGATCGTCATGAAATCGATGAACATGATTTCCACCACGGGGCGCGTGCCCACCAGGGCCGCACCGGCTGCGGCGCCGGCGATGCCCGCTTCGCTGATCGGGGTATCGCGCACCCGCTCCTCGCCAAATTCATCGATCAAGCCGGCGGTGACGCCAAAGATGCCGCCGAATCGGCCCACGTCCTCGCCCATGACGAAGACCGTCGGGTCGCGGCGCATTTCTTCTTGCAGCGCTTCTCTGAGCGCATCTCGGTATGTAAGTTCGCGCGTAGTCTTGCCTCCCTGGTCAGGCGTAAACATGTTCGAGCGCGGCCGTTGCCGCGGGCGGCGGACTCTGCTCGGCATAGTTGACGGCATCCTCGATCTCGCGCTGGATGCTCTTGCGCAACTCTCCCAGCGTCGCGGCTTCAACCCCTTGGGCCAGCAAGACGCCCTTCATGCGCTCTACGGGACACTTCGCCATCCACTCGGCAATCTCTTCGGCCGAGCGGTACTTGGCGCCGCGGTTCGGGTCACCTTCGTGGTGACCGCGCCAGCGGTAGGTCTTGCATTCAATGAGACTCGGGCCGTCGCCCTTTCTCGCCAGCGCGACGGCTTTCTTTACCGCCCCCAGCACCGCCACGACGTCATTGCCGTCCACCACCGTGCCGGGCATGTTGTAGCCGAGAGCCCGAATGGCGACATCCTTCACGGCCTGATGCCTGTGCTGGGCGACGGAGATTCCGTAGAGGTTGTTCTCGCAAACATAAATGACGGGCAACTTCCACAGCGAGGCCAGATTGGCGCTTTCATGGAACGACCCCTGGTTGCTGGCACCGTCGCCGAAGAAGCAAACCACCACGCGCTCAAGCCCCCTCAGCTTCACCCCCAGGGCGGCACCGGTCGCCAGCGGGATGCCTCCGCCGACGATGCCGTTGGCGCCGAGAATCCCCTTCTCGAAATCGGCGATATGCATCGAGCCGCCCTTACCGCCGCAATAACCGGTTTGCTTGCCGAACAGCTCGGCCATCATGCGGTCGATGCTGGCGCCTTTGGCGATGCAGTGGCCGTGTCCGCGGTGGTTGCTGGTGATATAATCATCCTCCCGCAAGGCGTTGCAGGCGCCTACAGCCACGGCTTCTTCGCCAATCGAAAGATGCGCCAGCCCCGGCATATTGCCCCGGGCGAACAGTTCCACCACCCGCTCCTCGAAAAGCCGTATGCGCAGCATCTGGCTGTACATCTTGATCATGAGATCAAGGCCGAGTTGTTGCGCAGACGACCCGAGGCACTCACCCTCAGATCCGCCTGAGCTCGAAGCAGAAGCCATTGCTGGCACCTCAATCCCTTATACGAGCTTGTCGACGCCTTTCCTCGACGCTCCAGCCCCGCTGACCAGGCGGCCAGTTCAGGGACGGCGCGGGACACGCTCGGCAGCCGGCGGATGAACTGGCGCAGCAGCGATCGTGTTGCTTAAAGAGCAACCCGTCCGGTCCAGCCCCGCAGCGATTCGCAGTCGCCCTCGCCGCTTACGCCACCACCGCCGCGGCCCTTGCCGGCGCATCGATAAAATCCCCTACGCCTCTCCACCAACTTCCGCAGCAAGGCACGTGCCGAGCACGCAAGCAGAGGCGGCTATCTGGGGCTGAACTCCGATGAGAATCGCTCTTGTAAAAGCCCACCCTGGCGCGCCATGCTCCTGCGCCGCCGACTCCATTGACGAGACAGCGGATGGCCCTCCCGCCTCCTTGTTTCCTGCGGCAGCATGGCTGCTGGCTCGGTCGGCGTCATCGTAAGCGGGCGGCGGGCGGCGAGCCCTCGGTATTGATCGCGCCGCACAGTATTAGACACCGAACATTCACACATAAGCCGGATTCTGCCGCTCAGACCCGGCGCCCGATACCTGATACGGCCTGTTCCGGCGCCGAAGACGTGAACCGCAATGTTCGTTCGACCACCCGGCCCCGCAGTGCGTTTATCGGAAGGTTACAGAACGACCAGACCCTGGCGTAGCGCAGCAGCGCGCACCGCGCAGCGTCGGCGGACGCAGCGCAAGGGAGGGCAAGTGCGAGCGCCGACTTATGCGCGACTCAATAATCCGCGCGCAGCGCGGCCACGACGCCGATCGCGTCTCCCAAAGGAACCCGCGCGCCGAGTTTCCACAACCCGTTGGGAAAAAGCGTGCTCGACCATCGCATCGCTCCCCGCCGCGTGCCGGCGGCCTGCTTAAGCTCGCGCCGCAGTCGGCCAAGCGAGTAATCGCGCGCGACTCCCAGCAGCGGCCCTCGCGCCTGGCGGCCCCAGCGCCGGGAGATGCCGCCCAGACTCAGCCGGTTGAGCACGATCGCCACCACGGCGCGGCGCGCCACTCTCACCGCCTCTCGCAATGCCGCCACGGGCTCATCGAGAAATTCCAAGGTGGTTACGAAAACCACGGCATCAACGCACCCGGCGCGGATCGGAAGCTGGTGGGCATCACCGATCACCAGCGCAAGCGAAACAGGCTGCCGCCGCGCCTCTTTCACCATCGCCGGAGCGCGCTCCAGGCCAACGACGTGAAACCCCGACTGGGCCAGCCCGGCGGCAAAGTGGCCGCTGCCGGTTCCTACTTCGAGCACGCTTCGGACCTCGGGAAGCTCTGCCAACAGCCGTACCAGCAGCGCCTGCTCCGCGCCAGCGGCGCGTTGCCCGCGCCGCGTTGTATACCACGCTTCGTAGCTGGACGCCGCCGACTCGAAAAGCTGCCAAGTCACCGCCACGCCTAGACCGGACAGGCATTGGAGAAGGTAGCACTCATTACCACCTGGCCCTCGCTCGCAACCCGAATGAAAGCAGCGCGCAACGCAGCGAACACGGTGTCATCCGTGCCAACGACCTGGGTGCTCATCGCGCCCATCTCGGGACGCAAGCCGTGAGCTTCGAGTTCCTCGCGCACCGCTTCGACCGCGGGGCTAAGATGCGCTTGCCGAAGCGGGTAAATGCTCACCTGCGCACTGATAGTCATGGCTAATTCCACTCCCGGCGGCCGCCGTCCTCGCGGCCATAACGATTTCTTGCCGTGCGGCCACGGCGCGCCAAGCTGCCATGGCAGGCCGAGCGAGAACCTCGAGCGCGCCCGCGAACTCGCTTCGCTCGGGCCTATAGCGCTCCCGACGAATTTCATTTTCCGACAGCACTTAGCGCCTCGCCAGACGCTATGCTGCAGCGCTCCCCGTTCAATCTCTTGGCAACGGATGCGCGGGCCTGCGAACGAACCGCTGCGTGCTCTCTTTGCCGAAAGCCATCCGCCCTTAAACACCGAAGCGTCTGTGGCAGGGGCTTATTCCCGGCGCGCTCGCGGCACACGCCGGGGCGCGGGCCAGGACGTACACCATCGACGACTTTGCGCTGGCGAGCGCCGCCGCCGCTTCGGGGCACGAGCCCATTCGCCGCTCCGCGCCTTCAGCCTTGGCCTTCACCCGAAAGAGAGTTCAGGCGAAAGGTGGGGTCAGCCCGACGAGAGAAGTTGCCCTCGCAACTTATTCGACCCTCGTCGACCAACTGCTTTAGGACCTCCCACAAGTCCGATTCGAGCCAATCTTCCGCCCTTAAGAGGCGCCCCAGTTCGCTCCAGTGGCACGGGCTTTCTGAGACGCGCTGGCAGGCCCAAGAACGTAGCGGTCCCAGGTCGGGCTCAGGTGCAATAAGAACCCCTTGACGAGGATCCTCGCGTTTGCGAACCCTGCCCGAACCATGGGGCACAATTCGGCGCACGCAGCTTTTCATCAGATCACGGCCGGCGTCATGGTTTGTGAAGTGCAGGAGCAAGTACTGCGTCGCCTCATTCTCGCCTAACATACTCAGGTTCGTGAACCAACGGGCGCCTATGCGCTCGCGCAACAATTCGGCCGCTTGTTTGGCCCGATCGGCCGGTTCATCAGAGACGATTCGAGAACGCCAAGCAGCACTCTCAAAGAGATCGTCGAGCGTCTCCGCGAACTTGACTCCGCTTTGCGTTTTCTCCTTCGCTTGAGCGATCGCCATGTTGACGTAGCGCCACATGAAGGTGACCAGGAGCTCAACGCGTCCGGCCTTCATCAAATCTCTCAATAGCGAGCCCGGAAGCTTAAACCCGTAGGGATCGAGAAAGATGAAGGCGGGGGGCATGCGGGAGCCGTGTTCCCGAAGCGACTCCAGAACCTTCTGCAGGGGGTCGAAGCAGTTGCCAGCCTGCGCCACGGTCCTGACCTGCTCTGGTAGCTGTCCTAACGCTTCAAGCTCCCCGCGCAGCGCGGCCAGGTGCTGTTCATCTCTTTCGATGAACCAGAAGACGAACTCAGATTTCTTGAGCAATCTGTCGCGATGCGGGTGCTTTAAGAGCGTGTTCAGCGCAACCAGCGGCGAGCCAAGCTCACCGCTAGCGTGCCGTCCCCTGCCCGCGTGGGTATCAACGTAAACGACACGGCCGGCCCAGCTACCAAGCTTCGCAAACCAGCCGCCCAGGTAGTGGCGAATCAGTTCGTGTTTGCCGTGCTGAAGATTCGAGTATCCGGCCCAATACGCCCGGTCAACCTTGACGTATCGGCGCGGGCGGTCGTCGTCCATCGCGGCAACATCCTCCCGTTTCGGCCTTCATCGCGGTCTGCGGGAAACTCATCGTAGGTTCGGCCGCGGAGCTGACGGCCGGCCATCGCCTTCCTGGGTCCGCCCCATTGCTTAAAGAAAAAGGGAACGCGAGCGCGCCTGCACTGTTGCAGTATCGAAATGACCCAGCTCTCTCTAATGGGGCGTGCCGCTGGCCCGCTCTCGCCGCCCACAATGACCCAGTCTATGCCGCGTAAGTCCAGGCGGCCCAAACCCTCAAGAAGTGGCTCGATGGAAAGGAACCGGACCGACGCCCGCGTGGAACGAAGAGCGTCGATCCGCGGCACTCCGTACCGCCGATCTTCCACGCTCACACCGAACCAGACATTTGGGAGCTCGCCCAACCACCGAAGCTCTCCGTTCAAAAGCGAACGCATCCGCCGATGGCGCTTAGTCAGCACCTGAAACGTATGCCATCCAGCGCGCTCCATCGTACGCCCGACCTCGGCGATATACGCCGTTGGCACTTCCTCGTGGAATAGGTCGCTCATCGAGTTCACGAATATCCGGAGAGGCGTTCGCCAGCGCAAGGGCTCCCGCAACTTCTCGGGAACCAGTCGCGGATCAAAGCCCTCTTCGTATGGATGTCCCGCGACGCCCCGAAACCGCTCGGCAAAGGTCTCCGCGTAGCAATTCTTACACCCAGGGCTGACCTTGGAGCATCCCCGTACAGGGTTCCAAGTAGCATTGGTCCACTCGATTGCAGATAGTCGCGACACTTGAACCTATTTAGGCGAACTAATAGCGAAAGTCAACGGGCGCGAGATTGCACCGGACGATAGGCCGCAGGTACATTGGGAAGCCCTGAAAATTAGGCAAGATTGGCGGCTCCGTGGGCGGGACATTCAGCTTGTGCGCCCGCAATACGGCCGCCCCTCCGAACCCTCCCGGATTATCGGCGGGGTAACCCCGCGGCCCTCCCGCGGCAGCGCGCTCCTGGTCGCTCCTTCTTACCGAGTACCGCGTCGAGCAACGGATCCTCGACGCTCCACGGGGTCAGGGAGGGGTGAGGGCGGCGGCGAGGCGCGAGCCTTCGCGGCGGCGAAACTCGACGGCTACGGACAGCCGCTCGAGCTGCTGCTCGATGAGCTTGGCGCCGAGCTTTTCCTTGCGCGGCGACAGGAACTCGCGCACCTCCTGCTCGCGGTCGAGCAGCGCCACCACGCCGTCGCACATCCGGGGCAGCGCGCTGTCCGGGAAACGCCGGACGATCTCGTCCCAGTGCTCGCGCAAGAAGTCCCACGCCTGGTAACGGCAGACGGTGTTGTAGAGCAGCGCGCGCAGCAGGTAAGGGGCGTTTTGCGTGCGCACTTCGTCGCTTAGGCAAAGTTCCAGGGTCCGCCGCAAGAGCGCGGGCTGCCTGAAGTCGGCCAGCGCGAAAAGATAGCGCTGCTCCTCCTGCGGAGTGGCGGCACGGTGAAACGCCTCCCTGAACTCGCGCCAGCGCTGCTCATCCCCGCTTGCGGCAAGAATATCGACCAACGCCGGCGCAAGGTCGCGGGCCACCGCGCCGGGCTCTCTGAGGTAGCGGGCGTAGTAGTCGGCCGCGCGTTGCCTGACTCCAGCGTCTTCGCCCAACGTGCCGAGCGCGGCTATCAGGCTTGCGCGCAACTGGCCGGTAAGCTCGTCTTCGTCCGGGCGCGGCTCCCATCCCAAGCGTTCGACCGCCGGCGCAACCAACTCGCGCACCGCGACGGCCAGGGCCGGCCGCACCGCGTCGCCTGCAATCATATCCAGGTACTCAAACGGGGCGGTCAGCGCGTGCCAGACGTTTAAGTCGGTTTCGTCCTTGAAAAGCCGCGCCATCGCCACGAACTCGGCCGCCGTCGAGAGGCCCGCCACGGTGGCGGCCCAGGCGTCGTTGACCAGCGAGAAGCGCTCCGCGTTGGAAAGCCGCGCCCGCGCGGCGCAAAGCGCGCGCAGCAGCGCCGGCGCGTAGCGCACGCGGTAAAAGCCGTGCGCGCCGGCGTTGACCAGCGCCCACTTGACCGGAGCGGGAAACTCCATCCGCTCTTCGCCGCGCTCAAGCAGCATTCGCCGAGTCGCCGCGCCTTCCTGCCCTTCGGCGCGCACCATCACGGGCACCTGCCACAGCGCTCCGTCCCCCCTGGCACCGGCGCGGTAAAAGAAGCGCCGCTGGCGCATCAGCAGCGCCCGGCCGTCTGCCGTGAGCTCGGCCTCGACCACGGGAAAGCCCGGCTGGAAAATCCACGAATCCATCAGCCGGCGCACCGGCTCACCCGAGGTTTCCTCCAGCGCGTTCCACAGGTCGCCGGTCTCGGCATTGGCAAAGCGGTGGCGCTTAAGGTAGTGGACGATGCCCTGGCGGAAGCGCTCGGCACCCAGGTACTGCTCGAGCATCCGGAGCACCGCGGCGCCCTTCTCGTAGGTCAAGACGTCGAACATCGCCCGCGCCTCGCCCGGGCTGAGCACCGGGTACTCGATGGGCCGGGTGCTCTCCAGCGCGTCCACGGCGAAGGCGCCGGCGCGCGAGACGCAGAAGCTTTCCCAGCGCCGCCAGTCGGGACGCCAGGCGTCGACTGCCAGCATCTCCATGAAGGTGGCAAACGCCTCGTTGAGCCAAATCCCGTTCCACCACTTCATGGTCACCAGGTCGCCGAACCACATATGGGCGTTCTCGTGCGAGACGACGTCGGCCACCCGTTCCAGTTCGGCGCGCGCCGCCTTGGCGGCGTCAATCAGCAGCGCCGTCTCGCGAAACGTTATCGCCCCCAGGTTCTCCATCGCGCCCGAGGCGAAGTCGGGAATCGCCACCAGGTCGAGCTTGTCTCCCGGGTAGGGCAAGGCATAGTAGTCGGCGAAAAACTTGAGCGAGAATGCGCCCACCTCGAGCGCCCAGCGGGTCAGCCCGCCCTTACCCGGCACGTGCACCACGCGCAGCGGCACGCCGCCGGCGTCCACCGGCGCCGAGGCCTCAAACCGCCCGACGATAAATGCCACCAGGTAGGTGGACATCGGGATGGTCTCCCGGAAGACCACTTCCTTTTTGCCGTTGTCGAGCAGCCGCTCGCTCTCAACCGCGGTGTTCGAGATAGCGGTCAGCTCGGGGTCCACAACCAGAGTCGTCTTGAAGCGTGCCTTGCGGTCGGGCTCGTCCCAGCAGGGAAAGGCCCTGCGGGCGTCGGTGGACTCGAACTGGGTGGCCGCCACCAGGTGGGTTTCCCCGTCTCGGCCACGGTAGCTGCTGCGGTAAAACCCGTGAAGCTTGTCGTTCAGGACACCACGAAAAGCGAGCACCAGCTCCCAGCGGCCCGGCTCGATTACGCGCTCGAACTCGATACGCACGCGTTCGCGTTCGGGATCGGGCAGGCATCTTCCGGAGAGCCGGCCTGCGCCGCCATCCAGCTCAGCCGCGTCGATCTCGATCTCGATGGCGTTCAGCACGATCTCGCGTACCGGCCGGGTAACGCGCACGCTTATCCGCTCCCGGCCGGAGAAGACAAAGGCCCCGAAATCCGGCTCCAGCCTGAGCTCGTACAGCTCCGGCTCGACCTCGGCGGGGAGCCGGTAATCCGAGACCGTCTCGCTCAAAGCAGATGCTTCCCTGTCAGCCATGTTGTCCTCTCCAAAGCTTAAGCCGGCTGCGCGCAAGACCGCGCCCGCCCGCGGGCCGGCAATCGATTCTGCGCCGCCACGCGCCGGCCGGCAACCCGTGCGGCCGCAGCACCGGCCGGATAAGCCTCAGCAAGGCGTGCTCAGGCGCCCTATGCCGGCGGCTTGCGCTTGGCCTCGAGCAGGCGCGGGCCGTGCAAGGCCGCGTGCCGGATAAGATGGCCCAGCCTGGGATGCTCGGGCTCGAAATCGACGCCGAATCCCTGAGCGCGCAGCGCTGCCGAACAAACGGGGCCGATCGATCCTACCGCCATCGTTCTGAGCGCGGCGCGCAGCGCGTCAAGCTTGCCCTGCGAAGCGGCAAAGCGCGCGGCATTGGCGGCTTGGGCGCCATTGGTAAAAAGCGCGACCTCCTGCTCGCCGGCGATTATCGAATCGATGGCCGCGCCAAGCGGCCCGCAGTCTTCGGGCAGCGTCCAGCGATATACCCTAAGCGGTGTCACTTGCGCGCCCTCGCGGCTTAGGCCCTCGAGCAGTTCGGGGTTGCTGACGCCGTACTCCTGCACCGCGACGCGGAGGCCGTTAAGAGCCACGCGCTGGCGCAAGGCGGCCAGCAACTCGCGCCAGGTGTTCGGCTCGGGCACCGCCAGCGTAACCGGCACCTTGAGCCGGCTGAGCGCGCGAGCCGGCTTGGGACCCCGGGCCACGGTCACCACGCGCCGCAAGGCGGCTACAAGCTCGGCCCGGCGATGGCGCTGTTCCAGCAACGAGAACAGAGTCTCGACCCCGACTCCGGTCAGAAAGACCACCACCTCGAATTCGCCCGCGATAAGGCGGCGGCCGAACGCCTCGACCTCGGAGTTTTCCGCCAAGCCGGCTTCCCTGAGCGCCGGAGCCAGCGTGGCCTGACAGCCCAGGCGCTCGATAAGCCTTCGGGCCTCGGCGGCCATCCGAGACTCGAACGTCACGACGCGCATCGGCACGCCGGTTTTCGCCCGGCCGGTCGATCTGTCGCCCACAGGGCAAAGCTTCGCACGCCCGCGCCGGTTTTGAAAGCAAGCCCGGCCGCCTGGCGGAGCAGCCGCATCGCCTTGGGTGCGCCTTGCCCGAAAGCTTTACGGGCCCGGCCAAGTTTGCCTACTATCGTTCAGGTTCGACCGCCCACAGCCGCCGGCAAGCTGGCGGCCGCGAGCCTGGGAGTTCTCAAGGCCGGACGCGCAAGGAGCAACGTTATGAGGCGCAAAGTTATCGTGGCGGGTCTGGTTGGTCTGTCGATCGTCGCGGTCACAGCCGGCGTAGGAATTACCGCCGACCAGGGAGCCGGCGCCGGCGAGATAAAAGTCGGCAACACCGCCGCCTACAGCGGACCGGTCTCGGCCTACGCCGGCATTTACCGGACGATCGGCGCCTACCTGAAAATGATCAACGATCAGGGCGGAATCAACGGCCACAAGCTGGTTTTCATCAGCTACGACGACGGCTACACCCCTCCGCGCACGGTCGAGATGACGCGCAGACTGGTCGAGCGCGACCATGTGCTGCTCGACTTCGCGCCGCAGGGCACGCCGACCAGCATCGCGGTGCGCGAATACCTGAACCGCAGCAAGGTCCCGCAGCTTTTCGTCGCCACCGGCTGGAGCGGATGGGGCGACCCCAGGCACTATCCCTGGACGATGGGCTGGCAGCCGTCCTATGCGATTGAGGCGGCGGCCTACGCCCAGTATGTGCGCCGGCACGTTGCCCACCCGAAGGTCGCAATTCTCTACCAGAACGACAGCTACGGCCGTGATTTCCTGGAGGGTTTCAAAAAGGAACTCGGGCCCGACGCCGCGAAGATCATCGTCAAAGAGCAGACCTACGAGGTCACCGACGCCACGATTGACTCGCAGGTGGTCAACCTGCGTGACTCCGGCGCCAATGTCTTCTTCGACGTGACCGCGCCCAAGTTCACCTCGCAGGCGATTCGCAAAGCCTATTCGCTCGGCTGGCATCCGGTGCATCTGCTCAACAGCGTTTCGGCTTCCGTGACCGCCGTGCTCAAACCTGCGGGGCTGGAAGCCTCCAAGGGGGTCATCTCGGCGGCATACCTCAAAGACCCCGGCAATCCGCAACTCAAGGACGACTCCGGCACGCTGCGCTACCTGGCCTTCATGAAGAAGAACGAGCCTCAAGCCGATGCCTACGATCCCAACAACGTCTACGGCTACACGATCGTGCAGACGCTGGTGTACGTGCTTAAGCGCGCCGGCAAGGACCTCTCGGCCGAGGCGATAATGAAGCAAGCGGCGCATATCGACAACCTGAGGCTGGATATGCTCCTGCCGGGAGTCGCGATCCACACCAGCCCGACCGACTTCTACCCGTTGCATCAGGTGCGGCTTGCGCAGTTCGACGGCGCGCGCTGGCAGCTTGTGCCGGGCGTATTCGGCGCAACGACTCGCTGACAGTAGCAACGCATGATAACGGCCGCGGCTTAAGCTCGGCAAGCCGCGCACTCAAGCCAGCCGGCAAGGGGCGCGGCGCCGAGCTCGCGTTCGCGCCCGGCTGACACGCAAGCGCGGGCGCCGGCGCAAGACCTTGCCGGTCCGGTCCTGGTCGATGCGCAGTGGTTATCGGCTGAGTTCGGCGGTTGGCGGCTAAGGACCACGGCGTGCAGGCCCGGCCTGCGGCTCGGCCGGGGCCGGTGGAACCGCGACCGGGACGAGGTATGGAAAGAAATCCGAGGCTGATCGCCGGCTTGCTGGCCGCCGAAATCTGCACGATGGGCGGATTCGCGCCGTTTGCCTCTTTGCTGGTCGAGCTTTCGCGCCGGTGGCATCTCAATCCGGCGCAAGCCGGCTGGATCGGGAGCGCCTACCTCATCGGCTACGCAGTCTCGGTCCCTGCGCTGGTGGGGATGACAGACCGGATCGATTCGCGGGTAGTCTACGCTGCAGGATGCGCGGCTGGCCTGGCCGCGGGTTTCGGCTTCGCCTGGCTGGCAAGCGGTTTCTGGAGCGCCTTTGCCTTGCGCGCGCTGGCCGGGGCCTCGCTGGCTGGAACCTACATCCCCGGATTACGCATTCTTACCGAGCGCCTGGCCTCAGAAGCGCGAATCCGCTCGGTGCCGTACTACACGTCGATGTTCGGCGTCGGCGCGAGCCTGTCCTTCTGGATGAGCGGCTGGGTGGCGGCACGTTACGGATGGCAGGGCGCGTTCCTGGTAAGCGGAGCCGGCGCCGGCGCGGCGGCGCTGCTGATGGCCGGCGCGAGCGCCGGTATTGGGGTTGCCCCGGGCTTGCGCGCTCGCGCCGGCGCGCGCCATCCGTTGGATTTCCGTCCCGTGTTCAGCAACCGTGAGGCGCTCGCGTATGCTTTGGCCTACGCCGGTCATTCGTGGGAAATGTTCGGCTTTCGCGCATGGTTGCCGGCCTACCTGCTGTTTGCCTCGGGAGGTATGCGAAGCGCTGTCGCAGGTACAGCGATAACCAACTGGGCCACCGTCATCACGATGACCAGCGTTCCGGCCAGCATCCTGGGCGCGGAGCTTGCCATCCGCGGGTCGAGGCCCCGGCTTATCCGGACGGCCGCGATCTCGAGCGTGGTGATGGGGCTGGCTGCGGCGCTTTTCGGAGCCTTCTCTTTCACCGTGGCGGTGGTGACGCTTTTTGGCTGGGCGTTCGCAATCTCAGCGGATTCGGGCGCGCTGACCGCCGGGACCGTCGCGGTTGCGCGCCCGGGCGAACAGGGAGCGACGCTTGCCGTCTATTCGCTGGTTGGTTTTGTCAGCGGCGCGATCGGCCCGCTCGCCGCCGGCGCCGCGCTTCACTTCGGCACCGGCATGGGTATGGCCGGCGGCTGGCGCTTTGCCCTGCCTGCGGTCGCGGCCGGCTCGCTCCTTAGCGCAGCGGCGATGTCGTTCCAAGACCCGGCATCGGGCAGATCAGCCACGCAGACGGCGGGCAGCGGCCAGCCCGGGGCGCAATAGCCAGTGACGCGCGCCGGCGCGAAAGCGGCGGACGGTCAGTCGGTGCATGCGTCCGGACCGCGGCAAAGGCAGCGCCGATGATGCGCAACCCCGGTCACCGTATTGCGCAGCAATCGGTCAGTGAGGCGCGCGTTCACCCGGCGAGGAGGCCTCCCTGCCGGTGACGCCGTCTGCGGCGGCTTGCGCAGCGCGTTCGCGCGCGAGATCGCGGAAGGTCACCAACTCGATGCCGCCTTGGGCGAGCGCCGTGCGCACGCGCGGGCTGGTAAGAATCGCCACCTCGCGCGCCGCCTCGGCAGGCACGCCAACCCCGCCGGTGGCAAGCGCCGGATGAAAGTAGATTTCGGTCACACCCGCAGCAAGCCGGCCCAAGAGCCCGACGAGATAATCCTCACTGAGCCTGCCCGTCTGGTGGAGACCGAAAAGGCGGTCGACAAAGCCGAGGCCGCGCCGGATTAGAACTCGGCGCGCCCGCCGGCATAGGGCCTTGAAAACGGCCGCCTCGACCAGTGTGCCCGCCAGCCGGTCGCGTGTCAGCGAAAGGGTCGTGCCAAGCGGTTCGGCGGACAACCGCACGTACGGCACGCCGTACTCGACAGCCAGTGCAGTCACGATCTCGAACAGCACGGGATGAAGGTGAAAATTCAGATGCCCGTCGATATGGTGCAGATGGCCGACCAGTTCCAGGTGGCGCTCGACCTGCGCGCGGCACTCGGAGGCCAGGCCCGCGCGCAGCCGGCGATCGAAGAAGTAGCGCAGCCCGGCCGCCACCGGGTTGTCGGCAAAGCGCCGCTCAGCGTCAACGATTCGCCCAAGCCGCGCAGGCGAGAGCACGCTGCGGCCGCGGCAAACCACGAGGTGCAGGCCGACGTCGAGCGCCGGCATTTCTTTGGCCGCCCGCGCCGCCTCGCAGGCGGCCGGCGCGCCAACCATCAGGCTGGCGCTGGTGAGAACGCCCTCCCGATGGGCCCGGCTCACACCGGCGTTGACCTGGGCCGAGAGACCGAAGTCGTCGGCATTGAGGACCACCCGCCTTGGCGGGCGGCGCCAAAGCGCCGCGCCGAAGGAGTCCAGGTTTGGTTCGAGCCGAGCCATTGCCTCACCTTGGCCGTTTGCTTAGGGTGACATCGTACCGGCAGCCAACCGGAACTGGCGCGCCAGCCTTCGACTCGGGCCAAGCGGCGCGCCAGGGGCGCATCGGACGGCGCGTTCAGGCAGAGCCGCGCCAGACCGGGAGCGCCGGCGCTCTTCGGCTGCTTTCCGAAAGGACCGCGCGATGCTCATCCTTTTCCATGCATTCAAGCGTGAAATCGCGCCGCTAAGAAGAGCGCTGGGCAGCGCCCGGGCTTGGTCGGTCGGCGGTTTTGCCGGCTTCGAGGCCGACCTCAAGGCGACCCCGCTGTTTGCGGTGCGCACCGGGCCGGGTCCGCGAAACGCCGCCTTGGCGGCACACGCGACCCTCAAGCGGCTGGGACGTCCGGGCGCGGTCGTAGTGGCCGGAGTGGCCGGGGGCTTACAGGCAGGCTTGCAGACCGGGCAGATCGTCCTGGCCGATCGGTTGGTTAGGGCCGCGCCGGTAGGGGTGCCGGCGCAGGAGTATCGACTTGACGGCGCACTGGTCGAGCGGGTGCGCCAGCACCTTTGCCGCGCCGAGATACGGCCGGTAATTGGCCCCGTGCTTACCGCGGACCATGTGATAGCCACGGCGCGCGAAAAGCAGCTTTGCGCCAAACGGACCGGCGCCGTGGCGGTCGAAATGGAAAGCGCCGCAGTGGCCGCCGAATGCGCCGCACAGGGCCTCAGATGCCTGTGCCTGCGCGCCATTCTCGACCGCGCCGACGAGGACGTGGTGGGCGGCCACCTGCTCGAACCCGGCGGCTCGGTGAGCGCAAGGCGGCTGCTCGGCCAGCTTTGCCGCCGACCCTGGGTGCTTACCTCACTCATCGCTCTCGCACGTCACCTGCGGATCGCCGCGCGCGCGCTGGCCCCGGCGCTGCTGATCGCGCTCGGCGCGCTCGACGCCGAGGCGCAAAACACGCCCTAAAGCCCGACCGCTCGGCGGCTGCACCGCCCTGCGCTGCGCCGTTCATCAATTCCCGTGGGCGTGCAAGTAACCGCGGCTAACCGGCGCGGCGCTCGGGCGGGGCGCAAAACGGCCGATCGTACGGAAAGTCGGCCAGGTGAAGCTCCACCGCAGTGTTGTCGCCGTAACTCGCCGGCCTGCTCAGGATGTGCGCCGCCAGCGCAATAAACGGCAAGTAAATGAATATGGCCGTCCAGGCGATCTCGACCGCCCCGATTCGGAACAGCATCACCACCCCGAAACCGACAATGCCCAGGTAGAGCCCAGGGCCCAGCAGGCAGCCAAACGGCATCCCCGCCACAACTCCCAGCGGCTTGCTCCGCATCCGGCCAAGCCGCGCATCGAGCGCCTGGAAAAGCGCCACGCTGAGAGCCGCCACCAGGTACCAGCCGACAAAATTGCTGATCGGCACGCCGAAGAAAGGACCCGGCGGGTCGTACCAGAAAAGCCGCCCCAAAAACCAACGGTCGCCCCGCACGCTGAGCGGGTCCACCACCAGATCAACCATCACCATGAAGAGCGCCGCCAAGAGGCAGACCCGCGCCGAGCGCCGAATGCACACCGTATCGAGCAGCCGTAGCTGGCGGCCGTGACGGCAGAGAGGCGCGCACAGCAGCAAAGCCACCGTGTAACTCGCAAAGGAGAGAAAAGTGAACGACAGCGAATCCATGAACGGCACGCCCAGCACCCATAACTCGCGACCGCGCGTCGCTTCAACGTAGTGGTACAGACCGAAGGGAAAGCCGTTGTGGACCGAGCTCCACTCGCAGCCGAGCGCAACCCCGTACGTGAACAGCGTGAACAAAACCGTCGTCCGGAGACCGAAATTGACAATCGAAATGAAGAGAAAACAGCCCAGAAAGGTAAAAACGTAGGGCCGCAACAGAATCGTCGACAGCACCAACTCCATCACCGCCCCAAACAGACCCCGCCCGCCGCTCAGCGAATCAGCCCGAGTTGCCTAAAAAAGGCAACCGCCCGCTCAAGCGCCGGCTCGATCGGACCGGGCGCATAGCCCAAAAGCGTCCTGGCCCTGGTCGAATCGAAGAACATCCGCTTGCGCGCCATCCGCACCTCGGTCAGGCTTGCGCGGGGCGGCCGATGGGTGATCCAGCGGGCCGCGGCTTCCGCCAGCGCGGCAAAGCCCAGCGCCGCCGGGTAAGGCAGCTTGAGCCACGGTGCCGGGCGATTGCAGATGGCGGCGAGTTTCGCCAGCACCTCGCGCAAGGGAAGGTTCTCTCCGCCCAGAATATACTTTTCTCCCGGCACGCCCTTTTCGGCCGCCAGCCGGTGGCCGGCGGCCACATCACGCACATCGACCAGGTTGAGCCCGGTGTCCAGATAGGCCGGCATGCGGCCGTTAGCGAAATCGACGATGACGCGGCCGGTGGGCGTAGGCTTATAGTCAAACTCGCCCACGGGTGTGGAAGGGTTGACCACTACCACGGGAGCGCCTTCGGTCGCGGCCTTGAGCGCCAGTTTTTCGGCGAGAAACTTGGAGCGCTTGTAGTGGCCGACCATCGCGTCGAGCGAGACCGGCGTTTGCTCCGTGCCCGGGCCGGCTTGGGGAATGCCGAGGGCGCCGACCGTGCTGGTGTAGACGATGCGCCGCACGCGGTGGCGGCGCGCGGCGGCGATCACGTTGCGGGTACCCTCGACATTGGCGGCGTACATGGGCGCGGGATCGGGCACCCAGAGCCGGTAGTCGGCGGCAACGTGGTAAACTTCCTCCACCCCGCGCATCGCGGCCGTCACCGCCTCGGCGTCGCGCAGATCGCCCTGGACTTTTTCGCAATCGAGGCCTTCCAGGGCGCGCAAATCGGCGCTGGCACGTACCAGCCCGCGCACGGTGCGGCCGCTTTGCAACAGCGCCCGCACCACGTGGCATCCGACAAAGCCGTTGGCGCCCGTGACCAGGGCGAGGACCGTAGCCATCCTAAGCGCCGTACCCGCCGCGGGGCCGGCCCAAGCGCGCGCCGATCGCGGCGGCGGCGCGATGGCCCGTCTCGACGGCGCTTTCGATCGTGGGCGGCAGACCGGTGTCGATCCAGTCGCCGGCAAGGAACAGATTGCTAAGCGCGGTCGCGGTAGCAGGCCGAAGCCGGTTGCTGGCGGGCGAAACCGCGATGGTTGCATGCTTTTCCTTAAGCGGCATGGCGCGCAGCAGCCGGGCCGAGCGCGAGGCGGGAAGCACCTGCCTCAGATCGCTGAGCACCGTTGCGACCAGCGCGTCGTTATCGACCTCGAGCTGGCTGCGCGCGCCGCTCATCACGAAGCTTAAGTACCCGGGCCGACCGGGGCCGCCGTTTGGGGCGAATATGCGCCGCTTGTTGAACATCCATTGGACGGTTGTGTCGATAAAGCCCACGACCGGCGCTCGCGTGATCTCCCGGTCAAACCAGGCGTGCAGGCAAACGATGGGCGAGGAGCCCAGCTCTGCCAGCCGGGCGAAATCCCGGTTCCCGGCCAAGGCCGCCGGCAGAAGGCGCAAGACGCTCTGCGGCGGCACGGCAAGAACGAAGTAATCCGCCGCAAGCCGCCGCCCGTCGCGCAAAACCGCCCCGCTAACCGTGGCGTCCTCGACCTCGAGCCGCTCCACCGCGCAATGAAGAATCACCGTGCCGCCCTTGGCCTTGATGGCCGCCAGCGCCGCCTCGCAGTAAAGCTCGCTTAAGCCGACGCGGGCATAAATGATACTTGAATCTCGGCGCCGGCCGAAAAAGGCTCGGCGCACCACCTCACCGAGGAGGGCCGCCGAAGCCAGGGCAGGCTCCTCGTTGAGCACCGCGATCGCCAGCGGATACCAGAAGCAACGGCGGGCCCGCTCGCCTTGCCCAAGATGGTCCATCAACTCGGCCACGGTCATCCGCTCAAGCACCGCGCGGTCGCGCCGGGTCATCGCTACCAGGCGCGCCGCGCCGAACACCAGCCGCCAGCGTTCGACCGCCTCGAGGTGGCGATAGCGCAGCAGCGCCGCGCCCATGTGCAGCGGGCCCGGAAGCGCCATGCTGCGCAGCACCGCGCGCCGTCCGTCCGCTGCTACCATCTCAATCCCGACCTCCGGGATGACCACCAGACGGTCGATCGTGCCGAGTCGGCGCAGGAAGGAAAGCGTCTGCGTGTAGCATCCCATGAGCAGGTGCTGCCCGTTGTCCACCACGTCGCCACTCGGCACGTCATGGAAGGAATAGGCGCGCCCGCCCGGCGCCGGACGGGCCTCGACCAGCGTCACGGCGGTACCCATGTCGGCCAGGCGCACCGCAGCGCTAAGCCCGGCAAACCCCGCTCCAACCACGAGCGCTCTGGCTCTGGTGTCAGGCACCGGCCACGCGGAGGCGGCCGCCCAGGCGGCTGTCGAGCCAGGCCGCGCCAACCACGGCGAGCTTGCGGGCGGTGGAAAGCGAATGGCGCCGGCTAAGCACGCGATAGCCCGAGCGCCGGATGCGTTCGAGCAGTGCGCTGTAAATGCGCCGCATCGCCTCGGCCGACGCCATCGAGGCCCGATCCTCCGGCGCCAGATGGCGACGCGCCGCCTGGTAGTGCTGCTGCGCGCGCAGCGCCTGGAATTCCATCAGCCGCTGGAAGCGTGGGCTGAAGACCCCGCGCAGCACCTCCTCCTCTGAAACGCTGAACCGCTCCAAGTCCTCCAGCGGCAGGTAAATACGGTCGCGTCTTGCGTCCTCGCCCACGTCGCGCAGGATGTTGGTCAGTTGAAAGGCAATCCCCAGTTGCTCGGCGTAAGAACGCGTGGCCGGATTGCGGTAGCCGAAAATCTCGATGCAGATAAGGCCCACGGCCGACGCCACCCGGTAGCAGTAGACTTTGAGGCCCTCGAAGCTTTGGTAGCGCTTCAAGGTCAGGTCCATCTCGACGCCGGCGATGATCTCTTCGAACAGCTCGCGGCGCAGGCCGAAACGGGCCACGCTGTCGGCCAGCGCGCGCGAGATGGGGTGGGTCGGCGCGCCGGCGAAAACCCGGTCCAACTCCTCGCGCCAGCGCGCGAGCAGCGCCCCGGGCTCGCGCACGCTTTGGCGGTCGGCGATATCGTCGATGAAGCGGCAGAAGGCATAGACCGCGCAGAGCGCCCGACGCCGCTCGGCCGGCAAAAGAAAAAAGGCATAGTAGAAATTCGACGAGGCGCGCCGCGTGACCCGTGCGCAATGCGCGTGCGCGCGGGCCAAGCCGTCGCCTGCCCAAGCGGCACCTCGCGCTTTAGGGCCGCCCTCCACGCCTAGTCGTCAAGCCGCCCGCACAGCGCCCGCATCCCCAGCTTCAGGTAGTCGAACGGGCGCAGCGTGGGCCGCTGCCTGAAAACGTCGAATCCCACCCGCTCCAGCGCGCGCGCAATCGCCAGACCGCCGCCGGCAAAGATCAACACGTCACGGCCCAAACGGCGGTCCACCAGGCGGTAGAGGTCCGCCCCGCGGCGCAACAGCGCCCGCGCGTACTCGACCTCCTCGCGCATGAGGGCGCGAAAGCCGGCACCGGGGCGGCCGGCGCGCAGGTCTTCCGCCGAGCAGCCGAAGCGCGCCAAATCCCGGCGCGGCAGGTAGATGCGCCCCTTGGCCAGGTCGCGCGCAATATCCTGCCAGAAGTTTGTCAACTGAAGCCCGGTACAGACCGCGTCCGACAGCCGCTGGCGCTCGGCGTCGCGGTAGCCGAAAAGATAGAGCACCAGCCGCCCGACCGGCTCGGCCGACAGCCGCGTGTAACCGTGCATCTCTTCCTTGGATTCGAAGCCGGCGAAGTTCACGTCGCGCCGAAACGCCTCGAGCAGGTCGAGGAAGGGTTGGCGCGGAAGATCGAAGCGGCGCACCGTGTCGGCCAACGCCACGAAGACCGGATGGCGCGGGCGGCCCTGGTAGGCCAGTTCCAGCTCCCGCTCCCAGCCATCCAGCTTCTCCAGGCTGACCTCCTCGTCGGCGAAGTCGTCGGCCATCCGCGCATAGGCATAGATAGCGTGCATGTGAGGGCGCATCCGGCGCGGCATCAGCCAGGAGGCAATCGTGAAGTTTTCGTAGTGCGAGCGGGCAAGCGCGGCGCACCAGCGGTAGGCCTCGGCCAACTCGGGCGCGCACGCCCCTGCCCGGCCCCAGGCCGCGCCCGCCGGCCTTTGGGCAACCATTGGCTCCCCGCCGGCCAAGGTCTCAGGCATGGCGGTCGCCGGCCAGCGCGGCGCGCGCGCCGGCGGTCGAGATGACCGCCGGCGCGCGTTCGATCGCCTCGCGCGTGGCGCGCCGGGCCCAGCCGTCCACCTCCAGCAGGTCTTCGAGCGCGCGGGCCGGGCGATTAACGTGGCGCTCCATCACCTTTTCCACCAGCACCGGAATGTCGACAAAACGCGCGGCGCCGGCAAGAAAGCCCTGCACCGATTCCTCGTTGGCCGCGTTAAGACACGCCGGCATCGTGCCGCCAGCCTTAAGCGCCTCATAGGCCAGCCGGGGACAGGGAAAGCGCTCGAAGTCGGGCCGCTCGAAGCTTAGCTGCCCGCACTCGGCCAGCGACAGCGGCCCCGGCTGCGCCAGTCCAAGCCGCTCGGGAAAGGAAAGCGCGTAAGCGATCGGAATCCCCATGTCCGCGACCGCCAGGTGCGCGATGATCGAGCCGTCCACCAGCTCGACCAGCGCGTGCACGATGCTTTGCGGATGGACCAGAATATCGACCTGGGCGGGGCTTAGGTCGAACAGCCAGCGGGCCTCGATGACTTCGAGCCCCTTGTTCATGAGCGTGGCTGAGTCGACGGTAATTTTGCTGCCCATCTTCCAGGTTGGATGCCTGAGCGCCTGGGCCACGGTAACGTCGCGCAGCTTGTCAGCCGGCAGCTTGAAAAAGGGGCCGCCCGAGGCGGTAATGATCACGCGCCTTAGCTCGCCGCGCGGCCGGCCGTCAAGACAGCGCAGACACTGAAAGAGCGCGCTGTGCTCGCTGTCCACCGGCATCAGAGAGACGCCACGCTGCCGGGCCGCCGCGGTGATCAGCTCACCGCCGACGACCAGCGCTTCCTTGTTGGCCAGCGCGACCTGCTTGCCGGCGAGCACCGCGGCCAAGGTGGGGCGAAGCCCGGCGGCCCCGACGATCGCCGAGACGACGACGTCGGCCTTGCCGTGGCTGGCAACCGCGAGCGCGCCGTCGGCGCCCCAGACGATCTCGGTACCGCGCATCCGGGGATCGGCGGCAAGCGTGCGCGCCAGCTCGGGCGTAGCCACCGAAACCAACTCGGGATGAAAGGCGGCAACCTGGCAGGCCAGCAGCTCGAGGTTCGAGCCGGCGGCCAACGCCACCGCCTGAAACCGCTCGGGAAACTGCGCGACCAGCGCCAGCGTGCGCACGCCGATCGAACCGGTCGACCCGAGCAGCGCGATCGTTTTCATTGCCTGTCTCCCGGCCGCTCGTTAAGCGAGGCGAGTCTTTGACGCAGCCGCCCGAGCGCCATCAGCGGGAAGTAATGCGCATACAGGTGATAGGACAGGTAGAAGTGGCCGGGAAAGCCGGTGCCGGTAAAGAGTTCTTCGTTCCAGCCGCCGTCCGCGCGCTGGCGCTCGATGAGCCAGGCGGCGGCGCGCCGCGCGCTTTGGCTGATCGCCTTCTCACCGCTGAGCAGGCCGATAAGCGCCCACGCCGTCTGTGACGGGGTGCTCGCCCCTCGGCCGCGCCAGGCGCGGTCGGTATAGCTGAGGCAGCTTTCGCCCCATCCTCCGTCGGGGTTCTGCGCCGACTTGAGCCAGGCCACGGCCCGCTTGATCCACGGCTGTTCCGCATCCACCCCGATCGCGCCTAGGCCCGAGAGCGCGGAAAACGTGCCGTAGACGTAGTTGACTCCCCAGCGGCCCCACCACGCCCCGTCGCTTTCCTGGTGACGGCGCAGCCAGTCGATCGCGCGGCGGGCCGCGGGATGGTCGGCGGTATAACCGACCGCGGCCATCATCTCGAGCACGCGCCCAGCCAGGTCGGGACAGGCCGGGTCGTTGGCCGCCTCGGTGTCGGCGGCAAAGGGCAGATGGTTTAGCCAGCCGGCATCGTTGTCCGCGTCGAAGGCGGCAAACCCGCCGTCGCGGCCCTGCATCCCCAGGACCCAGCGCGCGCCGGCCGCAAGCGCGCGTTGCCGCGCCTCGCGATCATCGCTCTCGACTGCGGCCAGGACCATCAGAATGACCGCCGAGTCGTCCACGTCGGGATACCAATCGTTGGAGAATTGAAAGGCCCAGCCGCCCGGTTCGAGCTGCGGCCGCTTGACCGACCAGTCGCCGGGCCGAAAAATTTGCCGCTCGACAAACCAGCGCGCGGCCGCACGCAGCGCCGGATGCTCTGCCGGCAGGCCCGAATCGAGCAGCGCCTTGGCCGCCAGCGCGCTGTCCCAGTTCGGCGATACGCACGGCATGTAAAGCGCCTTGTCGCCGTAATCCCAAATCAGCTCGCGCGACGCTTCCAGGGCCCGGCGCAGCACGGGATGATCGTTGCGGTAACCCAGGCCCTTGAGCGCCATCGCGCTCAGCAGGTAGCAGGGCTCGATTCCGCCCCAGGAACCGTTGGCGTCCTGATGGCTCAGCAGCCAGCGCTCGACATACGCCACCGCCCGGCGGCGCAGCGCCGGCAGCGGATGGTTGCCGTACAGGGCCAGCAGCCGGTTCACGACGTTGAACACGCCGCGCAGCGACAGCCGGCGTTTGCCCGCAGGCAGCTTGAAGCGCGTGAAGTGCGCCGGCAGGAGGTAGAGTTCCAACACCCCCTCGCGGTAATCGGTCGGAACCACCGGCCGAGTCGCCCCGAGCAGCATCAGCGCCATCAGCGTGCCCCGCGTCCAGCAGGACAGCCGGTAAAGGTTGAAAGGAAACCAGCCAGGAAGCAGCGCCAGCTCGACCGGCAGCGCAACCGTGGCGGACCACGGCACCTGCCCCATCGCCGCCAGATAAAACCGCGTCAGGGTGCCGGCGCCGATTATGCCGGAGCGGCGCAAAACCCAGCGGCGCGCCTCCATCAGCGGCGGGTCTCCCGGCCGCAAACCGGCCAACTTCAGCGCAAAGTAAGCCTCGATGGTGGTCGAGAGATCGCCCTCTGCGCCAGGGAAAAGGTTCCAGCTTCCGTCCGGCTGCTGCAGCTCGAGCAGCAGCTTTTTGAGCTTTTCCTGCAACTGGAGATCGGTTTCGCCCATGAAGCGGCAGAAGATGATGTACTGGGCGTTCATCTGGGCGTTCGCCTCGAGCGGAGCAATCCAATAACCTTCGGGCCGCTGCAACGCGAGCAAGGCATTGCGCGCCCCCTCGATTGCGGCGTCGACCGCTCCGACCAGCCCCGGCTCGAGCTCAAGCGCCGGCGCGGTCGCGTGCCGAGCCGATCCGGCGCCGTTGGGCTGCGCCTCGGACACGCTCTCGGCCTTTACCGTTTCCATCTCGGTTCTCAACACGGATTGAGTTGGGCTCCCGGCTAAAGCGTCCATCCGCCTACGGCACAACGGCGCACTTGAGCACGTCGCCCTTTTCGAGAAAGCCAAAGACCTCGGCGATCTCCGACAGCCGCCGCCGCTCCGTGATGACGCGCTCCAGCGCGAGGCGGGGATCGCACAACAGCTCGCGCGCGCGCTGCACGTCGCGCGGGCGAAAATGAAACGGCGCCAAAAGGGTGAGGTTGTCGTAATGAAGCCGGCGGGTGTCAATCTTGAGCGAGCTGCCGGCAGGGCAGCCGCCAAACAGCACCACCCGGCCGCCGCGCCTGACCAGCCGAAGCGCGGCCTGCCAGCCTGCCACCTCGCCTGTACATTCGATGACCAGGTCGGGTCCGTAACCGTCGTTGAGCCGCCTCAAGCTGTCGGCGGCGCCCGGCAACGCGGCATCCACCACCAGGTCGGCCCCAAGCTGGCGGGCCCAGTTGAGCCTGGCGGCGCGACGTCCCGAAACCGCCACACGCTGCACGCCGTAGGAGCGCAACACGATTAGATGGAGCAGGCCAAACGGGCCGGCCCCAATCACCAGCACCGTTTCGAAGCTTTGCGGGCGGGCCAGTTCCTGCGCGTGAACCACGCAGGAAACCGGCTCCAGCAAAGCGGCCCGCTCAAAGGAAATCTGCGCCGGCTTGGGAAACACGTTGATCGCCACCAGGTGGCGCGGCAGAAGAAGATAATCGCCATAGGCTCCCAGCACCATGTTGGCGATCGCGCTGCGGCAGAGATTCTCCTGCCCCCGACGGCAAAGAAAGCACTCCCGGCACGGCGCGGTCGGCGCCGCCATCACCGGCTGACCCAGCTCGAAACCCCGTACTCCGGCACCGAGCGCCGCCACAACGCCCGAAAACTCGTGGCCGATAGGGGTCGGCAGCGGGAAAAGCGGATGGCCGCGGCGAAACGTCTTCAGGTCCGTCCCGCAGCTTAGTGCGCACTGGACGCGCACCAGCATTTCGCCGCGCCCCGGAGAAGGGACTTCCTTCTCGCGCAACTCGATCCGCCTTAGCCCAGTCACCACCGCCTGCCGGCGGGCAAAGGCCGGCGCATCGGCCGCCGATCCCAGGCCAAGTCCTGCGCTCCAAGCAGCCGTCATTTTCGACGCTCCACGGCAAAGCGAGCCAACTCGCGTAAAGGATCGGCTCGCCGGTCAAAGCCGGCCAGCGCTTGGCATGCCCTGTCCGCCAGCCGCAGCGCCTCGGCGTGGGCCTGCCCGACGCCGATCAACGCCGCGTAAGTGTTCTTGCCCCGCGCCTTGTCCTTGTTGGTCCGCTTGCCCAGGTCTGCGAGGTTGCCCTCCACGTCGAGCAGGTCATCGGTCACCTGGAAGGCCAGTCCCAGGCTCTGGGCGTACTCGTCGAAGGCCGAGAGCTGGCGCTCTGAGGCACCGCCCAGGCGCGCCCCGCCGCACGCGGCAGCGACGAACAAGGCGCCCGTCTTGCGCCGATGGACCTGTTGAAGCTCGGCCAGGCTCATCGGCAGCCCCTCGCCCTGCAGATCGAGCGCCTGCCCCTCGACCATGCCGGCCGAACCGGCCGCCGCCGAAAGCTCGGCGATCACTTGCAGCAGCGCCTGCGCCGAGCGGCCCTCGGCGCCCAGACTTAGCCTCACCGCCACGCCAAAGGCGTCGGTCAACAGCGCATCGCCCGCCAGCACCGCAAGCGCCTCGCCGAAGGCCTTGTGGCTGCTCGGCTTGCCGCGCCGAAAGTCATCATCGTCCATGCATGGAAGGTCGTCGTGAATCATCGAGTAGGTATGAATCATCTCCAGGGCGCAGGCCAAGCCGAGCGCAGCCTCTGTTGCCCCGCCCACCGCCTCGCAAGCGGCCAGAGCAACGATCGGCCTAAGCCTTTTGCCGCCGGCGAACAGACTGTAGCGCATCGCCTCGACCAGCCTCGACCCGCCCTCGCGGGGAGCCTTGAGCACACCTTCCAAGGCGCGCTCCACCAGGAGCGCCCTTTGGTGCAGGTAGCCGTTCAGATCGAATGCAGCCGCCACCGTCTTTCCAACCTTCGCGTCCGCGCCGACCGGTGCATGCCTGCGGATACTGCGCGGCGGACATCCGTCCGGCCGCTGCGCCTCACGGGCTTGGCGCATGGCCTGCGCCCATTTGGCTAGCGGGCCACAGTTTCCTGCTGACCGTCCGGTCGAGTGACCTTCGACAAACCTCTCGGTATCGCAGCCGGCTGGAGCCGGCAAACTTTCTAGGCAACGTAGTGGCGCACCATCCGCCAGGAATCCTTCAAGTTGCTGCCGAAGTCGAGCGCCACGGTGCCCTCGAAGCCCGAATGCAGCTTGCAGTCGCGACAACGAGGGTCCTGCTTGGTGCGGTAGAACTCCCAATCGGTGGCGTCATGCATTTCCTTCAAGGTCTTGTAATGGCCGTTGGTTATAAGGTAGCAGGGACCCTTCCAACCCTGCGGGTTACGCGTGACGGTCGTCCAGGGGCTGCACAGCAGGTCTCGCTTGCCGACCAAGTAGTCGAGATAGATGGGGGTGTTAATTATCCGGTAGCGGTCGGCGAGATCGCGCACCCGCTCGAACTTGTACGGCATCTCTTCTTTCCTGAGGTAGATGTCGTTGCCCAGCACCTGGTAGTGGTAGCCGGGGGTCAGAAGCATGCCGTCCACTCCGAGGCGGGCAAGGAACCGGATGAGTTCCTCGATCTCCCCGGCGCCGGTTTCGCGATAGACCGTGGTATTGGTCTGTACGCGGTAGCCCTTGTCCTTGAGCATCTGGATCATTCGCACACAGGTGTCGAAGACGCCCTGGCGCGCGACCACCCGGTCGTGAGTTTCGCGCATTCCGTCGATATGCACGTTGAAGCTCAGGTAGACGCTCGGCTCGACTTGGCGGACGAACCTTTCCAGGAGCAGCGCATTGGTGCAAATCTGCACATGGCGCCGCCGCTCGATAAGCCCCTGGGTAAGCGGCACGATGTGCTTGTAAATGAGCGGCTCGCCGCCGCAGATCGAGACGATCGGCGCCTGCGCCTCGTCAGCCGCCGACAGCGCCTCCTCCAGCGGCATCTGGTCCCGGATCGTTTCCTTGTATTCGACGATCCGGCCGCACCCAAGGCAGGCAAGATTGCACGCATGCAGCGGCTCAAGCATCAGCACCAAGGGAAAGTACCGCTCCCCGGCGCGACGTTTCTCCCGGATGTGGCGGTCGAGATCCAACATTAGCCGAAGCGGCATCCGCATCTTAATCTACTCCCGGCCGGCTTACCTGGTCCGGCCCGCAACCCTCAGTCGGCCGACGGGCTCAGGCTGTCGTCTTCGAGACCGGCGTCGAACAGCCATTTGTCGAGCACGCTTACCGCGCTTTGCGGCTCGGCGATCCCGTTGCCGGTGAAAAGCAGGCCCACCAGAATGCCGTTGAGCGCCCACATAAGAAAGGTCGCTGCGGTTTCAGGCGCTATCGCGCGCATGTCGCGCCGTTTCTGCTGCGCCCGCGCGATTAGATCGACCAGCAGATCACGGTAGCCCGCGTAAAGCTTCATGATCTGCGCGCTCAGCGACGCCGGCGTGCGCTGGCCGCGCAGCAGTTGCTGGAGGAAAAACCGCACCGACGCGGCGTTTTCCTGAACAAACTTCAAGTACGACACCACCAGATGGTTCAACTGCGCCCGCTCGTCGAGCGCCTCGTCCTGCCCCGACACGTCCAGTATGTATGGCTCAAGCAGCCGGTCGATGACCGCGGCAAACAGCTCTTCCTTGTTCCTGAAATGCCAGAAAACCAGAGCCTTGCTCACGCCGGCGGCTTGCGCCACTCGCGCCACCGAAGTCTCCTGAAAACCGCGCTCGGCGAAAAGCTGCATCGCCGCCCGCAAAATGCCGTCCCGAGAACCCTGACCTCTCGGTTCGGACCCGCCTGTTCGCTCGGACGCTGTCATAGCTCTACCTGCTTTGCGGCCCCGAAGTGCCGGCACTCCGGCTGGCGGCAGCTTGCCGCACACCGCTCCAACCACGCGCGGGACTTAAGCGGCCTCTGCGCCGCCAGCCGGGCTCCACTCCTGGAACCCGAGCGCCTAACCCAGCGGTCAATAAACCAGAGTTACGCTCCGCGCCGCCGAAGTCAAGAGAGGGGCCGTGCCTCTGGCGAGAGCCTCGCCCGGCGCCCCGGAGGTGCTCTCTATGAGACGTTCCAGCCGAAGAAGTCCGCCGCCCATGCAAAACCGCCGACGCCGGCGTTGGCGGCTGTCTGACGGTCGACCTCCTGGTCTCCGACCATCAGCGAGGCCGCCATATCGACGCCGTAGTCGGCGGCAAGTTCCAACAGCATTGCCGGGCGCGGTTTTCGACAGGGACAGCCGTCGCCTTCGTCGTGAGGGCATATCCGCCAACCCGTGAGCACCATGCCCAACAAGCGGTCGAGCTCAGCCATTGCTTGCTCGAGCTGGGCCAGCGAGAGACGGCCGCGCGCGACACCGGCCTGGTTGGTGACGACGAAGACGAGACGGTCGCGCTCGGGGGCGAGCCGAGCGGCGACGTTGGGCATAAGTACGAGCCTGATCGCGCCATCAGGGCCAAGCGGCAATTGTCGGGTTTCGTCGAGAGCCACCAGCGTTCCAACGAGATCAAGAAAGAGTGCCTTGTTTCCGGGGCTGCCTTCCGTGTTACGTTCCACCAGCGTTCACTCCTGCCGCAGGCTATGCTGAAGCTGCTGCCAATGACCGCAAGCAAGTTTAACGTTTCCGGCCGCAGTGACGCCATCATGGAGGCTTTTCACGAAATGGCGTCTCTTGTCGCGCAATCGCCCGCTGCAAGGCCGGCCGGCACGAGTCGCTGAAAAAGTCTCTTGACCCGGGGGCGATGCTTCGGTAGCGGTTAGAAAGTCCACCCGCGACGCGGCTTGAGCGTCGCGCACCTCGGGTTGGCGGCGCTGCTCTGATGCTTTCCCGGCCCGGTCACCGGATGCTGAAGCATAAAGGTCGTACCCTTCGACTTTATCGTGGCAGCCTACGCATCCCGGACAGGGGGCCTGCTGCCCGCGAATTGGAGGAAACGGCGTGAAGAAGCCGAGGATTCTACTGATTCAGCCCACCACGGTCCATTTGGACGGCTCGCCTCACAAGACCCGCTGGCGGCTCATCATGGGGTTGATGATACCCCTGCTGGCCGGGCTCACGCCGTCCGACTTCGACGTCACGCTGTGCGATGAGCGCGTGGACGACATCGATTTCGACGGAGGTTGGGACCTGGTCGGCATGACCACAACCATCGGGGCGGCTCTGCGCGCCTACCAGCTTGGCGACGAATTCCGCCGGCGCGGCGTGGCGGTGGTGATGGGAGGATTTCACGCCACGCTCCAGACCGAAGAGGCGCTCAAGCATGCCGACTGCGTGGTGCAGGGAGAGGCCGACCTGGTATGGGAGGCGCTCTTGCACGACTGGCAGGACGGCAAGCTTAAGCAGGTTTACCGGGCCGACCGCTTACACGATCTCAAGAACCTGCCGCGCCCGCGTCATGAGCTGCTCAAGCTGAACCGCTATCTCTTCAAGGCGGTGCCAATCCAGGCCAGTCGCGGATGCCCCTACCGCTGCTCGTTTTGCGAGATTCCGGTCTTCTACGGCGGCAGCTACCGCACCCGGCCGGTGGGAGACATCGTCGAGGAAATCAAGGAAACCATCCGGGCGACCGGCTTCAGACGTTTCCAGTTCATCGACGACCAGATAACCGGCAAGCACAAGTTCGCGCGCGAGTTGTTCAAGGCGCTGGAGCCGCTGAACATCCGCTTCTCCTGTCTGTGGACCATAAACTCCAACCACGACGAGCCGCTCCTGGAGGCGGCGGCGAAGGCCGGGGTGTTCCACGTCAACATCGGCGTGGAGTCGATAAGCCAGGACAGTCTGCTCTCGATTCACAAGATCCAGAACCATGTGAGCGAGTACAAGAAACTGCTCAAGCGACTCGAGCATTACGGCATCTATTACTCGCTCAACTTCCTGTTCGGACTGGACGAGGATCGGCCGGGTATCTTCGACGAGACGCTGCGCTTCCTGCACGAGGTGCGGGCGCCGGAGGCCTTTTTCAACACCGTCACGCCGCGCAAGGGAACGCCGCTGCGCACCCAACTCGAGAAAGAGGGCCGCGTGCTCATCCCGGACGCCGACATGTACACCAACAATTTCCGCTGCATGTTCATTCCCAGGAACATGTCTCCGCTGGAGGTCGAAGAGGGCGTCTGGCGCTGCACCCGCAAGTTCTACTCCCTCAAGTCGATGTTCAGGCGCCTGATGATGCCGCCCAACAAGTACACGTGGCAGGGCCTGACGGAGAATATGCTTTTTTACTGGGGCGCCAAGCGCCAGATCGACCCGGTGGACTACTATTAGGGCAAAAACAAATCCTTCTTGCTTTGCGTAGAGCGCTGTGCCGGTGTTTTGACAGCCACTTTGACAGCTACAGGCCTCAAGACGGACCCGTTTTCGCTCGTTCTTCGGTAGGCAAAGCAACCGCCGTTGCGCCACAACCAGCAAGCCTGAGCGCGCGCAGCTTGAGCCTCACGATTGAGGTGGACCGCGAAGGGGATGGCCGCCGGCCGGCCGAGCTTTACACGGCGCTCGCGTATCAGGACCCCGCCCTGGTACCAAGAATCAAGGCAGGGCCGGCGGCGCTGCTTACTGACTCTTGCAGAATATAGTTACACAGGCTGGAGCCGCTCGGGCGCGCTGCTGTCATTCCCGCGCGCGGCGCTGACCGCACGCCCGCTTGCCCGACCTGCCTGCCGCGCCTGCCCGTGCGTGCCCGCGCGCAGAGAGGTTGGGCGGGGCGCAGGCAGGCCAGCGAGAGCGCAATGCGGCGATGCGCGCGGCGCGTCCGTACCGCCATGCAATGGCTTAGCGCGCGAGGAACCCCGGGTTCGGCTGACGCAGCGCGGGCGAAACGTTACGATTCTCGGCGTGGCAGCCGCAGCCGAGAATCACGCGCCAAACGAGCCGGGTCAGGACGACTCTGTCACTGCAATATGCGATTACCAATAGTACGTAGTGTTGCCTTAGTCTTCCAGACTTCCTGGGATGTCGGCGCTCTGACGTTGGCTTACAGGTTTAAAAACTCGCAGGACCACGTTGCCGCCCACGAGAACATGAAACCCTCGGCGCAAGGCTAATCAACGTCCCCACATAGTGCGACAGAGCGAGCGCCGCCATAGCCGAGGCCAGCGCTCAAGCGCAACAGGCCGAAGCCCGACATCAAGCCAACGTTAATCGCGCGCAGGTCGCCGCGACCGCGCCGTCTGCCGGGATAGTTGCAGTAGCCAATCGCCCGATTGTGTTGCCTGGCCCGGCGCCCGGCGCCGCATCCGCAAACCGCCCGCAATCCGAAAAGCCTCGCGGCTCGAGGATCAGGCCCGAGCGCTCGGCGCGCTGGGCCGGGCGGCAAGCACAACGTTGTCGATAAGCCGGGTTTTGCCGACGCCGGCCGCAACCGCCAGCAGCACCGGCGCGCCGAGATTGCGGGCCGGCTCAAGCGTTCGGGCGTCGACCGCCTCGAGGTATTCGACACGCACGCCCGAGGCGGCGCCGAGCACAGCCTGGGCCTCGTTGATCGCCGCTTCAAGCGTGGCACCCTTGCCTGCCAGCCGGCGCGCCGCAAACAGCGCCCGGCTTAGCGCCAGCGCCTGCTCTCGCTCGGCCGGCGAGAGGCAGGCGTTGCGGGAGCTGAGCGCCAGGCCGTCGGCCTCGCGAACCGTCGGCACCGGCACGATCTCCACGTCAAAGTTGAGGTCCTCGACCATCTGCTCGATCGCCCGCAGTTGTTGGTAATCCTTCTCGCCGAACAAGGCGCAGTGCGGCTTGACGATGTTGAAGAGCTTGGCCACCACCGTGGTGACGCCGCGAAAGTGACCCGGCCGGCGCGCGCCGCAGAGCCCGCGGGTAAGCTTGGTCACCTCAACCCAGGACTGGAAACCGGAGCCGTAGACCGACTCGACCTCGGGAGCGAAGACGACGCTGACGTCCGCCTCCTCCATCAGCCTTAGGTCGCGGTCGAAATCGCGCGGATAGCGCCCGAAGTCTTCGTTCGGCCCGAACTGGGTCGGGTTGACGAACAGCGAGACCACCAGCGTCGAGGCCCGCCGCCACCCCTCCCGCATCAGGGCGAGATGCCCCTCATGCAGATATCCCATGGTCGGGACCAGGGCGATGCGCTCGCCGCGCAGCCGGGCCGCCTCGGCCCAGCGCTGCATCGGGCGCGGCTGGCGGAGAATTTCCACGGCGCCGCTCATCCCTCTTTGAGGTGGTAGAGATGCTCGGCGGCCGGGAAACGGCGCTGGCGAACGTCCTCGATATAGCTCGCCGCCCCCGCGCAAGCCTGCTGCCAGAGTTGCGCGTAGACCTTAACAAAGCGCGGCGTAAAGCCCGGGTTAAGACCCAGCAGGTCGTGCATCACCAGCACCTGTCCGTCGCACTCGGCGCTCGCGCCGATTCCGATCGTAGGCACAGCCACGCGCTCGCTGATGCGGGCGGCCAGTTCCACCGGGACGCCCTCGACCACCAGCGCAAAGACGCCGGCCTGGGCGATCGCTTCGGCGTCTTCCAGCACCCGTTCGAAGCCTCCGGGCCTGAGGCCCGGTTTGCGTCCCTGCACCCTCATTCCTCCCATCCGATGGATCGACTGCGGCGTAAGCCCGACGTGGCCCATTACCGGGATGTCCATTTCTGTCATGCGGCGCACGGTGGGGGCCAACGCGGCGCCGCCTTCGACCTTGACCGCCTCCGCGCCGCCCTCCTTGAGCAGGCGGCCGGCGTTGCGGACGGCCTCCTCGGGCGACACCTGGAACGACATGAAAGGCATGTCGGCGACCAGCAGCGCCCGGGTGCGCCCCCGCGCCACCATCCGGGTGTGGTAGATGATTTCGTCGAGCGTCACCGCCAACGTATTGGGGGCGCCCTGGACTACCATGCCGAGGCTGTCGCCGACCAGGAGAACGTCGATGCCCGCCTCGTCGAACAGGCGCGCGAAAGGATAATCATAGGCAGTGACGGCGCAGATTGGCTGGTTGGCCGCCTTCATTGCGGCCAGGTCGGTAACCCGCACTTTTTCTTTCGCCATGGGGCATCTCCTCGGGCCCGCAGCCTGTGTCGAAAAAAACGGGGCTGCCCGGCCGGACAGCCCCGCATAATCAAGGTCGGCGCTTACGCCAACTCGCCCTTCGGGGTCCCGGTCCACGGCAGGATCCAGGCTCAAGGCCAAGTTAGTTTTTTCGCAGCGACTGCGCCTGACTGCCGGCTGCCCTGGCCCTCGCCGGTCGCCTCGCCGCTCGACGGGGCCGGCCGCCCGGCACCAGCGCTCGCTCCCTAACCACACATGCTCGGTCCTAGAACTAGTGCATCGCGCCGCCGTTGGCAAGCGACACCGCCGCAGCCGGCAGCACCACCGGCACCTGGAGGCGCTCGCCGTCGCGAACCACGTTCAGATAGACGGTATCGCCGGGCTTGAGATAGCGCATATGCTCGTTGAAGTCGATGATGTCGTTGACCCGGTCGCCGTCGACTCCAATCACCATCTCGTAGTGGACCCCGATGTGCGATGCCTGGACCAGCGGCAGCATCACGAAAGCCGGCGGAAAGACCATCGCCCCGGCAATTGCGACGCCGGTCATGATGCTGCGCACGGTGTCGGTGGCGGCCTTCAGGCCGGCGGCGTCGGCCGGGCTGTTCTTCCTGACCGCCACGATGACCAAGCCCGAGACAACCTCGCCGCTGCTTAACCTCCGGCTGCTCTCCCGCAGCCGAAGGCCGAGCACGGAGTAGCCCCGGGCCTCATTCAGAAAATCCGCCAGACCGCCGACCGGGGGCGCTCCGAACTCCGATCGCCAAGGCGCGTTTGCGGAAACGGGTTGGCTCGGCTGTACGGCATCGGCTGGCGCCGTTGCCGACTGAGAGGCCGGCACGGGCGCCGACGCAGGAGCTGCCGGCAGGCTCTCGAACAGCACCCGCGGCGGAATAACCGTCGTGCTCGGAGGTGGAGCTTCGGTCTCCGGCGCCAACTGCTGGCCGACGATCGGGCTTGCCGGCGCAATCTCCGCCGTCGCCGGCACCTCCTCCTCGCCCTGGGAATTAGAGGCGGAAGCCGCGGCCAGCGCCTCAACGGCACCGAGCCTGATGCCTTGCGCGCCGGCCCCGGCGAGCCCGAGGAGCACAAAAACGAACGCCACGGCGGCCGGCGCCGCTCCCGGCGGCCGGCGCTTAGGCCAGCGCGAATCCCCGCGCTGTACGCGCCACGCGCCCCTCGCCGACGAGCTTCTTAAGATGCGAGCGAACCGAACTCTCGGCGGCGGGATGGAGCGCCGGCGTGACGTCCTGATAAATATGGCGCACGATCTGGATCGGCTCAAGCGGTCCATTGGCGAGCACCTCCAGTATCTGCCGCTCACGCAATTGGCGATGCGCGATGTAGTCGCGCAGCTTTTCCTTTGGACGACGAACCACCGGGCCATGAGCCGGGTAAATCGTCTCGATTTCCAGCCGACAAAGCCGCTCAAGCGACGCCATGTACTGGCCCAGGTCGCCGCTGTCCTCGGGAATTACCGCGGTGCCGGCCCCCAGCACCAAGTCGCCGGTAAACAGGGCGCGCTCCTCGACCAGGTAAAAGCAGAGATGGTCGGGGGCGTGCCCGGGCGTATAAATCGCCCGAAGCGTCGCACCCTCGGCGCCGACCACGGCGCCGTCCTCGAGCGGTGTAATCGCCGCCGCAAACTCTCCGTCGGCCTGCGGCCAGCGCTTTTTGAGCACCGCTACGGGCCCGAAGCGGGCCCGTACCTGCCCGATTCCTCCCACATGGTCCGGATGGGCGTGGGTCACAACGACGCGGTCGACCTGCGCGCCGGCGCAAAGCTCGGCCAGCGCGCGGTCGAGCACCGCCGGATACGCCGCGGCACCCGAGCCCGTGTCCAGGAGCAGACGGCGGCTGCCGCTGCCCACCAGATAGGTGTTGGTTCCCGGCCCGGTGAACTGGCCGGGGTTCTGCCCCAAAACGGTGACCACCCGCGACGAGCACTGCGCGTAGTCCGCCAGCGTCAGACCCTCCATCGAATCGGTGACCACGCGTCGAACCTTGGCCATCGGCGCCGACACGACCCGCCTCCTCTGCCTTCACCGCCGGTTGCGCTCAAAGATTAGGCGCAATCCTTTGAGCGTGAGGAACTCGTCGACCGCTTCGATCCGCCGCGTTTCCGGCGCCACCAACTCGGCCAGGCCGCCGGTCGCGATGACGTGCGCGGGGACACGACGCTCCTGCTCGATCCGTTCGATGAGGCCGTCAACCATGGCGGCGTAGCCGAAGATAAGCCCCGATTGCATGGCGGCCACCGTGGTGCGGCCGACCACCTCGCGCGGCCTTACCAGTTCCACCCGGTAGAGGCGCGCCGCGCGGTCGACCAGCGCGTCCATCGCCACGCTCAGGCCGGGCGCGATGATCCCGCCAACGTATTCACCCCGCTCGGTCACGTAGTCAAACGTCGTGGCCGTGCCGAAGTCGACTACCACGCAGGCCGAGTGCAGGCGCTCGAAGGCCGCCACCGCGTTGACGATCCGGTCGGCGCCAACCTCCTTCGGATTCTCGTACAGGATCGGCATCCCGGTCCTGGTGCCCGGCCCGATCAGCAGCGCTCCGGTCCCCAGGTAGCGCTCCGCAAGCTGCTCCATCACCTGGTTTAACGCCGGCACCACGCAGGCAACCACGACTCCCTGGGGCCGGCACGGCAGGGCAAGCCCCGCGCTGCCGAAAAGCGCCGTTACCAGGACCCCGTACTCATCGGCGGTCGAACCGGCATTGGTGCATAGTCGCCAGTGATGCGTCAGGCGCTCGCCGTCATAGACGCCGATCACGGTCTGGGTATTGCCGACATCAATCGCTACCAGCATTTCGCAGCCGCTCCGACCTCCTTCACCCGCAACGCTAACGCCCGTCCCAGAGCCAGGTCCCTTACGGCAGACCGAAGCCGCGCGCCGACAGGGGCGCAAGCGGCGCACCGGGACCTCCTCCGTACGGCGCAGGAGCCATGGGCCACGGCCCGCCGCCAGCCGGGGCGCCCGGCGGCCACGGCGCCGCAAGCGAAGGGCCTGCCGTCCACGCACCCGTCGGAACAGAGCCCAGCACGCCCGGCCCCGGCCAGGACGGCATCGCCGACAGACCCGGGAAAACAGGGTACGCTCCCGGAAAACCCATCGGCGGAGCGGACCTAAACGGCGCTATGACCGACCCCGGCGCCAACGGCGAATAGCCCCCCGGCGGCATCACGACCAGCGGCGCAACCAAGGCCGGCGCGAGAGGCGCGAGCATCTCCGTGCTCTGCCGCGCTTGATACTGTTCGAGGGTGCCCACCCCCGGGGGAAGCTCCTTGGAGCGCCGCCCAGTGGCGCCACCGGACTGCCGCGAGCCCAGGCCTGCGGCACTGCCGGCCGCCTTTGCCCGGCCCGCCCCATTGGAGCCGTTAGTTGCAGACCGAGCGCGGCTGTCGGCCGGCGCCACCACGGACGGAATTTCCAGAACACTGTCGGCGCCGTCACTAGCGGCTCCGGACGCCGGCGCGCGTGCCGAAGGCCCGGCCGCCCAAGCCGGCTCGGCGCCGAACGCCACAACAGCCGCCAGGGCAAAGCCCGCCAGCGCAAATAGAGGGGCGCCGGCTAAGCGGTTTCGAGCCGCTTTGAACTGCTGCTCACGAGCCATCGTCCGTGCCCCAAGTTCCACCCCCAAAGTTACCACCCCGCTTAAGCTGGCGCCAAGTCAAGCAGTAGTCCTTGCCGCTGTATGAAACCGGCAGGCTTGGCTAAGATTGCCCCATGTCTTCTGAAGTTGCACTGGTTACCGGCGCCGGCCGCGGAATCGGCCGGCAGATCGCCTGCCGCCTGGCCGCCGAGGGGATGGCCGTCGGCCTGCTCGCGCGCACCCGCTCCCAGCTTGAGGAAACCGCCGGCCTGATACGCGGCGCCGGCGGCCGGGCGCTGGTGACGCCCGCTGACGTCTCCAGGCGAGCCGAGGTAACAGCCGCGGTCGGCGCGGTCGAAACGCAGCTCGGGCCGATCTCGGTACTGATCAACAACGCCGGCGGCTACTTGCGAAAGCGCTTCCTCGAGATAACCGAAGAGGAGCTGGACCTCCAGTTCAGGGTCAACACCTACGGCCCGTTCCTCTGCGCCCAGGCCGTGGTGGGCGCGATGGCGCGGCGCCGGCGCGGCACGATAATTTTCGTTCTTGGCTCGGAGAGCCGAGGCGGGCCGGCGCTCTATGCCGCCTACAACGCCTCGAAGAACGCCCAGCGCGCCGTCGCCGAGGCGGTGGCCCACGAGTTCATGCACCTCGGAGTCCACTGCGCCACGCTGGATATCGACGGGCCGGTTGACAGCGAGCGGGTGAGAAGCGCGATGCCCGGGACCGACCCGTCACATCTCGTGCCGCCCGCCGCGGTATGCGACGAAATCGTGCACCTTATCAGGCAACCGCCGGGCGCCTGGTCGTTTGCGGTCGACCTGCGCTCGTTTGTGCAGTGGCGCCCGCGCGCCGCCGCGAAAAAGCCGGGCGGCGACAGCTAGCCGGCGCCGCAAAGCCACGCTCGGGTTTGTTGCCGGTCGGCAGCGACTTTGGCCGCCGGCAGTGGGCGGTCGGTGGCTGCCGCCAGCCAACGGCGCCAGCGCTGGCGGCTCTATCCCGGCCGGTGTTCTTTGGCGGGGCCGGCAGCTCTTGTGGTAAGCTGGCTGGGCGCCGCATCCTGGCACGCCGCGGCGCGGCCTGGGGTGTCGGGGCGTAGCGCAGCCTGGTAGCGCACACGCTTGGGGTGCGTGTGGTCGCCGGTTCAAATCCGGCCGCCCCGACCAGAAAATCCTGCGCCCCTGCGCGCCGCCGCGCCGCCGTAGTGCGCAACCGTTCAAGGCGCGCGCCCCGGAGGTGTTCGCGCAACGCGTCGTTGATCAGGCTCTGATAGTTGGCACTCCCAGCGCGGTCTACGATCGCCTGAAAATGCTCGATAACGTCGTTGTCGAGCCGAATGGTGATTCGCGTCTTTCCCGGCGTTTGGGGGACGACCGGACCTCTCCGGGCCTTGCTGAAATCGTATTGCCTCTTCATCTGTTCCAGCCTCGTGCCGCGAACATTCCACAACCGCCCGCCCGTGTATGTGAGGTGGACCCCAAAATTTAGACAGTTGGCTAAGGTGGAACCTGCCCCGTAACAAGCCCGGTGAGTAGCGGGCAGCAGGAGGCAGGAGATGTCAGCGATTAGGCGCAAACACGATCCGGGGTTC
>JAJYRQ010000028.1 GCA_021794015.1 Deltaproteobacteria bacterium | reverse complement strand
CGATCTTGTTCGATCCCACGGGCACCGGCGCCGCCTTTTTCAGCGCGGACAATCCGTACATCGTGCTCTTGGCCGACCCGGTCTCTTCGATCTGGCCGAAGTATATCGCCGATTTCCTCAAGGACGACGGCGCCAAGGCGGGGCTTAAGCGCCTGGCGATTCTCTACTCGACCAATGACTTTACCGGTACGCAGGCCAAGGCGCTGCACGCTTTTTTGACCGGCCCGGGCTCTCCCTTTGCGATCGTTTACTTTCAGGGCGTGCCGACCACGACCAGCAACTACGCGGTGCTGATCAACAACATCGCCGCGCTCCGGCCCGACGCCGTGATCGAGCTGGGCTACGTCGCCAACGACATCGCGTTTTTGCGCGGCCTTCAGGACAGCGGGCGAGCCTTCAGGTGGTTGTTCGCGATCTACCCCGGCTTGGAGACCGAAGTGCTGGAAAAGAGCGTGGGCGCGCGGGCGCTGGAGGGAATTTTCACCTACGTGAGCGCGGCCGCATTGGCCTACCCTGCCGAGGTCGGACTCTCGCTGGCCCAGTTTCGCGCCGCCTGGGACAAGGCATACGCCCATAGCGGCGTCGAGTTCGGATGGAACTCGGTTGCCGGCTATACTACGGGAGTCGTGATTGGCCAGACGCTGGCCAACACCGAAAGCATGGCGCAGCTTGATTTGCGCAAGGCCGTCTTCTCGCTGTCGGGCAAGCTTAAGACGCTCGACGGCACCTTCGAGCTCAACCCGCAGGGAGCGCAAACCGGAGAACAGACGCCGATTGGCCAGTTCGTCGCCGACGGCAAGGGCGGGGTGCGTCTCGGAGTGGTCTATCCGCACGAGCTGGCGACCGCCAAGCCGGTGTTCGGCAAGTGACGCTCGCGCGCGCGCGAAGGAGCCGGCTGCGGCCGGCCGGCGGCGCCTGATGCTTTTTTACGCCCTGGCCGCGGGGGTGCTTTTCGGGCTCTACTTCACGCTGGTGGGGCTCGGGCTCAATCTTGTTTTTGGCGTGATGCGCATCGTCAACCTCGCGCATGGCGACTTTCTGATGCTGGGGGCCTATCTGGCGTGCTGGTTGTTCGCGCGCTTCGGGCTCCATCCGCTGGCCGCCGCGCCGATCGCCGCGCTACTTTTCCTGGTGCTGGGCTGGCCGCTCTACTACCTGCTGGTGGCGCGGCTGCTCAAGTCGCGCGATGCGGAGATGCTCTCCTTGATCCTGTTTTTCGGCCTTTCGCAACTTATCGAGGCGCTCTCCGCGATCACGTTCGGCGCCAGCGAGCGGTCGATTCCGGGCAGCGTGCTGGGCCGCGGCCCGGTCGTCGTGTTCGGAGCGGCGCTGCCTTACCCGTGGCTCTTCGGCGCGGGATTGAGCGGCTTAAGCGCAGGGGCGGTCTACCTTTTCCTGTACCGCAGCCGCACTGGGATGCTGATGCGCGCGGTGATGGAGAGCCGCGAGGAAGCGCTCGCCAGCGGGATCGACATCCATCGCGTTTCGGCCGCGGCGTTTGCGATTGGAATCGGACTGGCGGGGCTGGCCGGAGTGCTTGCGCCCTTCATGCTCGGCAGCGTGACGCCGTCAATCGGCATGGGCGTCAATCTTACGGCCTTCACGGTCATCGTTCTGGGCACGCTCGGCGATCCTCTGGGCACGATTCTTGGCGGCATCATCTACGGGCTGTCGCTGATGCTGATGCAAACCTACCTGAGTTCGTGGGCCGATCTGTTGCCGAGCCTGATGCTCGTCGGGGTGCTGCTGGTCTTCCCGCGGGGTCTTCTGGCGCCGAGCGGGCAGGCGGGCGCCGACTTCTGGCAGCCGGGCACGCTGCAGCCGGCACGAGGGGGCCGTGGCACGGTCGGCAGGCGGCTGGCGCTGGCTGCGGCCTTGCTGGCTGCGGTTGGGCTCGGGCCGCTGCTCTATTCGAATCAGCTTTTGCTGTTCAATTTTGTGATTTTTCTGGCGCTCGCCCAGGGGTTGAACCTGCTCTACGGCTTTACCGGCTATCTGCCCTTCGGCTATGCCGGCTTTTTCGGAGCGGGCGCCTACGGCTTCGCGCTCGCCGTCATGCACTTGCGCCTGGGAGCCGAGTTGGCCCTGATTTGCGCAGGCGTGGCGGCGCTGGGGCTCGGCCTGCTTCTCACTCCGCTCTTGCGGCTGTCGGGTGCTTACTTCGCGATCGCCAATCTGGCGGCGGCACAGGCGGTCTACCAGGTGGTGTCCAACCCGGCGCTTGAGGGCGTGACCAGGGGCCCGTACGGCGTTTCGCTGTCCGGGGTCTTCGCGCCCCAAGAGAGCTATGCGGCTGCGGCGCTCGTGCTGGCCGGAGCGCTCGGGCTGGTTATCTGGCTGCAAAGCAGCCGCTTCGGCCTTGGCTTGCGGGCTATCCGGGACGACCCGCTAAGCGCCGCTCTGGCCGGGATCGCCGTGGTGGCTCGGCGCACCATGGTGTGGCTTTTGTCGGCGCTGGTCGCCGGGCTGGCCGGCGCCGCTTTCGCCTGGCATATATCGGTCTTCTATCCCGAAGCGCCCTTCGACATCGCAATCACCATGTACGCGATCGTTTTCGTTCTTTTCGGCGGCAGCGCCACGTTGGGCGGTCCGGTGTTGGGGGTGCTTGTCCTCTACGGTCTTTACAACGCGATCGGGATCACCACTCCCCAGTACTCGCAGCTTATCTACGGCGGCCTGGTTGTCGTGCTCGCGCTCTTCCTGCCCGACGGCCTGGCCTCGCTGCCGCAGCGGCTTGGCCTTCGTGGCGCGTGAGAAGACAGCGCTTTTGCGGGTGGAGGGGCTGGTCAAGCGCTTCGGCGGGTTCCGCGCGCTCGACCGGCTTAGCTTTCAACTGGCGCGCGGCGAAGCGCTCGGCCTGGTGGGTCCGAACGGCTCCGGCAAGACCACCTGCATCAATGTGATCACGGGCGTCTATCGGCCCGACGGCGGGACGGTGCTTTTCGAGGATCGTTCGGCCAACGGCCTGGCGCCGCATCTTTTGGCCCGCCGCGGGATCAACCGCACCTTTCAATCGCCGCGCCCGTTTGCCAGCCTGACCGTGCGCGAGAATCTTGAGGTCGCGGCCGCGCACGGCGGCCCCGATGGCCCGCGCTCGGACTTACAAGCGTTGCTCGCATGGCTCGATCTGGATGCTGTTGGGGAGCGCCTGGCCGCTCACTTAACGAGCGCCCAGCAGAAAATGCTCGACCTGGGCCGGGCGCTCGCCACCGCGCCCAAGCTCTTGCTGGTCGATGAGCTGGCGGCCGGCCTTACCCCCGCCGAGCTCGAGCGCGTGGCCCGGCGCCTGCGCAGTCTGGTCGAACAGGGTGTGGCACTGCTCGTGGTCGAGCATCTGCTGGGCTTCCTCGACCGGCTTGCCGACCGGGTAATTGTCATGAATGCGGGGCGCGAAATCTTCCAGGGAACGCTCAAGGCGGCGGCGCGCGACCCGCTGGTACGCGAGGTTTTTCTGGGGAGAGCATGATGGCCCATGACCTTTTGCGGCTCTGCGCAATCGAAGCCGGCTACGCAAGCGTGCAGGTGTTGTGGCAGGTAGACCTTGCCGTCGGTCAAGGTCAAAGCGTGGTGCTGCTCGGGCCCAACGGCGCCGGGAAGACCACCCTGCTCAGGGTCTTGCTCGGCCTTTTGCCCGCCTGGCACGGCCAGGTCATTCTGGAAGGCGCCGACGTCACGGCAGAGCGACCCGACCAGCGCGTGCGCCGGGGCATCTCCTACATGTCCGAAGTCGGCGTTTTCCCTCGGCTGACGGTCGAGGAAAACCTCCGCATCGGGGGCCTTTTCGCCGAGCCCCGGCGCCGGCAAGCGCAAAAGGAAGACCTCTACCGCCTTTTCCCGGACCTGGCCGAGCGCCCAAGCGCGGCCGCCGCCACGCTCTCGGGCGGGCAGCGCAAGATGCTCGCCATCGCCAAGGCGCTCGCCGCAAGTCCGCGCCTGTTGGTCATGGATGAACCGTCGGCCGGCCTCTCGCCGCTCTTGGTGGGCGAAGTGAAAGCTCTGCTCGAACGGCTGCGGGGCCAAGGCCTCTCGCTTTTGATCGCCGAGCAGAACGTGGCTTTTCTCGAACTGGCCGACCGCGTCTTCATGCTCGAAGGCGGGCGGACGCGCTTTGAAGGGACGGTGGCCGACCTGCGGGCGGATGACGCGCTTAGCCGCGCCTTTTTCGGCCTGGGCTGAAGCCGGCAGCCGCCCCCTGCGCGCACGGCATCATCGCAAGCCGCGGCGGCCCAACGCTGCATGGGAAGCTTGCAAAGCGCGAACCGGTAGCCTATACGGGGAATTGGAATTAGCCACTCACAACCTAAGCCCCGCAGACTCCGACGGAGGCGGCGATGCGCGTACTACTCGTTCATCCCAGCCCGCTGATGTACAACGAAATTTACCTGCGCCTCGAACCGCTCGGAATGGAGCGCGTGGCGGCAGCCCTGCGCGAGGCGAAGAACGAGGTGCGGATGGTCGACCTCCAGGTTTTCACGCAGCGCGATCTTTTCGCCCAGCTTGAAGAATTCAACCCGCGCGCGCTCGGCTTTTCGCTCAATTACCTGGCCAATGTGCCCGAGGTCCTGGACCTCGCCAAGGAGATCAGGCGCCGGCGACCGGACTGCTTCATATTCGCCGGCGGCCACAGCGGGTCGTTCATCGCCGCCGAGTTGCTTGCCCATGGCGAAGGAGCAATCGATTGCGTCGCGCGCGGCGAGGGCGAGGCGATCGCGCCGCAACTGCTTGAAGCGATCGGCGAACGCGATCTCGCCAAGCTGCCTGGAATTGTAACGGCCGGCGGCGCCGGCCCGGCGCCGCTGCTGATAAAGGATATTGACCGCTTTGCGCCGGCGCGCGATCTTGCGGCTCGGCGCCGCAAGTACTTCATCGGCGTTTTCGATCCGTGCGCCTCCATCGAGTTCACGCGCGGATGCCCATGGGATTGCTCCTTCTGCAGCGCCTGGACCTTCTACGGCCGCAGCTACCGCCAAGCGTCGCCCGAGGCGGTCGCGCGCGATCTCGCCTCGATCGCCGAGCCAAACGTTTTCATCGTCGACGATGTCGCCTTCATTCATCCCGAGCACGGGATGGCGATCGCCCGCGAAATCGAACGCCGCGCAATCAGAAAACACTACTATCTCGAAACCCGCGCCGACGTCCTCTGCCGTAACCGCGAGGTCTTCGAATACTGGCACCGCCTCGGCCTCGATCTCATGTTCATGGGACTCGAGGCGATCGACGAGGAGGGCCTCAAGCTGCATCGCAAGCGATCGTCCACCAGCATCAACAGCAAGGCGATCGAAGTGGCGGCGGAAATCGGCGTCACGCTGGCGATCAACCTGATCGTCGAGCCCGACTGGGACGAACGTCGTTTCGAGATGGTTCGCGAATGGGCGACGGACGTCTATGGGATCGTCCATCTGACCATCGCCACCCCGTATCCGGGCACCGAGACATGGTTGACCGAATCGCGCCGGCTGACGTCGCTCGACTATCGTCTCTTTGACCTGCAACACGCCGTGCTGCCGACCCGGTTGCCCTTGCGGAAGTTCTACCAGGAACTGGTCAAGACCCAGGCGGTGCTGAACCGCAGACACCTGGGATGGCGCGGGCTGCGCCAGGTTAGTTCGGAAGCGGCGCGCCTGCTCCTCAGAGGCCAGACCAATTTCATCCGGATGCTTTGGAAGTTCAACAGCGTCTATGGCCACGAGCGCCAGTACCGCGACCATCTTCGCCCGGCCAAATACCTGATGGACCCGCCGCGCCTCCATACCAGCTCGCGACCCAGCGGCGACCAGCTCTACATCCACCGTCCGCGCCCGGCAAGCGCCGGCGCGGAAACCACGCGCGGCTCCGCAGCGGTCACGAGAGCATGACGGCAACTCTTACCCGCAGCGCAGGCTCTACTGCGGGGCGAGCGAAGTGAAATGAATGTCTCGCCAACCCGCGTCTTTTCGTCGCAGCTTGCCGAGGTAGCCGCTTTGGCTGCGCTTTCGCTGCTCCTGGGCTTCGCCCTTAACCGGCTTAGCGGACGGCCGCTTGTGCTCACCTACCAAACACCCGAGCAGCGCCTGGTGCGCCAGCTTGGAGAGCTGGTGAAGAATCCGCCGTTCAAGCTGATGGGGTCACAGACGCTCGGGCTCGAGCAATTCCGCCGCGTCCTCGCCAAGCAACGCCCGCTGGTCCTGGACGCCCGCGCCGCCTCTTTTTACCGGGAGGGACACATCCCCGGCGCGTTCAATCTTTCGCGCGAGAACTTCGGCCCCGACTACCAGCGCCTGTCCGCTACCCTGGGCGCGGCCAGGGACCGGCCGATCGTGGTCTACTGCTCGGGCGGGAGCTGCCATGACAGCAAACTGGTGGCCGGGGCACTGTTGAGCCTTGGGTTCGCCAATGTCCGGGTCTTCACCGGCGGATGGGAGGCGTGGCAGGATGCCCGACTTCCGGTCTCTCGTTAGCTTCGGTCCCGGCGCCGGCCGCAAACTTAAGCGCCTTGCACTGGCGGCGGCGCGCATCGCGGTCGGCGTCGTGTTTGTTGCCGCCGGCGCGGCGAAGCTGGGCGATCCGGCTTCGTTTGCCGACTCGATTGCGTCGTTCAGGCTTCTGCCGGGCGTGCTGGTGAGCGCGCTGGCGTTGGGGCTGCCGCCCTTTGAAATCCTTTCGGGGCTGCTGCTGGCGATCGGCTGGCGGCGCAGCGCTGCGGCGCTGTCCGTACTGATTGCGACGGGACTTTTCGCTGCGGCCCTGGTCTCCGCGCTTGCGCGCGGGTTGATTATCGATTGCGGATGCTTCGGCTCGGGCGCGCCGTCGGCCGGCCGGATGTGGCTCGACCTGCTCCGCGACCTCGTGCTTTTCGCGATTACGGCGGCGGTCTACGCCGACTCTCTGCCCCGCCACCGTCGAGCCACCGAGCCGCAAGCATCCTCGCCCGCCGCAACGCGGCGAAGTCCAAAGATTTGATAGACTTACGCGGCGAGCGCCCGGGGCCTCTTCTCCCCTGGCCCCGCAAGTGCTGGAGCATTGGCAACGCACCAGAAGCTGAAAGGTCGCGATAAGAGAGCAATCGCCCGGTCTACCACGTGCACAAGTGGTGGGCGCAACGCTTGGGCACCGTCTTCAGGGCCATCGTTCTGCCTATTAACTACTGCGCAATATAGCTACACGGGCTCCGCTCGGTCGCGGGTCCCTCTCTCATTCCCGCGTCCAGGCCACGCGCGCGGAGGTGACAAGCAGGAGCGGGACGCGCCACCTCTGTCATTCCTGCGCGCGGCCGCTGCGCGCAGGCGCCCCTACTTCCGTCACCCTGCACCTCCCTTCCTGTCACCCTGAGCGCGGCGAAGGGCCTACGCGAAGCGATCTGTCTGCCAGCAGCGCCGCCCACTCGCCCGCCTGCGCCGCGGCTGCGGCAACTGCCCCCCTCACCCTCCCCTCTCCCCCCGATGGGAGAGGGAAAGAAGAAGGCGCGGGCGGCGCTCCTGCCTTGTCATTCCCGCGCGCGGCCGCTGCGCGCAGGCGCCCCTTGCTTCCGTCACCCTGCACCTCCCTTCCTGTCACCCTGAGCGCAGCGAAGGGCCTACGCGAAGCGATTTGTCTGCCAGCAGCGTAGCCCACTCGCCCGCCTGCGCCGCGCCGGATGCCCCGGCTCGTTCCGCGAAGCAAGATCAACCGCCTCCCATCGCAGTTGTTGCCGGTTTGCCAGCCGCAGCCTCGGCGCCTCTTCCATCTCCACCACCTCGCCTCTGTCTTGGCGGCGGACCATTCGATCAGGAATCCCCACCCAACCCGACACCACACGCGAAAAGATCACAAGCTCTGAGTCCGGTCGAAGGCACGCAGAGGACGGCGCCTGCCTTTCCTTCCCTTCTCCCTTTGGGAGAGGGCGGGGGTGAGGGTGCCGATTCCGTAGGCCTGCACCCTCACCCGCGCGTCACGGCGGTTGCGCAAGAGAGCGCAACCGCCGCGCCGCTTGCCCCTTCGACAGGCTCAGGGCAGGCTCTCTCCCACTGGCGCGGGCGAGGGGCAGAAAAAGCGTGCGCTCCACCTTTATCGTTCCCGCGCCGGCGGCCGCGCCATGCCTCGGCTGCGCCGGAAGCCCTGGCGCACCAGCCGCCGTCCTCGGCGTCCCTTCGGCAAGCTCAGGGCGGGCTCTGAAGACCGCCGAAGGGCCCTCTTTGCGCAGGAATGACACACCAAAGCTAATCCGGCAGGAACGAAACTGTCGCTCCCAAGGGAGTCGACCTTCTCAACACGCAACACCGCACGCGACCCAGTAGTTCTGGTCACGCGCGGTTTTTACCCTTGCTCGTTATAGTTGGACGGTCCTCCGTAACGAAAACCACGATAATGGTCAAAGCCTGAGGGCTCGTTCCACACCAAGCACAGGCGGGTCCGATGCGTGCGCTTGAAGACATCTCTGTATTCAGCGAAAGCGTAAAAGATCAAGAACAGCTCCCGACGCTTTACGCGCGTAAACTCTTGTTCGCTAAGCGCCCCCTCCAACGCGATGGATTCCGGCCGAAAGCCACCCGGCCCGATCGGAACGCCGTTTGGAAACTCCCGGGCCTCTCCATATTGAGGGTCAACCGGTAGCTCCTCTTCGGAGTTAAGTTTTTTAAATTGTGCCTTCCAGCGCAGCAGCCAAGCAGGAGTCTTGCCCGAGTTTTGAAGCCCATACTGAACCCCCGGTATTTTGGGAGTTCCACCAACGGGCATCGGTTCCAAATCGAGGATCTTGACCTCTCCGAAAGTAAGCCACGCCCGATCACTGTCAACGAGCGCATCGGCGCTCATCTTCGCCGCGTCAGCGGCCTTGCGAGTCGCGCGCAAAGTGCCGAACAACAACCACACCTGCAAACCGCCAACGACAACCAGCAGGAAGGTGAAAGCCGCCAGCAAGATGTTCGTAAGGATCACGGCGTTTTCACCACCAACACTCATGGCCGGCCTCCCGCACGGGCGTTGCCGCCTTGGATCCGTGCCACCATCTCGCGCCTTCGGAAATATACGGCGCGTGCGCAGCGGAGCGGCGGGGCGTTCTGGATAAGCACGCTCTATTCATCATATCGCAGGCCCTGGAGGACCTCTTCGGGCTTGATGAGGCGGCGGGCGACCTGCTGCCGGCTGGTCGAGTGGTGCGTCGAGCGCGAACTGTGCTCCCAGCTCGATGAGAAGCCGGGGCCCTCGGTGACCGAACCGCCTAGCGCGCTGAATTCGCCGCAGGCCTTCAACAGAAATTCGGCCCCCTCGTAGTCCTGGATATGGGAGCAGGAGTTTCCTTTTTGCTACCCCGCCAGCGCAAGCGTAGGACAAATCTGCCCGCCGCGGCAAGTGTTGGAAGCTTTTGTCGCCATCGAGGCTCCGTTGCGCCGCCTGCGCGCAGTCCGTGCAGAGAAGAATCCACGCGCGGCGATGGATTGGCCACGCCGCTGTCAGGCAAATCGCTTCGCGTAGATGCTGCGCTTGGCTCAGCAGGACAGGAATAAACGAGGGAACTCGGCACAGCGGGATAAGCTCGGATGACAGAACTGGTGTCGCATCTCGCTAAATAACGCCGACCCCCGATCGTTTGCCGAAAGGCGCCCCGGTTCCGAACGAAAGCATCGGCTGCACGCACGGTTGAGCGTGTCCCTTAGCTGAGAGACACAACGCTAAACGACGAAGCTGATGAGCTTTTCGGGGACGTAGACCACCTTGGCCGGCGTTTTGCCCCCGAGATGGCGCGCCACGGCCTCGCGCTTGAGCGCCAACTCGCGCACGGCGTCGGGCGCGGTTCCGGCGGGCACCTGTAGCCGGTCGCGCACCTTGCCGTTCACCTGAACGACCACCGTTACGACTTCGTCTCGGACCAGCTTAGGGTCATGGCGCGGCCATGGTTCAAGGTGGACCGAGCGCTGATGACCCAGCGCCAGCCAGAGCTCTTCGGCGACATGCGGCGCCATCGGGGCGAGCATCACGACGTAGCTCTCCAGCACCGGCCGGTCCAGCTCCTCAAGCGGCGCCGGCGCCAGGTAGTTCAGGTAGTCCATCAACGCGGCAAGTGCGGTGTTGAAGCGTAGTCGTTCCAGATGATCGGTAACTGTGCGGATGGTCTTGTGCATCCGCGCAAGCGTTTCGCGGCCGGGCCGCCCCGGCGGGCTTCCAGCCTCGACATAGCGACGGACCAGGCTCCAGACCCGGCCAAGGTAGCGAGCCGCGCCGACCACGCCGTTTTCGTTCCAGTTGGTCGGCTCCTCGAACGGCCCCATGAAGAGTTCCCAGAGCCGCAGCGCGTCGGCCCCGTAGTTTTCCACCATCGCGTCGGGAGTAACGACGTTGCCCCTGCTCTTGGACATCTTCTGCCCGTCGGCCGCCCAGATCATCCCCTGGTTGCGCAGCCGCAAAAACGGCTCGTTAAAGCCGACCAGCCCGGCGTCGCACATCACCTTGGTCCACATCCGGGCGTACAGCAGATGCATCACGGCGTGCTCGGCGCCGCCGATATAGAGGTCGACCGGCAGCCAGTAATCAACCGCGGCACGGTCGAAGGCCGCTTCCCGGCAGTGCGGCGAGGCAAAGCGCAGATAGTACCAGGACGAACAGGCGAAGCCGTCCAGCGTATCGGTCTCTCGCTCGGCCGCCCCGCCGCAGCGCGGACAGGTCGTGCCTACAAACTCGGGCACATTGGCCAGCGGCGAGCGGCCGGTGCCTGGAGGCTGGTAGTCCTTAAGCTCGGGCAGCAACACCGGAAGCTGTTCTTCGGGCACCGGCACGATACCGCAGGAGCCGGCGCAGTAGATAATCGGGATCGGCGCTCCCCAGTAGCGCTGGCGCGAAATCAGCCAGTCGCGCATCCGGTAGCTCACCGCGCTGCGCCCGGTTTCGTGTTCCTCGGCCCAGCGGCAAACGGCGCGGATCGCCTCGGCGGTCGGCATGCCGTCCAGGAAGCCCGAATTGACCGTGACGCCGTAGTCTTCGAACGCCCGGTCGGCAGGCGGCTGGCTTGCGTCGGCCGCAACCGTCACACGCGGTATTTCCAAGCCGTAGCTGCGGGCGAATTCGAAGTCGCGCTGGTCTTCACCGGGAGCGCCCATGATGGCGCCGCAGCCGTAGCCCATCAGCACGTAATCGGCAACCCAGACGGGCACCGGCCGCCCGGTGAAGACGTTTTGAGCATAGGCGCCGGTGAAGACGCCGGTCTTCTCCTTGACCAGCGAGAGCCGCTCGATCTCGCTCTGACGGCGGGCCTTAGCGACATACTCTTCGACCGCCACCCGCTGCTCGGCAGTGGTAATCTCGGCAACCAGCGGATGCTCCGGCGCAAGCACCATGAACGAAACGCCGAAAACCGTGTCCGGCCGGGTGGTGAAGAAGGTGATCCATCGCCCGGGGTGGCCCGCCACCGGGAAGCGCAACTCGGCACCCTCGGAACGGCCGACCCAGTTGCGCTGCATCAGCTTTATCGGCTCCGGCCAGTCGAGCCCTTCCAGGTCGGCTATCAGCCGATCGGCGTAGGCGGTAATCCGAAAATACCACTGTTCGAGGTCCTTGCGGGTGACGGCCGTGTTGGGATGGCGCCAGCAGCATCCGTTGACCACCTGCTCGTTGGCCAGAATGGTGCGGCATTTCTCGCACCACCACTGGGAGCCCACGGCGCGGTAAGCGAGGCCGCGCCGGTAAAGCAGGAGAAAAAACCACTGCGTCCAGCGGTAGTAGTCCGGATGCGAGGAGTTGATCTCGCGGCTCCAGTCGTAGGCGCATCCCACCATCTCGAGCTGGCGCTTGAAGTTGGCCGCGTAGCGCGGCACCGTCTGCTTGGGATGAAGCCCTTTCAGGATGGCGTCATTTTCGGCCGGCAGCCCGAAGGCGTCCCAGCCCATCGGGTGCAGGACGTTAAACCCCTGCATCCGCTTGTAACGGCCGAACGTGTCGGAGGGAACGTAGTTATGCAGGTGGCCCACCGAAAGGCCGTCGCCCGAGGGATAAGGAAACATCTCGAGCAGATAGAACTTGGGCCGCGCCCGGTCTTGCGCCACACCATAAAGGCCGCTTTCCCGCCAGCGGGCCTGCCAGCGCGGTTCGATTGCCTTAGGATCGTAGTGCTCGTCCATCTGGGAACGCATTTAGGCCAAAACTTTCGGCTTTGAGTTTAGCCTGAGAGGTAGAGCGTCTCCAACCGCAGCGGCCCGGCGACAGGGCTTGACAGTGGCGCTCGGACCACCGAAACTTTCCAACTGCCCGGTCCCGCCGCAAGGCCCGGGTAAGCCACCAAGGGCGTGGTAAAAGCCATGTACCGGACGAAAGGCAAAGGGCGTGGAAGGCAGGGCGCCCGCGGCTGGTTCGGCGGTTTTTCGCGCGCCGGCAGCTTCACCCATCTGGTCGCTTTTGTCCTGGGCGCCGCCGGAGCGGCCATCGTGATTGAAGCAGGCGGATTGCGCGACGTGGCCCTGCTGGCGGCGCTGGGATTGTGGCTGGCCATTGGCGCGGTGGCTCTGCTTAAGCGGGGCAGGAGCGCCGCGGCTCAGCGCAGCGTTTACTCCGGCCGGCGTGCCAAGGCTTCTCCTGTCTCCCCGGCCGCATCGCGGCCCAGAACTACCGAGCCGCACGGACGGGCAGCGCATTCCTCGTCCAGTGCGCGGCCAACCCTGCGGATGATCGAAGGCGGTAAGCCGGACTCCTCGCGCTAGAAGGAACAAGGCGCGGCGCGGCACAGTCTTGAGCGGCCCGCGCTCCACGCGCCAGGAGTCCGCGCCGGCTGGCCGTGCGCGCCAAGGCTCGCGCACGGCAAAAGGCTGTGCGGTGGCGAGCGAAAGCGCACGCAACCTGGCCGCAGCCTTTCGCGGCGGCATTGTCCTCAGGAGCGCCGAGACTACTTCTCGATCTTCTCGCCCAGCGCCTTGAGGCTTGCGCGATCGCCGATCACGACCAGATGGTCTTCGGGGCTAATAAGCGTATCGGCGTCGGGAATGAGCGAAATTGCCTCGTTGCCGCGCTTGAGGGCGACGATCCTGAGTTTTTTTGCCTGCTTTTCTACCGCGCCGACCGAGCGGCCGACCAGCGGGCTGCCGGGCTCGATCCGTAGCTGCTCGAGGTCCACCTCGCCGCCGCGCCCCGGAGCGGCGAGCTCAAGGAAATCGACCACCGACGGACGCAGAATGGCCGCCGCCACGCGCATCCCGCCGCGTTGGTAGGCCGAAACCACTTGGTCGGCGCCCGCCAGCTTAAGCCGGCGCATCCCGCCCTCGCTTTCGCCGCGGGCATGAATGGCGAGGCTGCGGTTCTTTTCCCGGGCCGAAAGGGTGATGTAAACGTTGTCGGCGTCGGAGCCGGTTGCGGCCACAAGCACGCGGGCCCGCTCGATGCCGGCGGCTTCAAGCACTTCGTCGCGGGTGGCGTCGCCCGGCAGGTGCAGCAGCTCGGCCTGGACCAGCGCTTCGCGCTTTGCGGGGTCCGGCTCGACGACCACCAGCGGCACCGAATGGCGCACCAACTCCTCGGTGACGACCTTGCCGAACCGGCCGAAGCCGCATATTATCACGTGGTCCTTGAGTTCCCGAATTCTGCGCTGCATCGCGCTCACCCCCAAGTATTCCCGTAAACGCCCCTCGATCAGCAGCTCGGCGAGCACGGCGAGCAGGTAAACCCCGTTGCCGACGCCCACAATAATGAGCCCTATGGTAAAGAGCCGCCCGGCGGGGCTGAGCGGCTTGACCTCGCCGAACCCGACGGTGGAAATCGTGATGACGCTCATGTAGACGGCGTCGAGCAGCGACATGCCCTCGATCAGCACATAGCCGGCGCTGCCTGCGGTCAGCAGCGCCACGACGCCAGCCACCGCAAGCGCAAAGCGGCGAGCCGGACTCATCTCGCCGATCAAGCCGAAACCGCTGCTGCGCCCTCGAACCCTCTGTGTAAACATGGCTCGGTGCTTTTTCCAAGGCCATCTGGCCGGCGCGGCCGCGCCGCGCCCAGCGGCCCCCTCGCCGCGGGCGCCAGTCAGCCAATAACATAGCGCCTCCACGGGGCAATCCTGAGCGCCGGCGCTGTAGCACCCATCTCAACCCGGCCCTTGCGCCCAGGGCCGCGCCCACCCCTTTTCCGGAAGCGCCGCTACGATACGTGGGCGACGGTATTGTCCCGGCGGGGCAATTCCGCCATAATTAGCGCTCCACCGAAGGGCCTTTGCTTTCCATGGACAAGATTATCAGGAACCTGGAAGAGCGCAGTTTGCGCAAGGACCTGCCCGAGTTCCAGGCGGGCGATACCGTGAGGGTGCTTGTCAAGGTCGTCGAGGGCGACAAGGAGCGCGTCCAGCCTTTCGAGGGGATCGTGCTTCGGATAAGCGGGGGAGGAAGCCGCACGACCTTTACCGTGCGCAAGACGTCGTACGGGATCGGTGTTGAGCGTGTTTTCCCGCTTCATTCGACGCGAATCGAAAAAATCGTGGTCTTAAACCACGGCTCGGTGCGACGCGCCCGGCTCTACTATTTGCGCGGCCGAACGGGCAAAGCGGCGCGCGTGGCAACCACCAGCTAGAGCCGGCCGCCTAAGCCCAAAGCCGGCGCCCGCTTCCCTTGGCCAACCCTAAGGTGCGGGCCGGCCCCCCGAGACCCGGAGTTCGCCCTCAACGAGGGCACCGTCCAACACCGTCAAAAGCTCCGTCTCGACCCGGCCGCGAACCCGGCTGCGCGGACCGAACAGCACCCGTTTGCCCCCAATCATTTCGCCCCGGAACTCGCCAAGCACCAGCACCCGGGAGCAACGCAGGCGCGCCTCGACTCTGCCCTGCTCGGCAATGATCAGCAGCTCGGTGCATACCAGCTCGCCGCGAAACGTGCCTTCGATGGTGATCGCTTCCTCGAACGCAAGCCGGCCCGCAATCGACATGCCTGGACCGACCACAAGCCGCGTACGCTCCGAGCGCCAGAGCGCAATGAAATCAGGCGCTGACTCAGCCGGCGCAACCGCCAACCCGACCGGCATCGCCGCGCCGGGGCACTGCGCTTGGCTGGGAGCGGGGTTGTCGCCCATATCCTGCCTGCTCGCGAGGCAAACCTCGGTTCACGGCGCCGGAAAGACGTGGCAGGCTACGGCGTGGCCTGCCCGTCCGGCCTCAAGTTTCGGTTCCACCGTACGACAAATATCTTTCGCATAGGGACAGCGGGGATGAAAGCTGCACCCCGAAGGCGTATGGAGCGGGCTCGGCGGCTCTCCAAGCGGTCTTAGCCGCTGGTTTGTCGGCGCTCCGCTCACCGTGGGAACTGCGGAAAGGAGCATCCGCGTGTAAGGATGGAGCGGCTCGGTAAACAGCGCTTCAACCGGGGCGACCTCGACTATCTTGCCCAGATACATGATCGCAACTCGCCGGCTCATGTGCTCGACCAGCCGCAGGTCATGAGTAATGAACAGATAGGTGAGGTCGAGTTTCTCCTGCAGGTCCCGGAGCAGATTTACGATCTGCGCCTGGATCGAGACGTCGAGCGCCGAGACCGGCTCGTCAAGCACGATAAAACGCGGCTCGACCGCCAGGGCGCGGGCCATCCCGATCCGCTGGCGCTGGCCGCCGGAAAACTCGTGCGGATAGCGGTCGAGAGCGTCCGTGCCGAGACCGACCATTTCGAGCAAGGCCACAACCCGCTCTTCCTTCTCGCGGCCGCGCGCCAGGCGATGGATTTCGATCCCTTCGGCGACAATCTGCCTGACCTTCATTCGCGGGTTGAGCGAGGCATAGGGGTCCTGGAAGACCGGCTGCATCTGGCGCCTTAGCTTTCTGAGCACGCGGCCCCTAAGCGCGAGCAGATCCTGACCGGCGAACAAGACCTTGCCGGCGTCGGGCTCGAGCAGCCGAACCAGGAGCCGTCCCAGGGTTGACTTGCCGGAGCCCGACTCCCCGACCAGCCCGAGTGTCTCGCCGGACCAAATCTCGAGGTCAACGCCGTCAACCGCGCTCACAAAAAGCCGCTTGCGGCCGAGAAGGTCGAGCGTGCCGGCGGGAAATCGCTTGACCAGCGCGAGCGCGCGCACCAGCGGTTCGGGCGAGCCCGTCGCGCGGTGGGCTGCCTGCTCTGGCGCCGGCGCTTCAGACCCGGATGCAGGCGACATAATGGCCAGCTTTCTTTGCCTCGAGCGGCGGCTCGGCCAAGGAACATTCGGCGATGGCCCGCGAGCAGCGCGGAGCAAAACGGCATCCGGGCGGCAGATTGCGCGAGTCGGGAATCTGGCCGGGAATCGCTTCGAGCCGGCCGCCCACCGCGGCGGCCAGGCCAGGCATCGCCCGCAAGAGCGCCTGGGTGTAGGGGTGAAGCGGCGTGGCGAAGAGTTCGCCCGCCGCCGCCTGCTCCATCACCTTGCCGGCGTAGAGGATCGTCACGTCGTCGGCGTAGTTGGCCACCACGCCGAGGTCGTGAGTGACGAGGATCACCGCCAGCCCGAGCTTTTGCTGCAGTTCGCGCAACAGTTCAAGTATCTGTGCCTGGATGGTCACGTCGAGCGCGGTGGTCGGCTCGTCGGCAATCAGCAGGCGCGGCCTACAGGCCAGAGCCATCGCAATCATCACGCGCTGGCGCATGCCGCCGGAAAGCTCATGCGGATAGTTTCGTACCCGGCGCTCGGGGTCGGCGATGCCGACCAGGCGCAATGCCTCGATCGTTTGCTCGCGTCGTTGTGCCGGCGAGCATCGCTGGTGAAGCTTTATCGCCTCGCCGATCTGGTCTCCCACCCGCATGACCGGGTTGAGCGAGGTCATCGGCTCCTGGAAGACCATGGCGATCCTGGCGCCCCTGACCGAACGCATCTGGCGCTCGCCAAGAGCGGTCAACTCGACGCCGTCGAGCCGGATTGAGCCGGCGGCGATGCGCGCGTTGTCGGGCAAAAGCCGCATTATCGCCAGCATCGCAACGGTCTTGCCCGAGCCCGACTCGCCGACCAGGCCGAGCAGTCGCCCGGGCTCAACCGAAAAGCTTACCCCACAAACCGGCGTGGCTTCCCGCTGCGGGCCGAAGAACGAGACGCGCAAATCCTTCACCTCGAGCAGAGCGCTGGCCATCCGGTCAAGCTTACCATCGCGCCGCGCTGCTCCCTAACCGGGCTGCCCGGCGGCACCGGCGTCGTCTCGTTGCTTTGCATCGCTGAGCGGCCGCCGGGGTCGGCCTTCGACGCTGTCCACGCCGGGCAAGCGTCGGTCTGTGCCCGGTCTGCTACGCTCGGCGCCCGGGCGCGCCGTCTACGAAGCAGTTGCGGCACCGGGCCTCAGCGCCCATGCTGCGCCGGGTCGAGTCGGTCACGCAGGTAGTCGCCGAGAAAATTGAACGACATGATGGCCAGGAAAATGAAGACGCCCGGCGCCAGAATCCACGGGTAACGGCCGAGGTTCTGCACGTCCTGGGCCTGGGCGAGCAAATTGCCCCAGCTCGCCGCCGGCTCCTGCACGCCCAGGCCGAGCAGCGAAAGCGCGCTTTCACCCAGGATGAAGCCCGGCACCGCCAGCGTGGCTGCCACCAGCGCATAGGCCAAAAGCGACGGCACCACGTGGCGCGCCACCACGCGGGGCGCCGAGGCGCCCAGCGCCCGCGCCGCCTCGACGTAGGCAAGACCGCGCGCCGCGGCCGCCATCCCCCGGATCACCCGGGCGAGGCCCGCCCAGCTTATAAAGCTCATGATCAGCACGATCGTAACAAAGGTCCTGACCGTGCTCGCCCCGGCCGGCATCAGCGCCGCCAGCGCCAGCAGGAAATAGAACGAGGGAAGCGACATCTCGACCTCGGCCCAGCGCATGATGAGATTGTCGGTCACGCCGCCGGCGTAGCCGGCGATCGAACCGGCCGTGATGCCGAGCGAGAAGCTGACCGCGATCGCGATGAGGCCCACGCACATGCTGACCCGCGCGCCGTAAACGATGCGCGAGAAGAGGTCGCGCCCGAGCGCGTCGCTGCCCAGCACGAAGAAGGGCGCCGCGCCGGAGGCGGTGCTGAACAGATGGCCGCGGTAAAAAAACCTCAGCCGCTCCCAGCGGGTACGCTCCTCGACCATCCGGCGCGCCAGCGGGTCCGCCATCCGCATCGGATGAAAACAAAAAAGCCCCGGCGCTCCCCGCCCTGGCAACACCAGGTGAAGCCGCATCGGCGGACAATCCGGCAGCCTCCGGTACTGGCGCGCCGGGTCATACGGCGCGATCACCGGCGAGGCCGCGGCCATAAGGTAAAAGAGCAAAAGACAAATCGCCGAGGCGCGCGCCGGCCAGGACGCCCGCCGCCATTCGGCAGCGACAAGGCCGCCCGCGTGCGCCGCGATGGCTAAGATGCCGCGCCGGCGCGCCTGCGTCTTCGCCGTCCTGCTTTCTGGAACTGCCGCCCGCGTCATCTGTCCGGCCGCTCCCTCCTAGCGCGCCCGCTCCGACCAGAAGCTCACCCTCGGGTCGACCAGGACCAGCGCCACGTCGGCAATCAGGTTGCCCACCAGCAGCAGCACCGTGCCCATCAGCACCGAACCCATCACGAGGTAGACGTCAAAGGAACGGACCGCATCCAGCAGCAAAAGCCCCAAGCCCTGGAGATTCATGACCGCCTCGATGAGCGCGGCGCCGCCCAGCAGGTCGGCCAGCCCGTAGCCGGCCAGCGTAATGAAGGGGTTAAGGGCGTTGCGCAGCACATGCTTGTAGAGTACGGCGCGCGGCGAAAGCCCTTTGGCATGCGCCGTGCGTGCGAAGTCGCTGTTCTTAAGCTCGAGAATCTGCGAGCGCATCAGCCGCATCAGCGAAGCCAGCCCCGCGGTGCCCAGGACCACCACCGGCAGCACCAGATGGTCGAACCGGTCGACGATCTTCATGCCCGGGCTAAGGCTTGAGTAAAAGACCGAGAAGCTGCCGCCCACCGGAAACCATCCCGTCCTCAACGCCAGGTAGACCAGCAGAAAAGCGAGAAAGAAACTCGGCACCGACATCCCAAGGAAGGCAAAAAACGACAGCAGCCGGTCCCAGACGGTGTTCTGCCTGGCCGCCGCCGCGATCCCCAACGGAATCGCCAGCACCCAGGAAAAAACCATGCTCGCCAGCGCCAGGATTACCGTATTAAGCGCCCGCGCGGCAATCAGCTTGGTAACGCTCACCCGGTAGGCCAGGGAGACGCCAAGGTCAAGATGCATCACGGCCCACAGCCACTTGAGATAACGCACGATGAGCGGCTGGTTAAGACCAAACTCGGCCTCCATCTGGTGAACAACGGCCGGCGAGATGGCAGGGTTCAGCTTAAGGCTTGACAGGTAGTCGCCCGGCGCCAGCGACATGACGAGGAAGGAAAGCAAGGTGATGCCCAGGATGAGCGGCACCATATTAAGCAGGCGATATACGACAAAGCGTCCCATCGAAGGCCCAGCCCACGCGGGGCAGCTCCCGCTCAGGCGGCGTCCCGACCCGGCCGCTGGGCGGTGCGCCGCGCCGTGGTCTGGTCAAAGGCCGGTCAGGCCGAAGTAGGCGCGCCGCACCGCGTCATTGTGCTCGAGTTGCGCCACGGTGCCGGAAAACCGGACCCGGCCGCCTTCGAGCACGTAAGCGTACTGAGCGAGCTCCAAAAAGCTGATGTTCTGCTCCGCCAGGAGCATCGCCAGGCCCTGGCCGTGCAGGTGGCGCAACGCCGCAATGGTCTCCTTGATCAAACGGGGCGACAGGCCGGCCGACGGTTCGTCCAAGACCAGCAGGCGCGGCCGCCCCATGAGCGCCTTGGCCAGGCCGAGCATTTTGCGCTGTCCGCCGCTTAGGCGGCCGGCGACTTCGCGGCGCCGGGGCGCAAGGTCCGGAAAAATCGCGTAGGCGTCTTGAGCCCGGCGGCGGACCTGCTGCCCGGAAAGGCCGCGCGCGCCGATTTCAAGGTTCTCGTGCACGGTAAGATCGGGGAAAATTCCCAGCTCCGACATGTAGCCCAGACCGCGGCGAACCCGCTCGTGCGGCGCAAGCCGCTCGACGCGAACCCCGTCCAGCTCGATCCGGCCGGCCATAACGGGAACCAGCCCGACCAGCGCGCGCAGCAGGGTCGTCTTGCCGGAACCATTAGCGCCGAACAGGATGACGCACTGGCCGTCCTCGACCGCAAAGCTGACGTCCCAGAGCACCTCTAAGGCGCCGTAGCCCGCCTCGATAGCCTCTGCGCGTAATACCACCGGCATCGGTTGCCCCTCAGTGATGGCGCTCGCCAAGAAAGACCCGTACCACCTCCGGGTCCTCGGCGGCGGCGGCCACAGTGCCCTCGAAAATCGCGCGCCCTGCGTTCATCACGATCACCCGCGAGCTGACCATCTGAAGGAAGCCGAGCACATGCTCGACCACGACCAGGGCGACTCCCTGTTCGGCCAGGGCGCAGAGCTTGTGTGCCATGGTCTCGAGTTCCGCGGGGTTGAGCCCGGCGCCCATCTCGTCGATCAACAGCACGCGCGGCCGCGTGGCCAAGGCGCGGGCGAGATCGAGCCGTTTCTGCTGCGAGTTGTTAAGGGTCGAGGCGCGTCGCCCCGCCAAGTGCGCAAGTTCAGCCCATTCAAGGCACTGCGCGACGACATCGGTTCCCGCGCCGCTGTAAACCGCGGCGACCTCCACGTTTTGGTGCACGGTAAGGCCGCGCAGCGGCCGCGGCACCTGAAAGGTCCGGTTAAGGCCCAGGCGTACTCGCCGATGGGGCGCCAGGGCGGTCACCGGTTTTCCGTCCAGGCAGACTTCGCCTCCGTCAGCGCTGTAAACGCCCGACACCACATTGATGGTGGTTGTCTTGCCCGAGCCGTTGGGGCCCATAAGCCCGAGAATTTCGCCCCGTTCCAGGCGGAAACTCAGCCCGTCAAGAGCGCGAAAACCGCCGAACCGCTTGGCCAGTCCACTGGCCTCCAGCCTCGCTGCGTTGTCGGACAAAGCCGCGCTCCGGCCGATCCCGCTGACCCCGCTGACCCGGCTGACCTCGCTGCTCATGTCGGCAAACGCGTTTTCACGGTACCTCAAAGCCCGCCCGCTCGCTAAGCGAGGCCAGGCCGTCGGGAAGGAAGAGCACCAAGCCGACAATCACCAGCCCAAAGATGAGCTGGAAGTACTCGGGCTGCGAAATACCAATGGCGCTGTAAAGCCCGTAAAGCACCAGCGTCCCGACGATCGGGCCGGCCAGCGTCGCCGCCCCGCCGAACAGCGCGAATACGATCGCAAAGATGCTCACGTTCAGGCTAAAAACGGTCTCCGGGTAAAAGACCGAGATGTACCAGGCAAAGGCCGCGCCGCATAAGCCGGCCAGCAGCGCGCTCAGCAGCCAGGCGATTGTGCGCTCCCGCACCACGTTGATCCCGGCAAGCTCCGCACTGATCCGGTCTTCGCGAATCGCCCGCAGGGCGAGCCCCAAGCGCGAGTGCCGCAAGTAGACCACGGTCGCCAGCGCCAGCCCCAGCAGCGCCACCATGGCCGCGTAACTGGCCGTAGCGTTGTAGGCAACGGCCAGATTGATACCGTAGGGGCCGTTGGTGAGCGCCTGCAGGTCGGGATTTGACACCACGTAGTAGAGCGCCTGCGCCGCCGCCAGGTTGGCAATCGCAAAATAGGCGCCCGAGAGCCTGAGCAACGGCACCAGCACGACTCCCACCAACACCGCAACCACCCCTCCCACGACCAGGGCCAGGACCGGCGAAAGACCAAGGCGCAGCACGCTGAGGGCGCCGGCATAGGCCCCCGCACCGAAAAAGCCCACATAACCGAAGGGAAGGTAGCCGGTAAAGCCGTACAGGACGTTTATTCCCTGTGCCAGCACAAGGTACATCATCGCGCTGAACAACAGGGTCTGGTTGGCATAAAAAACCGGCGCCAGCGCAAACAGCCCAACCGTCGCCACCCCGGTGAGAACCGCCTTAAGCATAACGCGCGCGGCGCGCCAGGAGCCCCGCCGGCCTCACCAGCATGATTGCGATCAACAGCAGGTAGGGCAAAAGATTGGCCCACGACGAAAGATAGCTTTCCATCAACATCAGCGACATGCCATAAACCAGCCCGCCCAGCACCGTACCCAGCGGCTCGCCCAGTGTGCCAATCACGGTAACGGTAAACGACACGGTGGTCACCGCCGTTCCCATGCCCGGCTCGATGCTGCCCAACATGAAGGGGCTAAACGCTCCGGCCATCGCCGCCAGCATCAGACCCACGCCGAGCGCCGCCGCCGAGACGCGGTGAACGTCGATCCCGCTCACCATGGCCTCCTCGCGGCTGCTCATCACGGCGCGGGTCGCGCGCCCGAGCCGGCTGTGGTAGAGGTAAAGGTAAACGAACAGCACCAGCGCAACGCTGACCACGCCGCTCACCATCCAGGCTGCGGGGAAAGCCTGCCCTAAAATCCTGACCGGCGCGCGGCCAAAGACAGTCGCCGGAATCGAGCGCGGATTGTTTCCGAAGGCGATTACCGCCAGCGCCTGCAAGGCTTGCGAAAGCCCGAAGAAAAGGATGAACGAGAGCATCTCCGGGTCGCTCGAGGCGAGCAGGCGCGGCACCACCGCGTAATAGAGCGCCAGCCCCAACGCGGAAAATATCACCACCTCCGCCGCCAGCGCGGAAACCGGCGTCAGCCCGAAAAGCTGGTAGGCCCAATAGGCGGCGAACGCGCCCAGCATCAGAAAATCGCCGTGCGCCAGGTTCACCAGCCGCATCACGCCGAAAACAAGATTCAGGCCCAGGGCCACCAAGCCGAAGTAAAGTCCGAAAAGCAGGCCCCCGACCAGCGTGTATGCCAGCATCGCTCAGGGCGCAGGATAGACCGGTTTCCCGGTCGCCAGCGCGAACGGGAATACGACCTGCATCTTGACTCCATTGCCGGAGGGCAGGAACTGGCCGACGGGCAAGAGCTCGCCGACCTGCGCCCCGCTGCGGTCGACCTTGAAGAGGCCGTCGAGCGTAAAAAGCTTGCCTGAAAACTGCTCGACCGCTCGGCGCAGCGCAAGCTGGTCCAGCTTGTCGGCCGTCGCCAGGGTCTTGCCGATCACCAGCCCGGTGTTGTAGCCGGCCACGGTAAGGAAGTTGGCGTCCTCTCCCCTTTTCTGTCGATACTCGCGGAGAAAAGCCTCCAGACCCGGGCCGTAGTTGACCTTGTTGTAAGCCAGAAGCGGCGGCGTCGGATAGGTGTAGGTGTATGCGAGGCCCGCCTCGCTCACGTTTTTGCGCAGCAGGGAGAAAAGCTGCCCCGGGAAGATGGCGAACACCATCTTGAACTTCAGTCCGCTCGCCTGCAGGCCCTGAAGGAAGGCAATGTCGTTGTTGGCGTAACCGAACTCAATCACCGCGTCGGGCCGCGCAGCCTCGACGTTGTGCAACAGCACCGCGTAGTTCGAGGTGTTGGTCGCAACCCCCTGGTCGTAGACCAACTCAACGCGGCTGCCCCTGAGGCGCTCGCGCAGCGTGGCCGCCTGCGACCCGGTGAAATCGTTGGTGGCATAGAGCAGCGCCACCCGCCTGACCGGCTCGAACTTCTTAAGAAAATCGGCCAGGGCGTAGGGCCAGATCGCCGAAGTCGGCAGCGAGCAGAGCACAACATAGGGGTTGTCCGGACTGAACAGCGCCGCCCCGGTGCCGGTCGGGTCGAACAGCAGCATCTTGTGGGTCTGCGCGATCGGAACCGCAACCGAGGTCAGCACCGAGCCGAAGTCAGACACCAGAATATCGACCTTATCCTGCGTGATAAGCTGGTTGTAGAGCGGTGCCGCCGTAGTGGTCGAGCTGCGGTCGTTATACGCGATAAGCCGCAGCCGAACCTTGCGGCCAAGCGCCTTGACGTACGTTCCCCCGGCGGCGTTGACCTGGTCGACCCAGAACTTGAGTCCCTCGTGTTCGGAGGTGGAAGGAACCGCAAAGGCTCCCGAGCCGGCATACAGCGTTCCCAGCTTGAGAACCGCCGGCGCGTCGGCCGCCCAAGCCGCCGGGCCAAGTCCAATTAGCGCCAGAGCCGCGATCGCGACACATCCAGCCAATCCCTTTTGTCGCATCATGGACCAACTCCTCGGGCGGCGCCTTTTGCGGCGCGCCGCCTCGTAAAGATCAACATCGCCTCTCGGCGCCAAGGCCGCGCTGCGCAAGGACCACGGCAACCGGCACACTAGGTGAATTTACCAGCCGCTTCGCGCATTCGCCAGCATGAAACACACTACAATGCGCTAACCGTCAATTCGTTTTGGCCTCGGCCACCGGCTGGCGGACGCTCGCGGACGCGCCCGGTTCGTGACATAATTATCAGCCAGGGAAGGCTCCATCCGGAGCCGGACCGGATTAGAGGAGAAGTAGTGATGTACGAAGAAGGCGCGAAGGATTCGACTGCGCAGGTTTCCGGCGCGGCCCGGCAGGCGCCGGCCGCAACCCTTACGCTCACGCCGAAAGCGGTCGAGATGATCAAAAAGATGCTTGCGCGGGAAGCACTGGATGACGGGCGGGGTGTGCGCGTTGGCGTGGTAGGAGGCGGATGTTCCGGTTTCCAATACGCGATGAGCTTCGACGCACAGAAGGAAGGCGACGTCGTAGAGATGCGGGACGGAATTAACCTGCTGATCGACGAGGCGTCGCTGCCCTACCTGGCCGGCACCACGCTGGACTACGTCGAGGGTCTCCACGGCGCGGGCTTTCGCTTCGATAATCCGCACGCGAGCCGAACCTGCGGCTGCGGCTCCTCTTTCTCGGCCTAGAAGCCGGCGCGCCGGCCTCGGACGCGGCCGGAAGCTGAGGGAGCCTGCGCTGGTAAAGCGGCGCCGCGGGCGGTTGCGGCAAAGCCGCCGATATCACCGGCGGCCGGCGTTGGTGTCGTCGCTATCGAGGGGCGTGGAGCGCCGGGTGCGGACGCGCCTCAGCGCACGCACGCACCCGGGAAGCGAGCGGGCTGCGCCAGGCGTGAACTGCGATGCGGGAGCTTGAAGGACAAGGCGTAATCGTAACCGGTGCCAGCCGTGGAATCGGCCGCGCCATCGCGCTCGAGGCGGCGCGCCGCGGCGCCAACGTCGGTTTCAGCTACCTCAAGAACGCCGATAAGGCCAAAGAATTGGCCCGAGAGCTCGAACAACTCGGCGTAAAGGCCCTCGCCTTCGGCCAGGACGCGGGCGACCTCAAGAGCGCACGCGAAATGGTCAATGCCGTCAGGGCTGCCTTCGGCCGCCTGGACGCGGTCGTAAACAACGCCGGACTGACCCGAGACAAGCTCTTGCCGATGATGAGCGAAGAGGACTGGGCCGAGGTGGTCAGGGTCAACCTGACGGGCTCCTTCAATTTCGCTCGCGCGGCGGTATTCCCGATGATGAAGGCGCGCCGCGGCGTCATCCTTAACATCAGCTCAGTGTCCGGCCTGACCGGCATCGCCGGCCAGGTCAACTACTCTGCCGCGAAGGCCGGGCTGTTCGGCATGACCAAGGCGTTGGCCAAGGAGGTCGGCGCCTTCGGCATCCGGGTGAACGCTCTGGCCCTGGGATTCATCGAGACCGACATGACCGCAGCTCTTGCGCCGGCGCAGCGGCAGAAGGCGCTGGCGGCGGTCCCGCTGGGCCGCTTCGGCCAGGTAGGCGACGTTGCGCCGCTCGCCGCCTTTTTGCTCTCGGACGCGGCGGCCTACATTACGGGCGCGGTAATAAGAATCGACGGCGGGCTGGCGATGTAGCCCGGCGGGGCGACCCGATGGGCGCAAGCGGCGGCGCGGGCGCGCCCAGCCGCTTGCAAGCCTGCAGGCAGCCGAAGATAATTTTGCGCGATGGACGACGCGAAAGTTTCGATCTTCCACGAAGCCGAAACTCCCCAGGCTTCGCGTGAACTCTCGGGCTTGCGGACCTCGCCCGACTACGACCCGCCCTTCGAGGTCGTGCGCCGCAGGGTAATCGACGATTTCTACGAAGGCAAGATGACCGTCGATGCCACCGTGGTCATACGAGTAAACGGGACGGAAGAGACTGAGGCCGCCCGCGGGGTGGGCGTGGTCCATGCCCTCGACCTGGCGCTGCGCAAGGCCTTGTTCAAATATTTCCCTTACCTGGAGGCAGTCCGCGTCATCGAGACCTATACGCATGCCAGCGGCGAGTCGACCGAAGCCGAGGTTATCTCGGTGAAGCGGTTTTCCGACGGGCGAGAGACCTGGACGACGCTGGCGAAGTCGGCCAATACGGTCGAGGCCGGATGGCGCTCGCTCGTCGACGGTTACGAGTGGCGGATTTACCACGAGCAGCTCAGGCAACAAAAGACAGGGGCTGGGGCGCGGCTATCGCGGCGTTGAGCAGCGCTGGGCGAAGCGCACGCGCCGCAAGCCTAAGGCAGGCTGCGCCCCCGAGGCCAAGCTGAGCGTCCTCTATGACGGCGCCTGCGCGGTCTGCCGGGGCGGCGCGGCGGCGCTGGCTTCGATCGACCGGGGCGCCGCCATCGAGTTGCTGGACTTTCACCGGCCGCAAGTGCAGGCGCGCTTTGCCGGCCTTCCGGCAGAGCGCCTGATGGCCGAATTGCACGCGGTTGACGCCCGGGGACGGGTTTTTCGCGGGGCCGAGGCGATACGCGAAATCCTCAAGCGGCAGCGGGGGCTTTTGGGCTGGACCGCCGCTCTGTGGCGGCTTCCCGGCTTTGGCTGGCTGGCCGGCCGCCACTACCGCCTTGTGGCCGGATGGCGCTACGGTTTTGCCGCCAAGGCGCCGGCGCGCGCCGCGGCCCAGCGGCGTCCGGGAGCCGCTTCCTAGCGCGGCCACGGCATAGCACGCGCGCTCTGGCGAACGCGCCGAGCCGGGTGCCGCGGGGGAACGGCGTTGCTCACTCGGACCAGCATGAGGACGCTCAGCATCTTCAATTCGCTTACTCGAACGGTGGAGAAGTTCGAGCCGCTCAACCCACCCCTGGTCACCTACTACTCCTGCGGGCCGACGGTTTACTCGCGCCAGCACCTGGGAAACATGCGCTCTTACCTGTTCGCCGACACGCTCAAGCGCGCCCTTGAGTTCGACGGCTTCACGGTGCGCCACGTGATGAACATCACCGACGTCGGCCACATGACCTCGGACGCCGACGCCGGGGAAGACAAAGTGGAGATGGCGGCGCACGCCGAAGGACGCTCTCCGCAAGAGCTGGCCGCCCGCTACACGCAAGCCTTCCTGGGCGACCTCGAACAGCTAAACGTTGAACCGGCTGAGGTCTATTGCCGCGCCACCGACCACATCACCGACATGATCGGCCTTATCGGGCGCATCATCGAGCGCGGTTACGCCTACGTGGCACCCAGCGGCGTCTACTTCGACGTCGTCCGCTACCGGGCCTGTGGGCGATCCGTGGCCGAAGCAAAGGGCAGCGGTCGTCCGGGCCGGCTCTCGCGCCAGAGGCTCGAGGAGCAGCACTCGGCGCAGCGGCTCGAGCACGCTCCCGACAAGCGCAGTCCGCACGATTTTGCGCTCTGGGTGCTCAATCAGCCGCGCCACCTGATGCAGTGGGACAGTCCCTGGGGCCGGGGCTACCCGGGCTGGCACGTCGAATGCTCGGCCATGGCGATGAAGTACCTGGGCGAGACGATCGACTTGCACAGCGGCGGCATCGACCATATCCCGATCCATCACGAGAACGAAATCGCCCAGTCCGAGAGCGCAACCGGCAAGCCGTTTGCGCGCTACTTTGTGCACAACGCCTTCCTGGTGGGAAGCGAAGGGGCCAAGATAAGCAAGAGCGCCGGGCGCTTCCCGGTGCTTGACGACCTGGTCGCCGCCGGGATTAATCCCCTGGCGTTTCGGCTTTTCTGCTTCGCAGCCAAGTATCGCTCAGAGCTGGGGTTCAGCCTGGACGCCCTTAAGGCCGCCGAACGCAACCTCTACTACCTTTGGGGCTTTACCAAGGTGGCGCGGCCCGAGCAACCGGACGCGCCCTTTGCTCGCGACTATTACGAGAGGTTCGCCGAGGCGCTGAACGACGACCTGAACACCCCCCGGGCGCTGGCCGCAGCGCTCGAGCTGGTGGCTGAAGCGTACCGGCGCAGCGACCTCAGAGTGTGGCAGACGCTGACGGCGCTCGACCGGGTAATGGGACTGCGCCTCGAGGCACAGCTCAACTACGTGCGAGCCTCCCGGCTGCCGGACGATATCCAGGCACTGGTCGACCGCCGCACGCGGGCGCGAGCCGAGCGCAATTTTGAGTTGGCCGACCAGCTTCGCCAGGAACTGGTCGCCCGCGGCTACGAGGTACGCGACCGGCGCGACGGCAGCTCTTCCTACGCGCCGCGCTGGTCGTAAGGTGTGTCCGTCGCGCTCGCGGCCGGGCCGGGCCACAAGCCCGGTCGGCCCAGGGGCCCGTCAACGGAACCCGGCCGCGCTCCACAGGTGCGGCGCAATCGAGCCGCGCGGCGCGCTCTGTTACAATTGTTGCACAGACGCCCGCAGCGCCGGGTGGGCGCCGCTCCCAAGGAGGTGCTCGACAGGCTCATGTCGGTTGAACTAAGAGGCTTCGACAGCCGGGTCCAGAGTTTCGAGCCGGAAATCCGGCGACTTGACCCGGCAAATCCCCCTTACTACCTGCCGGTCGCCGACGAGGTCGAGATTTTCCAGAAGGCGTACCTGGCACGACTGCCGGTGCTGCTCAAGGGGCCGACCGGATGCGGCAAGACGCGCTTTGTCGAACACATGACGCATCTGCTCGCCGGCGAGCCCGACGGGCCCACCGAACTTATCACGGTGGCCTGTCACGAAGACCTTGCGGGCAGTGATTTGGTGGGCCGCTACCTCATTCGCGGTGACGAGACGGCTTGGATCGACGGCCCGTTGACCCAGGCCGTGCGCCGCGGCGCCATCTGCTACCTCGACGAGGTGGTCGAGGCGCGCAAGGACACCACCGTGCTGATCCATCCCCTGTCGGACTACCGCAGGATGCTGCCGGTGGAGAAGCGGGGCGAAGTTTTACAGGCTCACTCCGGCTTCCTGCTGGTGATCTCCTACAATCCCGGCTACCAGAGCGTCCAGAAAAACCTCAAGCCGTCGACCCGGCAGCGCTTTGTCACGATCGAGTTCACCTATCCGCCGCTTGAAAAGGAGGCCGAAATAATCGCGCACGAGGCCGCTATGGCGCCCGAGGTTGCCATGCAGCTTGCGCTGCTCGGCCAAAAGGTACGCCATCTCAAGGCCGCCGGCTTGGAGGAAGGCGTCTCTACCCGGCTGCTTATCTATGCCGGCCAGCTCATCCGCCACGGTATCGCGCCGCGCCGCGCCGCCACCGTGGCCGTGACCTGGTCGCTCACCGACGAGCCGGAGGCCAAGCGCGCCATCGACGAGCTGGTCAGGGCGGTCCTGGCTTAGCGGGACGGCAATGATCGATCTGCGAAGCGATACTGTCACCCAGCCGACGCCCGAGATGCGCGAGGCAATGGCGCGCGCCGAGGTCGGCGACGACGTTTACGGGGAAGACCCGACGGTGAACCGGCTCGAGGCGATCGCTGCGGACGTGGTGGGCAAGCAAGCCGCGGTTTTTGTGCCGAGCGGCACCATGGCAAATCTCGCCGCGCTGCTGGTCCACTGCACGCGGGGGAGCCGCGCGCTGGTCGGCGCGCAGTCCCACAGCTTTCGGCTCGAGGCTGGGGGCGCCTCGGCGCTGGGCGGCGTGATGCTCTTCCCCGTGCCGAACACCGGCGAAGGCGGACTCGAGCTGGCGCCGCTGCGCGAGGAGCTGGAGGCGCCGCCCAACCTTCACGTGGCGGAAATCCGGGCCGTCGCGCTGGAAAACACGCACAACCTTTGCGGCGGGGCGGCCGTGCCCCTCTCGCACGCGGCCGAAGTGGCCGAACTGGCCCGCCGGCGCAAAGTCGCGCTCCATCTCGACGGGGCGCGCATCTTCAACGCGGCGCTGGCGCTCGAGACCTCGGCGCGGCGGCTGGCCGATCCCTTCGACACGGTATCGTTTTGCTTTTCCAAGGGGCTTGCTTGCCCCGTGGGTTCGGTTCTCTGCGGCAGCCGCGAGGTCATCGCCGGCGCCCGCCGGGTGCGCAAGCTGCTCGGCGGCGGGATGCGCCAGGCCGGGGTCATTGCTGCGGCGGGAATCGTCGCGCTGGCGACCATGGTGGCCCGCCTGGCAGAGGATCACGCCAACGCGCGCCGCCTGGCTGCCGGCTTGGCCCGCCTGCCGGGGATTGCGCTGCGGATGCCGCCGCACCCAACCAACATGGTTTATTTCGAGCTCGAGGCGGGCGCCGCAGCCGCCGACCGTCTGGCCGCGGACCTTAAGCAGCGCGGCGTGCTGCTCGGCCGGCGCGGCTCAGCCAGCTTCCGCGCGGTCACCCACTACGGAATCGGCGCCGCCGAAGTGGACCGGGCCTGCGCCGCGATCGCGCAGGTGTCTGCTCAACTCCGCCCACAATGAGGAGGCAATGGCGACACAGTTGCTTGCGGAGATGTTCTCGCTGCGGGGGCAGGTAGCGCTGATAACCGGCGCTTCCTCCGGCCTGGGGGTTGAGTTCGCGCGGGGACTGGCAATCGCCGGGGCCGACCTCTTGCTGATGGCGCGCCGGACCGCGCCGCTCGCGGCGCTGGCCGAAGAATTGCGGGCAACCTATGGCGTCAAAGCGCTGGCACTCACTGCCGACGTAACTTCCGACTCCGAGGTGGACGCGGCACTCGAGTCTGCGGCGGCAAGACTCGGGGCGCCGAACATCCTGGTCAACAACGCCGGAGTCGCTCCCACCGGGCGCGCCGAGAACCTTACCCGCCAGACCTGGGAGGAGACACTGCAGCTCAACCTGACGGCGCCGCTTGCGCTGGCGCAGAAAGTGGCCCGCCCCCTTATCGCCGAGCGGCGCCCCGGTCGGATAATCAACATCGTGTCGATTTTCGGGTTGGTGGGAAGCTCTATTTACCGAATGGCTGCCTACACCGCGACCAAGGGAGGACTGATCAACCTTACCAGACAACTGGCCGTGGAATGGGCGCCGTACAATATCCTGGTCAACGCCATAGCGCCAGGCTGGATTCTGACCGAAATGAACCAGGCCGGTTTCCAGAAGGCGGCCAATCGCGAGCGTGTCGAACGCGCCACCCCGCTGGGCCGGCTTGGCAAACCCGAGGAGCTGCGCGGTGCCGTGGTCTTCCTGGCCAGCCCTGCGGCCAGCTACGTGACGGGGTGCGTGCTGGCGGTCGACGGAGGGTATCTGAGCTGGTAGCGGGCGGGCTGCCGCCAAGGCGTCGCCGATCCTAGCCGCAGGCAAGCCGGTACGCGCCCCAGGCGGCCCTGCGGGCGAAGCAAATCCCGCCCGGCCTGCGCGGTGGGGAGATCACGGCCCGGCGCGGCCGCCCTGGCGGCACAGCCGAGCGTTGGCGGAGGAAAGACGTGACCCTTAGAGAGCAGATGCTGCGGCGCAAGGCAGTGCCGGACGCCGCCCAAGCCACCAGCGACGAGCAGCGCGGCGGTCTCAAGCGCGCGTTAGGCGCCTTCGACCTCACCTTGCTCGGAATCGGCGCGATTATCGGTGCGGGGATTTTCGTTCTGACCGGCGTGGGCGCGCAGCAGGCCGGGCCGGCCTTGACCGTCTCGTTTACGCTGGCGGGGGTGGCCTGTGCGATGGCCGCGCTGTGCTACGCCGAGTTCTCGACGATGATCCCGGTGGCAGGCAGCGCTTATTCCTATGCTTACGCGACGCTGGGCGAACTGATCGGGTGGATCATCGGATGGGACCTGGTCTTGGAGTATGCGGTCGGCGCTTCGGCGGTCGCCGTGGGGTGGTCGGGCTATCTGGCGCGCGTGATGGCGGGCGTTGGGATGCCTCTTGCGAGTTCCCTGACCCATGCCCCGGGCTCGGTGCCGGGAGCGGTGGTGAACCTGCCGGCGCTGCTGGTGGTGATGGTCACTTCGGCGGTTCTTTACGTGGGTATCCGCGAGAGCGCGCGCTTCAACGCGCTTATCGTGGCGGTGAAGCTGGCCGTGGTGGCGGTGGTCATCGTCGTTGGCGCATGGTTCGTGCGGCCGCACAACTGGGTGCCGTTCGCTCCTTTCGGGATCAAGGGGATTTCCCAGGGCGCGGCCTACATTTTTTTCGCGTACATCGGGTTTGACGCGGTTTCGACCGCCGCCGAGGAGGTGGTCAATCCGTCGCGCGACCTGCCGATCGGCATCATCGGCTCGCTCGCCGTCTGCACGCTGCTCTACATTTTGGTGGCGGGCGTGCTGACCGGCATGGTGCCCTACCCGCACATCGACCGGGAGGCTCCGCTGGCTTCGGCTTTCGTCGAGCGGGGGTTGGATCTGGTCGCCGGGTTGATTTCGCTGGGCGCGGTTGCGGGTCTGACTTCGGTGCTGTTGGTGCTGCTTTTGGGGCAGACGCGGATTTTTTTTGCTATTTCGCGCGACGGGCTTTTGCCGGCGGTCTTCAGCCGGGTCCATCCGCGCTTTCGCACGCCCCACATTCCGACCGTCATCACCGGCATCGCAGTGGGGGCGGCGGCGGCGCTGATCCCGATCCAGGAGATTGCCGAGCTGGCCAACATCGGTACGTTATTCGCTTTTGTGCTGGTCTGCGCCGGCATCTGGGTACTGCGCGTAACTTCACCCGAGATTGCGCGCCCGTTCCGCACGCCGCTGGTTCCCTTCGTGCCGATTGTGGGAATGCTGTTTTGCGCCTACCTGATGGCGAGTCTGCCGCCGATAACCTGGATCAGGTTTTTTCTCTGGATGGGCATCGGCCTGGTGATATATTTCAGCTACGGCCGCCATCACAGTCGCTGGGTCGCCAGCGAGGAGCAAGCCGGCGTAAGTGTGGCTGCGCGCTAGCGGGCGCTTCGACCGGCGCCAACGATCGGGCTTAGGGGTAGAGCTGCTGCGCCGCGCCAGCCGGGCAGCCCGCCGCCGGTCGGGGTCTTCGGTCCGGCAACCGAGAGCATTAGCTTCGCCGTCAGGGAAGCCGCAGCCTACGGCAGAACTTGCGCTTTGGCACCGCTCGCAATAGCTTTAGAGGCGACAGAGCGGCGCGCGCGGGGCATCGAAGCGCCCGATCGGCCCGGCCGGCGCCACGGTGCGTTGGGCCCGCAACGGGCGCCCGAACCACAAAACCAGTCAACGGAAGGTGTCGGCAATGGGACTACTTGAAGGCAAGGTGGCAATCGTAACCGGTTCCGGTCGCGGCGTCGGGCGCGCCGAAGCGCTCGTCATGGCCCGCGAAGGAGCCAAACTGGTGATCAACGACCTGGGCGGCCATTTCGACGGCACCGGCCAGTCGCGCACGCCCGCCGAAGAGGTCGTCCACGAAATTCGCAACGCCGGCGGGGAGGCGGTCGCCAACTACGAGAGCGTCTCCGACTTCAAGGCCGCGCGCCGGATTATCGAATGCGCCCTGGACAACTTCGGCAAGCTCAATATCGTCGTCAACAATGCCGGTATCCTGCGCGACCGAATGATCTTCAACATGAGCGAGGAAGATTTCGACGCCGTCATAGCCGTCCATCTCAAGGGCACGTTCAACGTTACCCGGCATGCCGCGGCCTACTGGCGCGAGCAGCACAAAAACGGCAACTTCCTTAACGGCCGGATAATCAACACCACCTCCGACTCGGGCCTGCTTGGTAATCCGGGCCAGGCCAACTACGGCGCCGCCAAGGCGGCCGTGGCCGCGATGGCGATCATCGTGGACCGGGAGCTGGCGCGCTACGGAGTCACGGCAAACGCCGTGGCGCCTATCGCGCGCACCCGCATGACGGTGGACGCCACGCCGCAGACCGCTGCCGCGATGGCCGCGCCCGCGGCTTCCGATTTCGACCGGTTCGATCCCTTCCACATCGCGCCGCTGGTCGCCTGGCTGGCCAGCGACGACGCCAAGGACGTCCATGGCGAGGTGTTTCGCGCCGGCATGGGAACCGTGTGGCTGATGAAGGGTTGGCATTCGGTGGCCAAGATATCGAGGAAGGGCCCTCCCTGGGAGCCGGCGGCGCTCGGGACTCAACTCAAAGAGGAGTTGGCCAAAGGGCTTAGCGCCAAGGAGAGCATGGGCACTGTGATGTCGCAGGGCGCCTAAGACCGATGCGGCCGACAGGCCAGGGGCCGGCCGTTGCGTCGGAGGCGGACGGCCGGGACAGTTTTTTGGTCCTTATCGTTTGCGCCGCCAACACCGCCCGCAGCGTGATGGCCGAGCATCTTTTGCGCCTTGCCCTTGAGCGGCGCGGCGCCGCCGGCTTGGTCGCGGTACGCTCCGCTGGCATCGCGCCTTACGCCCGCGACGGTGCGCTGGTTTCCCTGGACGCTCGGATGGCGCTGCAAGCCCAAGGGATAGCTCTGCCCGAAGACCAGACTTCCACCGACCTTAAGCGACATCCCGAGTTGCTGGCCGAAGCCGACCTGGTGCTGGCCATGACCGCCGAGCAGGCCGCCTTGCTGAATGCGCAGTTCCCCGTTCCTGCCGGCGCGCCGGTTGCCACGCTTGGCGAGTTCGCCGGCCGCCCTGGCGACATCGCCGACCCGGCCGAGAAGGGCTCGGCGGCCTTCGCCGCCTGCTGCCGGGAGTTGGCCGCCCTGATACCGGGGGTTGCCGAACGCGTTCTGCAGCAAGTGGATGAGGGCAGCCACGCCAGCGCAGTTCGAAAACCCTCCTGACGCGGTGATCCGCGCGATTCTTGAACGGCCGGCAAGCGTGGCGATAGTCGGTTTTTCACCCCGGCGTGCGGGTGACAGCCTGCTGGTGGCGCGTTTTCTAAGAGGCCTGGGCTTTCGCGTAATCCCGATAAATCCGCGCCTTGCGCCAGAGCAGACGCGCCGGGAGCTTAATGAACGCTGTTACGCAAGCTTGAGCGAACTCGATGAGCCGCCTGAAATCGTAGACGTATTTCGCAGGCCGGAGCACGCCGTCGAGCTCGCCGACGAAGCGGTCGCGGCGGGTGCCCGCGTGCTCTGGTTCCAGCTCGGCGTCGTCAATCACGAAGCAGCGCGGCGCGCCAGCGCCGCTGGCCTGGTCGTGATCATGGACCGTTGCCCGATTGTAGAATATCGGCGGCTGTTCGCTATCCGCCACGGAGAACGCGTTTGAAGCCGCAGCGCTGGCGCGTCACTCGAACCGATCGTCTCTGCGAGACCCGGCTCTTTTCTCTGACGCGGCGCCGCTCGGCCCATCCGCGTCTCGGAGAGGCCGATTTCTTCGTCTTTGAGGCACCTGCCTGGGTGAACATCATTCCGCTTACGGCCGACGACCGAGTCATCATGGTGCGCCAGTTTCGCCATGGGATTGACGGCTACACGCTGGAGGTGCCGGGCGGGATGGTCGATCCGTCGGACCGCAACCCGCGCCATGCTGCGCGGCGAGAGATGGTCGAGGAGACCGGCTACGACTCGCGCCGCATCATACAGCTCGGCCGTGTCCATCCAAACCCGGCCATCCAGGACAACTACTGTTACTCTTTCCTGGCGGAGCAGGCCGAGCGCGTGGGCGAGCCGAACCTGGACGCGACCGAAGAGACCGAAGTTGTCGCGGTGGCGCTGGCCGACGTTGCGCGACTGATTGCCTCCGGCCGGATCACGCACTCGCTGGTGATTTCAGCCTTCGCCCTGATGGAGCTGCGCAACGGCCGCCCGCCGCGAGGCCGCAACCCGCAGCCGCGCCAGCCTCGCTCCGGCGCCCGCCCGTAACGCGCTCCAATCCTGGCTTGCCGCGCCCCTAGCGTCTAGTGCCATAAATAAGTTCAGCATTACGAGTGCTGTGTTTGATCTGGGCGGCGGTTTTGAGCCAACGGAAGGGTTTGGAGTCGTCGTTCCGGTGGGCGAGCCAGCGGGTGATCGCCTGCTCCAGGCGGCGCACGCTGTCGAAGCTGCCGCGGCGGATGGCCTGGCTGGCGATCAGGCTGAGCCAGCGCGCGACCAGGCGATGCCCTGAGCGAGCCGCCGTAGCACGGCGAGTCGAAGGGGCAGCGCTTTTCGTCCACGCACAGCACCAGCGCCCGCTCCGGCGGGTCGAGGTAAAGCCCGACGATGTCGGCCAGCTTGGCCGCGAACTCCGGGTCGGTGCTGAACTTGAAGGTTTCCACCCGATGCGGCTGCAGCCCATACTTCTGCCAGATGCGATAGACCGCCATGTGGCTAAGGCCGAGCTCCTTGGCCAGCCGCCGCGCGCTCCAATGGGCGGCGTGCTGGGGCGGCCGCATGGCCGCGGCCACCACCGCCAGCTCCTTACGCCGGCTCACCCGGCGCGGCCGTCCGCTGCGCGGCCGGCTTCTCAGCCCAGCCAACCGCTCCCTCCGGTAGCGACGACGCCACAGGCATACCGTGCGCCCGCTTACCCCAACGCGCTGCGCCACCTCGCGCAGCGAGAGCCCCTGCCCACTGAGCAGCACCACGCACGCCCGCATCCCCAGCGCCTGCGCCAGCCTCTTCACCCGCACCCACGACGCCAGTTCCGCCAAGTCTTCCCCGCCTACTTCCAGCCCTGCCCCCTTGATGCCTACTTAGTCGCAATCGCCCCATACCTAATTCAGGTACTGGACACTAGCATAACTGAGTATCTCTTTCGATTATTTGCGCAACGCTCAATAATTTCGGTCCCCTGCTAATGGAGACTCCGCGAAGAGACTGATCCGTCTTGCGCTCTGAAAGTGATCCACCCGGGCCTAAACTGCGGATGGAAAGCGGGGGAGGGGGAACGAAACACCCCACTCGGCTTGAACCGCCCCGTTCGCCCAGAAGCTTTTGATCGAGTCGGAATCCGAGTAAGCGTTGATGAAGACGCTGCTCTTTGTAAAAAGACGGCGGTAGAGTTCCAAGCAGAGGACCTCGGCTTGCCACGCGCGTAACCACGCGGTTTGCTCGCCGACGGAACCAGATAGCTGCGCATCCTCGAAATACTCGTGGTGCTCGGCCTTATTGCGCAATCGGTATATTTCCTTGAGCGCATTGGCCGTCTGTTGGTCAGTCCCGGACAGGACGCCAGCCTTATCGGCGAACTGCTTTTCCCCCCAAGCCGTTGGTGGCAGGAACGACTCGATGGCGCGAACGTACTGGTGGATGCGAACGTGATAGAGGCGGGAACGGCAGGCCTCAAGAAACGCTGCGACGCCGGAGTTCATGCGCCAGTAACGAGGCGGTTTGCGGCCCGTCGCGTAGTCTTCTTCGTGAGAATCGATGATCTGTTTGAGCCTCCGCGCGAATTCAACCGCGAGGCCGATCCGTTCGACGAGTGACCATTGTGCGGCCTCGGACGTACGGGATACAACGCCAGTCAGCCGTTGCCGGGCGGCCTGTATCAAGCCCGTTGAGTGTGACCAGAGATCGCTGACGCTTCCCCAGAACCCCGGTCGTAGTGCAAGCGGCAACACGTGCGTGCGATTTTCGTCGCGCCTGCCGACGAGGAGGACAGCTTCGTCGAAGTGCGGAATTCCCAGCCAAATGGCAAGACCGCTTTGGAAGTAGGTCACGCGCTGTCGCTCTTCCTTGCCGTCCTCAAGCGGGTGATAAGGGCGCGGTGCGCGACGCTTCGCCGTTAGGACGAGAACGCTAGCGTTAAGCTTTTCGACCACGAACTCCCCGAACTGGCGCTTGACCTCGCCGTCAACGGCGAAAGGTGGTTCCTTCGACAGCCAATAATCGTCTCGGGCGTGAAGCGGAACGCTCAAGTCTTTAAGAAGTTCACACCATGGTGCCCCTTGAAACGTGTGGCTCTGAAATGTCAGGCCTTTGAGCGCCAGGCATCCGAAGCACTCGCCCGGTTGAATCTCAAATGTCCCATTCATGGCGTATCTGTCCTTTGACCGTGCCATGTCATCGCTTTCGATTCGTCGAGATGGACCCGATGGCATGGGGGGTTTCCGCGCATAGCGCCCCACACTTTCTCCGTTTCGGTGCTCCAAGGGCACCTTGCAACTCAAAAGTTGGGCAGGCAGGCGGGCTGATTACAAAGAACGCCAAACATACATTCCGCATTCATTTAATGCGGGGCTTCGCTGAAGCCGCAGCCTGGCTCGGCCTTTACCACGGGCCGCACCGCTCTGTCAAGGGAAAGGCCGACGCCTGTCCTTGGCGACTGGAGCCGCTGACCGAGGCGCGAGCAGGCGGTAGATCGGCCAGGAGAGAAGCGCCAAAGCGACGGCGACCGCGAACTCGACCCGGCGCTCGCCGCCCAAAAGCGCCATCACAAAGGCCGACAGCCAGGTCAGAATCGGCAGCAAGGCCGCCAGCCAAAGACCCAGCGCCCCGCCCCCAATCATGAAGCGCCCCGAGCGATCCGGATAGCGCCGGCGCAGCCTCAACAGCGCGACCATCTCGAGCACCAGCGCCGCCATGTAGAAGAAAACGTCCAGCAGCACCAGCGCCCCGAAACCCAACGGCACCAGCAGGCTGAAGACCAGGCTTGACAGCAGTACGGCGGCCGCCGGCGTTTCGGTGCGCCGCCACACTCGCCCCCAAAGCGGCGGCAGGTAGCCGTCGCGGCTCAGCACAAACGGCATCCGCGAGACCCAAAGCGTCGCCGCCTGGAAAACAGCCCACGCGCCAACCGCCCCACCCAGCGCAAGCGCTGTAGCCAGACCAGGGCCGCCGATACGGCGCCCCACTTCGGTAAAATAGCCCGGCCGCCAAGCGGCGCTCGACGGCGAGACGCACAGCCCAATCAGCAGCGGCACAAGGTAGCCTGCCGCAACCAAAGGCACCGTAATCAGCAGCGCTCGCGGGTAGGTCTTGGCCGGGTTCTCGATCTCGCCGCCGATCGTGCTGAGATTCTCCCAGCCGCTGAAGTTCCAGATCGCCACCGTGAGTCCCTGCCCCAACGCGCTCCACGGATGGCGCGCCGGAAAGCCGAGCATCGCCGGCACCGCTTGCGCCACGCATCCGAACCCGCGTACCGCCATCACCCCAAACGGCGCCAAAACCAGCACTAACAACGCCAGTGAGACTCGCCCAACGGGCCGGGCGCCCCAAAGATTGACCAGCGCCGCCGCCCAGACCATCGCCAGCGCCACACCCGTCTGCCCGTGCGCGCTCACCGGCCACAGATAGGAAAGGTACGCCCCGAAAAGTACCGGATAAAGCGCCATGTCGGCCGCGGTGTAGAGAAGCGTAAGATAAGCCTCCAGAAAGCCCGCAAACGGCCCGCAAGCCTCCTTGACCCAAGCGTAAAATCCCCCCTCAACCGGCATCAGACCCCCGAGCTCCGCGGCCATCAGCGCGGTCGGCAGGCTCACCGTCAGCGGAATGACCAGGCACAAAATAACTGCAAGCCCCGCTCCGGCATCGCGGACCGTTTCCTCGAAGCCGTAGGGCCCCCCGCTTACAACCAAGTAGATGAGCGCGACCAAGCCGGCCAATCCGACACGACGGCTCCCGGAGGGCGCCACGCAGCCGCCAGGCTGCTCGGCTTGCCGACCCGACGCGCCGCGGCGCTTGGCAAGAAATCGCGGGGGGCTAACGATGATTACCCCTGATGCGGCTTGAGCCTGAGACCCGGCGGGCCATAACGACGTTTGCCGACTCGGCTCGACGTTTTGTGGGGGATTGCGCCGATGGCTTGGGCTGGGACAGACTTATATCCACATGGACAAAGTGCAACCTATATCGCGCGGCATGAACTCCCGTCAAGCAAGTGCAGACCGGTCTCTGCCAGCAGCATGCACAACCGTGCGTCAGTCCGCCAAAGCGGTTCTTCTGGGCGCGCTGGTCTGCGCGCTTGCAGGCTGCGGCCTGCTCAGCGGGCCGCGGCGCCCGGCCGGCACAGGAAAGGCACCGGCAAGCGGCGCCCGGCCGTTTGGCGGGGCCGCTCCGATTGCCGTCCCGGAGCGGGCCAAAGCGATGGGCGCATTTTTGATGGCCGAGTACGCCGGCGAAGAGGGCAGCCGCCGTCAAGCGCTCAATTATTTTGAAGAGGCCGTTCGCCACGACCCGAACAACGCAACCTTGCGGATTAACTTGGCCACTCTTTACGTCCGTTTCGGACGGCTCAAAGAGGCCCTGCAGCAGGCATCGCGCGCGGCGGCGCTCAAGCCGCGCTCGCGGCGCGCGCTCCTGCTGAGCGGCGCGCTTGAGGCTGCGCTGGGTCGCAACCCGCAAGCGCAGAAGACCTGCCGGCGGCTGCTTGCGCTCCAGCCTGGGAACGCACAGGGCGGCCTTCTGCTCGGCGCGCTGCTGGCCGGGGCCGGACAGCTCGGCCCAGCCCAGACGCTGCTGGCGCGCCTGGCCAAGGAGCATCCGAACTCCTTTGTTGCAAACTACTACGCCGGCCGCGTGGCCGTGGCCGCCCGCGACTACGCTGCGGCCGATCACTACTACGAGCGCGCCATGACGCTCGACCCGCGCTCGGCACTGGCGATGCTGGACCTGGCGGCGCTGCGCCAGCTTGAAGGCAGAACGCAGGACGCCATTGATATCTACCGCAAAATCCTGCGCGTCAACCCGGGCAGCGACGATATCCGACGCAGGCTGCTCCAAGCCGAGGTGGGCGCCCAAACGGCGAATCGGGCCGCCTCGAACAAGCGACTGATAGAAAACTTTGCCGTCGGCCCGGCCGATCTCCACGTTTCCCAGGGGCTCGTCGACTTCGAGCACGACGAGTTCGAGGAGGCCGCCACCCAGTTCAATCTGGCGCTCGGCAGTGACCCGCAGAACTGGAGGGTTCGCTATTACCTCGGCACGGTCTATGCGCAGCTTGACGACAGCAGCCGCGCAATCGAACAGTTCGACGCCATCCCGGACAGCGACCGCCATTTCATCGACTCGCGCCTCCAGCTCGCCTACCTTTACGACAAACAGCACGACACGCAGCGCGCCGTCGAGGTGCTCCGGCAGGCGCTGGCAAAGCGGTCCAACGATACGCAGATCATGGGCTTCCTGGCCGGCGTGTACCAGGAGATGAAGGATTACCGACAGGCGGTCGCGCTCGCCCAACAAATGGTCAACCTCGACTCCCGCAACGACAAGTTCCATTTCAACCTTGGGGCGCTCGACGATGAAATGGGCGACAAGGCGGCCGCCGAGCACGAGATGGAGCGGGCAATCGAGCTGAACCCGAGCAACGCTGCCGCCCTCAACTACCTCGGCTACACTTACGCGGAGCGCGGCGAAAAGCTCGACCAGGCCGAACGGCTCATCAAGCGCGCCCTGGATATCGATCCCGAGGACGGCTTTTTCGTGGACAGCCTGGGCTGGGTTTACTACAAGCAGGGCCGCTACCCCAAGGCGGTCGAGGAGTTGGAGCGCGCGGTCCATCTGACCGGCACCGACCCGACCATCACGGAGCATCTGGGCGACGCCTACGACAAGGTTGGCAAGCTCGCCGACGCGGCCAGGGAATACCGAGACGCGATCAAAGAAACCAAGGAAAAAGAGCAGGCGGCGCGCCTTCAGCACAAGCTGGAAACCCTGCGCAACGTAAGACGTGCCGGCCGCTAGCGAACGCACCCGCCGTCTATGGCCGCTCGCCCTGGTCGGCGGCTGCGCGCTTGGTCTGGCGCTGGCGGCCTGCGCGCCGGCAACTCAAGCGCGTCCCAAGAGCGGAGCCGGCAACCTACGCCCGGCTTCAGCCGCCGCGCTTATCGCGGCGCTGGCTGCCCGCGCTCGCCAGCTTAAATCGCTTAGCAGCCCGGCGGTGATGGAGTATGCCAACGGGAAGCAGCTTTCCCGCACCCGTGAAGTCATCACCGCCAGTGGCCCGGACAGGATGCGGCTCGAGGCCCTCTCACCCTTCGGCGTGGCGCTCGTCGTCGCCACCGAGGGCGGGCAAATCCAAGTCTTCGACCCTGCTCACAATACGCTTTACCGAGGCCGCGCCGATGCCGCAACGCTCAGCCGCTTTGCGCGAATCCCGATCGACGCCGGCGCGGCCGTCGCGCTGCTCATGGGGCTGGCGCCGCGCTCGGCGGAGTTGAGGCCCGACTCGGTTGTCCGGCGCGGCGAACTTACGACCATCGCCGGCCGGCTGACCGACGGAAGCCTCGAGGAGTTGAGTTTTGGCGGCGGCCTGCTGCGCTCGCTGAGCGTCAGCGACCCCTCCGGACGCAGGGCCTACAGCGCAAGCTTCTCGGACTACCGGGACATCGGCGGGTTCGAGTTCCCTTACCGCATAGCGGCGACGTTTTTCGCCTCGGGAACCAGGATCACGCTGACCTATGCGCGGCCGATCATCAACGAATCACTGCCCGAGGCGGCATTCATCCTGCGGCCCGGGCCGGGGACCAGGGAGCTTGCCCTTGACGCGCCGGCGCCCGGCTAGCGGCGCGCACAAACACGCCAGGGCGCCCCGCTTGGCGCTGCAGGCAGGGTTGTTCGCCCTGAGCTGCGCCGCTGCCGGCGCATGCCAGGTCGCGCCGCCGCGCGCCAATCGCGAGCAGCGTCAGATACTCTACACCGCCACGACCAGCGACCCGCGCACGTTCAACCCGATGCTGGTGACCGACGCGGCCTCGGGCGCTGTTGTGGGAAATCTGTTCGAAGGGTTGGTGCGGCTCGACCCGCTGACCACGCTGCCTGAGCCCGATCTGGCCGAGCGCTGGGAGATAAGCGACGGGGGCAAAGCCGTTACGTTTCACTTGAGGCGGGGGGTGACCTGGTTCGACGGCCAGCCGTTCACGGCGCGCGACGTGGTTTTCACCTTCAACCTGGTCTACGACCCGCGCATCCCGAACAGTCTGCGGCCCGTGCTTACGGTGGAAGGCAAGCGGATCGCGGCCAGCGCGCCCGATCCCTACACGGTGCGCCTTGCGCTGCCGCGCCCGTTCGGGCCGCTGCTCTATTCGGTTGGCTTTGCGGTTCTGCCGGCACATCTGCTTGAGTCCGCCGCCCGGCAGGGCCGCTTCAATCACCTGTGGGGGATCGACACTGCGCCGCGCCAGGTGGTGGGTGTGGGGCCTTATCGGATGACCCGTTACGTCCCGGCTCAGATGGTGCAATTCGAACGTAATCCGAGCTACTGGATGAAAGACGCCGAGGGCCGGCCGCTTCCGCGCCTTCACGGCCGCACGCTTTTGATCGTGCCCGACCAGAATGCCGGCTACTTGCGTTTTCTCTCCGGCCAGACCGACCTTTACGCGCCGCGTCCGGAAGAAGTCGCCGAACTCATGCAGCGCGCAACGGCCCTGGGCGTGAGGCTGACCCGCGTGGGTCCCGACACGGGATCGCTTTTTTTCGCCTTCAACCGCAATCCGCGCCACTATCAGAAAAACGGCCGCACCGATCCCAGGCTTGCCTGGTTCACCGACCCCCGCTTCATGCGCGCCCTGGCCCATCTGGTGGATAAGCAGGCCATGATTGACCTCTGCTTCAACGGTCTGGCAGAACCGGCGGTATCATTCGTTTCACCCGCCGACCGTATTTTTTACAACCCAAAGCTCAGAGACTACGACTACGACCCGGCGCTGGCGGCACAACTCCTGGACGCCGCCGGCTACCGGCTGATAAAGCCGGGCGTCCGCGTTGACCCTCACGGCAACCGGCTCGAGTTCAACCTGACCACCAACACCGGGGTGACGGCGCGCGACCGGATGGCCGCGATTTTCCAGCAGGACCTCGCCAACGCCGGCATCAAGGTCGATTACCGCCCGGTTGAGTTCACCACCTTGGTGGAGAAGCTCGACACGACCTTTGACTGGGACTGCGTGCTTATCGGCTTTACCGGCACGGTTGATCCCAACGACGACGCCAATTTTCTGCGTTCCTCGGGCAACTTGCACCTGTGGGACCCGGCCGAGCCGCGCCCGGCAACTCCCTGGGAAGCCGAAATCGACCGCCTGATGGACCAGGGCACGCGTGCGATGAGCCCCGAAGAGCGCGCGCCGGCTTACTGGCGCATCCAGGAAATACTCGTCGCGGAGCTGCCGATCATCGAGACCGTGCGCCAGGTGGAATTCCAGGCTTACAAGGCAACGCTGGAACACTTCCACCCCACAGTGTGGGGATTGGAGCGGCCGGAGTGGATCGCCTTTCGTAACCGTTAGCACGCGCCCGCCACCGCCGGCAGCTTGCGTTATACGCTTCTCCCGTAATGCAGTATGCACTTGATATCGCAGTAGACGCCCGATAAAGTATCCGCAGCGGCGCCTCGCTGCGGGAACGGGCAAATGGAACAAACGCCCTGCACGGTAAGGTTTCTGGATGATTCACCGACTGCCGAAGACGCCTTCGGCTCTCACAACCGGACCGCAGACGCCATCGCGGACCTGATCCTGTGCGAGCAGGGCGGTAAGGCGATTGCCCTGTCCGGCAGCTTCGGCAGCGGCAAGTCCACCGTCGTCAGGCTGCTCGAGAAACGAATCGACGCGCGTAGCGGCGCCGCGGTCCGCGTATCGGTTTTCATCTACGATGCCTGGGCCCATCAAGGCGACCCTTTGCGCCGCTCCTTTCTCGAGTCACTTCGGCAGCACCTCATTTCGGCCAAATGGCTGGAGAAGAACGCTCTTGGCGACGAGTTCGAAGGGCTGTCTCAGCGCCGCCAGAAAACAGACACCGAGGGCAAGAGCATGACGACGCCGGCGCTTACGCGTTGGGGCCGGCTAATGGCCGTGGCGCTCATCCTGGTACCGGCCGGGGTTGGGCTCATCGAGCGCGTCGACAAGCGCCGTCCTTGGACCTTCATCGTGGGTCTCGCGCTGACCGCGCTGCCGATTGCGCTGGCCGCTGTTGTGGCCGCTGGGACCTGGCTTTGGCGAAAACCGACGTTTCGCTTGTGGAGGAAAGACTTCTGGACAAGAGACCGCGGCACCCACGAGAAGGACAGCTTGGCTGGGCTATTTTTGCAGCGAACGCGGGAACGGACGGACGTTGAGCAACACTCCGCGAGCATGACGACGCCCGAGCCAACCTCAATTGAGTTTGGCGGCCTCTTCCGCAAGCTTCTTGATGAGGCGCTGAAGGATGATAGGCGGCTGGCCGTCGTCATCGACAATCTGGACCGGCTGGACCCGCCCGAGGCGCTGCATGCCTGGTCCACGATGCGGGTGTTTTTCGAGCCGGGCGGCAGCCAGCCCGGCTGGGCCAACCGGCTCTGGCTAATCGTGCCCTTCGATCCTCGGGCGATCGGTCGGCTGTGGAGCGACGCCAGCGAAGAGCTCAAAGGCGCGACCAACGCCTCGAACGCCGGGCAGCCGGCTTCTCAACGCACCGTAGCAAGCTTGTCCGGTTCCGGGCTGGCCGAGGCGGCTATCGCGAAAACCTTCCAGATCAGTTTCAGCGTGTCTCAGCCGGTGCTCTCTGACTGGCAAAGCTTTTTTCAAGCGCAGATTGCGCAGGCCCTCCCCAGTCACAACCCAGAAGAGTTCGCAAACATACGCCTGATCTACTCCCACCTGCGCACACCGCAGGATGCTCCCGTCACGCCGCGTGAGACTAAGTTGTTCATCAACAAGCTGTGCGCGCTTCACAAGCAGCGCGGCGACGAGATTCCCCTTACCTCACAAGCGGCATACCTGCTGTGCGCAGATCGCATTACAGAACCGTCCAAGGACCTCGTGAAAAAGAACTTTTTCGACCTCAGGGTACAGCCGCTGGTCGAGGCCCCGAACTGGCGGCTTCACTTGGCGGCGCTCCATTTCAACGTCGAGACCGACAAGGCCGCGCAGGTACTGATCGGCGAGGAAGTCCGCCGCGCCCTGGAAGAGGGCGACAAAGACGCCCTTGAGAAACTTAGCAACTTTCCGGGGTTTGAGGAGGTCTGCGAGGACGTCGTGCACAGCGACCACTACGTGTGGGCGGCCCAGCAGCCGCAGGTGATCGGATTGGCTGCCTCTGCGCTTGATGGCGTTAACAGTTACCCAGCGACCTGGTCGTATTTGCGCGAGGCGGTACGCTGGGTGGCCAAGTTGCCGGCGCCGGCGCGGCGTTGGTGGCCGCTTGACGAGCGGATCGCCGATGGGCTTTGTGTCATTCTGCGCCACTCCTCAAACGACCAGCCGGAGCTTGCCCGCGCCCTATTACGCGGCCTCAGCGCAAGCGAGCCTGAGACGCAGCAGCCGAAGCAGCCGAGCGTCGTCAGTCAGCCCATCGCGAAGGAGGTTGAAGACTGGGTTGGCGGCGCGTCCAAAATTCTTGAGGAAGTGAAGCGACTCGTTGGGGAGGAGCCCGTTTCCGAGGAGTTTCGCGTGCCGGGCTCGCCACAGACGTACCTTGCCATTCTCGAGGCCGCCAGGACCAAGGCGACCCCGGAAGAGCTCCTGAAGCATTTCGTTCCCGCGTGCTTGCTCGACCAAGTAACGAACGAGATCGCCCGCAGGATTGCGCAAGACGCGCCCGATCAAACGAGAGCCGAAACCATCGAAGCAATGACTGCGATTCCGGCGACGTGGCCCTGGAAGCCGGTCGTCGACGACCTTGTGAACAGGCTGAAAGACCAGCAAGCGCCGCGCGAAAGGGAGGTCGCGCATTGGCTGGATCTGCTGTTTGCCCTAGCCCTGTCTGCCAACCCCGACCAGCAAGCCGTTGACTGGCTGCGCGGGCAAGCGACGGAAACTAGCGGAGAAGCGGAGGTAGACCTCATCCGCCATCTGTATAGGTTCCAGCCGAGTCAGCTTGTCGCTCCTCGGTGCCTCTTCGCCTTGGTGCTGTTCGATCCTCCTCGGCTCCAGCACCCTGTCGAGCCAACCACACCATGGGTGAACGACCAGCCAGTTCGGCAGCTTCTGGAGGGGCCCGCTCAGGTGGCTGGGCCTCTTTCAATGCTTGTCGTCAAGTGGCGCAAGCTTGCCGAGTTGCTCGATGCCGCTGCGAAATACCCGCAGCTCAAAGCGTTGGTACAGGAAGTCGCGCGGCAGGTGGCAAAGTCTCGCCAGATAGCGGAGCAACTCGACGGTTCATCGTTTATTAAGCACTACGCCTTTCTTTCGGAGACCTTTGGACCCGACGTTACGCGAGAGGTCGTTCAAGAATTCGCCGCGCGGGAAAGCTTCCTCAAAAACCTGAGCCAGATGCCGTTCTCGCCAGGTCTGGCCGCCTTGTACCGGCAGGTTATCGAGGCCCGCAGCACGCCGTACGGCAATGAGCTTCGCCCGCTCGCGGAGGCTGTAACAACCGGCCTGCGCACCGTCGAAAAGGGCGTCTGGCAGAGGGAGCTCGCCGTCTACGGCCCCCTGTTACAACTTGCCGTCACGCTGGCCAACTCGCAGAAGGGGGCGGACCTCGGCCCCGCATATCAAGACGCGCTGCTGGAGCGCGCAAAAACCCTGCTGGGCGGCCAGAAGGCCGCCGCGGGCCTTTCCTGGGGCCTAGTGGGTGGACTGCCCCAGGAAAAGCGAAGCTTGTTTTGGCGCGACCTCAGAGACCTGCTTCTCGGCTCGGAGCAGAAGCCGCTGCAGGAGTTCCTAAAACTCTACCGCGAACCACTGAGCATGGACGGCGGGTTTGGAGACAAGGCGGACGAGACCATCCGGCATCTTTTCAGGCCAATCGTGGAGCGCGCGAACTCGGACGAGCTTAGCTGGATGGAGCGCCTGCTGAGCAACGACCAGACAATCGCGGCAAATGCGCAAGACGATGCAAAGGCCGATTTGTTGGGCCGCCTGGAAAACTTGCGAGACAACGAACAACAGCCCAACGAAGTGCGACTGTGCGCCGGCCGGATCGCGGAACTGCTTCAAGCGAAAGCTTATTGAGGGTTGCGTATTATAGCGACAGTTTCGTTCTTGCTGGATCACCCTTGGCGTCTCATTCTCCCGCGCAGAGGGTCCCCCGGCGGGCCTCAGAGCCCGCCCTGAGCCTGCCGAAGGCACGCCGAGGCATGCCCTGAGCGAAGCCGAAGGGACGGCGCCTGCCGCCTGGAGAATGCTGGGGTTTGGCGTCCGCTGCGGCAGCGGAACCCGGGATTCCTCGCGCTCGCCGGACACGCGCGCGCGAATGACGACAGTGGGGCGTCCGGCTCCTGCTTGTCACCCCCGCGCGCGGCCGTTGCATCGCGGCAGGGACGCGCGTCGCGCATCCCCTTTTCTGTGCAACCGGCAAGATGGGTAACACTTTAGACCGGCAGGATGGGTAACAGTTTTTCGCATTTTGGCGGGGTGGAGG
>JAJYRQ010000003.1 GCA_021794015.1 Deltaproteobacteria bacterium | reverse complement strand
CATACTGTCTTGCTCGGCCATCACCGCCGCCACCAACCGCATCCGTGCATCCACGGTACAGACCTCCTGCCATGGCATACCCGCCACCTCCTGCCATGGCATTGAATCTGTTACCTATCCTGCCGGTTCGTACCTTCCTGATTCCTCTCCCCCGCCGGGGGAGAGGATCAAGGCGCCGCCCTGAGCGGAGCGCAAGCGGAGTCGAAGGGAGAGGGGGGACGCACCCAGAGGCTCGAGGTGGCGCCAGCAGCCCCCCTCACCCTCCCCTCTCCCCCGTCGGGGGAGAGGGAAAGAAGAACGCGCACCGCGCGGGAATGACAGAGGTGGGGCACGCACCTCCTTTTCCTGATGCCTCTCCCCCGTCGGGGGAGAGGATCAAGGAGAGGGGGGGCGCACCCAGAGGCTCGAGGTGGCGCCAGCGGCCCCCCCTCACCCTCCCCTCTCCCCCCAAGGGGAGAGGGAAACAAGAACGCGCACCACGCGGGAATGACAAGAACGAAGCGCGCGCCCACTGCGCGGCAGCCGGCTCGGATGGCGCTGTCGCCCGGCGATGGAAACGGCATCAGGCAAACGGCGTCAGGAGATGACCATTTGCGAGGTGCTCGACAGGGTAAGCGTCGTCGCCGGGAGAAACGGCGTCACAAGCTTCATGGTGTAGCGGACCTGGACGGCCACCACGGAGCCCGGGTTTTGGTCGGGATTCCAGGTCGTGGAAATGACCAAGTTCTGTGGGTCGAGGCCGGCGGTTTCGCCCAGGATGAAGTCGCTAACGGCCGCAGCGGTGGCGGGTGCCGGAGTGTCCAGCCCGCGCACCGCGGCGTAGCGGGTCGCCTCGCGCGCCGCGTAGGCCACGAACGAGTAGGCATTGAGCGCTCGGGCAAAGTCGAGCGTGCCTACCGTCAGCAGCAACAGCAGCACAAGCGAGAAGGCGAACTCGAGCATCGCCTGGCCGCGGGCAGACTTGCGCCACGCGGGCAGAGGCTGCGGCGCACCAGGGTGGGCGCCGCCGCGCCCGCGGGCGGCGGGGTTGCCGGGTTGCGAGGCCATGCGAGGCCGGCGCGTCCCCGGCGGTTCTTGAGCTGGCTTTTTCACTGCGCGCGCATCACCGCTTTCCCCGTGACGGTCAGTGACGACCCGACACCCGGGAAGGTAAGAAACGTGCTGAAGGGCGCGCTGGTGCTAACGGCGACGTAGACCCTCATGTCGGGGCAAGGCGAGGAGCTCTGGCAGGAGATTGGCGCGCCGCCCGGACAGGTGCAGAACTGCGAAGCGGTGGCGCTCAGCTCCGGGATTGGCCCGCCGTCGGCCAGCGCGGCCGCCTGCATTCCGTCCAGGTCGGCTGCGGTGACCGGGTTTTGGATACCGTACTGCACGCCGGCGCGCGCGGCAGCAGTCACCGCGATGTTGGTGCGGAAGACGCGGGCGAAATCGGCGCCCGCAAAGAGCGCCAGCAGCAGCACCGTGGCGACCGCGGCAAACTCCAGCGTTGCCTGCGCCCGAGCGGGCGCTGAGAGCCGTGCCATGGCGCCGGCGCGCGCGAGCTGCCGGCGCAGTCGGCGCCGCCCGTTTGTCTCGCTACCGCGCATCAAGTGACCCCGGCGCTTCACTCGACCAGCACCGCCTGGCGAATCGGCGAGCCCGCGGGCATCGAGGAATAGTCCGCCGCGATATCGGTGCTTCCGTTGGTGAAGGCAAGGTCCCGGGCCACCAGAACCGTCCACGCGCCGGCGGCTCCCGAGCCGTTGGCAAAGCTAAGCGTGCTGGTCGGCAGATAAAGCACCCCGGTGAGGCTTGCCTGGCTGCCGTTGGCCACCACGCTGGGCGGCGGCGAAGCCACGGCCCGATCCTGGAAGAAAAGAATGCCGGCGAGCGGGCCGGAGAGCGGCGCCGCTAGCGTAACCTGGCTACCGTTGGCGAGCACCAGCGGACCGTAAGCCGCTGCGCCCTGAGTGTTGTAAAAGACGACCCCGCTGCCGCTAAGGCGCGCGCCGCCTTCCACCGTAAGACCGCCGCCGTCGAGAACGTAGAGCCCGGGATTGAGCGTTGCCGAGGCGCCGTCGGTTACGCTGATGCCGTTGCAGTAAACGCCGGGATTGAGCGTCGCCTGGCTGCCGTGACTCACCACGTAGCTCGTATAGTTACAAGCTCCCACCGCCGGAGGTTCCAGGTCGGCCAGCGGATCCTGCACCGTGGCGATGCTCGATGTCGGCGCCGGATGGAGCGAACTGCCGCCATCGCTGGAGTAGCTGCCGACCACCCCGATCGAAGGAGCCGACAGGCTTGAACCGCTCGAGGCGACCAGCGCAGTCGGGCTCGTCGAATCAACCAGCACGCCGCACTGCATCGTAACGTGCGCCCCGTGTTCCAGCATCAGCGCCGCATCCGCGTTCGGGTCGAGCACGTAGACGCAGGTCGAAGCGCTGGTGCTCGCCGCAACCGCGCGGGCTGAGGCCGCCAGCGACGCGAAGCCCAGTACGCGCAGGAAAAAAGCCGGCTGCGGCTGGCTGACGATCACTTCGACCGCCTGGCTGTTGCCGGCATAGAGACCGCTTGCGGGCGGATTGTTGACCGTGAGCGTTGCGTCGCCGACCCCGGCGGTGAATCCGTTGCGGGCGGCGTCGTCGGTTGCCGACTGGACGAGCGCGCCGCTCTGCCCGGCGAGCAGCTCGTGCTCGGCCGCCAGCGCGGCGGCATCGGCTGCGGTTTGCAGTTGGCGGCGCTTGTTCCAGGCAAAGCCGACATCGGCCGCCAGGCCCGCAAAACCCAGGAGCGTCGCCAGCGCCATCGCGGTAACGACCATCACTTGTCCGCGTTCGGCGCGCGGGCGGCTTGAGCCGGCGCGCCGAGCAACTGTGCGCGCCGCAAACTCCGGGGCTGTCGCAGATGTGGACATGTCGCGCTGCGGTTCGCCCCGCGCCGGGCTTTTTGCCGATGCGGGGCCGCTCCCGGAAAGGGTGCTGCAATCCCCGTTCCAGCCGCCGGGAGGCAACCAGCAATAGCTTGGCCGACGGACCGCATGCGCTGCGCCCCCGCCGACTCGACAGGCCCCGTCAACCCGGACTTGACGCCCCCGGGTCCGACCTGGTCAGGAGAAATCCAGCGCCGGCGGCGAGTACAAAGGCAAGCAGGCGCACCCACTGGGCCCGCCCGCCGGACGGAAGCCGTTCGCCCAAGACAAGCAAGCCGCCCACGATCGGCACGGCGTTGGAGAAAACCGAAGAGAGCGGCATTACGATGACCGCGCGCGCCTGGTGAAAGGCGTTTTGCAGCGCGGCCAGCCCGGCGACGTTGGCCGCCACCAGCAGGTAGCCGTAAGGATTGGCCAGCAGCGCCGCGGCGGCCTGCCCGGACAGCAGCGAGGCCGGCCGGTAGGTGTCGATCAGCGCCTTCAGGTAGAGACTGCCCATTCCAAAGGCAAGACCGGAGAGGATCGCCGCGCCTCGTCCGCTTTGCCGGCGCCAGTCAGCCGCGCCGGCCGCGACACTCAGCGCCAGCACGGCCGCCGAAAAAAGCTCCATCGCGTGTCGGTCGAGCCGCTCCGCCAGATCGCTGGCTTGCGCCGACGAGGCGAGCAGCAGCGCGGCGGTGACTGCCAGGCCGATCCCTAGCCATTCGCCGGGCCGGGCGCGCTCGCCCAGAAAAACCACCGACAGCGCCACGAAAAGCCCGATTCCGCCTTGCATCGCAACCGCCAGCATCGAAACCGGCGCGCCCGCCAGCGCCGCCGTGTAGAGGACGTAGCCGAGCATTTCCAGAGCCAGGCCCAAAAGCCATAGGGGGTCGCACACCCAGCAGCCGATCGCCCTAAGGGCGAGGCGGCCGCGAGCTGCCGGAAGGACCGTGCTGCGCCGTTTGATCAGCAGCAGCCCGACGGCGAAAAAGACGCTTGAGACCGCGCCCATCCCCAGATGCCATAAAAGCGCCGCTTGCCCGGCCATCGACTTCTCGCAGCACGCCTCCCGTGCCTATTGTAAACTGCCGGCCGCCCCACTCCACCCGCCTGCCCAGATGGCTGCGCAACCATAGCGCGGGGATCATCAAGTCAAGCGCCGCCACCAGCCACAATTCACGCAGCGGACGGCCGAGCCGCAGCACGGGGCCCAGCAGCACGACCGCCATCGCCAACCGGGCGGCGATTACGCCGAGCGCAACGCCAAGTGCCGTCCAGGACCAGAGGCAAGCCAGCAGCACCAGCCCCCACAAGGGGCCGTTGGTCAGAATCGTTGCGCGGCTTTCGGGGCGCACCGTGTGATAGGTGATGGTCCAGCGCAGTTGATGGCGCCAGAACTCGGCGATTCGGCTCTCTTCGCAAACCGAAGTCACCAGCGCCGTCGAAACCATCACCGTGTAGCCGTGGTCCGCGGTCAGCTGACCAAGCAGGTAGTCGTCGGCGAGTTTGTCGCGCAGCGGGACCAGCCTTCCGGTGGCGGCGAGCGCTTCGCGCTTTATCGCCATCGTGGCGCCCATCGCGTAGCGCACCCGTTCGATCGCCTGCGAGATCAACACCTGGGGCGCGAAGACCGTGTTGATAAACAACGCCTGCAGCCGCGAGCCCAGGGCCGCGCCGCCGACCCCTCGGTAAAGGCAGGTAACCAGGCCGGTTCCCGGGTGGGCGAAGAGCTCGGCGACCACCCGGCGCAGGTAATCCGGCGCCACGGCGATGTCGGCGTCGCTTATCACGTAGGCGTCGGCCGGTGGGGTCCGCTCGAGCATCCGGATGAGCTTGCCGACCTTGGGATTGACGGCAGCCGGGTCGGAGCCGACGACCAAGTCGATCTTTTCGGCCGGATGCTTGGCGGCGAGCCGGCGGACGACCTCGGCGGCGGGATCGTCTTCGCGTTCGACGCCGAAAACGAAGTGGCGCGCCGGGTAGTCGGCCGCGAGCAGGCTCTCTAAGTTGTCGTAAAGCGCCGGGCTAGCGCCGTAAAGCGGCCGAAGCAGCGCCACCGCGGGCGGCCGGGCTGGCGCTGCCGGTATCGGGGATGAACGCGCGCGCCGGCCAAATCGGATCGCCAGCAGCACGGCCGCGCCGTAATAAACCAGCGAAGCGCCGACTCCGACGAGCGCGACACCCGCCAGCAAATGCGCCGCCAGCGTTGCCATTCTGGTTGCTTGCCGGCGCCGCTAGCCGCCCGGCCGCACGCGGACCCGCCCGCGCCCCGCCCGTGCAGGTGAGCCGAGCGCGCCGCGGCCTGTAGGCGCAGGCGCCCTTAGGCTGCCTGTCGGCGATGGCGCATGGTGGCCAGGAACTGTCTTCCTTCTTTGAGCAGGCGCTTGCGTTCGCTGCTGGAGGTCACCATCTTGCGCACGGCTTTGAAGATGTACCGGGGACGGAAGTAGAAGCTGCGGTAAAATTTTTCGACCGAATGGTAGATTTCGTCGGCGCTCAGGTGCGGGTAGCTGACGGTGCATTTCTGGTATCCGGCGTCGTCGAGCAGCGGGTCGACCGCGAGAAAACCGTTGGCGGTGATGTAGTCGAAAAGCTCGGTCCCCGGGTAGGGAGAAGCGAGCGATACCTGGATGGTTTCGCAGTCCATCTCGCGCGCGAACTTCATCGACTCGCGGATCGTCTCGCGGGTCTCGCCCGGCAGTCCCAGGATGAAGGTGCCGTGGATCAGGATTCCCAGTTGGTGACAGTCGCGGGTAAACTTGCGCGCCCGCTCGAGGCTTACGCCTTTCTTGATGTTCTTGAGTATCTGGGCGTTGCCGGTTTCGTAGCCGACGACGAACAGGCGCAGGCCGCCGTCCTTGAGCACCTTGAGCGTTTCATAATCGACGTTGGCCCGCGCGTTGGTCGACCAGGTGACGCCCAGCGGCTTGAGCATCTGAGCGATCCGCCGCGCCCGTGCCGGGTCCGCGGTAAAGGTATCGTCGTCGAAGAAGAGTTCCTTCATGGCGGGGAACTTTGCCTTGAGCGTCGAGACCTCCTCGAAGACATTCTCCGGGCTGCGTACCCGGTAGCGATGCCCCTGGGTCACCTGCGGCCACAGGCAGAAAGTGCAGCGCGCCGGGCATCCCCGCCCGGTGTACAACGAAACATAAGGGTACTGGCAGTAAGGGCTGTTGTAGCGCAGGTAGTCGAGGTCGCGCGCGTAGACCTCGGTCACGAACGGCAGCTTGTCCAGTTCCGCCGCGGTCAGGGCGGGCCGTTCCGGGTTGTGGTGTATTTCCCCCCCCTCGCGGTAGGAGATGCCCCCGATCTCGCTCCAGCGAACTCCCCGCGCCACCTCGACCACCGAGTGGTCAAACTCCTTGCGCGCCGCGATATCGATCGCCTCGGAAAGCTTGAGGGTCTCCTCGGGCCGGGCCGTGGGATGGCCGCCGACCAGCGCTATCACGCAGCCGGGATTGGCGGATTTGATCGCTTCCGCCGTTCGTAGGTCGGCCCGCAGCGAGGGGGTCGAGGTGTGAATCACGACGAACTCGTACTGCCGAGCCTCGGCCACGGTTCGGGCGAGATCGTAGCCGTGGGGCGGCGCATCGAGCAGCCGCGCGCCCTCGAGCATCCCCGCCGGGTACGCCAACCACGTCGGATACCAGAACGACCAGACCTCACGCGTGGCCTGATAGCGCGAGCCGGCCCCACCGTCAAAATCCTGGTAGGACGGCGGGTTGAGAAGAAGCGTCTTCATGCAATCCATGCTTGCCTGACTCCCTGCGCAACACTCGACCTACGCCGACTATATAAAGCGTCCGGTGCCCGAGCAAGCCGGGGGTGGCCGAACCAATCCGGCCACCGCGCGATCCGGCGGGGAGGGCTGCCTCTGCGCCTTTCTTTTTCGGGGATGCGCCAGCGGTGCTCTGCGCGGCCTTTGCAGGGTACAAGCCCTATCCGAACCGTGGGCTGTGACCGAAGGCAAAGCGAAGCCGCAAAAGTGGCGAAGTTCGAGCATCAAGAGCAGAGAGGCAGCGCGCAGTCGTACTCGCGGCCGCGACTCCAGCCAGCAAGCGTACAGGAGCGGCGCGCTAGCTCGACGGCCAGCCACGGCCTCGTCGGACGCTGCGCGCAACGTCGAGTAAAATTTAGCCTGGATTTCCATATATGGAAGTCCAGGCTTGAGGCGGCCGACTGGCGGCGGACGCGGGAGCGAAGACGGCTGGAGCAGGCCGTGGCCTCTCGAGGGCCGCCCCGGGCCGGACTCATGGCCAGGCAGCGGCGGCTGGCCTCGCGCGTGCGCTGCGCCAGGAAGCTCATCGGGCCGCTAAGCCCGAGCGCGCACGGACTACGCCTTGAGCCTGCGGGGCTTCGAGGCGGCCGGCGTTGCGGGTGAGGCTGCGGCGCGGCCGCTGCCCTCCTGGATGCGCTCAGCGATGGTCTCGCGCGGGTGGAGCACCGGCTCGTCCGGGCCGGCCTGCGGCAGGCCCAACTTGTCGAGAACGGTCTTCTGGCTGATGCGCAGCCCGCGGTCGGCGAGCTCGGCGACGATATCGGCGAAGACCTTAGCGTCCGAGTCGTCGGGCAGGCCAAGCGAGATGTAGGGGTAGCGGCGCTGCGGGCCGAAGTTGAGGTCGATGAGCGGCCGCACGAGGTCGCGGTTCAGCGTGTCGGAAAGCCGGCGCGCGTCGGCCGCCAGGATGTCGCGCCGCACCGCCTCGTGCACGCGCGCCGCAGCGAGTGAGCCACCGGTCTTAGGCAGTTCCGTGGTGAGCGTCTGGCCGAGCACCGCCTTGGTCACTTGGGCGTCAAGGTAGGCGCAAAGCGTCTCGTAGGCCGCGCCGCCGGCGGCCCGGCCGGCGTCGACAAACTCAATGGCCATCGACTCGGGAATAATCGCGGCGGCGTCGGTGCCGAGATTGCTCACGGCCTGGAGCAGCGCGCGGCGGTCCTGCTCGGTTGCGCCCGGGCCGTACTTGCCGAGCCGAAGCGGCTGTCCGAAGAGCTCGCAGAAGGTCACCCAGTCCTTGAGCGCGTAGTTCTTGAAGAGATAGGCCCAGCCGGCCGCCCGCGCCAGGCCGCCGCGAATCGGCAGCCCCGACTTCGCCTTGGCCACATGCACGATGAACTTGTAGGGCCATAGCCGGGCGGTCAGCGGCTGCAGCCCCTCCCACGCTTGCGCCCAGCGGGAGAGGCGCGGCTCGAGGTGGGAGCGACCGTCGGGCTCCGGGATTCCCCTCGACAGGGCTCGGGGCAGGCCTCGCGCGCCAGACACGCGCGGCAATGACAAAGAAGAGGCGCCGCGCGCGGGAGGCTCGGCGCCGCCGAGCGAGCGCACCAGCAACTCGGTGCCGGAAACCCAATCGAAAACAAACCAGCGCGGGTCGCGCCACACGATGCGCTCGGGATACCATTGGCGGCCGGCGGTGTTCCAGAGAATCTCCATCGCGGCGAAGCCCTTGCCCACCGCGTCGAGCAGGTCGAAGAAGACCGCCTCGCGGTCGAGCGCGCCGAGCGTTTCCTCGACCAGCGCGGCGGCGCGCAAATCCTCGGCCGCGGTCGAGGCGGCCTCGACCACCGGCTCGAGCTGCGCCACGGTTTGCTTGCGGGTGCCGAGCACGGCGAGGTAATGGAGGTCCTTCTCTTCCATCTCCTCGGCCAGCTCGAGGTACAAAAACGGGTCGCCGAACTCGGCCTCGCGCAGAATCCCGGCCAGCCGCTGCGGCGTCAACCCGACCGAGGGATGGAGCAGCGAGTAGATGTTGCGGATGCCGGCCAGCGTCGGCGCCGCCTGCTCGGCCTTGAGCTCCTGCGGCTCGATCTCGCGGCCGTATGCGTCAAAGAGCTTCATCGGATGATCACCTCACCGCGCGGTCTCTCAAGCAGAGAAAAGTAGGAGGGCAGAAGTGAGAAGCGAGAGCCGGGACGGAGCGCCCTTGTCTCATCCCTTGCCTCTTGCTCTCTCACTTCTTTTCTCTCGTTTCTCACTCCTCGCTCTTCTTCCAGCTGATCAGGCGCCCCAGGCGTGGCGGACGCCGGGATGCATGACCACTACGCCGAGGCCGTTCGGCTCGGGCCTGAGTGTGCCGGCGGCCGATTCATCGGGCTGGTCGGCGCCCTCGGGCGCCGGCGCTGCGGCGTGGGCGACCGCTGGGCGCTCGGCCGCCTCGACGCTGGTGAGCGGCGCGGGCATCCGAGCGTGGCCGCTGCGTGGCGACAGGCATGAGTAGCCGGATAGCGCGGTGTTGCGCTCCCGTTGGCCGAGGAGCGCAGGCATCCGAGCGTGGAGTGCGCCCTGTTTTTCCTGTTCCTCTCCCCCCGAGGGGAGAGGCAAAGAAGAGGGCGCGGGCATGCGAGCGTGGGCGGCCGACCCCAGTGGGTGCGCCAGGTCCGCGTCGCGTTCGTCGTCGACCGGCAGTCGGGCGTGAAAGTTTCTGTGCGACATTGTCACACCTCCTTTGCGGTGAGCAAAAAGAGAGAAAGAGGAAGAAGTGAGGAGCGAGAGGCAGAGGACGCTTCTCTTTTCCCATCCCTCGCTCCTCTATCTCGGGTGAGTCGGCGCTGCGGCGCTCGCCGAGACGCGCGCGCAGAGCCGCGCGAGGTCCTTCGGCTCCGCTCGGCCACTGCGTGGCGACAGGGACACGTGTCGCGCATCCTGGCATTGCGCTCCCGTTGACCTGCCTGCGCCGCCACGGCAGGCAGGTCGATCTCCCCGCCGTGCGGCGAGCACCGCTTCGCCCTAGAGGGCGGAACGGAGCGCGGGGCCGGGCTGAGGCCGTTGTCTTGCTTCCCACTTCTTTCTCCGTCGCTTTGGGCTAGAAGGTGAGGGTCCAGGAGCCGGTGTAGTTGGCCGAGCCGTTGAAGGTAAACGCGGGCAGGACGGCGTGGGCGACCATCGTGACCGTCCCGGCGCCGGGGACCGCTACGTAGGTCCACAGCACGGTGCCGTCGGCGGTGGCCGAGCCGTTTGCGCCCACGGCGCCCTGGTTGAAGCCGGGCAGCGTCGCGCCGGAGGTCGGCGTGTATCCCTTGAGCGCCTCGCAGGTCCAGGTAACCGTGCCGTCGGTGGTGGTCGCGCCCACGGTGGTCGCCCAGGCCGGCGCGCTGGCTCCCGTGGTGCCGGCGGTGGTGACCTCCTGCAGGTTGCCGTTTGCGTCGATCACCATATAGCCGGTGCCGCGCGCGGTGGACGCCGCCCACGCCGGCGGGGGGGTCGAGCGGTACGTTCCCGTCGCCCCGGTGTTCTGGAAGATTTCCGCGCCGACAGCGTATGCCGTAGTCGCCGTCCAGGCGGGCAGGTCGGGGCGCTGCGCCGCCGGGAGGCCGCGCGCGCCGGTGTTCGCGAAGAGCCCCAGCTCCTGGACGGTCATCCCGTAGGCAGCGTAATCGACGGCCGAGGTCAGGCCGTAGTTGAACGTCACGCTGCCGGCGCTGGGGAAGCTGTAGCCCGAGACGTTGTTGTTGAACCAGGGCGCCGTCAGGCCGGTATCGGTCACCGCTGGCGCCGCGCTGCCGGAGCCGAAGCCGGCGATTGTGACGTAGTTGAGCTCGCCGGTGCCGGGGCTGGTCACGCCGGCGATGAGCTGCGCGAGCAGCGGCGCGATGGCGTTGACGACCAGGTTATGCGTCTCGGCGATAAGCCGGCCGTCGCGCCAGAGCCGCACCAAGCCGCGCGGGGCGCGCCGGGCAACGTCGCGGCGGCCCTGGCGGGGGCCGCAGGCGTTCCAGTCTTTCATGCTGTGTTTCATGCTTGGGTTCCCTCGACTCGCGCAGCGCTCGCTCGGGATGACGCAAGGAAGGCGTCCGAGGGCGCCCGTCGGAGGCCCCGCTCGCTTCGCTCAGGGCGCCGAAGCGTCGGCTCGGGATGACGCAAGGAATAGGGGGTGTCTCTCTCTCCTCTCACTTTTCTTTCCTCACTGCTCTTCCTGGGTATCGACCAGGGTGGGCGCGCTGACGCCGATGCAATCGACGCGGGCGTCCAAGTCGGCCCCGCCGGGCATCGTGCGCGGCCCGTCGCCCCACCAGGTGCCGGCGGGGACCAGGATGCCCGCCGTGGCGCTCGGCGCCAGCGGCGGCGGCGTGCCGACGACGCATCGGATATCGGCTGTCTCCGGCCGGATCATCCAGGCGTAGCGCGAGGTTGCCTGCGGGACGACCGTCACGGCCGTTGCGGTGCCGACGCTGACGGGCGCGCCGGCGCTCCCCTGTGAATTGATAAGCCACGCGGCGCGGGCGATTTGCGCCAGCGCCAGTGTGGCGAGCGCGGTGGCCGCAAGCGCGAGCATCAGCTTCCCGGCCAGCTCGCGGCGGCGCGAGCGCGTCGGTCGCGCGGGCGCCTTCATCCTTCCCCTCCCCCCGAGAGGAAGGGCAACCAAGCGCGCGGCGGCGACGCGCGCCCGCCTCTGCGCGGCCGCCGGGGGCGCGAAGGAAAGACGCGTTCCCAGTCTCTTGTCGTTTCTCACGTTGATGCTCCTCATCCGTTGGCCGAGATGGGCGTGCCGTTGACGACCACGCCCGAGTCGACGTACTTGGGCTCGTTGGCGCCGAAGGTGATGCCGATATGGTAGAAGTGCGCATCGTAGCGCGGCGCGACCGGCGGCTTGGTGTCGGCAATCGGCGGCAGCATCGCGCTCACCAGGTCGGTGCCGGACGGCGCTGCGTCGTGCAGCATCGAGAGCGCGGCGGTCAGCAGCGAGAGCATGTCGTCCGGCTCCGGCGCCGGGTCGAAGGTCGGTGCCAGCTCGAAGACGACCGCGTCGAGCCACGCCCGCGCCGGCTTGAAGAAGTTCGCTGCGGTGACCACGGCGAGCGCCTGTCGCGCCGTCACCCCGACCGGCGCGATAAGCGGCGCCGGCTCGTTCGCTTGGTAGGGCGACGCCGTGCTGCCGAGTTCGAGTTGCGGATGCGAGAAGAAAAGCGACCCCGGCGCCTGAAGCGCCAAGCTCGGCCCCGGACCGGTCGAGCCGAAGACGAAGAGCGTCCCGACGCCCGAGGGCACGGTGAACGTCACGCTGACGACGCCCTGGGCGCCGGGCTGCTGCACCGCCTCGGCGTAGAAAGAGACCGGCGCGCCGTTGGCCGTGGTGACGCCCCAGCAGGGCGTTCCCTGGGTGACCGCGCTGGCGTCGATATAGCCGGAGAGCGTGTAGGTCTCGCCGGCGACCACCGCAATCGCAACCGCCGAGAGAAAAACGTTGGTCGCGGCGTTATAGGCTGTGCCGGAGGCCGGAAGCTCGACGCCGTTGGTGCGGGTGTGGAAACCGGGCGCGACCGAGGCCGGCGGCCAGACCGTCCAGTAGCTTTGCGGCGCGATGATATCGCTGTCGGGGACCAGGTTGAGCAGCGAGCTTCCGCTTTGCGGAAGCGGCACCGTCACCCGAAAGACGGCCCATCCCTGGGAGGCCGGATAGCTTGTGCCGCCCCAGCTTTGTTGCCCCTCCAGCACCTGCGCGTTCTGCCAGCCGAGCGTGGCCAGCGCGGTCTTCAGCGCCGCCGGCGTGCCGCGCAACTGATGCAGCGCGACGGCCTGCTTGAGCAGCGCGCGCATCGCAGCGTAGTTGTACTCGCCCTGCGACGTGGTGCTCGGCGTGCCGCTGCCGAGCGTGTCGATATCGGTGAGCGCGTCGATATCGGTCACCGCGTCGATGCTTCCCGCCTGGCTGCCGGGCGCGACAAGTTGCCAGAGCGGCGCCTGGATGTCGAATTGCCAGGCCAGCGCCGGCAGCGCCGACTGCGGCGCCGAATCCACCCGGTAGACCAGCATCGGCGACAGGTCGAGCTGGGAGAGCCGCTCGGAAAGCTTCAGCATCGCAGCCGAGCGCGTGTCGTTTATCGAGGGCTGTACGGCAAGCCGCGCCATCTACTTCCTCGCTCCCCGCGGCGCCCGGGTTCCCTCGACTCGCGCAGCGCTCGCTCGGGATGACGCTATGGATGCCATCAGCTTGACTCCGTGGCGGTTGCCTGGGTCAGGTTGATGCTGGTGCAGTTGGCCCATTGGCCGGCGGAGAGCGGCGTGTAGGCCGGCGCGGTCAGCGTTACCCGGTAGACGCCCGGCACCGAGCCGAGCGCGGCGATTATCTCCTCCGGCACGATATCGCGCTGCACGCGCGAGGCCAGGTTGATTGCGAACTGCGCGGCCGCCTCGCTGACCGCGTTCATCGTGTCGGTCGGCGAGGCGTCGGCAAAGAGCGTCACCGTGCCAGCTATCTGGTAATCGACTTCGCTCACGGCGTAGACATTCACCGTGTCGGTCAGCGGGCGCACGTTGTCGGCGGACAGCGCCGCCAGCACCTCGGCCAGCAGCGCCGCGCTGGCGACGCCGACGCTGTTGGGCGCCGCTGCCGGCTGGACGGTGACCGGGCCGGTTAGCACATAGACGCTGACCGTGCCGGGGACGGGCGAGACCACCTGCGCATCGATAATCGACGGGTCCACGCCGAGCGCGTAGAAGCGGTAGGCGCCTCCCGGCCCGGCGCCGCTGTATCGATTGGGCGCCGCCTGTACGCGGGCGCGCAGATGGTCGTCGGTCTCGGGCGCCGACCCGCCGGCGGTCGTGCTGGAATTGCTGACCGAGGCGACCATGGCGTCCGGGCTGAGCAGCACGTTGACCTGCCCGGCGAGGTATCCGTTGGCGCCGGCGCCCGGCGTGGTGCATGCCGCGCTGACCGAGCCCTGCGTCTGCCCGGCGGCAATCGTCAGCGGCGCCGTGGTGGCAAAGACGAACTGTCCGTCCTGGGTGCCCACCGCTGTCCCCTGCGCAATCGTAAACGGCACGGTGAGCGCGGCCGCCAGCGTGAACGTAAGCGTCGTCACGGCAGGCTGGGAGGGTAGCCGCGAGACGCCCACGAGTTGGCCCAGGTAGTCGAGCATCGGGAAGCCCGCGTAGGCGAGCAGGCATTGCTGGCCGGCCCATTGGATAGCGCTTCGCACCAGCGCCTCCCTGTACGCGTAAAGGTTTATCAGCAGCCGCTCGACTTGGGCGGGATAGAGCGTGCGGCCGGCGGCCTGCTCGAAGGCGGCTACCATGTCGGCAAGAATCAGGTTCGGGTCCAGCCCGTCGGCGTCGGCAACAAACTGCGGCGCAGGCAGAGCGCCCGGAGCGGCCGACGCGCCGGCCGCAGCGTTCAGCAGCACGACCAGCGTCCAGGTAACGGCGCCATCGGCGGTCGTCGCGCCCAGCGCCAGCGCCCACAGCGGCTGCGCGCGCCCCGTGGTGCCGGAGGCGGACGCCTGCTGCACGTTGCCGTTGGCGTCCAGGATTACTTGCCCCGCCGCAACGGCCATCCCCGCCTGCCATGTCGGATTCGACGCCATCAGCTACCCCCGGCAAGGAGCGAGAAAAGAGAAGTGAGAAGAGAGAGCCGGAGCAGAGGGCGCGCAAGCGCGCCTCGGGTTCCCTCGACTCGCGCGGCGTTCGCTCGGGGTGACATCATGGGCGCCCTCATCCGACGCTCGCCGTGGTGACGCGCGGCGCCGGCGCCGGCGTCTCTCCCAAGTCGAGCTGCCAGGTGACGCTCACCTCGACTTGTCCCGGATTCGCGGCAACCGGCGCGGCCGTCACGCCGAGCACCTTGATGCGCGGCTCCCAGGTCTGCAGCGCCGAGGTCACCGCAGCCACGATTTTCGGCAGCACGCGGCTAAGCGGCGCGTCGAGAAACTGCCACAAGTCGCAAGCAAAGGTCGGCCGCAGCGGGTCGCTCCCCGGCGGCGTCGTCAGAATAATCGCGACGCACTGCGCCACGTCGTCGAGCCCCTGGACCACGTTGCCGAGGCCGGAGCCGGGACCGGCACCGGCGGTCGAGTCGAGCTCGAGCGACCAGTCGGCCGAGTTGATTTCCGCTAGCCTCATCGCTCCCGCAGGCATCGGTTGCCCCTACGCCGGCGTGAGCCGCAGCACCTGGCCGGTGCGGCTGTTGACGACGGGGACGAGCTTCTCCTCCTTGAACTGCTTCGAGGCCAGCACGATCCGCAGCACCTGGCCGGGGTCGGTGCTGCCGGCGGCCGGCGGCGGCGACGGCATCTTGACGCGCCCGGCTTTCATCAGCCGCGTCACATACTCGCTGCAGAAAAGCGTCGCGTGCGAGAGAAAGGGGTTGGCGAGCCGGCGCCTCAACAAGTGGCGCGCGAGCTCGACCATCCCCATACCCAGCAGCGCACCGTAAGCGTAGGGGCAGTCGATCATGTCGCGGTATTCGCGCACGCCCTCCCAGAGGTCCACCTCCGGGTCGACGACCTTGTAGAGCTGCGGCCGCGAATGCGCGAAATGCTCGAGTGGCGCGACGGTCAGCCCGTTGGGATTTGCGCCGAGGGTCATAATGCCGCCCCACTCGACGCTCCATCCCCAGGCGAAGAAGGTGTGACTCACCGGGGCGTCGGAGGCCCAGCGGATGAGTCGGCCCAGCAGCTTCGGCGCCGCGGTAAATCCGATGTACGTCGGCGTGACCATCATTGGCCTCCCGACGACGTGGCGCCGACGGCTGCGCCCGCGCGCCAGTCGAACCGCCCGCCAACGCGCACCTGATAGAACTCGATGGTCGCGCCGGCCGGCAGTTCGGTTGCGCCCTCGGGCAGCCGAGGCCCGCGGTACTGCGCGACCACCAGCTCATCCAGCGCCGCGAGCGCCAGGCTTGCGCGATTCACCGGCACTTCCATGCCGAGCAGATTGGTCAGCAGTCGCGCCGTGTCGGCGTGGCCGACATAGCTCTCGACTCCCTCCCGCCGCGCTCGCTCGCTCACCTCGCGCAGGGAAACCCGCGTGAAGCATGCGACCGCCGGGGCGAGGCTCCCGTAGGGCCAACAGAGCATCGAGATACTGAACGCGTTTGCTAGTTTCATTGCTTCTCCTCCTTCTTCTCCGGCGCGGGAGCGCGCAGAAGCACGGCCAACTCGTCCTCGCGCTCCGGGCCTCCATGTGCGCGCTGCGAGACGATAAACGAAATCTCGGTGCGAAGCCGGGTGACGCGCCGGCGAAGACCGGCTGCGTCCTGGTCGGGCAAGTTGCCGTGCGGCGAGCATCGCGCGCGAGGGCCGGCCGGCGCGGTCGTTGCGTCCATCGCTACTGTCCCCTTTCCGGCGCCGGAGGCACGGCGCTGGCTGGCACGATTCCCGTGCTGCTGCGCCGCGCCACGTCTTCGAGCGCGCGGGCAAGCATGCGCGCCATCTCCCAGTTCGGGAACTCGCAGGCAAGCTCGCCGAGGGTGCCCGGCCCGGCGGCTGACAGCGTGATCTTCACTCGCGCCCATCCGTCGGCCAGCGGCGTTGTCCGCGCCGAGCTCTGCACTTGTATTGTGTGCGTGCCACGCACGCTATCTTCGATTCTCATCCCTCTTTGCTCCTCCCCTACGGGATGGTTGTGGTCGGCGCGGCGGTGTCGGCCGTGCCGGCGGCCACGCCGCCATGGACGTGGCTGTTGAAGGTCGAGATGATCTGGTTAATCGAGGTCGTAAACTGGCTGGTCGCAAGCTTCACGTCGGCGTTGGCCGGCTGCAGGTTGATGTTGCCCGCGGCGTCAATCGAGAGTGTGGCGCCGTTCAGCGCTATCGTCAGCGTGGCGCCGGCCGGCAGCGCGACGCTAAGCGCGTGTGCGGCGCGGTCGTATTCGAAGGCGGCGCCGTCCTTCATTGCGACGTGCCACTTATCCGCGCTTTGCACCGGCGGCGCATCGACGCTGGAGTAGACCGCGCCGAGCACGGCGCCGTCCTCGTCGTGCTCATCCATCAGGCAGACCACCTGCTCGCCGAGGTCCGGCATCCAGTAGAGCTTGTCGCTCTGAGTTTTGGGCGCGGTGACGAAGAGCCAGTAGGACTGCATCTGCTCGCGGTCCGGGAACGTCACCCGCACGCGGCCGGTGGCCGGGTCCTGCTGCTTGACGATGCCTACGCGGAACATCTCTTTCGCTCTCTCAGCGACGCTCGGGTTCCCTCGACTCGCGCAGCGCTCGCTCGGGATGACATCTTGGGCGTCCGCGCACGCGGGGATAGGCCGTCGAACACCTTTCACCCCTCGCTTCGCTGCGACCCGGCCGGCGCGGCGCGCCATCTGGGTCGCAGATGCTGTGCGATGCGCGGCACGGTCCTGGTGTCGCCGCCGTGGAGCGGGCGGAAGTACAGCGCCTCGCCGTCCCACCAGACCTCGATCTGCTCGCTGGCTCCCAACCCGAAGCGCGCCAAGCCAGCCGCGAGAAAAACCCGGTCCGCCCGCACCGTTCTCGGTTTCATCGCAGCATCCTCAGTTCAGCCCGACCATCACGGTCTCGGGGCTGAAGGCTCTGCCGCATCCCGGAAGGTCGCACTGGCACTGATTCCAGCCGATCACGATCCGGCAGACGGGCAGGCCCCGGTAGCGCACCGCCGCGAGCATCCGGGCCGTGGCGGCCATCGCGATTGCGGTTGACAGCGTGGCAAACATCTTTCATCCCTGCGCTCGCTCAGCCCTGGCTGCGATGGTAAGCGGCGGCCATTTTGCGCAGCGTGGCGCCCGAGGCGGCCGGGAAGATCGGCGCCAAGGCGCGCATCGTGGCAGCCAGCGCCATCGGCGCCGGATGGGCCGCCGCGTGGGCTCCCATGCGCCGCTTCGAGTCGGTGGCGAGGAAGTCGCCGCGGGCGCCGGCGCGGGCCGACTTTTTCTTGCCCGCGTCGATTCCGACGGCGCGCGCCGCAGCCCTCAGTCGCCCCAGCACGCGCGCCCGGGCGCTTTGCGGGATGCGCGTCTGGTCGAAGCGCGCCAGCGCGTTGCGGACATGGTCCGGGTCGATCCCGCCCCGGCGGTTCTTGTAGGGGAGCATCCGCAGCGCGCGCGGAACGGCGCGGCCGGTGCGGTCGCGATGCCCTCCCGGCGCGACATAGGCAAAGGCCGAGTCGGGCAGCGAATCGATATAACGAGTGGTCCATTTCATCGGGGTCACCTCTTGCTCAGCTTCCCGGGTCTGATTGCTGAACGCTGCGAATCTGAACGCTGGTCGTGTAGCCGCCCATGCGCGAGAGCGCGTGGCGCGACTGCATCACCAGGTAGTTGCCGTCGAAGTTGCCGAAGCCGTGGAGCGCGGTCACCACGCCGGCCGCGAGTCGGGGGTCTCCCTCTCCCGACAGCTCTCCCGTGGTCAGCAGCATGTTATGTGCATGCAGCGCCGCCTGGGCGCGGAGCTGCGCCTGCTGCCCGTTTTCCACCCGGCGCGCGAGGTTGAGCGTCGAGCCGTTTTTGACCTGCGGGTCGGTTGCGCTTTGCGTAATCAGCGCCTTGGTCGCCGGATGCTGGTAGGAGACCCGCGCAGCGCTGTAGGTGCCAACCGCCATGGCCTTGAAGGAGAAGCGCTCGAGGTCGCTGCGCCTTATCGTCAAGGCCGGAGCGCCGGCCTCGAGCGCCGTGCGGGCGTAGAAGACCAACTTCCCGCCGCGAATCGAGAAGTCGTAATTGTGCTCGTTGGCCAGCCGGCGCAGGAAGGCCAAGTCGGTCTCCTGCTTCTGGGTCACCCGCGCGTAGACGACGTTCAGCGCCGGCGGCACCGAGACCAGCGTCAGCCCGTGCGCCGAGGCCACCGTCTGGGCAATCGCCGGCAGCGCCACGTTCTCGTAGCCGACGCTCTTGGGCGTGCGGATAGACGGCGTAATCCACGCCGCCAGGCATCGCAGATGAAACACGTCGGGCATCCCCGACAGCTCCAGCTCGTCCACCTGGAACTCGCCGCAGGGCAGCATCACGCCGCCGGCGTATCCGATCGCCAGCGAGAGTAGGTCTCCTTGGGCCGGAAACCACGCACCCTGCCATTTTCGATGCCGATCCTCGAGTTCGATGCGCAGGTCGTCGGAAAAATGCCCCAAATGGTCGGTGTAGGTGATCGACAGCACCATCGCGCTGATATCCGCGGTGACGTTCGCGCCCTGGTAGAAGAGCGTCCATCCCGGCTTCCGAGGGCCAGAGGCTGTAATCGCGCCCAGGACCGGAATCGACATCCCCATCACGCCGCCCTCCCGCGCGCGGCGCTCGCGCCTTCTTCTCTGTCACCCCCGCGCGTGGCCATTGCATGGCGGCGGGGACGGAGACACCCTCGCCGTGGCATTGCGCTCCCGTTGGTCGGGCAAGCTGCCGTGCGGTCAGCACCGCGCGCGAGGGGTCCCGGGATGACCTGTCCCGTGGCCTCGTCGATAACTCCCCTCGTGGCCTCGTCGATAAGCGGCGCGCGCCGGATTGCCTCGCCCTCGATCCGGTCGAGCACCCAGCGCTCGACCGCATGGCGCAGGAAGCGCCAATCCGAGACGCGACCGGGGCCGACCCGGAAGACCGGAATCTGCCCACGCTTAACCATGCGGTAAAGCGTCGAGGTGTGAATCCGAAGCCACGCCGCCGTTTCCTTCAGCGTGAGCAGGTCGGGCGCGCCGCTGCTTGCGTCATCCCGAGCGAGCGCTGCGCGAGTCGAGGGAACCCTATTCGTCATTGCTTCCACGGCGGCAGGTCGGGCGCGGTGGGCGCCGGCGTTTGCAGAATCGGCACATAGATGGTGCGTCCCGCCTCGAAGACCGCCTCGATTGGCGCTTGCGGATTCGCCGCTATCAGCGGAGCGACCAGCGAGGCGTCTCCGTAGTACCACCACCCCAGCAGGTCCCAGCGATCGCCGGCCGAGGTGATATGCGACAGCACCGGCGCGCCGGCCTGCGGCGCCGTGGCCGGCGCCGGCGGCGCTGCTCCCGCCCCCGGCGGGAGCATCCCGAGCGCGGCGGCGAATTGTTGCGGCGTCATTGCCATTGCGCATTCCTCACAGCGCGGCCCGCAGAATCGTCTGCAGCGTCACCGCGTCGGGCGATATTAGCGGCCCCGAAAGGCCGGCCGGCGCCGCGCTGGCCATCAGCGCGGACAGCCCCGGGTACGGGAGCGCCGACACACCCGCGCCGGCCGCGCCCGCCAGCGACGCCAGCGGCGCCGGCGCGGTGGAAGCGGCGCCCGAGCCCGGCGGCATCGCCACAATCGCCGGGGGAGGAGCGGCCGGCGGCGGCGCAGCGCTCAGGCCGGGCGCCGCAGTTTGCGCCTGCGCCCATTCCTTGAAGCTCGCGTTTACGGTGAGCGAGATCGGAGCGCCGTTCTGGTCGGTCTGCTCCCGCTCGACCTGGATTTCCGTCACGACAAACAGCCCCAGATGCTCCCCGGCGCCCAGCACCAGCGGATACGCCCGGTGGCTGGCCGCCGCCGCGTAGAGCAGCGACAACTCGTAGCCGGGGCTGCAAAACGAAACGTGAAAGAACAGCTCCAGCGACAACTCCTCGAGCGAACGGGAGAGCCACTGAAGCTTCGGCCGCGCCTGCGCCGCCTTGTGCTCGGCGTAGTCGTACTTCCGCGCCGACCGAAACGCTTGCGGCGAAGTCAACAGCTCGAACGTCACATTGCCGAAAGTGCCAAACATCAGTTACTCCCGGGTTCCCTCGGCTCGCGCGGCGCTCGCTCGGGATGACGCCATGAATGCCATCGGCTGCTCACTCGCCCCTCTCTTGCCTCGCCCGCGAAGCGGCGTTCCTCGGCGAGCATTTCGAGACATCGCGGGTTGCGCCAGAGCGACTCGACGCGCTCGCAGCGACCCTTCATCGCGCCCTTCCCCTTCAACCCGTTCGCTCGCGTATGCCCCATCGCGTGCGCCCAGGCGCGCCAGTCTTTGCGCTTCCAGCCGGCGCGCTCGAGCGGCAGGTACGCGTCGCACCGGTAGCCCGAGAGCGCCACCGCGCCGCGCACCTCGCACAGCGCGGCGACGAGCGCTCGATGCCCGGCCTCGCTCATCTCGTGACGATAGCGACGTCCCGCGGTGCGCGCGCTCGGCGCGTAGGGAAGGTCGAGGTAGAAGAGTGTCCACGGCGCGTCCCAGGTGCGAATCACCTCCAACGCGTCGCGGCACTCGATCTGCGCGGGCGCCAGGCGGTGCTCGATCCCGTCGATCGCCGCCAGGCGCCCGCGCCAGCAGGACGGCTGCGATATCACCACCGAGCGCTGCCAACCTGGGCGCCGACGCGACCGGGCCGAGAAGGCCTGGCCGGCGGCGACCACGAGCGCCCAAGCGCGCTCGACCGCCGGCGTCGCGGCGTCTTCGAGCAGCCGCCACGCGCGCGCGTACTCGGCGAGGGAAAGGGGAGTGTGCGTGATCATCTCGCGCAGCATCCGCGCGCCCGCCGGGTCTCGCAGCACGCGAAACAGATTGACGAGGCGGGCGTCGAGATCGTTGTAGACCTCGATCCGCGACGGCTCGCGCGCGAGCATCAGCGACGCCATGCCGCCGTAGGCCTCGAGGTAGACCCGCGCCTGCGGCATCAGCGCCGCGATTCGCGTGGCCTGGCACGCCTTGCCGCCGTAGTACGGGACGACGGGTCTCATCACGCGCCCCACCCGGGCGCGGCGGGCGCGAACGCCGCGCGCGCGTCGATTTCGTCTTGATGCTTGATTGCGCGGCGAATCTCGTCGACGTGGTCATGCAGCGCGTCCACCACCGCGCGATGGACGTTGGCCGGGTCTCCGCCGTGGACGTGCACGGTGACCGCCGGCGCGTGGTGAATCGTCACCACGCGCGCGGGCTGCGCGCCGGCGCCGGGGCGCCCGGCCGCGCTCCGCGGCGCTGACACGGTGTAGGTCCCCGCCTCACCCAGCGCCGCGACCGCGCCGACTGCGCCCGGCGCGGGCGGCGCTGCGCTGTGAATCCCGAGCAGCCGTTCGATGCCGTGCGTCGCCCACTCGATCGGGGCGAGCAGATCGTGCAGGATGCGGAGCCCAATTACCTTCCAGTCGAGCGCGGCGAGGAAATGATAGAAGCGGGCGAAGAGCGCCCGCACGGCGTCCCAGTGCTTGTACAGCTCGTAGCCCGCAACGCCGATGACCGCGACTGCGGTGAGAATCCACCCGATCGGGTTGGTCTCCATCATCGCCGCCCAGATGGTGCCGAGCGTCTCGCTCCCGGTGGCCAGCCCGGCAACCGCCCAGGTCGCGCCGCTCACCGCCGCGCTGAGCGCGCTGAAGATTGCGGGCACATATGACAGCGCACTGAAGACCTTGGAGACGCCGCCGAGCAAAATCAAAATCGGACCCAGTGTCAGCAGCAGGGAGGCCGCGCCCAGCGTGACCGGCGCGATCGCGGCGGCGGCCTCGACCATCGCGCCGACCAATCGCTTATGCCCCTCGACCCAGCCCTGCAGCTTGACCAGGCCGGAGGCGAGCATCTGCACCCATCGCGTGAGCGCCGGCAGCGCGGTCGAGCCGGCGGCGTCCATGAGCGCGGCCAGGGCGTTCCAGAGCCGCGCCTGCGTGGCAGCCATCGTCGCCGAGCGCGCGGCCAACTCTGAGGCAAAGGTGCCGTAGTGCGCGCCGGCGATATTCGCCTGCGCCGCTTGAATCTTGTCGAGATTGCCGAGCAGCGTGACCAGCATCGTGCCCTGTGCTCCCGCGAAGCCCATCTGCTGCAGCATCTGCGCCTGCGCCCCGGGCGCGGCGCCAGCGATCGCGGAGCGGATTTGCCCGAGCGTGGCGATGAGCCCGTGGCTCATATCGAGTCCCGCCTTGTTGGCGACCTTCGGCAGCTCGGCGAGCAGCGAGGCGAAGAGCTGCGCGCCGCGACCGCCGGGGAGCATCTGCGACGCCTCTCCCATCACCGCGCCCAGCTCGCTCATGCTGGTGTGCGTGAGCCGCGCCGCGCCGGCGCTGCGCGCCATCGCGTAGGTGAAGCTGCGCATCGACTCGGGGCCCAGCGCGTATTGGCGGATGACCGCGCCCAGCACGCGGTTGGTCTCCCGCGCGGACGCACCCAGGTCCTCGTGCATCGCAATCTGCGTCTGCATCGCCTGGGCCGCGCTGATGCCGGTCACTGCGCTCAGCTTGACCGCCTCGTCGGCGGCCTGCTGCGCCTCGGTGAAATCGCCCAGCGTGCGGTAGGCGGCGGAGAAGACGCCAACGTAGTCCTCGGCGGACACTGCGTATCCGGCCGCCGACTCGGAGAACTTCTCCGCGTGCTCATGCACGCGGCCAAGCTGCGCCGCGGTAAGCGACGTCTGTGCCGAGAGCGCGGCGAGCCGTTCCTGCATCGCAGTGGCCGGCTCGATTACCTTTTCCACGCCGCGCATCAGGCCCTCGGCGCCGGCTTGCGCGATGCCGCCCATCAGCGTCATCTGCTCGCCGGCGGCCGTGAGCCGTTCGCCGTAGCCGCCGGCGGCGCGGCTGACGTTCTCCAGCGCGCCGTTGACCTTGCCGATGACGCCGGTGGCCTCGTCAACCGCCTTGATGAGAATGGCGAAGTTGAGGGACATCAGCGCCGCTCCTGGCGCGCCGCCGTTTGGAGCGCTAGGCTATGCGCCGTGGCCTGGATTTTCGTGCCGATTGGGGTAGGCGTGGCCGTCGGCCTGATGCTTTGCGGGTTGGCGCTGGCCCTGATGATTCTGTACGTCGTGATTCGGCTGCTGCTGTTGCCCCTGCAACTCTGGGTCGAGGGACGCACCCCGGCCGGCCGCGCGCGCCGGGACGCGCTGCGCCAGGCGCTGCACGCCCTGGGCAGCACCAAGCGCGGCACGCCCGAGCACGAGGCCGCACTCAAGCTGTACCGCTCGCTGTAGCCGGCGCCGCTCATTGCGCGTCCTCGTCCGTCGCCCCTTTTTCGGTCGCCCCCGCGCGGTGCTCGCCGCACGGCAGCTCGCCCGACCAGCGGGAGCGCGATGCTGCGATGCTGGCCCTCTTCTTCCCCGCTGCCATGCAATGGCCTGGCGCGCGCGAGGGGGCCCGGGTTCCCTCGACTCGCGCAGCGCTCGCTCGGGATGACGCTGTGGTGGCGCGCGGCGGCTCTTTTCCCGCCGCCCCCGCGCAGCGCCGGGCAAGCGCGGCTGTCTCGCGCTCGACCTGCCGCGCGGCCTCGGCGAATCCGCCGACCATGTATCCGAGCGCGTAGGCGAGCATCAGGGACAGCGCGATTATCAGCCACGCGTGCATGACTCAGCGCTCCCGCGCGGCCTTCAGCGCCTCGGCGCGGCGCGCCTCGAGCGCGTCCAGCTCGGAGACCCAGAACGCAATCTCGCCGGCCTCCATCGCCTTTAGCTCCCCGATCCCGAAGCCGTGCTCGGCGAGAAAGATGAAGGCGTCCGGCTCGACGAGAAAAAATCGTCGCCTTGCACCGCGACCATCAGCGCCGTCAAGTCCTCGAGGTCCATCCTGACGACTTCCTCGTAGGTGGTCGGCTTGCCGTCCACCCGCGCGACCTGCGCCAGCAGCGCGTACATCCCGGCCAGCGGATCGCGCAGCGCGGCGGCGTCCAGGCTGCGCCGGGCGCGCAGGAAGTCTTCGCCGGTGGGCTTTTTGGCGCGAATCTGCGCAGTGCGCCCCGAGGGCAGCGCGACTTCCCTGCCGGTCTCCCACGCGCCGGGCGCGACCGCCACGCCGTTAACGAGAATCTTTTCGTCTGCCATTTGCTCCTCCTCGCGGCTCGGCTTAGAGCTGTCCGCCGCTCAGCGCGCCGAGCACGCCTTGGATCGCCGGAGCGCCGGAGCCGCCCAGGTTGGCGCGGAAGTTGGCCAGCATGTCCTGTCCGCCCGCGATGTACTGGTTTGACATCACGTCGTACATGTGAATCTGCTGGCCGCCGACGTAGAGTTCCGAATGATAAACCGTCAACTCGGTCTCTGCGCTTGCGTTCTCGTGCTGCTTGAAGCCGAGCTTGCCTGAGTCCTCGAAGCTCGCCGTCATCAGGTAGACCAGCGGCAGCTCCTGGACCAGCCCCGCCGCCTGGTAGACCATCAGGTCTCCCAGCACCTGGAACTGATGCGCGCCCAAATGGTCCGCCGACAGCATGAACGCCTCGGCGTATACCGACGCCCACTTGATTTTCGCCTTGAGCTCGTCAAAGCCGTCCCAGAACGACGCCGTGCCGGCCATCCCGAGCCCCTTATGCGGCGCCCGCTTCGACTTGAGCAGCGGCAACTCGAGCTCCTCGGCGCGCCCCATCAGGTTTGCCCCGTCGATATAAACGTTGGCATTCGAGATGCGATTAACTGCAATGTTCGTCACGTCCTTCTCTCCTTACTCCTACGCGGCTCCGGATTTCCCTGCCGCGCGGCCATTGCATGGCAGCGGGGACGGAGACGGCCTTCGCCGTGGCATTGCGCTCCCGTTGGCCTGCCTGCGCCGCGCCCGGCGCGGCAGGCAGGTCGGGCACGCTGCCGTGCGGCGAGCACCGCGCGCGAGGGGTCCCGGGGCCGCATGAGCGCATCGGCTAAAGCTTCTTGGCGGCGCCGGCCTCGAGCGCGGACAGGCGCGTCTGGAGGTTCTTCACCGCCGCCTCGACATCCGCGACTAGCGGCGCGTAGGCGCGCCGGCCGAGCAGATAGCCGACCGCCAGGCCGACGGCGTTGCTAACCGCCGCGATTACGACTTCTTTGACCTCGAAGTTCATCTGTTTGCTCTCCTGCCCCCTTTTCGGGTTTCTCTCACTCAGCTCCGTTGGCTCGGAAGGGCGCCCTCGCGGCGCTGCGTTTCATTCAGCCAGGCGTGCACGCGCGCAACGCGCGCCTGCAGCCCCGCTTCGTAGCGTTCCGGATGGAACGCATAGAAGGCCGACTGCACCGCCAGGATTCCGACCGCGAGCCAGGGGGGCGCCACGGTCTGTATGCTGCGGTAGGTCATAGGACCCCAAACCCCGTCAATCGGCCGCGCCAGCGCCGCGATCTGCAAGCACTTCATCGCCGAGACCGGGTCCAGGTTGACCGCGCATTGGAAATAGACCGCGCTGGCCGGCCACAGGAGCCGGTCGCAATGCAGCGCCGTCCAGTACTCGTCCCAGTAGAAGGCCTCGACCTCGGACTGCGTAGCCTGCGCCAGCGACTTGAACTCGCGCCCCGTCCGCGCCCGCCAGGCGATCCAAGAGCCGGCCGTGATACCGCAGTAGGTCTCGCCGCCGGGGTCTCCCGGCAGCGCAATCAGCTTTCTGCCGTAGCCGCCCTCCAGCTCCAAGAGCAAATCCATGGCCTGGGCGAACTCGAGGCTGTAGTTGCGACCGCTCATCGCGGACCTCCTGCGGCGGCCGCCGGCACCGGCGGCTCGGTTGCGGCCTTGACCTTGAGGCCCTGGGACGAGGCCCAATGCAGGCCGCCGAGCGCGCCGAAATGCGTCACCGTCGCCGTGGCAAACGGCTCGGCCAGATGTCCGTAGCGGACGAGCGCGAAAATCTCGATGGCGAGAAAGCCGAGGCCGAAAACCGCCCACACCACAATCGCGACGAACAGACCGAGGCGCACCACGTCATAGCTCTGGTTGTCGGCCCCGGTGAGTAGCGTGCGCAAAAACGTTTTCATCGCGCCGCTCCCTCCAACGCGCCTGCGCCGTTTCCCGCTCCCGCAGGGAGGGGAGACGCCGAAGACGGCGCGCGCGGCGACGGCCGGGCGCATCCGCGCAGCAGAGCCTCGCGCGCGACGACGGCGCCCTTGAGCAGCGCCACGCTGGCGGCGTAGGCGCGCACCACGTCGGCCGGGGTCGCCGACGGCGCCAGCGCCGCAACCGGCAGCGCCGGCCGGGCCGGAATCTTCACATCGCAGTAGACGCGCCGCGCAACCGGAACGTCGGCCACCACCGTTTGCGGCACGGGAGCAGGGGGCCGGGCCGCGCATCCGAGAAGAAACAAGAGAGAAGTGATCTCGCAACAGAGCGCCGGGACCCCTCGCGCGCGCCGGACACGCGCGCGGGGGTGACAAAAAGAGCCGTTGCCCGCGACTTCTGCTTCTTGCCTCTCTCCATGGGAGAGGCCGGCGCCGCGCGCCGGGTGAGGGTGCAGGCGGCGCGCGAGCTGCTCGCCGTGCGGCATCCGGCCCCGGGATTCCCTTCGACAGAGCTCAGGGCAGGCCTCGGCTCCGCTCCGCTGCGCTCGGAATGACGAGAAGAGGACGTCTCTGCGCTCTACCATTGGCCGAGCTCCGGTCCCGTTGCGGCCGCCCAGGCAATCGCTGCGGCACATCCTGGAGCCACGCGGGCGCCCTCGATTCGCCGGGCGCCGGCGCCGGCTTGGGCCATGGCCTGCGCTCCGGCCTCTGCCGCGCGCGCCTCGCGCGCCTGCGCCGCCGCGGCCGCCACGCGCGCTTGCGCCTGCAGCTCCTCGACGCGGCGGTCCTGCAGGGCGATAGCCGCCTGCGCGCTCGCCGCCGCGCCCTGACACTGCGCCAGCTCTGCCTTCGCCGCCGCCAGCTCGGCGCGGGCCGCGGTGATGTCGTGCAGCAGCCATGCGCGGTAGGCAATCACCCCGGCGATCAGCAGCCCGACTCCCGCCCAGCGAATGAGCGGCGATGCAATCAGCGCAAACACCTCAGATCGCCTGCCTTCCGGTGGGGGACGCCTGCCGGTCCCGCCCGCGCCAGCATCTCGCGCAATCGCATTCGTGCTCGGGCTTGCTGGCGCGGCAATTCACCTGCGGCAGCGCGGCCTCCGGATGCGCCTCGCAGCGTAGTGGCTGCTGGAAGCACCGGCCGTTGCGCTCAACCACGTTGCCCGGCTCCAGCCACGACGCCGGCGGCGCTCCAACCAGCACACATAGCGCGGCGATGGGCAGTACGGTCCGCACGGCTACCGCCCCCGCATCGCGCGCCGGCGGCGTTTTTCTTCAGCGCTTGCCTGGCGTTCCTGGTCGGATTGCGTCAGTTTGTGGTCGGAGGGCCGCACTTTCTCACCCCCGCGATGACGGTTGGGCGCATAGGTTACCGGCGCGCGCTTGTAGTTGAGGATGCTTCGTTCGCGGTTGGTCATGATTCCTCCAGATGGAACTCCTCCCCGGTGCAGGGGACCGCCATCGGGCCGAACGCCGCAGCCATGGTTTTACTGTGTTCCGCCGGCGGCGGCTCTCCGCGCTCGACCTCGACGACCGTCTGGCAGGCCGTGCATCGCCAGCGCCATTTGCCGCCGGTTTTTTCGGCTACTTGCATTGCGGCCCCTCACTGCGTCTGCAAGCTGGCTGCAGCGTCCACCGTCGGCGGCGTCGCGCAGACGCCGGCGGTAAACTCCCACGCTATCCAGTGCGTTGCCGCAAGGTTGACAGCAAGACCAGTCGCGGCGGTCCATCCAGCTGCGGTTGGTAGAGTCAGCAACGCAAGCGTTGTTGGCGAGGCGCAACTTCCGGCTGTGGCGCCGCAATCTACCAGCGCCAGCTTTGGAGCAGTCGAGCAACTAGGCGAGCCTTCGACATTTGCGCTAACAGCGTCGAGCTGCAGCGGGTTAGTGTAGTAGCTCGATTCGGACGGCACATAGAATGGCGCACCCAGCACCGTGTTCAATGCAAACAGCGAAGATGCAATATGTGTAGACAGGGGAATCAGAGGGGCGCCAGACAGAACGGCTCCGCCAATCCAACCCACTCCGGCCGCGCCTGGATAACTCGCTTGTACCCGGCTCGCTATTCCAATCGAGCCTACCTCTGGCGGCGTTAGCAAGTGATAGTTGCTGCCATCGAACAACAGGGACAAGACTGTCGTGCCACTTACATAGTAGATCACGCTCTGGTTATACGCGGTCCCGTCGGACAGAAGAGGCGCCGGAGTAAAAGTGACCTTTGCGATTCCTTGCCCTGTGCCACCAGGTCCGTTGACGATCAGGTTGTAGACTCCCGCCGGCACGTTGGTCGGCAGCGTTGCAGTAATAGGCGTGCTGCCGCTGTAGCCAAGAATCACCGTCGTGCCAGGAACCGTCCACGGCACCGTGAAGCTGCCGGTGGCCGTGCCAAGGTTGATGACCGGCGCTGAGGCCGGCGGCACGACCATGAAGCCGCAGAGGAAGAGAAGCGAGAAAAGAGAAGCGAGAAGAGAGAGTCCCGGGACCCCTCGCGCGCGCCGGACGGCGCGCAACGCCGGGCTCCGGGATTCCCTTCGACAGAGCTCAGGGCAGGCCTCGACTCCGCTGCGCTGCGCTCGGAATGACGCGAAGAGGATGTTTCTGCGCTCTACCATACTGCCCTACGCGGTCACCGCGTTACTCGCGGCAAGCTGGGAAAGCAGGTTGGTGTTGATGAAGACGTTGTAGGTGATCCGCTCGGCCGGCGGCGGCGGCATCACGGACAAGTCAAAGACGATCTGCCCGGCGGCAAGCTGGCTGGCCGGGTTCTCGGCGGGGTTGTAGGAGGCGCTGCCGCCGACCAGCGCGCCGCGGCCGACCAGCGTGCGCAAGAACGAGTTCACCGAGGCCAGCACCGCGGTGATGAGCGCGTTGGTTATCGGCTGGTCGATGAACTGCAGCATCGCCAACTCCACCGACTCCTCGATTACGTCCAGCGTGCGGCGGATGTTGATGAAGTTGGCCGGGTCGGTGAAGGTCGGATAGGCGGCGCTGCGGTTGCCCCAGATACGGTAGCCGCTGCCGTAGGCGTTGAAGACGGTCACGATTCCGCTGGCGTTCAAATTATCGGTGTCGGAGTTGGGGTCGGTCAGCGAGGCATAGAGCGTCACGTCAGGCCCGAGAATCCCGTTGACCTGCGTATTCGACGGAGACCACCAGTAACCCTTGGCAACGTCCTTGGCCGCCATCGCGCCGGCCATCCACTGCGAAAGGGGCGAGTCGGTGTTCTGGTTGATCTGCGCCTGCACCGGCGCCCCCGCGGCGTTCAGCGTGACGCCGGTCGGAATGACGCCCGTGTCGTAGAAGTTCTCGCCGGGGAAGCACAGAATCGCCCGATGCGAGCTGGTGTTGAAGGCCGCGTTGGCGGCGCTGCGATTGGCCAGCGCCGTGGCTACCGACGTGCCTACCGCCGCGTCAATCAGCGCCACGGCGTGCAGCGTGCCGGCCATCGTGGTCAGCGCCGCGGCCACCGTCGCGTCCTGCGAGCCTACTATTTGCGCGGTCAGCAGGTTCTGGGCGAAGAACGCCGGCGCGACCAGAATTTTCGGGAAAAAGCCGAAAAGACCGTAGCTCGTCTGCAGCGCCTGGATTCCGGTGTAGACGCCGGCGGTGACCGCGCCCACCAGGTCCGAGTCCTGCACCTTGGACGGGTCGCAGTAGTTGAACGAAATCTCCAGCGCCTCGCCGGCGGTAATCGCGCCCCCGGTCTTCGCCGCGATAACCCCGTTGATGTAATCCACCGTGTAGTCGGTGTTCTCGACGTATGTCGTCGTGCCTCCCGAGTTCTTCACCACGACGCTCGTGGCGTAAATGCCCCCGGCCAGCCCCGGCCCGACGATTCCCATATGTCCCAGGTTGATTACCTGCGGCCCCGACGCCGGCATCGTGAAGGCCTGATTCACCACCGGCGTGTTGTGGGTCGAGGGGTTGAAGACGTCCACCACAATCGCCTGGCCGGAGCCCTGCGATTGAATCGCCGAAAGCGCGTACGGAATCGAGTACCCCCGAATCAGCGGACCGAACATGGTCCCGTCGCGCTGCGAGGAGACCAGCGTCGGCGTTTGCCCGGACGCCACGCCGGCCGGATTGGCCGCCGCAACCGCCCAGCGCGGCGCCGTGCCGACCAGGCCGATTACCGCCGACTTGACCACCGTTATCGGCTGCGGGCCGACGTTGGTCTCGATTACCTCAACTCCATGCAAGAACGATGCAGGCATTGCCTACTCCTTCGGAAAAGAAGCGAGAAAAGAGAAGCGAGAAGAAAAAGCCCCGGGACCCCTCGCGCGCGCCAGGCACCGCGCGCGGGGGTGACAATGGAGGTCGCGCCGCGCTGCTTGCTCTCCTTTCCTTCATCTCTTCTCTCAGTTGGTGGGCGCCCCGTTCTGCGCCGTGGCGGTCGAGACCACGTCGGCGTAGCTGTAGGCGACCAGCACCGTGGCGCCGGCCGCAATTGCGCCGCCCGAAATCAGCGTGAGAACCCCGTTCACCGCGTCCAGGTTGTAATCGACGCCCTGGACGTAGGTCGTCCCGGCCGGGTCGGAAGTCACCACGACATTCGAGACGTTGCCCTGGACAAGTTGGACCTGGTTGCTCGCATTGAAGATGTACGGCGCCGCCGCAACGCTGCGCGTGGTCTGCCCGGACTTCTCCAGCGCGCGCGCCGAGACCAGCGCCGCCGCCGGCGCCGCCGGCTGCGCCTCCATCGCCACCGTCGAGCAGACAAACTCGGCGCTGTAGTACCAAATCGCGCCCTGGGCGTCGCGCTCGAGGAACCGCTCCCGCACCGGACGCATCTTCTTGCATCCCGGAGGCCGAAAGCCGGTAAGCGCCGTCCGCACCGCGTCGAGCAGCGCATACGCGCCCGGCGAGGTTCCCGACGCCAGCGCTCCGTAGCCCCATCCCAGGTCGCGCGCCAACACGTTGACCTCGAAGGAAAGACGCCGCTCCTGGACCACCAGCGCCGTGTCGTCTTCGGGCTGATACTCCGCGCCGGAAAACTCGACCAGCACCGCGCCCACGCGGTTCACCAGGCGGTAGCTCTCCGGCTTGTCCGGGAAGTGCGCAATCTCAACCATCGCCAGCGCAGAGCCGGGATTCGCCGCCGCGTAGTTCTGAAGCTGCGCCACGATTGCCGCCTCGATGGCGCCGATCGTGTTCGCCTGGGCCGGGGCGTAGCTCGCCCCGGCCCAGTTGGCAGGGTTCAAGTAGCTCCAGTCCTGCGTGCTAATCGGCGCGCCCATCACTCACTGCGCCGCGTTTCTTTTTCTGTCACCCCGCGTGCGGCCATTGCATGGCAGCGGGGTGGAGACGGCCTTCGGCGCGGCATTGCGCTCCCGTTGGTCGGGCAAGCTGCCGTGAGGTCAGCGCCGCGCGCGAGGGGTCCCGGCGCCGCGATGTGCCGGCGCGCAGTCACTGCGCGGCCGCCGCGGCGCGCGCCGTGGCCGCGCCCTGCAGCCTGCGCCGCGCCGCCCGGTTGCGGGCCTCGAGGCGCCGGACGACCACGTCCCATGCAATCGACTCCATCAGCGTGACGACGTCGTCGCGCAGCGCCTGGTCGGCCACCTCCCGCGCGCCGTCGGCGAAGGTCATCTCGACCTCCGTCGTGCCGTCGTCGTCGCGTTGGATCACCTTGTGCTCGCAACCGAGGAACCGCCCGAGTTTTCGCGCGATCTCGCGGTCGATGCGCGCGAGCATCGCGGGCGCCGCCGGCTCCGCGTGCGCGTTGAATGCGTCGCGCGCCAACCTGATCGTCACGCTCGTGGTTTTCTGACTTTCCATGCTGCTCCTCGTTCCCCGCGCATGGCGCGCGGGCCTGCCTCTCCGAGCGCCGCAGCGTCAGTACTCGTGGAGGGCGCCGCGGGTGAAAACCCGCGAGCGGTTGGTGCCGACCACAGCCGCCTCGGCTTGCGCCGCCGGCGGCTCAAGCGCGTCGGCCGAAAGCCCCAGCGTGAGCTTGCCCTGGTTGACCTGGGTGAGAAACTTGATGGCGTCCTCGTAACGCTTGCGCGCGTCTTCGAGGTCGTGCAGCGGCGTCAGCGCCTGCAGCCGGTAAATCGCAATATCGCAGCAGAGCCGATTCAGCGCCGCCGGCGGATCGGAAAGCGGCAGCGTAAAACGCGCCTCTAGGTAGCTGTCAATTTCGACCGAGGCATCCGCCAGCGCCTGCGCCAGCACCGCCAGGTCCGGCCCGACCGCGGAGATATCCGAGGTGGTAAGCTGCGTCAGGTCCCGATTCGAGTATCGCGCCTGCAAGTCGGTTGTCTGTGCGTACGGCATCAGCTACGCCCCGCTCGCTCGGGATTTCTCGCGCGCGCCGGGCACGCGCGGGAATGACAATGTGGGGCGACGCCCGCGCATCCCTCTGTCACCCCCGCGCGTGTGCTTGGCGCGCGCGAGGGGTCCCGGCGACCCGCCGCCATGCAATGGCCTGGCGCGCGCGAGGGGGCTCGGGTTCCCTCGACTCGCGCAGCGCTCGCTCGGGATGACGCCATGGTGGGGCGCGGGCGAGGTGCCCCGGCGCGGTCGGGCCTCCACGCGCAGAGGTTGCTGCGTGAAACCGCGCCGGGGCTTTGGGCTGTGCTAGTCACCACTTTCCTGTCTCGCCGCCGCTTATGCCAGGTACTCGGATACGACGAGCTGGGCCGAGTTGCGCCAGATGTTGGTCGTGGGAACCGTGGCAGAGGCGCCGGCGCCCGCCATGAACTCGGAGTTGAGTAGCTGGCGCGCCCCCTCTTCGAGCGCCGGAGGCACCAGCAGGAACTTCGCCGTCTCGGGCGACGACCAGCTGCCAAAGGGCAACCCGGCGTCCGTCTTCACGCTGCGCATCGCGGCAATCGCCGCGCCGTAGTTGGCCGGGTTGGACAGGTCGGTGTTCGAGGCAAAACCGAGCTGCCAGAGGCCCACGCCGACGTTGGCGCGGCCGTCCACGCCATAGCGGAAAGTATGGCGGTTGAAGACCGCCTCGTCGGTCGGCGTGTTCATCCGGGTCACCGCGTACTCGCGCCGAAGCTGAAAGATAAACGGCCGAATCGCCCGGCCGGCGTCCAGCAGGAACCAGTACGGACCGGCGCCCGTGGTCACCACGTTGGCCGTTGCCTTCTGGCGCCGCCCGGCGCCCATCGGACCCACCGGATGCTCCGCGCTGAAGAAGGTCTTGCCGTCGTAGCCGATTACCGCGTTGGCGCCGGTGGTATCGATATTCGCCACCGCGTTCTTGATCATCGTGAACAGCAGCACGTCGGGATGGACCTTGGTGTCCCATCCGAGCTGCTCGATAATCGGCTCGTAGACGCCGAACTGGTCGTCTTCGATATCGTTGCGGTCGATCTCGACCGTGTCTTCCCACGCCTTGTTGACGATGGTGTATTCGTGCGCTTCGAGCGCCTGCAGGGTGCGGTCGCCGAGCCATTCCCGGAACTGCGTGGTGCGGCCGAGCCAGGGGTAGACCGTCTGGCGGGTCGAGCTGCGGGTGACCGACGCGATCTTGTCGTAGTAGCTGGGCGGCTTCTCGAACCCGCGCTGAAAGATAACGTCGAAGCCGGTGAAAAGCGCCGTCAGATTAGCTGCGGAAATTTCCATCTACCCACTCCTAGACCGCCTGCGCGGCCTGATGCCAAAAATCGACCCATACCTCGCCCGAGGGGTCGAGCTGAGCCACCCGACCGGCCACCGGCCGCGCCGGCGCCGTCGACTGGTAGCTGTAGCCGATGTAAACCGTGACGCTGGCGGCAATCGTGGTGCCGTCGCAAAGAATCACCGCGCCGCCGGCGTAATCCACCACGTAGTCCTTGCCCTCGACGTAGGTGACCGTCGCATTGGTCGCGGCGTTCTGCACCACCACCGAGCCGGCAAGCGCCGGATGATGCCCCAGCGGTATCACCGCGCCCTGCACCGAGGCCGGCACCGTGGCCGCCGCCGGCGCCACCACCGTGTTGGCCGAGCCGTCCGACGCCGAGACCGTGTTGTCGTCAACCGCAAAGCAGGGGGCGCCCACGCTGGCCTCGGTGATGCTCCCGTCCTGGCCGTACATGAAGACGCCCCGGCGCGCGATGAGCTTCAGCGCGCCGGCCGCGCCCGAGGTCACCGGCGCCACGTTCACCGCGTCCTGGCCGGGAATCCCCGCATGCACCCGCTCGGCGCGTCCCAGCACCGAAAGCTTCGCCAGCGGCCCGGCGCCGTAGGGCTGCGCCGGCACCGCGTTGCCGTTGGCGTCGGCCGCCACCATCGAGCCCAGGTAGACGGTCGTTGCCGCCTCGACTCCAACCGCGATCTCTCGCGCCCCGTCCGCCATCTCGGGCGTGTTGCGCGAATTTGTCAGCATTGCCATTGCTCAGTTCCCCTTGCTTGCTATTCCGGGCCGCCTCAGTTGCTACTCATTCCCTCTCCCACGTCCGGGAGAGGGCGGCGCGAAGCGCCGGGTGAGGGTCAACAGAAAGTATCTCTGCCTCTCCACTTGCGTCTCACTTATTAATGAACGACATTCGCGCCGGTCCCGCCTCGCGCGCTTTCTGGTACGCCTGCGGGCTCACGCCGAGCTCCCGGCAAACCGCCAACTCGACCGCCGAAAGCCCGGCGCCGTGCTGGCCGTCCCCGGACACCTGGCGGCTGAGCGCCTCGGCGGAAAGGTCGAGGCGGGGCTGGCGCGCGATGAACTCGGCAAAGCCGCCGGCGTCCCGCGCGCAGTAGGAAATCGCCCACTCGCGCTGCGCCGGGGAGAGCCGCCCCTGGCGCACCGCCTCGTCCACCGCTCGCTGGGCCCGCTCGCGCGCCCGCTCGGCGCGCATCGCGTTCACCGTGGTCACCAGCGCGGCGATCTGCGCGTCGGCCGAATGCGCGCCGCGCTTGCGCTCGCGGTCGAGCTCGCGGTTGGCCCTGCGGCCGGCGCGCGCCTCGTCGTCGTACGCCTTGCGCTTGGACTCCTGCGCCGCCACCTCGTCGGCGTCATCGGCGTCGTCGTCATCGTGGTCGCCGCCTTCGTCTCCGGCCAGCATCCCGAACTCGCCGTCGTCGCCGCCGTCGTCGGGCTCGGGCTCCGACTCCGCCGCGGCCTCGGGCTCCGCCTCGGGCTCGGCGCCGTGCTCGGCCTCTTCGTAGGTGTTGACCAGCTCGAGCAGCGTTGCGTTCGAGGCGTCAGGGAAGACCTTCTTGAGCGACTTCAGCACCTCGGGAAGATCGAGTTCCTGGGTTGCTTGCGCGTCTGCCTTTTCTGCCATCAGCGTTGTCTCCGATGCCGCAATCGCGGTGAGATAGAGATTGGGATTGTTGGTGAGAGCGGCGCGCAGGATGCGCACCACATCGCCTTGCTCGCCCTCGACGCCGGGCTTCTTGTCGAACTGAAAGACCGGCGAGATGTACCTGTATAGCTTGGTCGAAAGCGCCTTGGCGCCCTGCGGCGTCCACTCGACGCGGCCCCAGATGGCGCCCGCGCGCACTTGCAGTTGCTTGATCCATCCGGCAGCCGGCGCCGGTCGGCCCTGCGGCGCGGCAAAATCCGTGGCGTGGTCATAGTCAACCGGAATGCCCGCCTCCATCCTGAGCGCCTGCGTCGCCTGGATGACCGCCTCCGGGTCGGCGTTGCGAAACGGACCGCGGCCGTCCCGCCCCGCAAACGTCCCCGCCGGCAGCAGCGCTACCCACTCCGGTGCCTCTCCCCGCGGCGCCTCTGTCGCGTGCGTCGCAAGCATCGTCCGGCTGAGAGCGACGGCCGGCGCATTGGCGCGGCCGACGCTCGGGTTGTGCGCGGGCCGCGGCGAGCGATGGGCCGGTTCGGCAGGCGTTGCGGCTGCGGCGCCGCGTCCGGCGCGTCTCTGTGGCTGTTCGAAGCTTTGGGCTGGCTTGATGGTCATGAACTGGTTGGTGGCTGGGAAGGAACCTCGCATCGCACGCGATAATCCCAAGAGTGTGGGGTTTCGGTAAGGGTGAAATTTTTCAGCCGCGCGCAGGCGCAAACGGGCATGCGCTATCTGCTGTCTGCGCGGCGCGCGGCTTGTGCTCCTTGGCGCGGCGCGGCTTCGGCAAGTGAGGCGCGGCGCGGATCGAAGTTCCGCTTGGATCTCCCCTGGCGAAGTGAAAAGCAGTAGCCTTACGAGTGGTACGTCTTTACTGGCGGAGAACGCTTTTAACAGGAGGAGATCGTCATGCGCGCAACCCTAGCATCGGGCAAGTGGCCCGCGCTCTTTGCAGCGTTGGCCGGAGCAGCGGGTACGGCGGTGATCGCCTTTGTGCTGGCCGCGGGCAGCCAGTGGCAGGCGACGGCCCAGGCTGCTACCAAGCGGGCCAAGGTGGTACGGGCGGGGGAATTCATTCTGCAGGATGCCGGTGGCGCGAAGCGGGCAGATCTGCATCTGGTCCGCGGCGAGCCGTCTTTGGACATGTACGGTAGAAAGGGAGAACGGCGCGTCGCCGTCGGGATCAACGGCCAGGAAATCGCTCGCGTCCGCTTCTTTGACAGCCAGGGTATTCCGAGGGGCGCCTTGGGCGTTACGCAAGACGGGCGGGTGGCGCTGGTATTCATCGACGGTGCGCGCCGAGTGCGTGCCACGTTCGAGTTGAGCCAGGACGGACGGCCGACGCTTAGCCTGGACGGGACCAAGGGGCCGAGAATCGGCCTCCACGTCACCGGCGCCAACACCGCCGGCGTTGCACTGCTCGACGGCGCGCACAAGACGCGAGCCGCGCTGGATGTGGACGGAAACGGGAATCCGACGCTGACGCTTTACGGGCCGAGCGGCAAGCCGGTTGCATCGCTTCCCTAAGCGCTGAGAAGACAGAGCGGAGCCGAGCCTTCAGGAGGCGGTAGGCGGTTCTGCCCCGGCCAACCGCGCTGCGTGAATAGCCGACAAACCGAAGCCGGCGCTTGCGGCGGCAGCGGGTTGGCGCCCGTCTAGTGTGCGGGGCCGAGGTCCTGGGCGCGGTGCCGTGCGGAGGCAGGGGTGTGCCTGTGAGCGCCGATTCGCTGGTGCTGGCGACGCTCGCCGTGGGGTTTGCGTGGAGCATGGGCGCGCACTACACCGGTGCCTGCATGGGAATGCCGTACGCAACCGGCGCGGTTGGCGTGCGACCGGCGCTGGCGACGATGGCCGTCTTCGTGCTGGTCGGCGCAAGCCTGCTGAGCCACGGCGTGCTGCACACCGTTGGCGAGCGGCTGCTCGGGGCCGGTATGGGATTGCGGGCTGGCAGCGCCATGCTTGGGGCGGCTTTCGCCCTGACCGCGCTTTACAACCGGCTTAAGCTTCCGACCTCGACCATTCAGATACTGGTCTCTGCGATGGTCGGTGCGGGGCTGGCGCAGCATATCGGCGTGAAATGGGCGACGCTGGCTAGATTGGTTGCGGTCTGGGCGGTGGCGCCGTTTGCCGCTCTGGCGCTTGGTTTTGTTTTCACCCGGATTTTGGATCGGGTCCTGCTGGCGGGTGGGAGCAGGCAAACGGCAAGACGACTGTTGGTGCTAGCCGGGTGTTTCGCATCGCTTACCATGGGCGCCAACGATGTGGCGAATGCGACCGGCGTGCTGGTAGCCACACGTTTAAGCGGCTGCGCGATGGCGGGTGTGCTTGGGGGTTGCGGGCTCGCGCTGGGGGTAATTACCTGGGGCCGGGGGCTGCTTGAGCGGATGGCCTTCGAGATCGTGCGTCTTGATCTTCAGATGGCCGCCGCCGCGCAGTTCGTTCAGGCGCTGGTCGTGCTGAGCGCGGTACTTGGCTTCGGCGCTTTCACGTCGATGAACCAGGCGCTGGTTGGCGCGATGGCCGGGGCGGGTCTTGCCCGCGGCGTTGAGACCGTCCGCTGGTCAACGCTTCGAGCGATCCTTGAGGGCTGGGTGGCGGGGCCGCTGTCCGGGCTGGTGCTTGCTTATCTGTTGACGGCGGCGCTCCGCGTCGTCGGCTGGGTTTGAGAGAGAAGCGGCTTCACCTACGCCGCCGCGACCCCGAGCAGACAAGGCCGCGTGGGTCGTGGCCGCCGCCGGCAACTCGACTCGCGGCGGGCGGGTTTTCGCGCTCAGCACCGCGCGGGCACTTCTGAAGCGGGCGGGACGACGCGCCGGGCGGTGGCCACTGCGGCCAGGAGCAGCGCCAGCAGGCAGAGCAGCGCGCCGAGGTCCGAAGTTTCGCGGAAAGCGGCGAAAAAGCTTATCGTCTTGAGCGCGGCCGGCGGCTTTGCCAGGCGAGCAAGGGTCGCTTCGTGGAAAGCCAGCCGGGCCCCGAAAACCAACGCCGCGGTGTTTGCGCCGACAACGATTCCCAGCGTGCGCATCATCGATACGGTCCCCGCCGCTGCGCCCTGCGCGTCGGACCGTACCGAAGACATGACAAAACTCATGTTCGCCACGGTAAAGACGCCCATGCCGACGCCGCTCAGCAGCAATACCGCCGCCACCGCAGGGTACGAGGCCGCACTCCCGAGCCGGCCCGCTAGAGCAAGCCCGCCCGCTTCGCAGGCAAGCCCCAGAAGCTGCGGCCAGCGGCTGCCCATCCGGTCCGTCAACAGGCCCGAGAGTGGCGCCCCAAGCGCCATCCCGAAAGGGCAGGGCGCGAGCAGCAGGCCGCCCGCGCCGGTCCCGTAGTGCAGAAAATCCACGAGGTAGTAGGGGACCAGCAGCCAGATCACAAAGAGAGCGGCGTTGGCAACCAGATTGGCCGCATTCGCCAGGGCCAGGGTCGGGGTCCAAAGGCGCGGGTCAAACAGTGGATAGGCCGCCCGCCGATCGGCGATAACGAAAAGCAGCAAGCCTGCGGCCGCAGCAACGGCGAGCAGCAAGGCGGGCAGGCGCGCCTGCCGTTGCGGGCTGCTAAGGCTCAAGGCAAGCAGCAGAGCCGTTACACTGGCGGCCAAAAGCACAGGCGGCGTTAGCCCGAGCCGGCGCCCCGGCGAGCGCCGGCCTACGCTGTCAGCCCCCAGCATCAAGCCCAGCCCGGCAGCGAGCAGAGCCAAGGGCAGCCTGAACAGGTAGACCGATCGCCAGCCGAACAACTGCACGAGTAAACCACCGACGGCCGGTCCGGCGGTGAAACCGACGTAGCCGGCCATGTTGAGAATCCCCAAGGCGCGGCCCAACTCGGCAGGACCAAAACTAGCGCTTACCACCGCGGGCGCGCTGGCGAAAATCAGCGCTGCGCCGAACCCTTGTAAGACCCTAAACGAGAGAAAAAACCCCCAGCTCCCCGCCAGACCGCAAAGCGTTAGCGCCGCCAGACTGGTCGCTACGCCAGCCACCAACATCCTGCGGCGGCCCCAAAGGTCCGCCACGCGCCCGCACGTCGGCACTAAGCTTGCGCTCGTTAGCAGGTAGGCGATGACCACCCATTGAATGCTCGAGACGCCAACGCCAAAGGCGGCGCCAATCGCCGGAAAAGCGATGTTGACGGAGGCATCAAGAAAGGCGAGCAGGAGCGCGGCACCGGCCGCCGCCAACGCGCTCCAGCGCTCGGCGTTGAACGTCATGGCCGAGGCCGGTCCGATCGCGGGCGCCCCATTGTGGGCTGCCGGGTCGAGCCAGGCCAGGGGGTCAGATATCGAACACGATTCGGGCCAGCCATTGACCCTCGCGCTGCGCGATACTTAGCTGATGGTAGGTGACGGCCTTTATCTCGCTGAGCAGCCAGTGGCGGCAGACACGCAGGCGCTCACCAGTGAAGTAGGCTTCAAGGCCATGATTCTTCTCCGTCACGCCGGCAGTTGTCCAGACAAACTCGTCGATGAGAAAAAGGTTGAGCGCTGCCGCCAGCAGATCGTGCAGCATCTCTTGGTCGGTTCCAGGACCAACGGCTACGGTCCGCGTTTCGATCGGGTCGATTCCTTCGGGAGCGACCATCAGGCGGCCCATTGCCTCCAAGGCCCTTGCGAAAAGTTCGAGGCGCGAGGGGGCAAACACCTCAATCGCCAAATCGCTGCCGTGCTCAATTTCCCGGAAAAACGGCGCTTCTTCCATTAGCGCTCTCCACCGTGGAGATGCCGGCCGCGGGCCTGAGGGGCACCGGTACGCTGAGCGATCGTCCACCCGCAATCGCGCGCCCCGCCGGCCCCTGCGCCGGGGTCGGCACCTGCTGCGGGTACAGCCTAGCCTTTCTGTCGCTTAAGGCGCGACTCGAGCAGCCCTTTGAGCACCACCGCCTGGTTGTGGAGCGGGTCCTTTGCGCCGTACACCAGCGTAAGGGTTTCCCGGCGGGCAAGGGCCAGGAGCTCGTCGAGTTGAGGTTTGGCCGACGCAAGCGACAGCTCCTTCAGGTAGCGGCGGCGGAACTCCTCGAAGCGCTCCGGCTCATGGCCGAAGAACTGCCTGAGCTGGTCGCTGGGACCGATCTCTTTCATCCATCGGCTAAGTTGGGCGCTGTCGCGCTTCACGCCTCGCGGCCAAAGCCTGTCAACCAGCACGCGAACGCCGTCTTGCGGCGCCGGCGGGTCGTACGCGCGTTTGAGTCTAATCATGGCGAGAAGTGTCCTCATAGCAGGGCTCGCGCGCCCTGGTAGAAGAGAAAGCTTGCCAGCCACGCCAAGGTAAGCGACCAGCCGACGGCAAACAGGGTGAAACGCCAGGTGCCTGATTCTTGCCGGATGGCGGCCACGGTGGCGAGACACGGCGTGTAGATAAGCGTGAACAGCATAAAGCTGTAGGCCTGTACCCAGCCGAGGTCGGCCGCCAGCACCCCGGCCAGTTTAGCATCGCCTGCCCGGTAGATGACGGCCAGCGCTCCGATGATGATCTCCTTGGCCGCGAATCCGAGCAGCAGCGTTAGGCTGAGCAGCGGGCCGATGCCAACCAGCCTGAAAACGGGGACCAAAAGCAGCGCTGCCCTTCCGGCCAGAGTCGCGGGCCCCGCCGGGGGGACGCCGGTGGGAAGATGAGTGAGCAACCAGACGGCGACCATGCCTCCGATGATAAAGCCGCCCGCCCGGCGCAGAAAATGCTCGGCTGCACGCCGCGCCTGGCGCAGCAGATGGCCGGCAGTGGGCAACCGGTAGGGCGGCATTTCCAGCAGAAGCGGCTCAGGGCTGCGATAACGCCGCTGCCAGACCACAGCGGTCAGCGCCGCAGCGGCGAAACTGGCCGCGTACAAGGAGAGCAAAACCAGCGGCGCCGCCCGAGCCGAAAATAGCGCGCCCGCCAGAAAAACGAAAACCTGCAGCCGCGCCGAACACAACGAAAAAGGAATTACCAGCATCGTCAGCAGGCGCAGCGCGCGCGACCGCATCACCCGCGTGCCCAAAATCGCCGGCACGTTGCAGCCCAACCCCATCACTTGGATTACGAAGGCGCCTCCGTCCAGCCCCGCCCGCGCCATCACGGCGTCCATCAGAAAGGCCGCGCGCGCCAGGTAGCCGCTGTCCTCAATCGCCGCCATCGCAACGAAAAAAAGAACGATGACGGGCAGGAAGCTCAGCACCGTGCCGACGCCGTTGTACAACCCCTCCAGGAGAAAACTCCTTAACAGCGGCGGGACCGCTCGCAGCGCCGGCTCCAGCAGCTCCAGTCGCAACCGGCCCAGCCCCCAGACCATGCCCTCCTGCATCGGCGCTGCGAGCCGGTAAACCAGCTCGAAGAGCAGGAAAACCGTGACGAAAAACAGCGGCAAGCCGAGCTGCCGATGCAGCAGGAGGCGATCGAGACGGGCCGTCAGACGCTCCGGCAGGTCGTCGGGTGCCTTCACGGCGCTGGCGTAAATCCGCTCCACGGCGACCGCGGCTGGGACGCCCGCCGTGGCGCCAGCCGCCCAAGTCATAGGGCAGGCGCCGCAGCCAAGGCATGCCGTCTGTCCGTTGCGGGGCAGGCTTTCGGCGCGTTGCGGCACGCGATGGAGTTCATTGCGGCGCCCCGATTGCGCCCGCGCATGGCGGCCCGCCCCGTCGGCGCGCGCAGCGCCCGGGCGCTCGTCGAGAAGGGACTCGATGCACTGCCAGGCGGCGGCAACCCCGCCGCCGTACTTGGCGCTGATCAGCCGAACGGGCAGCTCCAGCTCGGCCGAGAGCCGGGCGGCGTTGATGCGAACGCCGAGCGCCGCGGCTTCGTCGGCCATGTTGAGGAGCACCAGCAGCGGGAGCCCGAGGGTCTTGAGTTGGAGGGCCAGCGTCAACTGCCGATCGAGCTGGGCGGCGTGCAACAGCACGAGGCAAAGGTTTATCGGCTCGCGCTCGAGAAAACGGCGCACAATGAGCTCGGCCTCACAGCCGCCTTCCAGGCTGTAGATTCCCGGCAGATCCACGATTTCCGCCGTCGCGCCGCCTGCCGCGATCCGGGCGGCTTGCGCGGCCACCGTGACGCCGGGCCAGTTGCCGACGCGCGCCTGCGAGGCCGTCAAGCGGTTGAACAGGGTGGACTTGCCCGTGTTGGGCATGCCCACGATCACAACCCGCCGGACCTCAGGCGGGATCGACCGCGACCTGGACGCTCTGCGCATCGCTTCGCCGAATCATGATTTCGGTCATGCCGACCCGAACGTGCAGCGGCCCCTGCCAGTTGGCGCGGCGAATAACTCGAATGCGGCGTCCGGGCTTTAAGCCGAAGGCGGTCATCCGCGCCATCAGAGAGCCGCCGGCGCGAATCTCGGCGACCACTGCGGCCTGTCCGTCGGGAAGCTGATTGAGCGAGATTCGCATTGGCGTGCCGCCTGCCGCGCCAGGGAAAGAAGAGCAATCCCCTTGGGCCGGCCCGGCCGCTATTGATAATCATTATCATTTTCTACAGCGAAGGCAAGAGGCGCCACGCCGCCCAAAGGCGGCCGGCCTGGCCGCTGGGCATGTCGTGCGTCCGGCTCGGCGCAGCGCGGCGGCGTCGGCCTGGGCCGAAAGCCGGAGGCGTTGGCCTGCGCGCGGACGCTTTTGGGGGCGCGCGGCGTTCTCACTACAGGTATCCCTTTGCTGACAGGCTGAAGAGTAAAAGGTGAAGATAGACGAGCCCTTCGTAAGGATGCCAGCGCGCCACCAGCCGGCGGGTTTCGGCCGTGTCGGGAGGACGCTCCAGGGCCAACCAGCGGGCGAGGTTTTTCTGGGCGGCCACGTCGCCGGCGGGAAAGAAATGCAGTCGCCCCAGCCCGCGCAGCAGCGCGTACTCAGCGCTCCACGGTCCGACACCACGCAGCGCCAGCAGACGCTCCATCGCCGGCGCGTCGCCCAAGGCGCCGATCCCTTCAATCGCCTGTTCGTCGCGCGCCGCGATAGCCGCCAGGTTGAGCAAGGCGGCCGCCTTGTGGCGGCTGAGTCCGAGCCGACGCAAGTCCTGCGGCCGCGCTGATCTCAGGTCGGCCGGCCGCGCGAAGGCGTGAGGGCTGTGGTTGCCGGGCGCGAGCGCAAGGCCCCAACGGCGGGCGACGCGGCCGATAAGCGCCAGCCCCACATTGAGCGAAATCTGTTGGCACAAGATCGCGTTTGCCAGGGTCTCGAAGAGGCTCGGAAAGCGCGGAGGTTTGAAGCCGCGAAAACGCTGGACGAGTTCGTCGAGCTGCGAGTCTCGGCGCGCCGTCCGGTAGAACGGCGCCAGGTCGACTTCGGTTCCGAGCATGCGAGCTAAGAGCCGCGCCAGCGCCGGCTTTTCCGCCGGGCCGATTGTTCTGCCCAGCGCCGAAACCTCCAATTCCGGCCTCTCGCGCGGGCCGGTCTGGGTGACAGCCAGCGCCACGGGGCGGCCGCCGAACAGTACGACGCGGTGGTAGGTTCGGTCCTCCCAGCGGTCCAGCTCGTTAGTTGGACGGCGGCGCAAGAGCCACACCGAGTAGCTGAGGTCGTACGGCGCCAGGGGTTTCAAGCTGAAATTAAGCTGCTTCATCCCGACCGCGCCCTTGCGTTGTCGCGCTATCCTTAGATGGTCGAGACATTTGCGCTGGGCTGCAAGCGGGCGATCCCCCGAGCAGCCGCGGCACAGGCCTCCGGCCCCGGCGCTGCCAATCCTGGTACGCGCCGGAGCAAGGCCGTGCAGGGTTGCCCGAAGCTGCCGGACGGGCGTGGCCATCCGGGGCTCTTCGTCTTAAGCCTTGCCCGCAGCGCCCTCGAGCTGTTTGAGGCGCTGTCTAAGCGCTTTGTCCTGCTCCCAGCGTTCGGTAACGTCGCGCATCAGGGCCGCGATCCCGAGAAGCTCGCCGTCTACGCCGCGAATCAGGGTTACCGTAAATTCAACCGAGATTCGGGCGCCGTCCTTGCGTAGGGCGGGAACGGCCAGAACACTGCTCCCGTAGCGTGTCTCACCGCTAGCCATCGTTTGCCGGTAACCTTCCCAGCGGCGGTCGCGGAGCTTCTCGGGAATGATGAGGTCAAGCGTCTTGCCGCACGCTTGTTGCGCGCCATAGCCGAAGATTCGAGTTGCGCCAGGGTTCCATAGCTGAATGATTCCTTCCCTGTCGGCAAAGATGACCGCGTCCTGAGTGCCGAAAACGATCTCTCGGCAAAGCTGCTCGACCTGGTAACTCGCCATAGGGTGAACTCCTCTGGACCGCAAACGGACGGCCCGGCGCCGCGACGGCAGTCGAAAACTCTGGCCAAGTATGCTAGCGCACGTTAAGATGAATCTGCAATACAGCTTTACGGCGCAGCGGCGCGCCGGCCGCTGCGCCAGCGCGCTTTGGCCCCGAAGATCGGGCTCTGGCAGGGCGCTCGGCAAGGGTGCAGGACGCCGCGCGAACGGCCCCGGCAAGCCGGCCGAGCGCGGCTTTGGCGGGAGCGGGCGAGCAGGGGCGGGCAACGCCCTGGCGGATGAAGCATGGAATTGACACGCTATACGGATTACTCGCTGCGGGTTTTGATCTACCTCGGCATTCATGCGGAGCGGCTTTGCCTGATCTCCGAGATCGCCGAGCGTTACGGGATTTCGCGCAACCACTTGGTCAAGGTTGTGCACGGCTTGGCGCGCGGAGGGTACGTGCAAACTTACCGGGGCAAAGGAGGAGGTATCGAACTGGCGCGGCCGCCGGCCCAGATTAACGTCGGGGCGCTGGTACGCTACACGGAAGGTCCGTTTGAGCCGGTCGAGTGCTTTCGCGGCGCAAAGAATCGCTGCATTCTTTCGAAGGCCTGCGTGCTGAAAGAGGCGTTGCGCGAGGCCTGCGACAATTTCCTGGCCACCCTGGACCGGTATACGTTGGCGGACCTGCTGTTGCCCCGGGCGGGGCTGGGCGCGTTGCTGGGGGTGGCAGCGAGCCAGGGTTGAGCAGGGCGCGGGTCGGGGACAACGCGCCCGCCCCGGCGGGCCGCAGGATTAGCGCGGCGCTCGGAAGCCTCCGCATGGCAGGTCTAGAAGTGCTGCGGTTCCTGCGGGCGGCGGCTGCGGCGCTCGATCTGGATTGTGACGTGGCGGATGTTGTAATCGCGCTCGAGCATGGCTGAAATGTCGGCCAGCACCCGGTCGTGGTCGGCGTGCGGACCGACAACCACATGGGCCGAGAGCGCGAGCTGGCGGCTGGCAAGGCACCAGACGTGCAGGTCGTGGACTTCCTCGGCGTTGCCCAGCGCCAGCAGGTCGCGGCGCAGTTCTTCCAGATCAACCTGCGCCGGCACCGCTTCCATCAGGACATCGACGCCCTCCCGGATGAGCCCCCATGAGCCGTAAAGCACCAGAACGCCGATCAGCAGGCTCACCGCCGGGTCGGCCGCGCGCCAGCCGAAAAAACGCGCCAGCGCGCCCGATACCAGGATGCCGAGCGAACCAATCAGGTCGGAAAGAACGTGGACGAAGGCACCGCTCACGGCCAGCCCCACTTCGCCGCGACGGCGACTGCCGTGGGTCATCCAGGCGGCAAAGCCGTTGACCAGCAGGCCGAGACAGGCGATCCCCATCATGACGCCGCCTTGTACCGCCGGAGGGTGGTCGAGCCGGCGCAGCGCTTTGTACCAGATGAACGCCACCAGGAGCCAGAGCGCGAGCCCGTTTAGAACCGCGCCGAGAACCTCCGCCCGCAGGTAGCCGTAAGTCTTCGCACCGCGGGCCGGAAGTCGGGAAATCCAGAGCGTCAGCAACGCAAGACCGAGCGCCCCGATGTCGGTCAGCAGATGGATCGCGTCGGAGAGCAGCGCGAGGCTGTCGGCATAATAGCTGGCGGCCAGTTCGACCGCGCAGTAGAAAGCGGTAACCAGCAGAACGGTTATGAGCCGGCGCCGGTCGGCGGTGAGCGCCGCATCCGGCGCCGGGCGGGCGGTTGAAGCACGGCGACTGGAAACCGGCTTTCGCATCGTCCTGCGGCTCTAGCCTGCCGTGGCGCGCGCGGTCAGAGGGGATGGCTGCGTGGGGTCATTAGTACTTGATGAGCGCGAAACATTCGGTCGGCGCCAGCCGCTGCCGTCCCTTAAGCTGGCTCAGTTCGATGACGAAGGCGCAGCCTACGGGTTCGGCGCCCAGCTTGCTTACCAGCCGCAGCGCTGCCTCGGCAGTGCCGCCCGTAGCCAGCAGGTCGTCCACCACGAGCACGCGCATCGCCGGTGCCAGGCCGTCGCGATGAATCTCGAGCGAGGCCGACCCGTACTCGAGTTGGTAGCTCTGCATTATCGTGCTGAAGGGAAGTTTGCCAGGCTTGCGCGCGATGGCCAAACCGACGCCGAGGCGGTAGGCGACGGGCGCTCCGACTATGAAGCCGCGCGATTCGATGCCGACCACGATATCCACCTTGCCTCTGAACGGGTCGGCGAGAAGATCGACCAGGGAACGCAAGGCTTGGCCGTCGCTTAGCAGCGGGGTGATGTCGCGGAACAATATGCCAGGCTTGGGGAAATCGGGGATTTCCCTGACCAGGCGCTTCAGTTGGTCAGGCATCATGGCTTGTGCTCCGGGGCCTGTGCTGCGAAGGCGCGGCGGCGTGTGGCCCCAACTCGCCTCTTCAAGGATACAGCGGCTCTGCGGCGCGGGCAAAATGCGGCGGCGACGGTTCGGGCGCAGGCAGGCAGGTCAGCGGATCGTATGCGACGTTGCGGTAGCGCACCTCGAAATGGAGGTTGGCCCCGGTCGCTCTTCCCGTGCTGCCGACGCGCGCCAGCGTCTGGCCGCGCCGCACGGCCTGGCCGCTGCGGACCAGGTTGGCCCGGTTGTGGGCGTAAACGGTGGCGAAACCGCCGGCGTGACGGACAATAATGACGTTGCCGTAGCCGCGCATCCGGCCCGCGTAGCTCACCACGCCGGCCTCGGCGGCACGCACCGGCGTGCCGGCGGGCGCGTCGATGTCGATGCCGTGATGCATCGCTCCGTTGCGGATGCCGAAGCCGGAGGCTAAACGGCCGCCCGCAATCGGCCAGGCGAACTCGTGATGCACCGGGGGCGCGCGTGGCGTCCCCAACCTGGCGGCCCGCGCCGGGGCCGGCGCGCCGAGCGGAATCACCAGCCGCTGGCCGACGCGCAGGCTCTGCCCGTCACCGAGACGATTGGCCGCGGCCAGTCGGCGCGCGCCGACCCCGTAGCGCTGAGCGATGCTGTAGATGGTCTCGCCGGGGCGGACGACGTGAACGATCGAGCGTCCGGCGGCCGGCCCGGACGGAGGCGGCTTCTGCCCGGCGCATCCGGCGGCAGCTACCAGGACCAGCAGCGCCGGCGCGGCCATTGATACAAACCCGGTTCGCCCGCGTGCCGGCATTTCCCAGCCTCCCCAGAGCCTCCCAACCTGCCGCTGCGAGCGCCCCGTTGGGCGCTCCCGCACCCGGCCATCCGGGCCAATTACGCCCGGCCGCCGCTAAAGCCTAAGCCTCACTCGGTGAAACCGAAGGCGCCGATCATCTGGACGAACCGGCATTCGCCGAAGTACTCCTCGTGCCAATGCCCGCCACGTCTTGTGACGCGCACCAGGCTTTGCAGTTCCTTTTCGCCCACCGGGGCAACCAGGCGGCCGAGCGGTGCAAGCTGGCTGAGCAGCGGGCGGGGCAGACCCGGCATCGCGGCCGTCACCATGATGACGTCGAACGGAGCTTGCTCGGGCCACCCTTCGCCGCCCTCGCCGAGGCGCAGCGCGACGTTGGCGGCGCAGGCGGCAAGCCTTTGCCGTGCCTGCTCCACCAGCTCGGGCAGGCGTTCCAAAGAAAAGACGGCTGCCGCGAGTCGGGAGAGCACCGCCGCATGGTAGCCCGAGCCGGTGCCGACCTCGAGCACGCGCTCGGACGGTCCGATCCGGGCCACCTCGCACATCAGGGCGACCATGTAGGGCTGCGAGATCGTCTGGCCGGCCCCGATCGGCAGCGGGCCGTCGTCGTAAGCGCGGTCGACCAGTTCGTCGGGGACGAACATTTCGCGCGGGACTTGGGCCATCGCGGCCAGCACGCCGGCATCTTGAATACCGCGGCGCACAAGCTGCTCGGCCACCATTTTCTGCCGGGCCTGCGCAAAAAAGCTCATCGGCCGCCGTTGTCCCTCTTGTGCCGCGCGGTGTCGGCCGTCGCGCGGCGGCCGGCGCCAGGACGCGGCCGGCACCATACATCCAGCTACTTAATATAAGCGGATCGAGCGAGCGATGTAAGGCCGGCTTGAGCGCGGCGCCGGCGGCGCAAGAACCGCGCGCAAGCGGCAAGCTCCAGCGCTCGGGCCGGCCGTGGGCTGTTCGCGGCCCGCATCTGGCGGCGCCGCACCGCTCGGCCCGGCGGCCGAGGCTGCAAGAAGCTTGGGGTTCAATCCGTTGGGGCCGGGTCCTCGGGGCCCGGCTCGGGGAGCAACTGCTGCGCCTGTCCCTGCGGCAGCTCTTCCACGTCTCTGAGCCGCCGGGCGATCGTCTGGGAGCGCTTTCTCACGTGGTCGAGCGCGCTTGAGGCTTCGTCGATTCTTCTGTGCACCTTGTCGATGGTGTCACCGAAGCGACCGAACTCCGTTTTTACCGCGCCCAGGAGCTTCCATACTTCGCCGGCGCGTTGCTCGATGGCCAGCACGCGAAAGCCGATTTGCAGGCTGTTGAGCAGAGCTGCCAGGGTGCTCGGTCCGGCCACGACGACCCGGAACTCGCGCTGCAGCGTCTCGAACAGGCCGGGGCGGCGTATCACCTCGGCATAAAGCCCCTCGGTGGGAAGAAACAGCAGGGCAAAGTCGGTGGTCACCGGCGCGTTGAGGTACTTGTCGCGGATGTCGCGCGCGCAGGCCTTGATGCGCGCCTCGAGCGCGGCGGCCTGGCTTTCGGCGGCCGGCAGGTCGGCGCGTTCCTGCGCCTCGACCAGCCGGGTGTAGTCTTCCAGCGGGAACTTGGCGTCGATCGGGAGCCAGACCGGGTCGCCGCCGGGACCGTCGCGTCCGGGCAGGCGCACGGCAAACTCGACGCGTTCGGCGCTGTCGGCCTTGGTGGCAACGTTACGGTCGTACTGGGCGGGGGCGAGAATCTGCGCGAGCAGCGCTTCGAGCTGCACTTCGCCCAGCATGCCGCGCGTTTTGACGTTGGAGAGCACTTTCTTGAGATCGCCCACGCCGCCGGCCAGCGATTGCATTTCGCCCAGGCCGCGGTGGACCTGCTCGAGGCTCTCGCTCACCTGGCGAAAGCTCTCGCCGAGCCGCTGCTCGAGCGTTTGCTGGAGCTTCTCATCGACGGTGGCGCGCATCATCTCCAGCTTGGTGCTGCTGTCCTGCTGGAGCTGGGAAAGGCGCGCCTCGACCGCTTCACGCAGTCCTTTGAGGCCCTGCTCGATAACATGGCCGAGGCCCGCGAGCTGGGTGCCGAGCTGTTCGGAGAAAAGCTTGAGTTCTCCCTGCTGGCGCTGGGCAAGCGCGCTTAGCGCGCTCACGTTGGAATCGCCCAGCGTTCTTAGGGTGGCGCCGACCTCTTCGCGCAACGCGCGCGAGGCTTCGTACAGTTCGCCGCGCGTGCGCGCCAGTTCCGCGCGCAGCCCCTCTTCGGCGCGGGCGAGGGCGGCCTGCAGACCGGCCACGGCGGTTCTTAGCTCGGCTGCTTCGCCGCGGTCTCCCGGCCGCCAAAGCACCAGCAGCAAAACGGCGAGCGCCAGCGCTGCGACCGCCGCGCCCAACGCGCCTATAAGCATAGAGCTGGTTCCTCATCGGCTCGGCGCCGGGCCGTTTTTTCCCGGTGCCGAGTCCGCCCCTGCCGTGATGAGAGCATAGCCTGCGGCGGGGGCGGCCGCGATGCACGCCGGCGCCGGCGTGCTCGGCCGACCTTGCGGGGCCGCTTTTCCGGACCATACCTGCGCTGGCTATAGTGGGAAGAGCATTCAGTCCGTCCGGAGGAGGTGTCCGATGACCGTCGAAGCAGGCGCGGCGTGCGCCGGGGGCCGGGCCGACGATGCGCAGCGGCTGGCCGAGAGCGTCATCGGGGCGGGCCGCTCAAACCCGCAGCCGGCGCCTCGCTACCATCTCGTAGTGCTGGGAGCCGGCAGCGCCGGCCTGGTGGCTGCGGCCGCGGCAGCGCAACTGGGAGCGAAGGTGGCCCTGGTCGAGCGGCGCGCGATGGGCGGCGATTGCTTGAATTTCGCCTGCGTCCCTTCCAAGGCGCTACTACACTATGCGCGGGGCTGCCGGCAGGCGCGGGAAGGCTGGAGCGTTGCGGAGCGCAGCGAGCGGCCATGCCCGGCCGACTTCGCGGGGGCGGCAGCCGCGATCCGCCGCGCGCAGGCTGAGCTTGCAGAGCACGACTCTATCCGGCGCTTTGAGCGGCTCGGCGTTGATCTCTTTTGGGGCCACGGGCGTTTCGTTGCGTCCGATGCCGTCGACGTTGACGGCCGGCGTTTGCGCTTTTGGCGCGCGCTGGTCGCCACCGGCACGCAGCCGGCGGTTCCTGCGATAGCGGGCCTGGCCGAAGCGGGGTTTCTAACGACAGAAACGGTTTTCGCGCTGACCCGCCTGCCCGGGCGGCTGGCCGTGATCGGCGCCGGAGCGAGCGGCTGTGAGCTTGCCCAAGCCTTCGGCCGCCTGGGTTCGGAGGTGACGCTGGTCGAAACCGCGCCCCGCATCCTGCCGCAAGCCGATCCCGACGTGGCGCCGGTTGTCGCGCGCGCGCTCGAAGCCGACCGGGTGCGGCTGTATACCGGGGCGTCGATTCGTCGCGTGCGCACTGAGAGCGGTGAAAAGCGCATCGAAATCGAGTGCGGGACGCAGGGTCATACGCTTGCCTGCGACGAAATCCTGGTTGCGGCCGGCCGCGCGCCCGCGTTGCGCGGGCTGGGACTGGAAGCCGCGGGCGTTCAATGGAATGAGAACGCCGGCATCAGGGTGAACGCTCGGATGCGCACCTCGAATCGCCGAGTCTACGCTGCCGGCGATGTCTGTTCCCGGCAGAGGTTTACCCATGCGGCCGACGCCGCCGCCCGCGTGGCGGTGCGCAACGCACTTTTCTTCGGCCGCCGCCGGCTGGACACTTCGGCCGTGCCGTGGTGTGTCTTCACCGAGCCGGAAGTGGCGCACGTGGGGCTCGACGCAGCGCAGGCCTCAGCGCGCGGCCTTGCCTGCCGCGTGATCGTGCAACCGTGGAGCGAGGTTGACCGGGCGGTGATCGAGGGAGACACGGAAGGCTTCCTTAAAATCGTTGCGGTGGGGCGGCGCGGACGTATCCTGGGCGCCAGCGCCGTCGGCACCGGGGCGGGAGAGATAATCGGCCAGATAGGCGTGGCGATGGCCGCCGGCCTGGGCCTGCTCGGTCTCGCCGATGTAATCTATGCCTACCCGACCCGCGCGCAAGCGCTTGGCAAGGCGGCCGATGCTTTCAACCGGGCCAGGCTGACGCGGCGAATCGAAGGGCTCCTGCGGGCGTGGTTTAAGCGGTGGCGCTGAGCCGTAAAGCGGTCGGGCGGCTTGCCGCGGATACAAGCTTGGGCGCGGCCGCAAGGTCGCCGCGTTAGCGGGAAGGTCCCGGCCAAGGCGCAGCGGGGTGCGTGCGATGCCTTGCGCGCCCAGGCACGTTTGCCGCATATTGGATGGCACCGGATGTGCCAGGCAGAAGATAGACGCTATAGTACGGGGGAACGAGTCGGTCGGTGGCCCAGAAGGCGAAGCTAGACTCCTACGCATCAGAGGCTGCGCCAGCGCGCTCCGATTCGGGCGCGCCGAGCGGCTGGGCAAACGCAACTCCTTCCGGCCCCTTCGCCACCGAAAAGCAAAAGCCCGGAACCCCCGGGCTGGATACCTTTGCAAAGCTGCTCTTGCATCATGCCCGCCTGCGTCCCGACCGGCCGGCGATACGCGAGAAAGACCTCGGCATCTGGCAGACCTGGACCTGGCGCCAGGCGCTGGAGCACGTCCGCGCGCTGGCCGGCGGCTTGGCCGCGTTGGGACTTGAGCGCGGCGACAAGCTGGCCGTCATCGGCGACAATCGCCCGCACCTTTACTGGTCGATGGTCGCGGCCCAGTCGCTGGGCGCAGTGGCGGTGCCTGTCTACCAGGATGCGACCGCGGCCGAGATGGAATTTGTCCTTGACCACGCCGAGGTGCGTTTCGCGGTGGCCGAGGACCAGGAGCAGGTCGACAAGCTGTGCGCGGTAAAGCCGCGGCTCCCAAAGCTCGAGCAGGTTTTCTACAGTGATCCGCGCGGGCTGCGCAGCTATCGCGAGCCCTGGCTGCACAGTCTTTCACAGCTCGAGCAAGACGGGCGGAGCCACGACGCAGCTCACCCGCAGAGCTTCCTGTCGGAGGTTGCCGCAGGCCGGGGCAGCGATCCGGCGGGCTTCTTTTATACTTCGGGGACCACGGGCCAGCCCAAAGGCGTCGTTCTCAGCTTCGACAATCTGATTCTGACCGCGCAGGCGGCGGTTGAGTTCGATCGTCTTACCGAGCGCGACGAGGCCCTTGCCTACCTGCCCATGGCGTGGGTGGGAGACAACTCGTTCTCGGTGGCGCAGGCTTATTGCGCGGGCTTCTGCGTGTGCTGTCCGGAGTCGGGGGCGACGGTGATGCAGGATTTGCGGGAGATCGGCCCGACCTATTTTTTTGCGCCGCCGCGGATTTGGGAAAACATCCTGACCAACGTGATGGTTCGGATGGAGGATGCGGGTGCGGTCAAGCGGCTGATGTTCAGGCATTTCGTGGCACATGCCCGCCGAGTTGGCACGCGCATCCTGGAGGGCGCGCCGGTTGGTTGGCTCGACCGGCTACGCTACGGGTTGGGCGCAACAGCAGTTTACGGTCCGCTCAAGAACGCGCTCGGCCTAAGTCGGATTCGCGTTGCCTACACCGCCGGCGAGGCGATTGGCCCCGACACGTTCCTTTTCTACCGCGGCCTCGGGATCAACATTAAGCAGCTCTACGGCTCGACCGAGGGCGCGGTATTCGTGGCCATGCAGCCTGACGGCGAGGTTTATCCCGACACGGTGGGCAAGCCTGTGGGTACGGTCGAGCTGGCTGTGACCGAGGCGGGCGAGGTGACTTTTCGCTCGCCGGGGGTTTTTCTCGAGTACCACAGGAATCCGCAGGCGACGCAGGAGACCAAGACTCCGGAGGGCTGGATCCGCACCGGCGACGCGGGGTATCTTGACGCGCGCGGACACCTGAAAATCGTCGATCGCGCAAAGGATGTGGGGCGACTCAAAGACGGAACGCTGTTTGCGCCCAAGTACCTGGAAAACAAGCTTAAGTTCTTCCCTTACATCAAGGAGGCCGTCGCTTTCGGCCACGGCCGCGACCACGCCGCGGTCTTCGTCAACATCGACATCGGCGCGGTCGGCAACTGGGCCGAGCGCCGGGGTCTGGCCTACACCAGCTATACTGAGCTGGCCGGCAAGTCCGAGGTCTACGACCTTTTGCGCGCCAAGGTCGAGGAGGTCAACCGCGACCTGGCGCGGGACCCGGTGCTCGCCGGTTCGCAGATTGCGCGCTTTCTCATCCTGCCCAAGGAACTCGACGCGGACGACGGAGAGCTGACGCGCACGCGCAAGGTGCGCCGCCGCCTGATTGGCGAGAAATATGCGGCGCTGGTTGAAGCGCTTTATTCCGGCTGCGCCGAGTGCGAGAGCGTGCTGCAGGTGAGGTTCGAAGACGGCCGCACGGGGAGCGTACGGGCCAGGGTCCGGGTCGCCGAGGCCGCAACCTTTCCCGCCGCCAAGGGCTCAGGGGCGCCCTTAACTGCGCCTAGGAAAGCCGGCTAGGTCGGACACGGTGAGCGCGGAGCCTGGCGAGCGAGGCAGCGACGGGGTCCTGCTCGAGGTCAGCAACCTGCGGCTGGCCTTCGGCGGCATCCAGGCGCTCTTCGACGTGAGCTTCGACATCCGCCGGGGCGAAATCCGCGCCATCATCGGGCCCAACGGCGCGGGCAAAACCTCGATGCTCAATTGCATCAACGGCTTCTACAAGCCGCAACAGGGGACCATCACCTACAAGGGGCGCGCGGTGCATCAGATGCGTTCGCACGACGCCGCCAAGAACGGGATCGCGCGCACCTTTCAGAACATCGCGCTCTTCCGCAGCATGACCGCGCTCGACAATATCATGACCGGACGCTTGCTCAAGATGCGCGCCAACCTGCTGTGGGACGCGCTCTACCTCGGCCCCGCCCGGCGCGAGGAGCTTGCGCACCGCGCCTTCGCCGAACGCATCATCGACTTCCTGGAAATCCAGGCGGTGCGCAAAATTCCGGTCGGCCGCCTGCCCTACGGCCTGCAAAAGCGCGTCGAACTGGGCAGGGCGCTGGCCGCCGAGCCCGAACTGCTGCTGCTGGATGAGCCGATGGGCGGGATGAACGTCGAGGAAAAACAGGACATGAGCCGCTTCATCCTCGACGTGAACCAGGAGTTCGGCACCACCATCGCGCTTATCGAGCACGACATGGGCGTGGTCATGGATATCTCGGACCGCGTCGTGGTGCTCGATTACGGACGCAAGATCGCCGATGGAACGCCGGACCAAGTGCGCACCGACCCGGCCGTGGTCGAGGCTTACCTCGGAGTTGACCATGGGCCGGCGCCAGCCGAGGAGAAGCCGTGCATTTCCTCTACACCGTCCTGATCGATCCCTTCGTGCAGATCGCGGGGGACCCGCGTTTTTTCGTCGAGGTGCTGACCGGCGGTCTCTTGACCGGGGTGATGTATTCGCTGGTGGCGCTCGGGTTTGTGATCATTTACAAGGCCTCGCGCGTCTTCAACTTCGCCCAGGGCACGATGGTGCTGTTCGCGGCCCTGATGCTGGTTGGGCAGATGGAGATGGGGGCTCCGGCCTGGCTGGCGCTGGGCACGACTTGCGGCGTGATGGTGGGGCTGGCCTTCGCGGTCGAGCGCCTGGTGCTGCGTCCAATGGTCAATCAGTCGGAGATCATTCTTTTCATGGCAACCCTGGGGATAAGCTTTTTCCTTGAGGGGTTGGGGCAGCTCATGTGGGGCGGGGATGTGCACACGCTGGAGCTCGGCATCCCCAGCGGGCCGCTCACGCTGGGCGGCATCCTGGTGAACAAGCTCGACCTGGTGGGCGCTGCGGTTGCGGGCCTGCTGGTGACGGCGCTGGCGCTGTTTTTCCGCTGGACCTCGGTCGGGCGGGTGCTGCGCGCGGTGGCCGACGACCACCAGGCGGCGCTTTCGGTCGGGGTACCGTTAAAGGTGGTTTGGGTTATCGTGTGGACGATGGCCGGGCTGGTCGCTCTGGTTGCCGGGATCATGTGGGGGAGCAGCCTGGGCGTGCAGTTTTCGCTTTCGCTGGTGGCGCTCAAGGCGTTGCCGGTACTGATCCTGGGGGGATTCACCTCGGTGCCGGGAGCGATTGTCGGCGGACTTATCGTCGGAGCCACGGAGAAGGTCGGCGAAGTGTTTTGGGGGCCTGCGCTGGGCGGCGCGGTGGAGAATTGGTTCGCCTACCTGCTGGCGCTCATCTTTCTGCTGTTCCGGCCGCAGGGGTTGTTCGGCGAGCGGATAATCGAGCGGGTGTAGCGGTTCGTGTTCTATCGCGAGGCGGGCGAGTTCAAGACGAGCTACGCGGCGGACCAGGCGATCTTTCCGATCGCCCAGGATCGGATTGCGCTGGTTGTGCTGGTGTTGGCCGCCTATGTGGGCGTGCCGCTGATTGCCAACGGCTACTGGTTGGACGCGATTCTGATACCGTTTTTGGTCTATTCGCTGGCGGCGCTGGGGCTCAATATTCTCACCGGGTACGCGGGGCAGGTTTCGCTCGGCACCGGCGGCTTCATGGCGGTTGGCGCGTTTTCGGCCTACAAGCTGGCCATCGGCTTTCCGCATCTGAACGTGGTGCTGGTGATCGTGATTGCTGGGCTTATCGCCGCGGCGGTGGGCATCGTATTTGGTGTGCCGAGTTTGCGGATCAAGGGGTTTTACCTCGCCGTGGCCACGCTGGCCGCGCAATTCTTTTTGGTCTGGCTGTTTAACCGGGTTCCGTGGTTTACCAATTATTCTTCCTCGGGGGTGATTTCGGCGCCGCTGCGGGCGGTCTTTGGCCGCGTCTATATAACCGGCGCCGAGGCGAGTTCGGTGGACAAGTATCTGTTCGCGCTGACCACGGTGTCGCTGCTGGCGCTGGCGGCCAAGAACATGGTGCGCTGCGCCACGGGGCGCGCCTGGATGGCGATCCGCGACATGGACATCGCGGCCGAAATCATCGGCATCCGTCCGCTGGCGACCAAGCTGACCGCCTTCGCTGTCAGCTCCTTTTACGTGGGCGTGGCGGGCGCGCTTTGGGCCTTTGTATACACCGGGACGGTTGAGCCGCTGGCCTTCGACGTCGAGCGGTCATTCCAGATTCTGTTCATGATTATTATCGGCGGCCTGGGCAGCATCCTCGGCTCGTTCCTGGGGGCGGCCTTCGTGGTGCTGGTGCCGGTGCTGCTGAGCAACGCGCCCGGGTTTTTGGGGCTCAGCATCCGGGTTGCCACGGTCACCAACCTGCAATCGATCATCTTCGGCGCGCTGATTGTGTTTTTTCTGGTGGTCGAGCCCAACGGTCTGGCGCGGCTTTGGCAGGTAGGCAAGGAGAAGCTGCGGCTGTGGCCCTTTCCTTACTGAGGCTCCTGTCACCGAGGCTGCGGCCGCGTTTCGGCGAGCGTTTGCCCTTGAGCGGGAGCTGTGCTAGCGTTGCGCCGTCGTTATCGCGGCTGGGCCTTGCGGCACCGCTTTCGAATGGATTCCAGCGCATCGAGTTCGCTGGCGTCCGGAGGAGGGGTTTTATGAAAGCCTGGAAAGGTGCAATCGGAGTTGTGGCGGCTGCCGTCGCCGCCGGTTTGCTGGTTGGCGGCGTGGCCGAGGCGCAGAACGAGCAGTTCGTGCCGCGCCTGGTCTATCGTACCGGGCCGTACGCGCCCAACGGGATTCCGTTCGCCGACGGCTACGCCGATTACCTCGACCTGGTAAACGCGCGCGACCGCGGCGTGGGCGGCGTCAAGATTACCTACGAGGAGTGCGAGACCGCCTACAACAATGACAAAGGCGTGGAGTGCTACGAGCGCCTCAAGCACAAGGGGCCGACCGGCGCCTCATGGGTCGATCCGCTTTCGACCGGCATCTCTTACGCGCTGCTCGAGCGCACGGCGGCCGACAAGATTCCGCTGATCATGATGGGCTACGGCCGCGCTGATGCCAGCTACGGCCCGGTCTTTCCCTATGCCTTCACCTATCCGGCGACTTACTGGGCCGGGGCCGACGCCATTATCCAGTACGTCGGCTCGCAGGAGGGCGGGCTGGACAAGCTCAAGGGCAAGAAGATCGCGCTCGTCTATCACGACAGCGCTTACGGCAAGGAGCCGATTGCCACGCTCGAAAAGCTTTCCCAGCGCTACGGCTACCAGTTCAGCAAGTTCGCCGTAGCCCATCCCGGGCTCGAGCAGAAGGCAACCTGGCTGGAAATCCGCCGCCTGCGCCCGAACTGGGTGCTGATGTGGGGTTGGGGCGTAATGAACTCGACGGCGGTCAAGGAAGCGGCCGCCATTGGCTACCCGATGACTCACTTCGTCGGCATCTGGTGGTCGGCCTCCGAGCCTGACGTTGAACCCGCGGGTGCGGCAGGCAAGGGCTACAAAGCCGCCAATATCACGGGAGTCGGCGCCAAGTTCCCGGTGATCCAGGACATTCTCAAGTACGTGTACGGCAAGGGTGGCGGCCATGCGACCAAGGCGAAGGTCGGCGAGGTGCTCTACGACCGCGGCGTGGTCAACGCCATCTATGATACCGAGGCCCTGCGTATCGCCCAGGCCAGGTACGGCAAGAAGCCGCTTACCGGCGAGCAGATCCAGTGGGGCTTCGAGCACCTCAATCTCACCGCCGGCCGCATCAAGCAGCTCGGCGCCGCCGGGCTGGTGACGCCGATCCACGTCACCTGCACGGACCACGAAGGCGGCGGCGACGTCAAAATCCAGCAGTGGGACGGCCACCACTGGAAGACGATCACCGACTGGATCAAGCCGCACCGGCGCATGCTTTGGGAAATGTACAAGGCTTCGGCCTTGGCGTACGCCAAAGAAAAAGGCATCACGCCGCGCGACTGCTCGAAGGTCGAGGCTGCCGCGAAGTAACAGCCAAAGCCTGCGCTTAGGCTGGAGAGACGGTGCCGTGGCGGGCGATGGACCCCTGCTAAGGGTCAACAACATAGAGGTCATTTACGACCACGTAATCCTCGTGCTAAAGGGCGTCTCGCTGGAGGTGGCGCGCGGCGGAATCGTCGCGCTGCTCGGCGGCAACGGCGCCGGCAAGAGCACCACGCTCAAGGCGATCTCGAACCTGCTCAAGGCCGAGCGCGGCCAGGTCACCAAGGGCACCGTCGAGTTCGAGGGCGAGCGCCTGGACCGGTTGATGCCGCACCAGGTGGTGCGCCGAGGCGTCATCCAGGTGATGGAGGGACGCCACTGCTTCGAGCATCTGACGGTCGAGGACAACCTCCTGACAGGCGCCTTTGCCCGCCGGGCGGGGCGCACGAGCGTTGGCGAGGACCTCGACCGCGTCTATCACTACTTCCCTTCGCTTAAGCGGCGCCGGCGCTCCCTGGCGGGCTACATTTCCGGAGGCGAGCAGCAGATGGTCGCCATCGGCCGGGCCCTGATGTCGCGGCCGAAGCTGATGCTGTTGGACGAGCCGTCGATGGGGCTGGCGCCGCAACTGGTCGAGGAGATTTTCGCGATCGTGGACCGGCTCAACGCCGAGCAGGGCGTTTCCGTGCTGCTCGCCGAACAGAATACCAATCTCGCCCTGCGCCATGCCCGTTACGGCTACATCCTGGAGAACGGGCGCATCGTGCTCGACGGCCCCGCGCAAGCGTTGCGCGAAAACGCCGACGTCAAGGAATTCTACCTTGGGCTGGCCGGCGAACGGCGGCTGAGCTACCGCGAGGGGAAGCACTATAAACGGCGCAAGCGCTGGCTGGCGTAAGTTTGCCGGCGCCGCGCCCACGGGTGCCAAATGGCTGATGCTCCGTACTATGACGCGCTCGAGACCCGCGACCCCGAGCGGCGCGAGCGCGAACAGTTTGCGGCGCTGCGGGCACTGCTCGGCGCCGCCAAGGCCAAGGCGCCCGGCTGGGCTCGGATTCTCCAGGGCGTCGATCCCGCCATTATCGCTGACCGCAAGGCGCTGGCGGCCTTGCCCGTCACGCGCAAGTCCGAGTTGGGCGATCTGCAGCGCGCCGGCATGCCCTTTGGCGGCCTGACCACGACGGCGCCCGCCCGGCTGCGCCGGGTCTTCGTTTCGCCGGGGCCCGTCTATGATCCGGAAGGCGCAGGCCCCGATCACTGGCGGCTGGCGCGCGCGCTGTATGCCGCCGGCATCCGCTCGGGCGAGTTCGTCCACAACGGTTTCTCCTATCACCTGACGCCCGGCGGCGCGATGTTCGAAGAAGGCGCCCGCGCACTTGGCTGCACCGTGATTCCGGGCGGTGTCGGCCAGAGCGAGCTGCAGGTTAAGACCATCGCTGACCTAAGGCCGAGCGTCTACGTTGGGACGCCGTCCTTCCTGAAGATCCTCTTCGACAAGGCGCAGGAAACGGGCGCCGACCTGAGTTCGCTCGCCAAGGCGCTAGTGAGCGGCGAGGCTCTGCCGGCCGGCTTGCGCGCCGAGCTTGCAGGCCGCAAAGTCTCGGTGCTGCAGTGCTACGCGACGGCGGATGCCGGCCTAATCGCCTACGAATCGCCTGCCCGGGAAGGCATGATCGTGGACGAAGGCGTCATCCTGGAGCTTGTCCGTCCCGGGACGGGCGACCCGGTTGAGCCGGGCGAGGTCGGCGAGGTGGTGGTAAGCGTGCTTAATCCCGACTACCCGCTCTTCCGCTTCGGCACGGGCGACCTCTCCGCGTTGCTGCCCGGGCCAAGCCCCTGCGGCCGCACCGCGCCGCGCATCCGGGGCTGGATGGGACGCGCCGACCAGACGGCCAAGCTGCGCGGCATGTTCGTACGCCCCGCACAGATCGCCGAGGTCGTTCGCCGCCATCCGCAGATTGTCAAGGCGCGCCTGGTCATCGACAGCGTCGAGCACCAGGACGCCGCCACGCTGCGCTGCGAGGTCAAGGATGGGGCGGGCGAGGAACTTAAGCGCGCCATCGCCGCCGCCTTCCGCGAGGTCTGCAAGCTCCGCTGCGAAGTCCTGCTCACGCCGCCCGGCGCCCTGCCCAACGACGGCAAGGTAATCGACGACATTCGTAAGTACGAGTAGCGCCGGGCGGGTGGCGCTTGGGGCGGTCGGGGTGCCGGACGCCGCCAGGCGACGGGGCGCGACGGTCCGGGCGCGGTTGTTTCAAAGGGGCAGGCCGGCGGGCTAATATGATGCTTGGTCTATTGCCGTGGCAATCCCGTCCGACACCGCCGGCGTGGGGAGCGTTCGCCGGCTGCTGGGCGATTTAATCCAGCATCTGGCGGACAGGCTTGGGCAAGCGGTCCGGTCGTGGGACAGGGTAGCGCCGCCGCTTCTGCGCTACCTGTTTTTCCTCCGCTTTCAGCTTTCTTTCTTCGTGGCGCTGGTGGCCATTCCTACCGTGGTGGTCTGGGTCGCGCCGCGGATGTTTTCCAACCTGATGGTCTTCGACAACGCGATCCAGCCGTTGTACGTTACCTGCCTGGCGCTTACCGGTTGCTGGCTCTGCATGACCGCGGTGATGGTGGTTCTTACGCTAGGTCCGGAACGGTTCGAGGAGGTGGACAAGCACCAGCCGTTTATCCAGCGGGTGACCCGGGCGCGGCTGGTACTTTGCCGCCATCGGTTCGTCTTCTTCTCGCTGCCTGCGCTGCCGCTGGCGGTGCGTCTGTGCCTTAGCGCCGAGTCGAACCACCAATGGGTCATCCTGGGAGTTGTGCTCGGCGCGGGTGCCGCGGTGGTCATCCTGTGGGCGGCCACCGTGCTGTACGGAGCAATCGTTCCGGCCGAAGACCGGACGCGGATGTGCGGCGTGTTGCTGCCGGAGCGGTGGCTCCCGCAGATGCTGACCAAGCGTTCGCGGAGTTCCATGCCGCGCTGGGCGGCGATGCTGGGCGCGCTGGGTCCCGGTTACCTGAACGAGGAGACCGGCCGGCCCTTTCCCGAGCACGTGGCGGCGTTTTGCTTCCTGCTTGTGCTCGGCTGTTTTTGGCTGTGGAGTTTTTTTTCCGGGCGGTACTATCTGCTCCATGGCGAGGCTCGGGAGCTATGGCCGGCGCTGGTTTACCTTGAGTACTCGCTTTTGCTGGCGACCTTGTTGCTTTCGGCGGTTGCCTTTTTCTTCGATCGGTATCGGGCGCCGGTGCTGCTGATGCTGGTGATGTTTTCGTGGTTCAGCTATAGCTGGGCCGGCAACGATCACTACTTCCGAATATTCTCGCCGGTCGAGACGGGCGATCCCAATACCGTGCAAACGCCGGTGCCGACCAGGCAGGTCGTTCAAGGCTGGTTCGAACGCCAGCCGCAGGGGCGCAAGCCGGTGATGGTCGTCGTATGCGCCAGCGGGGGCGGCATCCAGGCGACCGCCTGGACGGCGCGGGTGCTGGTCGGCCTGCAACGCGAGCTGGGTCCCGATTTCAGCCGGGCGATCGCGCTTATCAGCGCGACATCGGGAGGGTCGGTGGGCGCCTTTGACTTCGTAGAATCCTACTTCCGCAACCATGACGCGCCCGATGAGGAGGAGCTTTCCGAGGCCCTGCGCGCGGCGGAGACCTCCGAGCATGGAGCGACGGCCTGGGCGCTGGCCTATCCTGACGGGATACGCCTTCTGTTCCCGTGGATCAAAGAGAGAACGTTAGACCGCGGATGGGCGCTCGAGCAGGTCTGGCGCTGGGCCTTCCCGTGGAAGGATGGAGGCCGGCGGCCGATGGATACCCGGCTTTCGCAGTGGACCCGGGCGGTCGCCGAAGGCTGGCTCCCGGCAACCGTCTTCAACGCCACTTTCGTGGATTCGGGTCAGGCGCTGCTTTTCAGCACTACCATGCTGCCGCTCAAAAACGTGCCGGAGGCGCTGCTGTTCGGAGAGGGGGCCTACCCGGGTGCCGACATTTCGGTGGTGACCGCGGTGCGCATGTCGGCGGCTTTCCCCTACATCAGCCCCGCAGCCCGGGCACGCTACGTGAGCGAGGAGACCGGCGACGTTGCCCAGGAGGACGGGAGCACCGGCGTGCTCCAGGAACACGTCGCCGACGGAGGGTACTTCGACAATTACGGCGTCTGGGTCGCCGTCGAGTGGCTCAGGCGAGTGCTTAAGGACAACCACCAGCGGCTGCGCCACGTGATCATCATACAGCTACGCGCCGAGCGCGAGGCGGCGACCAAGGCCGACTACCTCGTGCCGGCTGAAAGCGAGCATCACAGTGGCTGGGCGCACGAGTTGCTGAGCCCCATCGAGGCGCTAATCAACACGCGCACGCCGATCGAGTTGGCGCGCAACGACCTTGCCGAGCGGCTGCTCCACGACGAGTACCCGGGTCTGGTAAGCACCGTGGTCTTTGCGCCCGGGCACCAGGGTCCGCTCTCCTGGGACCTGACCCCGAGACAGCGGGAACAATTGGAGCGCGACTGGAAGGCGAACGGTCCCGAGGTCGAGCAGGTGCGCCAACTTTACCTCGCGCCCTAGAACCCGGGCGAGCGCGGGCGGTTGTAGGCTGCGCCTCAACTGCGTGTCAGCCTGGGCTCTCACGCTCACAGGCGGTGGGCGTCCTTATTGAGAAGTGCAGGATATCGTTACACCCGTTGCGCAAAGACGCGCCACCTCTGTCATTCCCGCGTGCGCAGAGGGTCCCTCGACGGCCCTTAGAGCCTGCCCCATGAGCCTGCCGAAGGGACGCCGAAGACGGCGTCTGCCGCGCGAAGAATGCTGGGGTCTTGCGTTCGCTGCGGCAGCGGAGCCCGGGATTCCCCTCGGCAGGGCTCGGGGCAGGCCTCGCGCGCGGCCACTGCGTGGCAGCAGGGAAAACGCACTGGGTATTGCGCTCCCGCTGGTCGAGACGCGGTCGCGCGGTCAGCGCCGCGCGCGGGAATGACAAAAGTGGGGTGAGCGCCCTCTTTTCCGCTCCTCTCCCCTTGGGGGGAGAGGAGCAAGGTGAGGGGGGCGGGATTCGGCCGACACCACGCGGCGCGGTCTCTGTGATTGGCAGGCGGTGGCCGCGCCTGCCCGGACCGCGCCGGGACCCCTGGTGCGCCAGGCCATTGCATGGCAGCAGATGGCGAGGCCGCGTTACGCGGCATTGCGCTCCCGCTGGTCGGGGACGCGTGCTCTGCTTTCTCTTCCTCTCCCCTTGGGGGGAGAGGAGCAAGGTGAGGGGGGCGGGATTCGGCTGACACCACGCGGCGCGGTCTCTGTGATTGGCAGGCGGTGGCCGCGCCTGCCCGGACCGCGCCGGGACCCCTGGTGCGCCAAGCCATTGCATGGCAGCAGATGGCGAGGCCGCGTTACGCGACCTTTCGACACCCGAGCCAGCCGCCACGCAGTGGCCGCGCGCGAGGAATCCCGGATTGCGCTGGCCGGAGGGGCGCCCGGCGCAGCAGCCAAGTACGCGGATGGCAGGCCGGCCAGCTCGCTAGTGCTGAGAGTGTCACTATAATATGCAGCCTCAAGAGGCGCCGTTGAACCAGGCGGCAAGCTCGCGCCATTGGCCCGCGTTGAGGGGGCTGGGATACGGGATGTACAACGCGAGGCGATCGACCAGGCCCTCGTAGCGCGCCTTTATCCTGGGACCGATGTCGTCGGGCGTCCCGCTTACGGCATACGCCTCGAGCATTTCGTCGGTTATCTCGCGGCCCATCGAGTCCCACTGCCCCCGCGCCGCCATCGCGTTGAGCCGCAGCGGCAGGTCGTTCCAGCCGTGGGTCTCGAGCACCACCGCATAGGTCCGGGTCGAGGCGTAAAAGGCGATCTGCTGGCGCACGGCGGCCTTCGCCCGCTCCAGCTCCTCCGGGCTGCGGCCGGTCACGACGAAGACACTGGTCGCAATGGTGAAATCGCTGCGCTGGCGGCCCGAACGGGCGAGGCCCTTGGCCACGTGAGGCAGGACAAACTCCCGTAGATACTTCGCCGAATGGAACGGGTGAGCGTGAAGCCCTTCGCATAGCTCGCCGGCCAACTCGCAGATGCGGTCGTTGACCCCGGCCACGTAGATGGGAATCCGCGAGTAGTCATGAACTTCCGGGGCGAAAAACGGCGTCATCAAAGAAAAGTTGTAGAATTTGCCCTGGTAGGAAAGCTTACGCCCCCCGGCAGCGAAACAGCTAAAAATGGCCCGCAGCGCCTCGACGTACTCCCTAAGCTTGGCTACCGGCTTCTCCCAGCGCGTGGCGTAGCGGCGTTCGATGTGTCCCTTTACCTGCGTGCCGAGGCCCAGGATGAAGCGCCCGCGGGCCAACCGCGCCAAGTCCCAGGCCGCGCACGCGGTCACCATCGGGCTGCGCGGAAAAGCAATCGCCACCGCGGTGCCTACCTTGACCCGCTCGGTGTGCTCGGCGGCAATGGCCGAGGCCAAGAACGGGTCATTTCCGGCTTCCTGTACCCAGAGCGCGTCGAAGCCAAGCTGTTCGCTCTCGCGCGCGGTCGCCGGCACCTCGGCCAGCGACCGCGTCCAAAGGCCCCTGTCGAGTTTCATTTCTTTTCCCTCAAGAAAGAATCGGTTGCGCCGCCCGGCAAATTGCCCCGCGCTCGGTCTGCGTCAGGTGTCTTGCCGGGCCGCGGGATTGCTCAGCAACGTTCTGCGCGCCCTGCCAACAAGCCGAACATCCGGTCGGGACAATCGGTGATGATTCCGTCCGCGCCCAGCGCGAGCATGGCCTTCATTTCGTCAACCTCGTTGACGGTCCAGACATCGACCTCGACGCCCAGGCGGTGGGCGAAGTCAACGCTTGCCGGAGTTACCAGGGCAAAGCCCTCGTAGGAGGGCGGCACCTGGAGCGCCTGGCCGGGAGGACGGAAATCCGTCTGGCCTGCCGCCAGCGCCTGCATGAAGCGGGCGACCTCGAAGCGTGAAAAGTTGGTCGGAACCGCGGGCGCCAGCGCGCGCAACTCGTCGAGCGGCTCCTGATGCTCGCTGGCGATCAGCACCTTGTCGGTCATGTGCAGGCTTTCCACCACCTCGAGCAGCGGGGCAACAAGACTCGGCGCGGTCTGCTTGATTTCGACCACGAAACGGCGGTCGGGCCACGCGGCAAGGACCTCGGCCAGGGTGGGGACCTTAAGGCCCTGGCCGCGAAAGGGATAGTGCTCGCCGTCAGCGCTGAAGGTCGCCCCGACGTCGGCGCGGCGCACCGCTTCGAGGGCGGTTTGCGCGATCGCGATCTTCGCGCCGGCGGTGCGCAGCAGATCGGCGTCGTGACAGACCACCACGACGGCGTCGGCGGTCATGTGGACGTCAAGTTCGATATACGGCGCGCCCATTTCGCAGGCGGCGGCGAAGGCGGCCAGCGTATTCTCGGGCCGAACGGCGCTGGCGCCGCGGTGCGCTATCACGCGCGGTCGAGGGAGATCGAAAAACGAGCTCTCGAATCGAGTTGCCACCGGCCTGTTTGTCCCGGCCGTGCACCCGCGCGGTTGGTCTGCCGGGAACCGCTGCGCGGCGCGCCGAGCCGTTTTCGTATCGCGCTCTGGTTCAGCGCGAGCCTTGCGCCGGGATTCGTACTCAACCAGAGCGCTTCTCTCGCCGGCGGTGCCTGAGAAGATGCGCCCCGAAGCGCAGCCGGGAGCCGGCAGCCGTTGGAGCGCCCGCGCGGTCGCCTTGTCCAAGCCAAAAGGCGCCGCTCGTGGACCGCTGCGCGTCGGCTGCGCCCGAGACCAGCTTGAGGGCAGGCGCCTGCTGCGGCGATTCCTCAAAATAACTGCCGCTGGTCGGCATCCCGCCAAGCAGCGCCAGGTACCTTGCTTTGAGATTTTCGAACAACGCCTGCATCCGGGGCGAAACCCGGTGCCGGGCGCCAAGGTAGCGCCCTAGCGGATTGACGAAACGCCCGCCTCGCTGCAAGCCAAAATGCAGGTGCGGGCCGCTGGAGAGACCGCTGGAGCCCACTTTGCCGATGACCTGACCGCTTGCGACCGCAGCCCCTGGCCGTACGCCGGAGCTAATCCGGGCCAGATGGCCGTACACGCTGACCATCTCCCGGCCATGCGCCACCCGGACGCAACGACCCAACTCTCCGCACCAGCCGGCCTGCTCGACTGTGCCGTCGGCGACCGCGCGCACCGGCGCGCCGTAACGCGTGGCGAAATCGACCCCAAGGTGTGGCCGGTATCGGTGCAGCAGCGGATGGTAACGCCGGTAGCTGAAGCCCGAGGAAACATAGCGAAACGCAACCGGGTAGCGCAGCGCAACCGTCTCCAGCGCCTCGCCCCGCGTGTCATAGAAGCTCGGCCGCCTGCCGCGATCGGCAAAGGCGAACGCCCGCCACCTTCGCCCCTTGAACCCTATCTCCGCAGCTTCCAGTCCTGTCGCGACACGATGCCGGTAGTCGGCGCTCGCCAGTTCTCCAAAGATTACCTTGACGACCGCTCCGTCCGGCAGCCGGCGGACCGGGTACTGATGCGCGAACGCCTTGCCCAGCGCACTCGCCACGGAAGCCGGAAGGTGCTCGCGCGCTGCCGTCCGGCCGAAGCCGCCGCGCACAGTGAACTCGAGGCTGACCAGTTGGAAGCTGTACCGGATCGCTTCCTGCTCGGCGCGGACAAGGTGCTCGCCGATCGCTTTCTCGACCACCGCCACGCGATCGCTCAATTCGTAGCGCAACCCCCTCAGGCTTGTGTTGCCCGGGTCGCGCAACACCATCAGAGCATGGTTCGGCTGAAAGACGCTAACGCCCGCTGCTTTGAAAAGCTCCGAGGCCCAGCGGTCCGCTTCGTTGGCGGGTAAACCCAGCAGCCTCAAATACTCTTGCGCCTTGACGGGCGCGCCCACCGTCATCTCGACGCTTACCGCCGGTTGCGCGGCGCTGGCCGCCGGCTCGGCCTCCGGCTGGAACGCTCGGCCCGCTTGCAGCGCCACCGGCTGTGGCCCGCGAACGTTGTAAGTAGGCCTCAAAGCCGACAACGCTATAATAAGCGCAGCCAGGGTGCTGCCTGTGGCAAGACCCAGCGCGGCGACAAGGCGCGGACCCTCGGTCGCCCCCTTTCGAAGCCAGCGCATTGCTCAACAAGCTAGTTCATGGTTGAGAATGGGTCAACAGAGGTTGTCTTGAAAAACCCTGAGGCAATGCGATGTTAGATGCATTTTAGAGATGTCAAGATGAGTAATTTCGCTGCACCAGGAGCCGTAGCAGCCCTCGACCTCGGGTCGCGTAGAATAGGGGTTGCGGTTTGCGACCTCGGTCGAGTCGCGGCCTACCCGTTGGGTGTCGTCGAACGAGCTTCCTTTGAACGCGACGTTCGGGCGATCCTTAAGCTGTTGGCCGGTCGCGAGGTTGCCGAGGTGGTCATCGGCTTGCCGCTTCTGATGAATGCAGCCGAGGGAACCGGGGCGCACCGAGCCCGGACTTTTGGGCAGCGCCTAGCCGCCAGAACCGGTTGGAATGTCAGCTTTCAGGACGAGCGCCTGAGCACGCGCGAGGCCAGGGAGAGGATCCGCGAGGCAAGGGGCAGAGTGCGCCCGGACTGTCATCTGGACGCTCAGGCTGCAGCTATTATCCTGCAGAGATGGCTTGAGTCGCATGACCGAGAAACCACGTGAAATCGGCCCTAGCGAAGCGCCGAACCATAACGCCATGGCTGAGGGGCCGGCGCGCGCGCCGGCAGATCAGCAGCCGGAGTCGGCCGGGGTGCCCGGGGAAGAGGCCGGCGCATGGCCGGCAAACGCGTCGGCCGGCGCGCCGAACCGGGAAGCCGGTCGGATCAGCTTGCCGCAGGACGCTGCGCCCGGCGCCGGCGTGGGCAGCAGATCGGTGCCTCGTGCGGCGCGTGCCGGGCTAATCGGCGCGACGCTCCTGACGATATTGCTGGGCGGCTACCGGCTGCTCGTGGCGCCGCCCAGCCGGCGTTCGACGCGCCTGGTCGTAGTCCGGCATGGCGACTCCCTGGCCCGCATCGGCAGGCAGTTGCAGCGCGCGCAGGTTATCGCCAGCGCGAAGGTTTTTTCGCTTTACATGGAGTTCAGCGGGCGAGCCGTCAGAGTAAAGCCGGGAGACTACGTTTTTGCTCCCGGAGAAGGGCTTGGCACGGTTGTCGAGCGCCTGGTGCGCGGCTCGGCGGGAGCGCTACGGGTGACGCTACCCGAGGGGTTGACGGTTCACGAGGTGGCCGAGCGCTTGCAGCGCCAAGGCCTGGTTTGCGCGCGAGAGTTCGAGCAGGCGGCGCTCCATGGGCCGGTTGTCAAAGCGGCTGGCTTGGAGCCGCTGGGCGCGGAAGGCTACCTGTTTCCCGCCACCTACCGATTTTCGTTGGGCGACGAACCGCAGGAAATATTGCAGGTGATGCTGGAGCGGTTTTTTGCGATGGTTACGCCGGCGGTCGAGGAAAGGAGCTTCACCTTGGGGCTGACGCTGCCCGCCCTGGTGACCGTCGCTTCGATGGTGGAGAAGGAAGCCAGGCTTGCCGGCGAGCGTCGCCTTATCGCCAGCGTCTTTGCCAACCGGCTTCGGCGCGCGATGCCGCTTCAGTCCGATCCGACGGCCCAGTATAATCCGAGCGGAGAGGAGAAGCCGGTGCTGGCGGCGGTGCATACCTTTTCGGCCTACAACACGTACAGCTTTACGGGGCTGCCGCCCGGGCCGATAGCCAATCCGGGGTGGCCCTCGGTCGTGGCCACGCTCTATCCGGCCGAGACCGATTACTTATATTTCGTTGCGCGACGCGACGGCAGCCACGTTTTTTCGCGCACGCTGGCCGGCCATCTGCGCGCGATCGCCAGACTGCGGGCGCGCCGCGAGCTGGCCACGGCGCCGGTCTCCGGGGCTTCCTTAAGGCAGTGAATGGTTGAGCCCGAGCAGGTTATAGAGCAGACGCGCCGGCGGTTGGCGCGCGTCGGGGCAGCCCGAACGCTGCTTAAGAGCGCGCCGCTGGCGCTTAGCGCGGCGGCCATTGCGCTGGCGATACGATGGCTTGGCGGGAGAGGCGCGCTGCTGGCGCAGGCGCTGGCGAGGCCGCGCTTTATCGCCTATGTCGAGGAACTGCTTTGGGGTCTGGTCCTGGCCGCCGCGGCTACGGCGCTAGCACTGGCGTGGCGACAGGCATCGCGGGCAGGCGGCTTCGCGGATGCCGGGCGGGAATTGGACGAGCTGCTGGATGCCCACCAGGAGGTGCTTACCTTCGCGGTGCTGACCGATCCCTCGCGTGCGGCTCGAGAGGCTCGGCAAAGCCCTTTTTTCGCATTGCTGCGCGGGCGGGTCGCAGCCCGGCTTGACCGCCTCGATCTCCGCCGGGCATTTGCGCTGCGCGCCGGGCTGACACTGCGGCGCGGTCTGCCATACGCGGGCGCCGTCGTTTTGGCGGCGGCGCTTCTGTTGGGGGCCGGACTTGTCCCGCAGCTTCTGTGGTCGCGGGCGGGCGCCCCGCTCGCCCAGTTGGCGCATCAAGTGAAAGACGCCTCGTCGGCGGTCGCCAAGGCGCTCGCGCCCGGTGCCAAGGCTGCCGCCAAGCTACTGGTCAGGACGTTGGCGCCCCGCGCCGAGAAGCCGACGCAATTAGCCGGGCTTGAACCGCGCAGCGCGGCGCCCCATCAGTCCACCGGCTTTGCCCAAGGCGTGTCAGGCCGCAATCCGGCGGGGTACTCCGGCAGCCACGGCCAAGGGGCAGGACAAGGGCAAGGGACAGGCACCGGCTCAGGCGGGCAGGGGGCCGGGCCAGGAAGGGGCGAGGGCAACCGGCCCGGCGCCGCAGCCGCCAATGACATAAAGCGGCTCGAAAACGAAGCTTCGCCCAGCAAGGCTCAACTCGAGACCGGCTCGGGCGAGAAAATCCCAACCGCGCAAAACCCGGATAACCCCGGCCGGCAGACGGCTCAGGCAGCCGCCGCCAGCGGGAAGTCGCGTAACCAACTTGAGCGGCCCGGGCAGGCAGGCAAGCAACAAAGCGCAGCCGGTGACAAGCCCGCCAGCCGGGGCCGCTCGGCAAGCGACGAAGCGAAAAACCGCCAGCCGCAGCGCGGCAAAGGAGGCTCCCTCGGCGACACCCGTCCGGGCGAGTTTCCTTCGCCGGGCAACCCCGCCAGGTTCTACCGGCCGGGCGAGCATGGCCCCAAGCTTGCCGTCCAGGACGCGCGTTACGTCACCTTTCAGCTCCCCGCCGGGGTGCTGTCGGCAGGGGCAGGAGGCCGCTTGATGGCAGGGAGCGAGAGAGCGACGGCAAAGACTCCGTACACGCGGGCCGGCCTTGGCTCAGGCGAGCCGGAACTGGCGCTGAGAGCGCGCCAGAATATCCCGCCGCGCTACCAGGACCTCATCCGTTAGTCGAAGCCGATGGGCGCGGCGCTGCAACCGTCAGTCAACCGTCAGGCGGAAGAGTTCCGCCGGCTCTTCAGCGGCGCCGAGGCGGAGATCGGCCGGGTCGTGGTGGGCTACGCCGATGTCGTGCGCAAAGTTTTGACCGCGCTCTTCTGCGGCGGTCACGTACTCATCGAGGGCGTGCCCGGCGTGGGCAAGACCCTGCTGATGAAGACCGCGGCCGAAGTGCTGGGGCTAAGCTTCAAGCGTATCCAGTTTACGCCCGACCTGATGCCCTCGGACATCATCGGAACGCAGGTGCTGGAGGAACGCGACGGGCAGCGGCAGTTCCGTTTTCGGCCCGGCCCGATCTTCGCCAACGTGGTGCTCGGCGACGAGGTCAACCGCGCCACGCCCAAGACGCAGTCGGCCGTGCTGGAAGCGATGGAAGAGCGGCAGGTGACCGTCTTCGGCGCGACCCATCGGCTGGAGGCGCCGTTTTTTGTCCTGGCAACTCAGAACCCGATTGAATTGGAAGGGACCTATCCGTTGCCCGAGGCGCAGATGGACCGGTTCCTGTTCAAGATGATAATGAATTCGCCCCGCCCCGAAGAACTCCGGGAGATTCTAAGACGCACCACCGGGGCGCAGGCGTACCGCGTACGTCCCGTGTTCGATCCGGCCGTGGCGCCGGCCCGGATCGAAGAGCTCAAGACGCTGGTGCGCGCCGTTATCAGCGAGGAGCCGCAGGAGCGGCTGGCCATTGCGATTGTCAGCGCCTGTACGCCCGAAGCGGCCGAGGCGCTGCCGGAGGTGTCGCGTTACCTGCGTCTGGGTCCCAGTCCGCGCGGGGCGCAGGCGCTGATTCTGGGCGGCAAAGTGAATGCCTTGCTGGACGGCCGGCCGAGCGTGAGCTACGGCGATATCATGGACGTTGCGCTGCCCGCCCTGCGCCATCGCCTGCTGCGCAACTTCCAGGCCGAGGCGGAGAACGTGACCACCGACTCCATTCTCGAGCAAGTGCTCAAGCGCGTGCGTCCGGCCCGTCGTTAAGCCGCCCATGCTCGGACTACCGGCCGAATTCAGCGCGGACTTTTTGAGCCGGCTCGAACATTTGCGCCTCAAGACCAGGCGCGAGCTGCAGGGCATGGGCAAGGGCAGCCACCTCTCGCCCCGGCGCGGCTCGTCGCTGGAGTTCGCCGGCTTCGGCCACTATTCGGACGGCGACGACCTGCGCTACGTCGACTGGAACTTGTTCGCGCGCACCGACCGTCTCTACGTCAAGCTGTTCAAGGAAGAGGAAGACCTGCTGACGCAGCTCTTCGTCGACGCCAGCGCTTCGATGGCCTGCCCGCAGGCCGACCGTAAATTCGACTTCGCCCGCGCCGCGGCGCTCGCGCTGGCCTATGTGGCGCTGGCCTCCGGCGACCGGGTCATGGTGCGCGTGCTGGGCGGCACGGCTTTGCCGGCGTCGCCGGGCATGGTTAAGGGGCGCCATCGCATCGCCGACCTGGCTGCTTATCTAAGCGCGGTGCGTCCGGCGGGGGGTCTCGACCTGCCGGCCGCGCTGGCGCGCGAGCTTGCGCTTGTGCGCCGCGCGGGCAAGGTCTTCCTGGTGTCGGATTTCCTGATGGCGCCCCGGGCGTTGACCGACGGGTTGCGCCTGCTGACCGGGGCCAACGTGGACGCCACCGCGGTCCAGGTGTTGGGCGGGCTGGAACTGGAGAGCGCCGATCTCAGCGGAGAGGTCGAGGTGCGCGACGTCGAGACCGGCGAGCGCGCGGTGGTGACGCTCGGCACGCAGGAGCGAAGCGCCTTGCAGCGGGCGCTTGCGCGCTTTTCGCGCGAGCTGAAGGCCTTCTGCCTGCGCCACGGTCTGCGCTACGCGCTCTATGTCACCAGCGAGCCTTTCACCACCTTCTTCATGCGCGCCGTGACCGACCTGGGACTGGCCCACTGAGGTATGCACAGTGGGCCTGCTCGAGCCGCTCGCGCTTGCCTGGCTGGGACTGGTGCCGGTGCTGGCGCTGGCCTACCTGGTGCGCCGGCCCGCGCGGCCGGTGGTTGTCTCGAGCATCATCCCTTTCAGGATGGTTGCGTTGCCAGCCGGCGCGCGGGCGCGGCGGCGCCCCCGTTTTGACTGGCGGTTCGCGCTCGAAGCAGCCATCCTGGCGCTGGCCGCGCTGGCGCTGGCGAAGCCCTACCTTGCCGGCCGCCTGCGGGGCACCGCCCTGGTGCTGGACAACTCGGCCCTGATGCAAGCGGCGGTGGCGGGCCAGCCAAGCGGCTTTGCCGCCGCCGGCGCCGCCGCGCTCGGCCGGCTGCGCGCCAGCGACGGCCCTGTTGCGCTTTACCTGACGGCGCCGACGCCGCGGCAAGTCGCCAGCTCCCTGGCCGTGGCCGAGGCCGCCGCTGCGCTGGCGCGGCTTAGGCCTTGCGACGCGCCTGACGATCCCGAGGCGGTGGCACAGCTACTGCGGGGGCTTTTGGCTGAGCGCCGTTTCAGGCGAATCGTCTTTGTCAGCCGCCATCGGCTGGCCGCGCCGGCGCCGCGCGGGATCGAGGCGATAACCGTGGGTGGCCCGCAGTCCAACTACGCCCTCACCGCGTTCGGGCTGGAAGGGGGCGGGCTGGCAAACACGGCTCTCCAGGCGCACGTCAGCGTGGCGAATTTCGGCCTCGCTCCGGCAACGCTCGAGGTGAGCCTCGAGGGCGACGGCAAATCACTGGGCAGGACCGAGGTGCGCCTGGCCGGCCGCCAGATGGTGAGTGTGAGGTTTCCGGCGGTGGCTGCGGCTCAGGTCTACCGCGCCCGGCTTAAACCCGACGACGGCTTTGCGCTGGACAACGTCGCTTACGCCGTAGGCAGGCAAGGTCGCGAGTTGACGGTCGTTTTCGTCAGCCCGACGCCGGAGCACGGTGCCTCGCTGGCCTTGCTGCCCGGCGTGAAAGTTCGCAGCTTGGCGGCCGCAAGCTTCTCGCCGGCCGACTTTGCCGGGGCCGACCTCGCGGTTTTCGAATATGCCGTCCCACGCATCCGGCCGCCGGTCGACACGATGCTGGTGGTGCCGCCGGCGGGTGACCTGCTTTTCGGCCTCGAGGCCGCGTCTGCGGCGCATCTTCGAATCACCGAATGGCCGCAGACCGACCCGCTGACGGAATCGGTCAATGCAGACCTTCTCGACCCGGGGGCCGGCGAGTATTTTCTGCCCCATCGGTGGCTTCGAACCGTGGCGCGCGGCGCCCGGGGCGGGCTGATCCTGGCCGGGCGGCGCTGGGGCCGCCGTTTTGTGGTGCTTGGCTTTGACCCTTTTCCCTATCGCGGGCGCAGGAACCTGCCGCTCTCCGTACTGACGCTGAACGTACTGGCCCAACTGGGCGAGTTGGGCGGACAAGAACGGCTGCTGCGCACCGGGCAGCCGTGGCGGGTGCCCTCCGGCGTGACGCGAATCATGGCGCCCGACGGGAGCGCAACCGGGGTGCGCGAAGGAAGCTCGTTTACGCCGGCGCTGCAAGGGGTTTACCGGCTGCTCGGTCCCGAGGGTACAGTCGAGTTGCGCGCCGTCAACCTGGGCGATCCGGGCGAGTCGGACCTGGAGGAGGTTGCGCCGCTGGCGCTCGGGCCGAAGCCTGAGTCGGCTTCGCCGCCGCCTCGGGTTTCGCTGGCCGGAGCGCTGCTCTGGTCGGCGCTTGCGCTGGCGTTGTTCGAGGCGCTGCTACTTTACCGGCGGCGCGGGGCGCGGGCGGTTGTCTAAGCGCGATGGAGTTGAGCGCAGTTCTTCGGCAGACCTTCTGGGCGCACCCCGTACGCCTCTATATCCTGGCGGGCGCGGCGACCCTGCCGTTGCTGGCAGGTCTCTGGTCGGCCGGGCTCTCGCGGCGTCTTGGGGTGCCGGTTTTGCGCAGCCTGGTGGTGCTGTTGCTGGGAGTCGCGACGCTGGGGCCGGCGCTGGCGCGAATGATCGAGGCGCGCAGCGCGCTCGTGATGCTGGACGCTTCGAACAGCGTAACGGGAGAGATGCGCCGGTGGATGGGGCGGCTCTTGCAAGAACAGCTTGGGTTGGGCGACTCCGATCCGGCATCCGTTTTCGCCGGCCGTCCGGTGCTGACGACGGTTGGCCGGGGGCTGGCCCTTCTGCTAAGCGACGGCGGGTGCGCTCCGTGCCTGCCCCAGCGCACCGATCTTGAAGCGGCGCTGCGTCAGGGGTTGCAGCAAACGGCCGACCCGTCGCAGCCGCTGGTGCTGGTGACCGACGGCTGGGAGAATGGCGGCGACGCGTTGGCCGCGGCGCGAGCCCTGCGCGCGGCGCAGAGGCGGGTTTACATCCTGACGCCGCCGGGCGCGCGCGGCTTCGCCGACGTCGCAGTGGCGGCGCTGGAGGCGCCCGGCGCAGTGGCTGAGGGGGCGGGGTTTACGCTTTCGGCAACGCTGGCCAACTTTAACCCGGTGGCGGTGCGCGGAACGCTCTCGCTTTATGAGAACGGCCGCCTGCTCGAGGTGCGGCCGGTGGTAGTTGGGGCGGGGGAGCAGCGCGAAGTCTTCGTGGTTCGCGCGCAAAAAGCCGGGCTCAGCTCCTACCGCGTGCGCTTTGCCGCGGCCGACCGCGCGCGCGACGCCTGGCCCGAGGATGACGTGCTGGAACGGCTTGTGGGCGTTGGCGCGCGCCGCCATGCGTTGATTCTCACGCGCAGCGCGCGCGCCGCTTCGTTGCTCGAAACCGTGGCGCGCCGGCTCGGTTTCGTGCCCACGGTACTTGACCCGCGCGGCCGAGGCCTGGACTTGCGCGCCGCCGATTATCGCATCGTCATCCTGAACAACGTCGCGCGCGCCGACTTTAGCGCGGGCGCCCAGGCCGCGCTGGCCGCCTACGTCAAGGCGGGCGGCTCGTTGGTGATGGTCGGCGGCGACCGCAGTTTCGGCCTGGGCGGTTGGGCCGGCAGCCCCGTGGCCCAAGTGCTGCCGGTCGTGATGGAGCCGCCCCGGGTGGAGGTGGCGCGCCACGCCGTGGTGCTGTTGATTGACAAGTCCGGCTCGATGGGGCGCAACGACAAGCTTGCGTACGCCAAGGCTGCGGCGCGCACTGTCACCAAGAGCTTCAAGGACGATGACCTGGTTTCGGTGGTAGGTTTCGATTCGCAGCCCTTTGTGGTCGTACCGCTCGAGCCGCTGGGGCAAAGCCGTGGCTACTTCGACCAGATGGTCGAGCGCCTGAGAGCGCGCGGGAAAACCTACCTGCTCCCGGCGCTGGAAATGGCGGGCCGGATGCTTGCCGGGGCCAAAGCCTCCTTGCGACACGTCGTGATCCTCACCGACGGCCGCACCGGCGGCACCGAGCAGATGTACTACGATCTGGTCTCCCGGATGCGGCGCGAGGGCGATATCACCGTCTCGGCAATCGCCATTGGCCGCGAGCCGAATCTGCCGTTGCTCAAATCGATTGTGCAGTACGGCGGCGGCGCGCTCTATCAGACCGACAACCCCAAGGAGTTGCCGCAACTGGTGCTGCAGGACCTGCGTCCACAACCGGCAGGCAAGACCCTGGTCGAGCGCAGCATTGTCCCTTACAGCGTAAAGCCGGACCGCGTGTTGGGAGCGCTGGCGGGCCATCCGCTGGCGCCGCTTAAGGGTTACGTTGCCACCAAGCTGCGCCCGGCCGCCAGGCTGGACGTGTTTGCCGAGAACGCAGGCCGTCGCATCCCCATCGTCGCAAGTTGGCATTACGGCAAGGGCCGGGCGCTGGCCGTCACCACCGACGCAAGCGGGCGCTGGTCGGGCCCCTGGATCGAACGCGGCGTCTTCAGCCCGGTGTGGAACGGCATCCTTGATTGGCTTGCGCCTGGCGCTGCTTCCGCCCCCAAGCTCGACATTGCCATCGGCTACGGCGCGGGGCGAATCCGCCTGGAGGCGATCGACTATGCGGCCGGCGGCAGAACGCCACTTAAGGGCGCCCTGGTGACGATGCCGCAGGGCGACAAACGGCAGGTCGCGCTCGACCAGCGCGCGCCCGGCGAGTTTACCGCAAGCTTCGCTGCGCCCCGTCCCGGCGTATACACGATCGAGCTGCAGGGTGCAGCCGCCAGAACTACGGCGCTTGCTCCGCTCGGGTATGCCCTTAGCCCGGCCGTCGCGGCCGAGATTCCGCGCCCCGAGCCTAATTATCTGCTGCTGGAAAGGATTGCGCGGATGACCGACGGGAGCTTCAACCCGCGCATCGCCGCGCTGCCCGGCCTGCAGCGCAAAGTTGCCGAGCGCACCTCGCTTACCCGATACTTTGTGGTGGCCGCGATGCTCCTGCTGGTGGCCGAAGCGCTGCTGCGCCGGCGCACGCTGTGGGGGTAAAATAGCTGTGGCCGGGCATGGCCCGGCAGCGCTCAGCGCCGCACGCAACAGGCCGCTGCGCGTGAACGCCGCCGGCGAGCGGCGGCAGAGAGTTCGGGCCAGGCGGGAGCAACGGTGAACGATGATCCTGTAGCGGTCGACCACGCCGTCCAGCGGCGCTATCCTTCGCAGGCGCGTTTTTGCCCGCTGTGCGCCGGCGCGATGCGGCTTCGCCGGGTGCTTTCCGAGAACCAACGCTTCAACGTTTGCTCCGCATGCGGGTACGTCGATTTCCGCGGGCCGAAGCTGGTTGCCGGATGTCTGCCGGTCAGCGAGGGCCGGCTGCTCCTTTTGCGCCGCGCAATTGAGCCGCAGCGCGGGCGATGGACCTTCCCCGGCGGCTACGTGAATCTCGGCGAGCTTCCCCAGGAAGCCGCGCTGCGCGAAACGCGCGAGGAGGTTGGCCTCGAGGCTCACATCGAACGCCTGCTCGGCGTCTACGCGGACCCCGAGGCTGCGGCGGTCGTGGTTATTGCCTACTTGGCAAGCGTCGACGGCGCAAGCCCGGTCCTGTCGGCAGAGGCCCTGGAGGCGCGCTTCTTCGCGCCCGAGGAGATTCCCTGGGATGAGACAGCATTTGCCACCACGCGCTCGGCTCTGCGCGAATGGCTGAGCCTTGCCTGAGGCCGCAGCCGCACCGCATCGTCCCGGTGCCTGCGTCGCGAAGGCGCCTGGCTTATCAGCCCGTCGTCGAGATCGCGAAGGCCATCGGAACACGGCTGTCGAAGCCGGTGAACCTGAGAACCGCAAAGAAGATCAAGGACACACCGGAGTTGAAGAACATCTTCGACTATCAGCAGCGGAGCAGGCTCCTCCAAGGTGCCTTCAAGATCGACCGCGACGCTGTCGGTGGCAAGCGCATCCTGCTCATCGACGATCTATGTCGTTCGGGCGCTACGGCAACAGTAGTGGCGCAGGACCTCCTCGGTCGTGGCGCGGCGGCGGTCTACATGCTCGCCATGACGAAAACACAGACACGCGATGACAAAGGTCTTCGTCGCCGGGTCTCGACGCCTGTCGCGCTTGAACGCGGACGTGAAGCGTCGGCTCGACACGATGATTGAGAAGAACTTTACGATCCTTATCGGCGATGCAAATGGCGTCGACAAGGCCGTCCAGCGTTACCTGGCCGAGAAGGCCTACCGCAACGCCGTCGTCCACTGCATGGCCGGCAACTGCCGAAACAACATCGCCGGCTGGCCGGTCCGCGAGGTCGCGGGGCCGACAGCAGCGCGCGGTTTCGCATACTACGCGACGAAAGATCTGGCGATGGTTGACGACGCTGGATACGGGCTCATGCTATGGGACGGGGAGAGCAAGGGTACGTTGAACAATGTGATCTACATGATCCGCCGGGGAAAATCGGTTGTCGTCTATCTGGCGCCAAAGCGAGCATTCCAGAATCTCCGTTCAGCCAACGATGTGAGTGAGCTACTGAGCAAGTGCGACCGAGCCAGTGTGCTGCGCTTCGAGCGTGAACTTGGAGTCGCACACTTGCTTTATCGCGCGCCGCTCCTGTGACGCAGAGGGCACTACGTCGGTCCATGAAAGGGAAACCAGGCGGCCAGGCTCTGGCGAGGTCCGCATAATGATGCGGCCCGGCACGCTGGGCCGCAGCGCGGGTCGGCGATGCGCGTAGCGGTATTCGGCGCAACCGGCGTTCTCGGCAGACAGGTCGTCCCGCGGCTCGTCGAATGCCGGCATGAGGTGGTTGCCGTGGCGCGCAGCCCCGAGGCCGCGGCAAAGCTTGGGCGAATCGGCGCTCAGCCGCGGCTGGCCGACATTTTGCGCCCCGAGACGATCGGGCCGGTTATCGAGGGTTGCGATGCCGTTGCGCACCTGGCCACGGCCATCCCGCCGCCCGGCCCGGCGCGCAACTGGGAGCTCAACGACCAGGTGCGGCGCGACGGGACCGCCAACTTGGTGCGCGAGGCGCGCCGCCTGGGCGTTCGGCGCTACCTCCAGCAAAGTATCGCGCATCTCGCCGCAGGCTACGGAGAGAGCTGGGTTGACGAGACGACGCCGCTGCGCCCCAGCCGAGTCACGCAATCTGCCGCCGACATGGAAGCGACGGTCGGCCGCTCAGGGCTTGACTGGTGCATCCTGCGCGGCGGCATTTTCTACGGCGACGCAAGCGGCTGGGACGAGCGCCTGCGCCGCCAGGCGCGCGCCGGAGCGCTGGCATATCCGGCCAACGCCGAGCAGTATGTCTCTCTTATCCGCGTGGCGGACATGGCGCGCGCCGTGGTCGCTGCGCTCGAGGCCCAATTGGGCGAAGGGACGCTTCTGATAACCGACGACGAACCGGTCCGCTACCGGGTGCTTTTCGATTACCTCTGCGCGCTCGAGGGCGCGCCTGCACCGTCGGCAGCGAGCGCCGAGGTGTTGCCGTCGTGCCGCGCAAGCAACGCACGCGCCCGGCGCGAGCTTGGCTGGGCCCCGCTCTATCCCACTTACCGCTCAGGGCTTGCCTAAGCCGGGGCGCGAGGCGCGCGATCTGCCGCAAGCGGGGTCGCGCAGGGCGAGAGGCAGAGACAATGGAAATCTCTCTTCGCAGCAAGACAGCGCCGGTCACCGGCGCGGCCAGTGGTATCGGCCGCGCCGCGGCGCTGCTGACGGCCGCTTCGGGAGCAAGGCTCGTGGCCGCCGACATTGACGCCGAGGGTGCGCGGCAAACGGCGCGGCTTATCGAACAAGCCGGCGGCGAAGCCTGCCCCTGCGCGTGCGACGTGACCGCTGCAGTGCAGGTCCAGGCACTGGTCGAGGCGGCCGTTGCGCGCTGGGGAAGGCTACAAGCAGTCTCATAAGCGTTTGCTCGGGATTTAAGGGGGGACGCTCACTGGCGCCTTCGGCGCGAGCTCTCTCGCGCGCTGCGCGCGGCCTCGGGACCCCCCGCGCGCGGTGCTCGCCGCACGGCAGCTTGCCCGACCAACGGGAGCGCAATGCCACGGCGAAGGCCGTCTCCATCCCCGCTGCCATGCAATGGCCGCGCGCGGGGGTGACAACCGAGAGCCTGCGCCGCCTTCCGTGGTCGCCCCGCGCGGCGCCTTTTCTCTGTCATTCCCGCGCGCCGACGGCGTGCAGGGAATCCCGACGCCCGTCGCCTCGGCGCCGGCAGGCACCTTCTTTTTTACCTCTCCCCGCGGGGAGAGGGCGGCCTGCCGCGGGCAGGCCAGGGGAGCGACCGTTTCTCTGCCGAGCTGCAGTGGCTCGTGCCAATTCGTGCGCGGCCCTGATTTCTTGCGCCAGCCATGCTCCATTTCTGAGACTGCTTCTGGACTGTGCGGTCAATAAGGCCGGCGTGGCTGGCGCGCTCATGCCCTTGACCGATATCAGCGGGGAGGTCGGCGGGGCGGTGGTCTACCTGCTCTCGGACGCAGCCGCTTTCGTGACCGGGTCGGCGCTGACGGTAGACGGCGGCATGATGGCGGGCTTTCAGGTCGTCGTCCGGCCCGCCTAGCCGGCCCGCCCGCTAGCCGTTGGAGGGGAAGCGGAAGTCAGGGCCCTTGGCCTGCGAGGCCGGCCAGCGCTCGGTTACGGTCTTGAGCCGGGTGTAAAAACGCAGCCCCTCGGGTCCGTAGATATGCGTATCGCCGAACAGCGAGCGTTTCCAGCCGCCGAAACTATAAAACGCCATCGGCACCGGAATCGGAACGTTCACGCCCACCATGCCGACCTTGATCGCCGATACGAAGTCGCGCGCTACGCCTCCGTCGCAGGTAAAAATCGCCGTGCCGTTGGCATACTCGTTGCGGTTTATGATTTCCACCGCTTGCCGGTAATCGGCAACTCGCACCACGCTGAGCACGGGACCGAAAATCTCGTCGCGGTAAATCTGCATCTCGGGCGTCACCCGGTCAAACAGGGTGGCGCCGAGGAAAAACCCGTTGCGATGGCCTTTCACGCCAATGGTCCGGCCGTCAACGACCAGCTTGGCGCCTTCGCTTTGGCCGAGCTCGATGTAGTTGCAGACGCGCTCGTAGTGCTGGCGGGTTACCAGGGGCCCCATCTCGACCCCCGGCTGGTCCCCCGGCCCCACCTTGAGTTTGCGCATTGCTTCTGCAAGCGCCTGCACCAAGGCGTCTGCTGTCAGCTCGCCCACGGCAACGGCAACGGAGACCGCCATGCAGCGCTCGCCGGCTGAGCCGAAGGCCGCACCCATCAGCGCTGACACGGCCTGGGCAGGGTCGGCGTCGGGCATCACAACCATGTGGTTTTTTGCGCCGCCGAGCGCTTGCACCCGTTTGCCGCAAGCGCTGGCGCCGCGATAAATCTGCTCGGCCACCGCAGTTGAGCCGACCGAGCTTATCGCATCGACCGCCGGATGGGCGACCAGCGCCTCGACGGCCTCGCGGTCTCCGTGGACGACGTTGAAGACGCCGTCGGGAATCCCGGCCTCCTTGAGCAGCTCAGCCAGCAAGCCGGCCGCCGAAGGGTCTTTTTCCGAGGGCTTGAGGACGAAGGTGTTGCCGCAAACCAGCGCTATCGGGAACATCCACATCGGCACCATCGCGGGGAAATTGAAGGGCGTGATGCCGGCAACGACCCCCAGCGGCTGGCGCAGCGAGTAGCTGTCAACCGCGTGAGAGACGTTTTCGCTGAACTCGCCCTTCAAGAGGGCCGGGATGCCGCAGGCGAACTCGACCACCTCCATGCCGCGTTGCACCTCGCCTTCGGCGTCGGCGAGCGTCTTGCCGTGCTCGGCGGTTATGATTTCGGCCAGCCGGGGCGTCCCCCGCTCAAGTAGCTGCAGAAACCGCATCATGAGGCGGGAGCGACGCAGCACCGGCTCAGCCGCCCAGGCGGGAAAGGCCTGGCTTGCAACCGCCACCGCCTGGCCCACCTCCTCGGCCGAGGCGAAGGGTACCTGGGCGCTCACCTCCCCGGTTGCGGGATTGAAAATGTCACCGAAGCGGCGACTGGTGCCTGCAAGCCAGCGGCCGCCGATAAAATGCTTAAGCTGCCTGGACATGGGACTGCTCCTCGGGCCCGCGTCGGGGGCTTTGCGTTTTGGCGAAGGCGGCGAGTCCCGGGCCCGCTTGCCGCGCCCAGGCGCCTGCCGCGCCTGGCGCGAAACGATTTTAGCGCCTTGTCGGCTGAGAGCGCCAGCCGCCAGCGCCGGGAAGTGGCGGCTGCGGCACGAAACGCCTATGATAGCGGCGCAGCATTGAGACAGCTCCGCCCGCTAACGCGGCCGGCGGCGGCTCGCCGCCCGCGCTCGCGGTCGGGGCCACGGCGAGCTGAGCGGAGAGGAAACGGCGATGGCCTATGCGAAATTCACAGTTGCGGCTGCGCACGCAAGTCCGGTCTTTCTCGACACGCCGGCCACCGTTGCGAAAGCCTGCTCGATCATCGAGGAGGCCGCGCGTCACGGGGCGCAACTGGTTGTCTTTCCGGAGACTTACGTACCCGCTTTTCCGCTCTGGTCGGCGCTTAATGCGCCGATTTATAACCACGACTTTTTTGTCCGGCTTGCCCAGGGCGCGCTCTGCGTGCCCGGAGCGGAACTTGAGCGCGTGGCGCGACAAGCGCGCCGGCTAGGGGTCTTCGTTTCGCTCGGCATCAACGAGGGCACGCCGGCCAGTGTCGGATGTCTTTGGAATTCCAACGTGCTCGTCGCCGACGACGGCGCGATCCTGAACCATCACCGCAAGCTGGTGCCGACGTTCTACGAGAAACTCACCTGGGCGAACGGCGACGGCGCCGGCTTGCGGGTGAGCGAAACCCGCCTTGGGCGGATCGGGATGCTCATTTGCGGCGAGAACACCAATCCGCTGGCGCGCTACGCGCTGATGGCCCAGGGCGAGCAGTTGCATATCGCCAGCTACCCGCCGGTATGGCCGACGCGCGATCCCCGCCAGGGCGGCAACTACGACCTGCGCGACGCGATCCGCATCCGAGCGGCGGCGCATTCCTTCGAGGCCAAATGCTTCACCGTGGTGGCGGCGGGCTTCCTCGACAAGGCTTGCCGCGAGGCACTGTTGGTTTGCGGGACGGAGGCGGGGCGGATTCTGGACGAGAGCCCGCGCGGCGTCTCGATGGTCACCGACCCGAGCGGCAAGCTGGTGGGCGATCCGCTCTGCGAGAGCGAGGGGATGCTCTACGCGGAAATCAACCTCGAGGCTTGCGTCGAGCCCAAGCAAATCCACGACGTCGTGGGCGGCTACAACCGTTTCGACGTCTTCCGCCTTACGGTAAATCGCACGGCCAACCGGCCGATCGATTTCATAGACGGCGCGCGCCCGGGCCAGGGTGCCGGCGCGGCGACCGATTGGGCCGACGCCTCGGGCGAGGTCGCCGCACCCCAGGCGGACCGGGCCTACGCGGGTGCAGGCGCTACGCCGGGGGAGCGGCCGAGCCGCTAGAAGCGGTCTCGTAAAATGACGGTAGCACCCGGATGTCATTGTGAGCGAAGTCTGCGGGGCCAAGAATCTGCGCGCAGCGATCTGCCTCCCGCAGCGGCCTGCCTGCCGAGTTGGCCTGCCCGCCGTGCTGAGCGCGGCGCAGGCAGGCGCCGGCAGGCGGGTTCGCCGCGGTGCTGGCATGCAAATCGCTTCGCGTAGACCCTTCGCTTCGTTCAGGGTGACAGGAAGGAGGGAGTTCAGCGTGGCGGGGTAAACTAACCTGGCGGAGCTAGTGTTGTGGCCCCCAAATGAGTTACGAAATGCTCAAGGCCGGTCAATAATCCGTCATCCTGAACGGAGGCTGCTGGAGTGAAGCGACCGTATTGGAAGTAAAGGGTCTCGCGCGGCCCCCCACGCGTGAGAGCCTCGCGCCCAGCCAGTTCGCCCGGAAGACCGGGCGCGATCCTTCGCTGGCGCTCAGGATGACGGCTGGACTTCTTAAAGTTATTTGCGGGACGGCCGACTAGCCCAGGCGTTCATGAGTCTGCTTTTAGAGCTGGCGCACAGTGGTGCGGCGCCGGGTGCGAGGCGACGGCTCGTTGCGCAGCCGCCGGCCCGGCACGGCGACCAACCCCTCCTTCGGCGCGTCAGCGCCGGCGGGGAAAGGCGGGGGCGGCCGGCAGCGCATGGTCATTGAGTCATAGGGGCACATCAGGGGGAGCGAAGTCATCGGCAAAGTTTGCTTTTGCGCGGGAGGAGCTTATGCAGGGAGAAGCGGAGCAGGCCCTGGCAGGGCCGGTGGCAGTAACGCGCGGGCAGGTAGCGTCGGCGCTGGCTGCGTCTTTGTTCGGCTGGTCGCTGGACCTTTTCGATCTGTTCATCATTCTTTACCTGGCGCCGACCATCGGTCCGCTGTTTTTTCCTTCCAGCGTGCCGACGCTGTCGCTGGCCGGGGTTTACGGCGCCTTCGCGGTGACGCTGCTGATGCGTCCGCTGGGGTCGGCCGTTTTCGGCGCCTACGCCGACCGGCAGGGGCGCAAACGTGCGCTCTTCGCGGCGGTAGTCGGGGTCGGCGTGGCGACCGCGCTGATGGGGGCGGTGCCTACGATTGCGCAGGCCGGGCTGCTGGCGCCGGTGCTGTTTTTGCTGCTCAGGCTTATCCAGGGGCTGTTCGTCGGGGGGGTGGTCGCCTCGACCCACACCATCGGGACCGAGACGGTCGCGCCGCGCTGGCGGGGGCTGGTGTCGGGACTTACGGGTTCGGGCGGCGCGGGGATTGGCGGGCTTCTCGCTTCGATTGTGTACTACGCGGTATCGGCGGTTTTCGTGGGGCCGCGTTTTGCGGTCTGGGGATGGCGCTTCATGTTTTTCTCGGGGATTCTCAGTTCGCTGGTCGGCCTTTTCCTCTTTCGCTGGCTTGAGGAGTCGCCGCTTTGGGAACAGCTAAGAAGCGGCGGCGCCAAGGTGGAAAAGGCGCCGGTACGCGCGCTCTTCTCCCGGCGCTACCTCCCGGTCCTGGCGGTGAACGTGATGGTGGCGGCGGGCGGCGCCTCGCAGTACTACTTGACTTCCGGGTTCCTGCCGACGTTTCTCAAGGTGATCAATCACCTGCCGCAGCGGCAGATCGGCGAAATTCTGATTGCCAGCAACCTGGCAATAGTGGTGTGGGCCTCGCTGGTGGGCCAGGTAAGCGAGCTTATCGGCCGCAGGCCGCTTTTTTTGCTGGTGGGCGCGGTCAACCTGGTGGCGACACCGTTACTTTACTTTGCGCTGGCACGCTCGGGGCCTGAGCTGGTTGGTCGCGTAGCGCTGCTCGCGGTTGTCTTGGCGTGTCTGGGCAACGCCTCGATTGCGGCGATCCTGATTTTTCTTAACGAACGGTTTCCCACTGCGGTAAGGGCAACCGGGACCGGGCTTTCCTGGAACGTGGGTTTTGCGGTCGGAGGAATGATGCCGACGTTCACGACGCTGGCGAGCCCCCACATTTCGGATTTACCGCGTTCGGTGGCGACATTCCTGGGCGCGATGACGCTGGTTTATCTTTTGGGCGGGCTTATCACGCCTGAAACGCGGGGGCGCTTCGAATAGCCGGCCTCGGCGCGATAGGGCTGTCCGCGGCTCGACGGCGAGCGAAGAGCGAGCGCCTGCCGGCGGCCACCTTTCCCCTCTTCCCTGGAATGGAGGGGAGCAGGGTGGAAAGTGGCGCTCGCTGCACGGCGTCGTTTTCGACCGGCGGGAGCGCAACGCCGCGTCGTTCGCCGCTGCATCTGACCGCGACGTAGTGGCCGGGAGAGCTAGCGGCGCGAGAAGAGCCAGCCCGCGGCGTACGTGACCGCGGCCGCGGCCACTCCGGTAGCCATCGTTTCAAGGCCGCTCTGCCACCACTTGCGCGCGGTCAGGCGGGTCTTGGCGGCGCCCACGGTAAAAAGCGCGAGTGCCGCGCAGACCGCCGACAGCGCCACGCCCGGCCCGGGGTCGAGGATCAGGTAGGGCAGAACCGGCACCAATGCCCCGGCCAGGTAGGAAACGCCCACCGTGCTCCCAGAGCGCAGCGGACCGCCCGGCACGGGCCGGGGAAGACCCAACTCCTCGAGCATCATGACCCGGCACCAGCGCTCGGGGTCGGACGTGATATGGTTGACGATCGCGTCAAGCAGCGCGCCGCTGAATCCCTTGGCGCGGTAGATGACCCGGATTTCTTCGCGTTCCAGTTCGGGCCAGCGCTCGACTTCCTCCTGCTCGCGCCTGAGCTGGTTGTGGTAGAACTCGGCGGCTGAACGCTCCGAGATAAATGCGGCCAGGCCCATCGAAATCGCGCCGCCCAGCATCTCGGCCAGACCTGCCATCACCACCACCAGGCGGTTGCTGAAGGCGCCTGCCACGCCCGAAGTCACGGCGAAAGAAGCCACCAGCCCGTCGTTAAAGCCGAGCATCAGGTCGCGCAGCAAAGAGCCGCTGCGGGCGTGCTCGGTCTCGCCTTCGTGCGCGTTGGCGGCGCCGGCGCGCGGCAAGGAAACGGGATCGTTCACGGTTGGCTCCGCTTGGCCTTGAGCGCGCCGGCGGGAAGCGAGGCTGGCCCCAGGCGTCCGAGCGCGCCTTTAAGCAGGCGGCGCAGGCGCCGCCAGCCGGCCCGTTTCTGCACGCGCAGGCGGATGCGCTCAAGCTGCCGTAGCAGTCGGCGCCGGCGCGCGCGCGGGGGGCGCGTGCCGAGGTAGGCGTAAAGAAAGCGCAGCCGGGCGCCCCGGTTGAGAAAGCGGCCAATCGTGCAATCCAGATGCGCCAGATTGAGCAGCCGGCGCCGCTGGCCGACGGTTGCGGCGGCGCGGAAGTCTTCGAGGTCGACAAAGTGCAGGCGAAAGGCGCCCCGCGCATCGCTTTCGACCAGGAGATTGGTCTCCTGCAGGTCGCAACTGTAGAGGCCGCGGTCGTGAAGGCTTCGCACCTCGCGCGCAACCAGCTCGAGCAGGCGCCGGCGCGCGGCCAGCTCAAGTTGGCCGTCCAATGCCACCCGGCTTAGCACCCGGGCACCCGTCAGCGGCTCGGCCAGCCAGTAGCTCTCCCTGAGCAGGCCGCGCCGGCGGACCTCGAGAGCGGCCAGCGGGCGCGAAGCCGAGAAGCCGGCGCCCGCGAGCAGCGCCGCCCCGCGCAGCGCGCGCGCCGCGCGCGACGGCCGTACGGCGTAGGCCAGCCTGCTCAGCCAGGACTCAACCGAGACCCGCTTGACGAAGGCGCGCGCCGCGCCCGGGCCTTCGAGAAAGCCGGCCGCGGTGCGTCCCTGGTTCTTGAGCGGCCGGAAAAAGGGCCCCGCCATGAGCTGGTCGATTCGCTCGGCCAACGCCGCCCACTGGGCCGAACGGGCGTAGAGTAAGCGCTTGCCCATTTCAGGGCAAAAGCCTAGCCGATTTGTCGGCCGGCGCCTACGGTTTCGGCACGCGCGCCGCCCCAGGCGCCGGCGGGCCGGGCGGCTTGACAGGCGGCTGGCAATTTGTTTAAGTGCAAACAGTTTGGACTTGGACTATGCAGCCGGTAAAACCCGAAGCAGCAGAACTCCCGCTCGCCGCCCGCGAGGGCGCGCTCGGCGAGCCGGCCTTCACGGCCACGATGCGGGCGCTGGTGGAGGCCTACTTCGCTTTCTTGCGCCGCTCCGAGCGCCACGTCCGCGCCCTTGGACTCACCCAGTCGCAGTTCGACGTGATCGCCACGCTGGGCAACACGCCGGGGATGACCTGCAAGGAGCTGGCGCGCAGGACGCTGGTCACCAAGGGCACCTTAACCGGGGTGCTCGACCGGCTGGCGCGCCGCCGGCTCATCAGCCGCCGGGCGGTCGAGGGCGACCGGCGCAGCATCCACGTGCGCCTGACGCCGCAGGGCGAGACGGTGTTCCGCCGGGTCTTTCCGGCGCATCTGGGTTACCTGCAGTTTTACTTCGAGCGGGCGCTGCCGGCGCGGGAATCGGCCCGGCTGTGCGGCGCGCTGCAAAAATTTACTCGAGGTTTTACGGCCGATTAGGAAGGCCAGGGATGAAACTCCGCTGCCAGGAGGGTGAGAACGATGAAAGCACTGTTTAAGACGGGCGCCGAGTGGTCGGCGCTGATCGTGCGCCTGACCTTGGCGCTGGTCATCTTTCCGCACGGCGCGCAGAAAGTCTTGGGCTGGTTCGGCGGCTACGGCTTTAGCGGCACGCTGAACTTCTTTACCCACGTGCTCCATGTCCCGGTGGTACTGGCCGTGTTGGTCTTCGTGCTTGAGTTTCTGGGCCCGCTGGGCCTGGTCGTGGGCCTGCTGACTCGGGTCGTTGCGGCCGGCCTGCTCGTGGAGATGATCGACGTGATCGTTAAGATCCACGGCCACAACGGGTTTTTCATGAACTGGACCGGCAAGCAGGCGGGCGAAGGTTTCGAGTACCACCTGCTGATAATCGGAATGGCGCTGGCGCTGTTGATAAGCGGCGCCGGCCGCTGGTCGCTGGATCGGCTGATTGGTGAGCTGATGGAGGAGGGCGAAGCATAACCGGCGGCGCCTAAGAGCGCCGCGCTAAAACAGCAGCAAAGCGCCTGCCGGGCGCGGCTGCCAAGCAAAGGAGAAGAGACACGATGGCACGTTTGGTCGAGCACGAACGTAATCAGCCCTACGAAATTCCGGAAGGTACCGAGCTTCCGGTCTACATTTGCGCTTGCGGGCTTTCCAAGAACAAGCCGTTTTGCGACGGCTCCCACAAGAGGACGCGCGACGAGGCGGCCGGCGGGCTTTACCTCTACGACGAGCAGTCGCGCGTCAAGGTCGAAAAGCAGTACTAAGCCGCGCTTCAGCGCGCTTGACCGCTTCGGATGCGTCCCGAGGCGAAGCCAAAAGCTGTGCCACGGTCCACCCGGGTTGGCCCGCGCGCGGCCGGCGGGTGGACCATGGCCGCGCTTGGCAAAGCGTGTGCCGGGCGTGCTGCCGGCGGTTCCTGGTCGCGCAGGCCGGCCAAGGTCGCCGCGCCACCGCATGCCGTCCGGAACCGCGGTATGCCGCACCTCTGCGCTGGAGAAAAGCCATCCTATTGAGGATGGCATATTATAGCGACAGTCTCATTTCTGCCGCACTACCTTGGCGTGCCATTCTCACGCGCAGAGGGTCCTTCGGCGGCCCTCAGAGCCTGCCCTGAGCTTGCCGAAGGGACGCCGAGGACGGCGGCCGCGGCGCGGAGAATCTCGAGCTTCTGCCCGCGCCAGCCGGCCGCGAGAATCATACGCCAAATGAGTCCGGCAAGGACATCGCTGTCACTATAATATGCAGTCCTCAGTAAGCTGGCGCTTTCGAGTAACCCTCGACACTGGAGCAGGGTTTCCCTAATGTTGTCGGCTGTGAGCTTCGCAGCGCGAACGACCGCCAGCGACGAAAACCGGCTTTGGCCGCAAGATCGGGCCGCGCACGACTGGTATCGGTTCGTTCTGTCCTTCCCGCCGCATCTGGTACGTACCTATATCGAGCGTTTCGGACTACGGCCCGGCCAGCGCGTGCTCGATCCCTTTTGCGGTACGGGCACGACCTTAATTGAGTGCAAGAAGCTGGGGCTGCCCAGCGTCGGGATCGAGGCCAACCCGCTGGCGTGCTTTGCCAGCCGGGTCAAGGTCAACTGGCGGGTTGATCCCGACGGGTTGCTCAGCCACGCGCAGCAAGTGGTCGCGGCGGCCCGGTCCAAGCTTGAGGCCGAAGGCCTGGAAGACGCTCCGGCTTTGCCGCTTTTTCAGCAGCGTCGCGGCCAGGGCGCCCTGCCAGGACCAGAGTTCGCGCGCACGGCCAGGCGGCTTCGCGCCTTACCCCCGGAAGCGGCCAAGCTGCTGCTGACAGGTTCGATCAGCCCCTTGCCGCTGCACAAGACGCTGGTGTTGCTTGAGGCGATGGACGAGCGCCATGACGAGCGCTTCGCCGCGCATGAGCGTCTGGCGCTGGCCAAGGCCCTGGTTTCCTGGATTAGCAACCTTGAATTCGGCCCCGAGGTCGGTGTGGGACGGCCAAAGGAAGACGTTGTGGCGATTGCCGCGTGGCGGCTTAGGGTGAAGATGATGGCCGCGGACTTGCGCAGTCTTAGCAGCGAGGATCGGGCGGAGGCCAGCGTTCAGCTAGCCGACGCGCGCGCGGCGGGTGAACTATTGCCGCCCGGCTCGGTGGACGCTGTGATTACCTCTCCTCCTTATCTCAACGAGAAAGATTACACCCGTACCACGCGTCTGGAGTTGGTGCTGCTCGGCTTTATCAGGAACAGGGCGGAGCTCAGGGCATTGAAGCGGGGCTTGCTCCGCTCGAACACGCGGGGCGTCTACGGCACGGACGATGACCACCTGCTGGTGGCCGGGCACGAAAAGGTCCAGCGCCTGGCGCAAGCTATCGAGCGCCGCCGCATCGAGTTGGGCAAGACCTCCGGTTTCGAGCGGATGTACGCGCGCGTGACCAGGCTTTATTTTGGCGGCATGTCGCGTCACCTGGCGAGCCTGCGCAGGGTGCTGCGGCCGGGCGCCCGCTTGGCTGGTGCGGCTGTCTGTTGGCGGATGCGGGATTAGAGGTCGTCGGTGTCGTCGCCGGGAGGCTGTCCTCCCGGGTCGTCCAGGTCGCCGCCGGCTTCCAGTTCGTCGACCGCCTCGTCGAATTCGGGGCCGCCCAGTTCGTCGCCCATTTCGCGCCCCATGCGGCGCATCGCGCGGGCCACGCTGCGCGGGTCGTTTTCATTAAGGTCGGCGAACTTGGAGGGATCGGACATCGCATCCAGCCGGCTTTCCTCGCTGCGCGGCGTGGCGAAGCGCGACATCAGGCGCTTAAGCGAGCGGCTGCTGCAATGACGGCAGACGGCCTCGACGGTCTGGCTGACCCGCATGGTCAGGACCGAGGTCTTCTTGTGGCATCGCTGGCATTCGTACTCGTAGATCGGCATAGGCACACGCACCGGCCGAGCGCTGGCCGGCTGCAGAATTCAGCGGGAGCGTGAACGACCGCTCCGCCCGGCCGCGCATCGCGGCTTGAGTGTAAAATCCCAAGAAGTTTCGCTAGCACATGGTCTTCACGCGTGCAACGGGCTGCCGGGAGCGGCCCGCACGCGGCGGTGCAGCAGCTTGTCTTTGCCGCCGCGGTCGATCATAGATTGGGTCTGGCCGGTCTTGGGGGAGGCCCGGCCGTGAGCGGATGAAAGAGCTGGGCTCGATGTGGCAGGACAGCCGGATGGTCGTTCTTTGCGCGATCAGTGCGGCGCTCTATGCGGCGGTGCTGGTGCCGTTCAAGGTGGTCCCGTTCATTCCGGGGATAACGGAGCTTAGGCCGGCCAATGCGATTCCGGTGGTTTGCTCGTTTCTTTTCGGGCCTGCGGCGGCCTGGGGCGCGGCGATCGGAAACCTTATCGGCGACTTTTTCGGCGGCGTGGGGCCGGGGGACATCTTCGGGTTTGCGGGCAATCTGGTCTACGGCTACGTGCCGTACAAACTGTGGGAGATCGTAGCCTCGGGGCGTCCTCCGCTGCCGCGCAGCGCTGCGGACTTTCTGCGCTACGCCCTGGTCTGCCTGGCGGCCAGTCTGTTGTGCGCCGACCTCATTGGCTGGGGCGACAACATGCTTGCGCTGCGTCCGTTCGGGGTTCTGGGCAACATCATCGTTGTCAACAACATGCTGGCGGCGCTGGTGTTGTCACCGCTGCTCTTGTTGGCGGTCTATCCGCGGGTGGAGCGGGGGCGGCTTTTGTACCGCGACATTTTGGGGGTGGCGCAGCGCCGGCCGGGCGGCCTGATGCAAGCCGTCGGCGTGGTCCTGCTCCTTTGCGGAGAACTAGGCGCCTGGCTGGTAGGCAATCTGGTGTCGACCGGGAGGCTCAACCTTGGGCTGTTGCCAGCCAGCCTGATGCGGCCGCCGTACGACGCTGCGGTCGCGTTGGGCGTGGCGCCGTTCCTGCTGGCCGCGGTTGGCGGTCTGGCGCTGCTTTGAGCGATGGAGGGCGACCGCAGAACGCCGAGTCGCCAGGCCCAGGGTCTCTCGGATTGCCCGGCAGCATCCGCCAACGCTTGCCCCGCTCCCTGGGCGGTTGAGCTTCGCCGGGTGAGTTTTGCCTATGGCGCCAGCGCGGAGCCTGCGCTCTGCGAGGTGACCTTGAAGATCGAGCCGGGCACGATGCTCGGGGTGGTCGGGGCCTCGGGTGCCGGCAAGTCAACCCTGGTCAAGACGCTCAACCGACTGGTGCCGGCCTTCGAGGCCGGGCGGTTCGAAGGCGAAGTGAGGGTCGGCGGGCGCCGTCTCGACGGGCTTCGCGTGTGCGAGTTGGCGCGCGAGGTGGGGATGGTTTTCCAGGACTTCGAGGCGCAGCTTTTCTCGACCAATGTCGCCCATGAGGTTGCCTTCGCCCTGGAGCAGTTTGCGCTGGCGCGCCAGGAGATTGCGCGGCGCATCGGACCGGCCTTATCAGCGGTGGGGCTGGCCGGCTTCGAACGGCGCGACCCGACCACGCTCTCCGGCGGCGAGAAGCAGCGCCTGGCAATCGCGTGCGCGCTGGCCACGGAGCCTGCGGTCCTGGTCCTGGACGAACCGACGACCGACCTCGATCCGCAGGGCAGAGCGGAGGTGTTCGCCGCGGTGCGCCGGCTGCGCGGCGCCGGCCGTACGCTCATCATTGTCGAGCACGACCTGGAGGAACTGGCCGTTTGCGACCGGCTGGCGCTGCTGAAGGAGGGGCGGCTTACGTTCGAGGCGCCGCCTGCCGAGCTTTTCGCCCGGCCGGAACTGGTGGCGCGCTGCGGTTTGCGGCTGCCCGACCTGGCGGCGGTCTTGAAGCAGCTTGGTATCGAGGAAATCGCTCGCGATGTTGACGAGGCGGAAGCTCTGGTGCGCGGGCGCTACACGCTGCCCGGTCCGGCCCCGGCCGGCGGTTCTCCCGAAGGCCCGGCGCCCGGGCGGGCCGGGCAAACCAAGATTGGCCGGCCGCCGCTGGTCGAGGTGCGCCAGCTTGGACTCGCCTATCCGGCAAGCGCGAGCGAGGCGCTCAGCGCGGTAGACCTGGCCGTTGAGGCGGGTGAGTTCGTCGCGCTGGTGGGAAAAAACGGCTCGGGCAAAAGCACGCTGGCCAAGGTGCTGGCCGGGCTGCTCGAACCGAGCCGGGGCCGCCTCCTGGTGGACGGCAAGGAAAGGAGCGCCGCGGGGCGGTCGCATCTAAAGGGTGATATCGGCTACGTATTTCAGAACCCCGACCATCAGATTTTCGCGGCCAGCGTGGAAGAGGAAATCCGCTTCGGACCGCGCAACCTCGGATTGTCGCACCGACAAACCGCCGAACGCGCCGACCAAGTGCTGGCCGCGGTCGGCCTGGACGCGGTGCGCCAGCGCGACCCGTTCCTGCTCAGCAAGGGCGAACGCCAGCGCCTGGCCGTAGCCGCCGTGCTCGCCCTCAGGCCCCGGCTGCTCATCCTGGACGAACCGACCACGGGCCTGGACTACCGCGAACAGCGCCGGATGATGGCGTTGGTGGCCGAGCTGAATCGGCAAGGGATTGCGATTGTGATGATCACCCATACGCCGTGGCTGGTGGCCGACTATGCGCGCCGGGTGGTGCTGCTCGACAACGGGCGCAAGCGTTTCGACGGTCCGGTGCGGGAGTTCCTTGGGCGGCCGCAGATGCTGGCCGAGTCGGCTTTCGGCCTGCCGGCGGCAACGGCTTTGTCGCAGCGTTTCGGGACCACGGCGCTTAGCGCCGGCGAGCTGGTCTGTTGGATCCGAAAGCATAGCTGAGGTGCCCATCTACCTTTACATCGAGGGCGAGAGCTGGCTCCATCGGCTTCATCCGGTGGTCAAGGTGTGGGCGCTGTTCGCCGCCTTTTGGTCGGTCTACTGGGTCGACCAGCCGCTGGCGCTGGTGCCGCTTGGGCTGCTGATGACGGTGGCGGCGCAGGCTGGGGGAGCGTGGGCCAACTTTTACCGGCTGCGCTACCTGTTTGCCGGCGTGGTTTTCTTCACGGCGCTTTCCTGGATGGTCTTTTACCGGCAAGGGACGCCGCTTATCGACACGCCGCTGGTGCGGGTAAGCCGGGCATCGCTGCTTTTCGGGTTTGGTCGGGGGCTCAAGCTGGCCGAGTTGCTGGGCACGTCGGTACTGTTTCTTTCCAGCACGAAGATCGAGGAGTTTGGCGCCGGTCTGACGCGGCTCGGCGTGCCCTATCGGGTCGGCTTCGCGATCACGCTTGCCTTTCGGCTGGTGCCGCTTTTTATCGACTCGGCGCTGACCGTCGTGCAGGCACAGCGGCTTCGCGGCTACGAGTTTCGGCGCGGTGGTCCGCTGGCGCGGATGCGCCGCTACGTCCCGGTCGTGGTGCCCGTCTTTATGGAAGCGCTGCGCAAGGCGAACGCCATGGCAATGGCCCTGGAAGCGCGCGGCTTCGGCGCCGGCGGCCGGCCGACCAGTTTAATCGACCGCGAGCTGAGACGTTCGGACCGCATGGCGGTCGCGCTGCTGGGGGGTCTGGCGGTGGCTTATTTTCTGATCTATTACGCCGGTTACGGAGCGATACGGCCGGACTAGACCCGAGGGGCTGTGCAGCCGATTGGCGGGTGGCGCGAGCTTGTGCTAAGGCTGTATCCGACGGAACCACGGCGGCGGCCTGGCAAATGGACCTTTCGCTGAGTCGCGTTTGACAGCAAGGGGCGCGCAGGGAAATTTGTCGCCGGCTGCTGGCGGGCGGATGGGTGAGATTAACCAATGGCTGGTGCGCTTACAGGTCTCAAGGTGGTCGAGCTGGGTGAGATGGTCCCGGCCGCGTATGCGGCCAAGCTCCTGGCGGATGCCGGCGCGGAGGTGATTAAAGTCGAGCCTCCGGGTACAGGCGACCCGGCGCGCAGGCGCGGTCCCTTTCCCGGCGCTACGCCCCATCCGGAGCGAAGCGGGCTCTTTCTCTTCCTTAATACCAACAAGCTGGGGGTGACGCTGGATGTGGCGCGGCCGGAGGGGTTTGACCTGCTGCTGAGGCTTGCCGCCCAGGCGGACGTGTTGATCCATAACGTGGCGCCGCCCGTGATGGACCGCATCGGACTGAGCCACGCCCGGCTGAGCGAAGCGAATCCGCGCCTGGTGATGACGACCATCGCGCCGTTTGGGCTGAGCGGTCCTTGTCGCAACTGGCGGGCCGAGGATTTCACCCTGTGGTCGGCAGGCGGAGCGGCCTACCTCAACGGATGGCCGGGGCGCCCCGACATGCCGCCGCTCAAGACCTTCGGCCATCAGGCGGGGCTTCAGACCGGCGCGCACGCGGCGCTAGCCACGATGGCGGCGCTCGTCGGCCGACTGCGCGGCGCTCCCGGCCAGCACGTCGAAGTCTCGGGTCAGGAAGTTATTGCGGCTATCCTGGAGATGAACTTTGCCTACTGGCCGTACGCAGGCCTGGTCGCGGCGCGCTACGGACAGCGTCCGATCCAGCCGCTGGATTTTCTCGAGTGCCGGGACGGCTGGATTTTTCTCTGCTGTGTCGAGGAGCATCAGTGGCGCGCTTTTGTCGAAGTCATGGGCAGCCCCGAGTGGGCGGGCGAGGAGATCTTTTCGGACCGGCTTAAGCGCGCGGCCCACTGGGACGCCCTCAAGCCGCTGATCGAGCCCTGGGTGCGGGAGCACGCCGTCGAGGAGTTGTATCGCAAGGCGCAGGCCCGGCGCATCCCGTTCGCGCCGGTCTCGACGATGGGCACCCTGCTTGGCTCGGACCATCTGAAGGCGCGCGGGTTCTTCGTCGAGGTGCGCCATCCCGAGGCCGGAGCGCTCAAGCATCCGGGACCGCCCGCCCGCTACAGCCGCACGCCGTGGGAGCTGCGGATGCCGGCGCCGGCGCTGGGACAACACAACAGCGAAGTCTACGGAACGCGGCTTGGCCTGCCGGCCAGCCGGCTAAGGGACCTGGCGCAGGCTGGCGCCATCTGAGCGAAATGCCGGGCAGGTAGACGGTCCTGCACAACGGCCGACCGTAGGCCCGAGAAGGAATGCCTTGCCATGGATAAGCCGCCGCTTGCAGGCATTAAAGTTGCCGATTTCACCTGGGTGTGGGCTGGGCCTTACTGCACCTTGCAGCTCGCCCATCTCGGCGCCGACGTGATCCGGGTTGAGAGCAAAACGCGCGTTTGCGTGACGCGCCTGCTGCCGCCCTGGCCGGAGATGAAGCCGGGCGGGGTCAACCGCTCCGGATACTTCAACCAGTTCAACCAGGGCAAGCGCTCGATTACGCTCAATCCCAAGGCGCCCAACGCCATCGAGGTTGCCGAGCGGCTGGTCAAGTGGAGCGATGTGGTGGTGAGCAACTTTGCCGCCGGCGTGATGGACCGTCTGGGCCTGGGATACGAGCGGCTGCGCCAGCTAAAGCCCGACCTGGTCGTTGCCTCGCTCACCGGCTACGGCGAGAGCGGGCCGCTCAAGGATTACGTCGCTTACGGTCCGGCCCAGGTGCCGTTGTCCGGCCTCTCCTCGCTTACCGGCTACGCCGGCTGGCCGCCGATGCATGTCGGACTGAGCTACGCCGATCCCAACGCGGGCGCACACGCCGCTTTCGCAATCCTGGCCGCGCTGTGGCATCGGGAAAAGACCGGGGAAGGCCAGTATATAGAGATGAGTCAGTGGGAATGCGCCATTCAGACCGTTGCCGAAGGTTTGATGGAATACCAGATGACCGGCAAGGCGCCCGAACGAAACGGAAGCCGCGACCGCTTGATGGTGCCGCATGGGGTTTTCCCGGCTAAAAGCGAGTTGGTCTTGATGGGGATGCAGATCGATGCCTGGGTGACTATCACGGTTGCGGACGATGCTCAATGGGCGTTGCTGGCCCAAGTCATCGGGCGGCCCGAACTGGCTGCCGATCCTCGCTTTGCCACCCTTGAAGCGCGCCGGCAAAGGGAGGACGAGATCGAAGGGATGGTGGCCGAGTGGACCTCACAGCGGCGTGCGGCCGAGGCGGCCGCGGCGCTCCAGGAGGCGGGTGTGGCGGCTGCGGTGTGCGCCAACGTCAAGGATCTGAGCGAAGACCCGCACCTCAACGAGCGCGGCTACTTCGTGGAACTGGACCACGGCGAAGTCGGCCGGCGCAAGCATGCCGGCATCCCCTGGCGCATGGGCGCGACTCCCTGCGCGGTGCGCTCGCCCGCGCCGCTGCTTGGCCAGCATAGCGACGAGGTGCTGCGCGCGGTGCTCGGCTACAGCGCCGAGGAAGTTGCCGCGCTGCGGGCGCAGGGCGCCCTCGAGTGACACGCCGCTGGCTTTGGCCTGCTTTCAGCAAGGGTTCAATGCGCTTCTCCGGCGCCGTATTCGGGCAAAACGCTTAGGTCCGGGCGCGCGCTTCAGCGTCGAGGCTTGCCCGGCAGCATGCGCTTGGCCATACTGTTGCCGGGCGTGACGTCCGGAAAGGCCAGATGACAGGCTGGCTGGCGGGGACCTGATTATGGTCGTGCCCCGGGTGCCCTCAAATGTCCTTGCGGGCTCTCCGGTTGTTTATCCGGCGTTCATCGAGCTGGCTCGCTATGGGGCGGAACAGCGAAATTTTTATTGGCAGCACGAGCGCAGGGCGAAGGGCGACACTGAGATTGTAAGCCCGCGCGGCGCGCAGCCGTACCCGCTAAGGCGCGACCAAACTAGCGACCAGCCAAGGTCCGGCCGTGGCGGCAAGTTCGGCCGCCTTGCAAGATGCGGCATCCACACGATGGACGATTGCGTCCGAGAGATGATGAGCGTGACGGTCTGCGGGATTTCGGCGCGTGAGGGGCTGGGCTTCCTGCGCCGGTACGCCGGTGCACAGCCGGCCAGACAAGACTAGCGCGGGAGTGTTCCGGATGTGACAGCCGCCAGTCTGCCGCCAAGCGTCGAAGTCTTCGCCGCGCGCCGGCGCCGCTTCGTGGAAGCGATCGGCGCCGCGGTCGCGGTGCTGCCCAATGCGCCGGTTGCGTTTCGCACCTCGGATGCCGAGTATCCCTACCGTCCGGACAGCGATTTCTATTACCTTACCGGGCTGGCCGAGCCGCACGCGGTGGCGCTCCTTGCGCCGGCGGACCCGCAAGGCGGTTTCGTACTGTTCGTGAGGCCGCGCGACCGCCAGGAGGAGGTCTGGACCGGTCCGCGAGTTGGCGTTGAAGGCGCGCTCGGCGACTACGGCGCCGACCGGGCCTATCCGGTGGGCGAGCTGTGGCAGAGACTCGCCGATTACTTAAGCGGCGCCGAGCGCGTCTACTATGTCTTCGGCAAGGACGCCTCGCTCGACGGCCGTATGATCGAGCTTCTGCGCGCCTCGTGGGCCGAGCGGGCGCGCCGGGGCCTGGCGCTGCCGGCGTTTCTCGATCCCCGCAACATTGTGCACGAGGCGCGGCTGGTCAAGGGGCCGGAGGAGCTGGCGCTGATGCGCCGGGCGGCGGCGATCGCCGCCGAGGCCCATCGGCGGGCGATGGCCGCGGCGCGGGCCGGCATGAGCGAGTACGAGATCGAGGCGCTGGTGCTGCATGCCTTTCGCAGCCAGGGCGCCGCAGGCCCGAGCTATCCGCCGATCGTCGCCTCTGGGCCCAGCGCCGCCATCTTGCACTACAGCCGCAATTGCCGGCGGATGCAGGCGGGCGAGCTCCTGCTGCTGGATGCCGGATGCGAGTATGAATTCTATGCCTCGGACATCAGCCGGACCTTTCCGGTAAGCGGACGGTTCACCGCGCTGCAGCGCGAGCTTTACGATCTGGTGCTGGCGGCGCAAACCGCGGCGATCGCCGCGATACGCCCGGGCGCCCCCCTGGAAGCGGTGCATGACGCTGCCGTGCGGGTGCTCGCCGAGGGCCTGAGCCGTCTGGGCTTGCTGCCGGGTACGGCGGCGCAGATCGTCGAGAGCGGCTCCTACCGCGCCTACTACACGCACCGCACCAGCCACTGGCTCGGGATGGATGTCCACGACGTTGGCCGCTACCGCGTGGATGGCAACTCGCGCCGGCTGGCGCCCGGCATGGTCCTGACTGTGGAACCGGGCCTTTACTTTGCCGCCGACGACGCCACTGTGCCGCAGCCGCTGCGCGGAATCGGGATAAGGATCGAGGACGACGTGGCGGTCACCGAAAACGGCGCGGAAGTGCTGACCGCCGAGGCGCCCAAGAGCGCCGCAGAGATCGAGGCGCTTTGCGCCGGGGGCGCCGCCCGCTGAAACCCGAGCTTGCAGGCCGGGCCGCTTCGCCCGTGCGGCAGCACCTGCAGAGCCTCCTGAAGCAACGCGCCCCGGCGCAAACCGGGGGGTGGTCTTTGGCGCACGGATTCGCTAACTGTGAAAGCCGGCGGGCCGGTACCGGAAAGCCCCGGCGGAGTGAGCGCGGGTGACGGCCGCGCCAGGCGTGTCGGGACGGGAGCAAGCGATGAGTGCGGCGAGGATTGCCTGGTTAAAGGCGCGCGAAGTGCTTGACTCGCGCGGCAACCCCACGGTCGAGGTCGAGGTTGGCCTGGAGGGCGGCGCGCGCGGCCGCGCCATCGCGCCCTCGGGAGCTTCCACCGGCGTTCATGAGGCGCGCGAGCTGCGCGACGGCGATCCGCGCCGCTTTGGCGGCAAAGGCGTGCTGCAGGCGGTGGCCAACGTCAATACGGTTATTGCGCCGGCGCTGGCCGGCGCCGAGGCTGCCGCACAGCAGGAAATCGACGCGCGCTTGTGCGCGCTTGACGGCACGCCGAACAAGTCGCGCCTGGGCGCCAACGCCGTGGTCGGCGTGTCGCTGGCCGTGGCCCACGCCGCCGCCGCGGCGGCCAACCTGCCGCTTTACCGTTACCTGGGGGCGGACGCCGCGCTGCTGCCGGTGCCGATGATGAACGTGTTGAACGGGGGGCGGCATGCCGATTCCAACGTCGATATGCAGGAATTCATGATCGTGCCGCACGGCGCGCCAAGCTTCGCCGAGGCGCTGCGGATGGGCGCCGAAGTGTTCCACGCGCTGGCGGCCGCGCTCAAGGGCCGGCGCCTTTCAACCAACGTGGGTGACGAGGGCGGCTTCGCGCCGAGCCTAAGCGGCAATGAAGAGCCGATCGAGCTTATCCTTGAAGCGATCGCCAAGGCCGGCTACCGGGCGGGAGCCGACGTCGCGCTCGCACTTGACCCGGCGGCCAGCGAGTTCTACGACGAGAAAAGCGCGCGCTACGTCTTCGCGCGCTCCGACGGCCGCGCGCGCGACGCCGAGGCGATGGTGCGTCTGTACGCCGACTGGATTGACCGCTACCCGATCGTGTCGCTCGAGGACGGCCTGGCCCAGGACGACTGGCAGGGCTGGCGGCTGCTCACGCAGGAGCTGGGCGCGCGCGTCCAGCTTGTCGGCGACGACATCTTTGTCACCGATCCGAAAAGGCTTGCGCGCGGGATCGACGAAGAGGTGGCCAACGCGATCCTGATCAAGCCGAATCAGATCGGGACGCTCAGCGAAACGCTGGCCACCGTGCGCCAGGCGCGCGCCGCCGGCTACGGCGCAGTCGTCTCCCACCGCTCGGGTGAGACCGAGGACACCACCATCGCCGACCTGACCGTCGCCACCGGCGTCGGCCAGATAAAGACCGGGTCGGTCAGCCGCGGCGAGCGCATCGCCAAGTACAACCGGCTCTTGCGCATCGCCGAGGAGCTGGGCGGCGCGGCCCGGTTCCCCGGCCTCGGCGCGCTCAAGCCGCAGGCGGGCGCGGCGGCGCGGTAGGAGCCCGCGGTGCGGCCAACCGCGCTGGTAATCTTCGACGGATGGGGCCTGAGCAGCGAGCGCGAGGCCAACGCCATCGCGCTGGCCGAGACGCCGGTGATGAGCGAGCTGCTGGCGCGTCCCGCCAGCGCCCGGCTCGAGGCGAGCGGCGAGGCGGTCGGGCTGGCGCCGGGCGTGATGGGGAACTCCGAGGTCGGCCATCTCACGATTGGCGCGGGCCGGGTCATCTACCAGGACCTGATGCGAATCGGGCGGGCGATCGCTGAGGGCTCTTTTCAGCGCAGCCCGGTCCTGCTCGGCGAGTTGGACCGGGTGGCGCGCCTGGGCCGCACGCTGCACCTGTGGGGCTTGGTCTCGGACGGCAGCGTCCACAGCCACATCGACCACCTGCTGGCGCTGCTCAAGCTGAGCGCGGCGCGCAAGGTCGGCAGGATCGCGGTGCATGCCGTGCTCGACGGCCGGGACACGCCGCCGCGCTCGGCGCTGCCTTTCGTGGAAGCGGTTGAGCGGGCACTGGCGGAAATCGGCCACGGCCGGATCGCCACGGTAAGCGGGCGCTACTACGCGATGGACCGAGACAAACGCTGGGAGCGCACGCAGCGCGCTTGGCAGGCGATCGTCGAGGCCGACGGCCTGCCGGCAAGCAGCGCCGCCGAGGCGGTGCGTCAGTCTTACGAGGCCGGCAAGGGGGATGAGTTCGTCGAGCCGCGGGTGGTGGCGGGCGGCGTCCGGGTCGAGGACGGCGACGGGGTGGTTTGTGTCAATTTTCGCGCCGACCGGGCGCGCCAACTGACCGCCGCGATTGCGCTCAGAGATTTCGCCGGCTTTGCTCGCCCGCGTGTTGCGCAGGTTGGCTACCTTTGCATGACCGAGTACGACCGGAGCCTTGGCTTGCCGCTGGTTTTTCCGCCCCAGGAGGTGCCCAACACGCTGGCCGAGGTGCTGGCCCGGGCGCAAGTGCGCAACCTGCGGGTGGCGGAGACTGAAAAGTACGCGCACGTGACTTATTTTCTCAACGGCGGCGTTGAGGCGCCGTTCCCCTTCGAAGAGCGCCAGCTCATACCCTCGCTCAAGGTCGCGACCTACGACCTGGCGCCCTGGATGCGCGCGGCGGAGATCGCCGAAAAGACCGCGGCGGCCATCGAAGGGCGGGCCTTCGGGCTGGTGGTCGTAAACTTTGCCAACCCCGACATGGTCGGCCATACCGGCCATTTGCAGGCCACCGTGCAGGCGGTCGAGGCTGCCGACGCCGGCTTAGGCCGGATCGTCGCTGCGCTGGCGCGGGTAAACGGTCAAGCGCTGGTCACCGCCGACCACGGCAACGCCGAGTTGATGCGCGACCCGGCCACCGGCCAGCCCCACACGGCGCATACCACCAACCCGGTGCCGGTTGCTCTGATCGCGCCGGAGTTTCGCGGGCGGCTGCGCGACGGCACGCTGGCCGACGTGGCGCCGACGCTGCTTGCGCTGCTGGGCCTCGAGGTGCCGCCCGAGATGACCGGGCGCGACCTGCGCCACGGATTCTGAGACCGGAAGCAGTCTCATAAACGACCCTACGTTCTTGAAATCCGGGGTTCCTCGCGCGCGCCGGCCACTGCACGGCAGTGGGTAGGAAGACGTCCCTATACCGTGGCATTGCGCTCCCGTTGGCCTGGCCGCGCCGCGCCCGGCCTGCCTGTGCGTGCGGACACGCACAGGCAGGCGCGGCAAGCGGGTCGGGCGAGTTGCTGTGCGGCCAGCATCACGCGAGAATGACAGGCGGCCTGCCTCCGAGCGGAGGCTGTAACTATATTGAGAAGTGGTTAATAGTACGAAACCCGCCGGCGGGGTCGGCGCGAAGCAAGCCCACCGATTTCGGCCTCCCTGCCCGTTCTGGCGGCGCGGCGGTTGAGCAAAAGTAAAGTTGCAGGCGCGCCGGTTGGCACGACCCGCATCGGTCACCAGCGGTAGGTGACAGAGGCGGTTGCTTCAACAAAGCCGTTGGCGCTGATCCCTTCGATGGTCGGCAGCACGCCGGCGAAGACCGAAAGCCCGCCGGTGTTCAACTCGACGCCGGGCTGGATGCCAAAAAGCTGGAAGGCAGCCGGGCTGGAATTGACCCGGCGCCCGTCAACGCTGAAGGGCAGGCCGGTGACGCCGCAGGCTCCGAGCACCAGGCCGAAACCGTACCGATTGTCCGGCAAATACTCGATGCCGCCGCGCCACGACAGCAGGTCACCATACTGGATCGTGGACGGCCTCGAGCCGGGCGGCAGGCTGCTCTGCGGAACGGTGAACGTATAGTAGAGGTCGGCACTTAAGCGCAGCGGACGAAAATTCTTGGCCGCCATCAGGATGCCTGTCAAACCGTACGTTCCGAGGTGCGTCGTAGGCAGGATGGAGATGGGGAAAAATAGCCCGCGGTCGGCCGGCGTGCCGGCCCAGGAACTCAGCGGCAAGCTCGTAAGCAAGGCGGCCGAAAGGCTGGGGCGCAGGGAATCGGAGTCCTGGACGACGAAGCGATGCTTGATGCCGAGAGCGAGATCGTTGAGTCCGGTTCCGGTGACGGTGCGGCCGTTGACCCTTGAGGAGGTGGTCAGCAAAGACGGCCAGAGATCGAGTTCGGTGTTGGGGGTCAGGCCGTAGTAAAGGGCCGCCAGCGTCAGGAATTGCGACTGGTGAAAGCCGCGCGGCAGCGAGGCAGTCGCGTCATTGCCGTTCCATCGCCATAAGTCAACGATGCCGTAAAGGTATAGTCGGTAGTCAAAAGCGCCTGCCGCAACGGTATCGGCCGGCAGCACGATGGTCGAGCCGGTGCCCAGCGGGTTCCACGCTGCGTCAAATGCCGCCAGCGCGTCGGGGCCGTTCAGAGAAAGCGCCGTGGTGCCGGAGGCGGCTGCCGAGGAGACGGCAACGAGCATGGCGACCACCGCGAGAAGCAATGCGGCGCGTGGAGGGGGTCCGTCTTGCTCCAGGTGCCCGCCCGCCGGTCTGGGTCGCGGGGCGTGGACGCGGCGCTTGCACCTTGGGCAGGAGCGTTCCGGGTCGTCTCCCGGCGCCGTGACGCGCGTGGGCAGGGCCGTTTCGACTCGGCGCCCGGGCGGGTCGACGCGGTTCACCCGGCCGGCCCTGTCTGCCGCGGCGGGGCCGGCAAGCGGCTACCCCTCGGCGCAGCAGCTCAACTTGGAGATGTCCTTGGTGAATGAAAGCGCGGCTATCTTTAGCGCCTCGGCCATCGTCGGATAGATGTGGAGCATCGAGACGAAATCCTCGATCTTGGCGCCCAGGCGCATCCCCATCGCGGCTTCGTGGATCACTTCGGCCGCCTCCCGGCCGACCATCGAGACGCCCAGCACGCGCCGGCTCTCCCGGTCGGCCACCATCTTGATGACGCCGCGCGGGGAGCGTACCGCCTGTGCCCGCGGCACCTGCTCGAGCCGGACGCTGCGGCAGGCGCAGCGGTAGCCGGCCGCAACGGCCTGCTTGTCGGTAATGCCCACCACGGCGACCTGCGGATCGGTGAAGACGGCGCGCGGGATGACCCGGTGGTCCACCTTGCGATGAGCGTCGGAAAGCGCGTTAAGCGCGGCGATGCCGCCGTCCTGGGCGCCGACGGGAGTTGCCATCTGGCTCTCGGTGTTGGCGCCGATTACGTCGCCCGCGGCCCAGACGTGGGAGGCGCTGGTGCGCAGTTCGTCATCGACAACTACCGCGCCGTGCGCGTCGGTGTTCACGGCGACTTTTTCGAGGCCGAGGTTTTTCGTGTTGGGCACCCGGCCGACCGCAACCAGCAGATGTGAGGAGCGGAGGGCGGCGGTAGCTTTGCCTGCCACCGCGACCATAATCCCGGCGCCGTCACGGCGCACGGCGGTGGCGCGAGTGGAGAGCAGCAGCGAGATGCCTTCGTCGCGCAGCGCCTGCGCCAGCGTATCGCCGACCTCGGGCTCGTAGCCGGGCAGCAGCCGGTCGAGCATCTCCACCATGGTGACCCGGCTTCCCAGCCTGTGGAAAAGCTGTCCCAGCTCGAGCGCGATGTAGCCGCCGCCGATGATCGTCAAGGACTCAGGCAACTCCGCAAGCTCCATTGCCTCGCCGCTGGTGAGCAGGTCGCTGGTGAGATAGGGGACTTCGTCAAGGCCTGGGATCGGTGGGATGACGGGGCTTGACCCGGTTGCGATAAGGAAGCGGTCGGCCCGGGCATGAACGGCGCCGACCTCGACGGCATTCCGATCCACGAAACGGGCGTTGCCTTCGAGCACCGTCACCTGATCGCCCAGGATGCTCTCGTACTTTTTGGCGCGGTAGTAGGCGATTATCTCGTCCTTCTGCTTGATCAGCTCCGGGAAGTTCACGTTGAGTTTGGCCGGTTGCAGACCGGGATAGCGCGGATGGGCTGCGTCGTGAACGATCTCGGCAGCGGCGATGAGGTTTTTCGAGGGCAGACAGCCGCGGTTAACGCAGGTGCCGCCGACGGTGCGGTTTTCCGTCATGGCGACGGTTTTGCCCAGTTCGGCGGCGCGAATGGCAGCGGCAAACGCGGTCGATCCCGAACCCAGAATCACCAGATCGAAGCGGCGGGTTTCCATCGACATCTCCTCCCAGTCTCGGACTTTGAAGCTTTCAGGCGCTAAGCGCCGGGATTGTCTGCGGCTCGCGGCGCCTGATGGCCTGAGCGCGAGTGCCGCAACGCCCGCACTCCAAGCAAGACGGCTGCCAGGCCGAGCACGGCCGCCAGCAGCCCGCCGGTGCCGAGACGAGAGACGGCGGCGCCTCCCAGCCGGCAAAGAAAATCCGTGCAGGCGTCTGCTGCCCACGCCGCGCTTGGCACCAGCGCAGGCCAGGCCATTGCCCCCAGGACGAAGAGCTTTTTCATCGAGTTGTACCTCCGTTATTAGCGTCTGCTTTGAGCCCGGCGCGCAAGCGGCCCACCCCCAGCCGCTGCCCAAGCGAGGCGCCTGCCAACGAGCCGGTTAAGCCGCCGGCCAGCGCTCCAACGGCCGCCCCGAAAATCCAGCTAAGACCAGCGCCGATCGAAAAGGCGCCGCACTCCAGCAGAACCCCCGGCAAAGCCAGCGCCAGAAAAACTGCGCCCGCAAGCAGCCCCGAGGCCAGCGGATGCCGAGGGGTTCTTGCTCCCAGGAACAGCGCGGCGAGGAACAAAGGCACTAGCGAGTAGATGCCGCCCAGCGCAAAATAGACCGTCTCTTCGCGCGGGCCGCCAAGCAGCTCCTGTACCGTTGGGTTCACCCGGCAATAAACCAGCGCGTCGCTCACCGAGTACGAACCGGCCAGCAGCAGTGAAAGAGCCATTGCGCCCAGCCCGGCCACGCCAACCAGGCGCGCGTCGAAAGCCGGCAGCGCGAAAAACGGCCTGCCGCCGCGCACGATGAGCAGCGTTACGCCGGTGTAAATCGCCGCCCAGGCCGCGCCCATGCTGAGCAGCACCTGGGGTGGGAAGCTGGCAAGGTCAACCCGCCGCCCGATTATCCAGACCGAGAGCACCGCAAAAACGACGCCCATCACAACGCTTATCAGCGTGGCGCGGCCGGTGCGCGTCTCTTCCCGTTCGGTCTGCTCAGAAGCCAGCTCCTCAACAATCTGCGAGTGCAGCGCTTGCGCGCGGGCGGCGGGCGCGTCCTCGTCCGCCAGCGTGCCCAGCGCGCGCCAGGTAAGGCGCAACCCTTCCCAAGCCCGCCGGCATCTGTCGCAACGGCGCAAATGCGCCGTAAGCTTGCGCGGCTGGGGCAGCTCGCCATGAGCCAGCGCTTCCGTCAATTCAACTTGCAGCGTCTCGCAGCTATTCATTGCCTGCCTCGTCATGTCGGCTAACGGCGATCCCCAGCTTCTCGCGCATCATCGTGAGGGCCCGAAAAAGCCGGACCCGGGCCGCGCCGGGCGAAATCCCCAGCGCAGCGGCAACCTCGGCGTTGTTCAGCGCCTGGTAGCGGCTTAGCAACAAGACGTCGCGCAGGCCGGCTGGCAGGTGCGCGATTGCGCTCTCCAGCAGCGCGCGCGTCTCTGCGGCCTCGGCCAGATCCTCAGGGCTGTCAGCCTGCTTGGACTCAGCCAAGGCCTCGGCCGGCTCGCCGGCCGTGTCGACCCGCCGCCGATGCTCGACGCGGGCGCGCTCGTCGCGCAACAGGTTGGCGGCAATCGTGAAGAGGAACGCTCGGAAAGAACCGCCATTGTAAGTCTTGCGTGCGCGGTGCAAGCGAAGAAACGTAGTTTGAAAAAGGTCTTCCGCCACGGCTCGGTTCCCGGTCGCCCGGAGAAAAAAGCTGTAAGTCTTGTCCTTGTAGCGGCGAAAAAGCTCCTCAAAGGCGGCCGCGTTGCCCCTGCCATAGGCGAGCATTAGTTGATCGTCGTCGCTATGCCGGTTGCTCGCCTTGCCCATCCACCCATATATAACGGGCTTGGGTGCAAGGCGTTACCGGGAGAGGCGCCTTTTGCCGTACAATGTAACTTCCGGGGCCATGGCCCGTTCCTAAGAGCGAGTCGAGTGAAGGAGGTTGCCAAACCATGGCATCTAACAGCCCTGAAAAGTTTATCCCGAGCGCGGTCAAGGGACCTGCCCTGAGCGCGGCTGCAGGGCTCGGATGGCTGTCCGTTGCGTTGGCGTCGGTCTGCTGCGTACTGCCGCTGGCAGCCGTGCTGGTGGGTTTGGGCAGCGTTGGCTTGGGCTCGATGCTCGGCGGGATTAGCATTTACTTCCAGTTGGGCGGGCTGCTGGTGCTGGGGTTTGCCTGGTTTTACTTCCTGCGTGGAAGGCGCCGGGCTTGCGTCTCGAACGCATGCGTCAGCGGCCTGCCTGCGCAGGCAGGCGAGCGCCGAACGGTGGTCGCACTCTCGGTTGCGACCGCGTTCGTGGTTCTTTTCGCCGGGATGGAGTTGGCTCCCAGGCTGCTGAGGACGTTTGCGTCTGCCCCGGCGCTGGCAGGGGCCTCACAGACCGGCCTGCCGGGCGCGGCGAGCGTGACGCAGGCGGGCGCCGTTGAGAACGCGCCCGGTGGGGTTGCCGGGGCGTACCTGCGCAAGGTTCTTGCGGTTAAAGGGATGGACTGTGCCGCCTGCGTTCCTGAAATCGAGCACAGCTTGGCCGGCGTGCCGGGAGTTCGCGCGACTCAAGTGAGCCTTCGCAACCAGACCGTGACGATCGAATACGACCCGGCCAAAGTGTCCGTCGACCGCCTGGTCGGAGCAATCAAAAAAGCCGGCTACGACGCCCGCGGCTAAGCTCGACTTCGGGTGCAAGGTCGCGCGATGGCGTTTGGAAACTCAGCGCCGGCACTCTTCTCCAAGCTGCGCTGGCGAACAGGGTAAGAAAGACCGACGCCGGCTAAGGAGCTACTCGGCAGGCGTCCGAGTGCCCGCGGGCCGTGCATGCCTTGCTAATAAGTAGGACGGGGTCGTTTAATTTCGGACAGCGCTGGAGTTGTATCACACAATCGCAAGCGCTGGGCTCAGGCTGCACGCCGCCGGCATTCGGTTTACCGCCTTTTGTCAGCAAAACCTCAAACTGTGGATAATCCGCTGGCTGCTGCCCTTGGTAAAAGTAGACATACCCGCCTATCGAAGTCCCGGGATCCACTTGGCGTGGCTTGCCGTGGTCCTGATCTAAGGCAACTCGGGTAAGGTCGTCGTTTCTCTGGCCGGCTTCGTCGCTGGCGCGCGATTTCATCACGCGCCAGCCGGTGTACAGGCCACCAGCCAGTGCCCCTACTCCTGCGCCGGCCGCCGCGCCCAAGCCCGTGCCGATCGCAAGTTCGCTCAGTCCGCCTATGCCGACGGCGACCACCCCGCCTACGGCCCCGAGCAGGGCCCCGCCCAGAGTGGAAGGATAGGAGACGGCGTTTTTCACTCCCGCGCCAACGGCCGCCGATCTGCGCTTTGCCATGCGCGCCGCCTCGGTTGGCGGGATCGGAAGCGCGCGCGAACCCGGCTCGCAGTCCTTCGTTGTCAGGGCGAAGACTTGTCCGGGGTCGATTGTCCACCCACTGTCGGTGCCGTTGGTGACGGATACAAACACGGGCAGGATGCTACCGGTAGCATTGGCGGCGCAGGCCGAGACAGCGATGTCGTCGTTGTCCAGCTTTGGCGCCGACCAGACGAACGGTTCAGGGGGAATCGCGAAGCATCCCGCCAAGGCGCCGAAAACCGGTGCGAGCAAAGCAGCACGTAGCATCTGTAACTTCCGTGCCGTGGCAGGCAGGCAACTCGTTCTCCTCGGGCGGCTGACTCCTGGTACCAAGCAGAGAAGCCTCTTAGCTGACCCGTCGAGCGTTGGACTCAGTATTTGCGGTACGGGAGAAACTTCCCATTGAGCGTTACTCGCACGCGATCTCCCTTGGGATCGGACACGCGCGCGACGTCCAGTTCGAAATCGATCGCGCTCATGATGCCGTCGCCGAATTCCTCCTCGATGAGGGCCTTGATCGTCGAGCCGAAGACCTGGGTGATCTCGTAGAAGCGATAGATCAAGGGGTCGGTCGGAATGGTCTCGCCCAGCGAGCCGCGGTAAGGCACCTGCTGGAGCAGCGCCACGGCTTCCTCATCGAGACTCAGGATTTCGGCGGCGCGGCGCGCCTGCGCGGCGCTGAGCGCCATCTGGCCGAGCAGGCTGGCGGTTGCACAGGCGGGCGCCAGCTTAAGCTCTGCGGCGATATCGCGCCATTTAAGGCGGCGCTGGGTCTTGGCGGCGATTATTTTTTCGCTCAGCTCCTTGCGGTTCATCGTACCGTCCTCCCTGTGGCCACGGGCTTAGCGCAAGCCCCCGCGCCTCGAACGGGGCCAGCATAGGACACTTCGGCTGAGGATGCACGGGTCGGGGCGATCGAATTGTTCAAGCTTGTGCGGGCTTGTGCTTTCACCAAGCTGGGGGGGCCGCGCAGGTGCAGGTGCGAGCTTGCATGGGGTACGCCGCCCGCGAAGCTGGTTTTGGCCAGCGTTTCTTATTTAGCGCCAGCAACAAACGCCCCCTTAGCTGATATTTGAAGCACCGTACCACGTCTAAGGAAATTTAGGCGTTGCAGTGGTTTCGGCCCGTCCAGCCATGGCTTGGCCGCACGCCCGCCATTTTTTTGCTAAGCGAAATGGCTAACCTCCTGGAAAAATTCGGAACGCCCGCACCAACCTTGAAAGATTTGCCGAAAATGGCGCATTGCGGCATTAAGCCTTGACTTTCTGGTCTTCGGCCGCTATCTTTCAGGATTACGTGACAGGTTAGCCTTATGAAGTGTGGTGGTGAGCAGTTCGAACTCGATCAGATCGACCTGCAAATCCTTGCGAGCCTCCAGGAGCACGGGAGAATACCCGTGGTCAAGCTTGCAGAACAGGTCGGCCTGTCCGCTCCCTCGGTGGTCGAGCGGATAAAAAAGCTCGAAGACGGGGGCATCATCACCGGCTACCACGCCTCGCTCGACGCCAAGAAACTCGGCCAGGACGTTACGGCCTTCATCGGAGTCTCGATTGCCGACGCCAAGAAAATCAGTTCGTTCGAGGCGACGGTTCCCACCCTGGACGACGTACTGGAATGCCATCATGTGACCGGGCAGCACACGATGCTTCTCAAGGTGCGCACGCGCGACACCTCTTCGCTCGAGGAGTTGATCCGGACAGTGCGGCTTATCGAAGGCGTGGCACGAACCGAAACCATGGTGGTGTTGTCGACCCATACCGAGCGGACGCAGCTTGCGATACGCCCGGGCGCGGGCCGTGAAGGCGCCGAGGCCAGGCGCCACCGCCACAGCGCCAGGAACGGACTGGGAGAGCCGAAGAAGGTATAGCCGAGATGCGCTGGCAGCCAACATTACCCCCGCGCCAGGGGCTTTATGATCCGACCTGCGAGCACGACGCCTGCGGAGTTGGCTTCGTGGTCAATGTCAAGGGCGAACGTTCCCACGCGATCGTGCTGCAGGGGATCGAGGTGCTAAACAACCTGACGCATCGAGGGGCATGCGGATGCGATCCGGAGACGGGCGATGGCGCGGGGCTTCTGCTGCAGGTGCCGGAGGAATTTTTCCGCCGAGAGTGCGAGCGGCTTGGCTTTGGCCTGCCGGCGGCGGGCGAGTACGGAGCGGGGATGGTCTTCTTGCCGCGGGAGCAGGGGCGGCGCCGGGCCGGCCAGGAGTTGATCGCGCGGGTCGTGGCCGAACAGGGGCAGCGTTTTCTCGGCTGGCGGGAGGTGCCGGTCGACGCCGCAGCCTGCGGCCGTATCGCCCGGCAGGGGATGCCAGCAATCTGGCAATTCTTCGTTGGCGCGGGCGCCGGCGTTAAGGAGAATCAGGCGCTGGAGCGCCAGCTCTACGTCATTCGCAAGCGCGCGACCAACGAGGCGGCGCGCTTGCGGCTTGCCGGGAGCGAGCTTTTCTACATCTGCAGCCTCTCGAGCGCGACCATCGTTTACAAGGGCCAACTTATCAGCAGCCAGGTGCCGGGCTTTTACCCCGACCTGGCCGATCCGCTGATGAAGACGGCGCTGGTGATGGTGCATCAGCGGTTTTCGACCAACACCTTTCCGAGCTGGGACCGGGCGCATCCCTATCGTTTTATTTGCCACAACGGCGAGATCAACACGCTGCGCGGAAACGTCAACTGGATGCACGCGCGAGAAAAGATGTTCGCTTCGCCGCTTTTCGGCGACGACATCGGCCGGCTCCTGCCGATAATCGAGCCCAACGGCAGCGACTCGGCGATGTTCGACAACTGCCTTGAGCTCCTGGTCCATAGCGGCCGGCCGCTGGCGCAGGCGGTTATGATGATGATTCCTGAGGCGTGGCAGAACGACCGGGCGATGAGCCCGGCCAAGCGCGCCTTTTACGAGTACCATGCCTGCCTGATGGAGCCGTGGGACGGCCCCGCCTCGATCGCCTTCACCGACGGCCGGCGCATCGGCGCGGTGCTCGACCGCAACGGGCTCAGACCTTCGCGCTACCTGGTGACCAAGGACGGCCTGGTGGTGATGGCCTCGGAGACCGGTGTGCTGGAGATACCGCCTGACCGGATCGAGTTGAAGGGGCGGTTGCAGCCGGGGCGGATGTTTTTCATCGACACGGTCGAGGGCCGCATCGTCCAGGACGAGGAGATCAAGGAGGCGGTCGCCGCGCGCCGGCCTTACGCCGCCTGGCTCAAGCAGAACCTGGTAAGCCTCGAGGAGTTGCCGGCGGCGCAGGCCCCGCTGGCCGAGCCGCCCTCGGCGATCGAACTTTTGCGCCGGCAGCGGGCCTTCGGCTACACGCTCGAGGAACTCAAGATGATCCTGGCGCCGATGGCGATCAACGGCCAGGAGCCGGTCGGCTCGATGGGCACTGACACGCCGCTGGCCGTGCTGTCGCGGACGGCGCCGCTGCTCTTTTCTTACTTCAAGCAGCTCTTTGCCCAGGTGACCAACCCGCCGATCGATCCGCTGCGCGAGGAGCTGGTGACTTCGGCGGAAATGCTCGTCGGCTCGGAGCAGAACCTTTTTGCCGAAACTGCCGAGCATTGCCGCCAGCTACGGCTCAAGCAGCCGGTGCTGACCGATGCGGAAACGGCCGCGCTCAAACGGCTGGCGCTTCCCGGGCTGCAGAGCGTGACGCTCTCGATCCTTTATAACGTGGCTGAGGGCGAGGCGGGTTTGCGCGCGGCGCTGGAGGAGCTTTGCCGGCAGAGTTCGGAGGCGATCGCGCGCGGCTGCACGATAATCGTGCTCTCGGACCGCGCCATTGACGCGGCGCGCGCTCCGATTCCGAGCCTCTTGGCCACGGCCGCGGTGCATCATCACTTGATTCGGGAAGGGACCCGCACGCGCGCGGGGCTGGTGGTCGAGTCGGGCGAGCCGCGCGAGGTGATGCATTTTGCGCTGCTCGTCGGCTACGGCGCCGCGGCGGTCAACCCGTACCTGGCCTTTGCCACGCTGGCCCAGATGATCCGCGACGGCGCGCTGCCCGGGGTGGACGAAGCGACCGCGGTAAAGCGCTTCGTCAAGGCGGTCACCAAGGGACTCGTCAAGGTGGCCTCCAAGATGGGCATCTCGACGCTGCAGAGCTACCGCGGGGCGCAGATTTTCGAGGCGATCGGGCTCGGGCCGGAGTTGATCGATCTCTACTTTACCTGGACGCCTTCGCGGGTGGGAGGTGTGGGGCTTGAGACCATCGCCGCCGAGACCGCGGCGCGCCATGCCCGGGCTTTCCAGGCGCCGCTTAACCTGGCGCCCGAGCTCGAGGGCGGCGGCCAGTACCAGTGGCGCCGGCGCGGCGAGTACCACATGTACAACCCGCTAACGGTGGCCAAGCTCCAGCATGCCGTGCGCTCGGGCGATTACCGGCTGTTCAAGGCTTACACCCGCCTGGCCGACCAGCAAAGCCGCAACCTGGCCACCCTGCGCGCCCTGCTCAAGCTTAAGCCCGCACGGGCGGCGGTGGCGCTGGAAGAGGTCGAGCCGGCCAGCGAAATCGTCAAGCGGTTCAAAACCGGCGCCATGTCCTTTGGCTCGATCAGCAAGGAGGCGCACGAGACCCTGGCAATCGCCATGAACCGTATCGGCGGCAAAAGCAACACCGGTGAAGGCGGCGAGGACCCCGAGCGGTTCGTCCGCGACGCCAACGGCGACTGGCGCCGCAGCGCCATCAAGCAGGTCGCCTCCGGCCGGTTCGGCGTGACCAGCTACTACCTGGTCAACGCCGATGAGCTACAGATCAAGATGGCTCAGGGCGCCAAGCCGGGCGAGGGCGGGCAGCTTCCCGGCCACAAGGTCGACGAGGTCATCGCGCGCATCCGCTATTCGACCCCGGGCGTGGGGCTCATCTCGCCGCCTCCACACCACGACATCTACTCGATCGAGGACCTCGCCCAGCTCATCCACGATCTCAAAAACGCCAACGACCGAGCCCGGGTGAGCGTTAAGCTGGTCGCGGAAGTCGGCGTCGGCACGGTCGCCGCGGGCGTGGCCAAGGCCAAGGCCGACGTGGTGTTGATAAGCGGGCATGACGGCGGCACTGGTGCTTCGCCGCTCGGTTCGATCAAGCATTCAGGCGCACCCTGGGAATTGGGCCTGTCCGAGACCCAGCAGGTGTTGGTGATGAACGGCCTGCGCGGCCGCATCCGGGTCGAGACCGACGGGCAGCTAAAGACCGGACGCGACGTGGTCGTGGCGGCGCTTCTGGGCGCCGAAGAATTCGGCTTCGCCACCTCGGCGCTGGTCGCCATGGGCTGCGTCATGATGCGGGTGTGCCACCTGAACACCTGTCCGGTCGGGATCGCCACCCAGGACCCGGAACTCAGGAAGAAATTCGCCGGGCAGCCCGAGCACGTGGTCAACTTCATGCTGTTTGTGGCCGAGGAAACCCGGGAGTACATGGCGCAGCTCGGCTTTCGCACCGTTGACGAGATGGTCGGCCGCGTCGAGTGTCTGGAAGTCGACGAAACCGTCGCCCTGCCCAAGGCGCGCCAACTCGACCTAAGCCGACTGCTCTATCGCCCGCCCTGCGGTCCGGATGAGCCGCGGCGCTGCGTTGGGCCGCAGGACCACGGCTTGGACCAGGCGCTCGACCGCAAGCTCGTCGAGTTGTGCCGCGAGGCGCTGGAGCGCAAAAAGCCGGTCGAACTCCACCTCGAGATTCGCAACTCCAACCGGGTGGTGGGGACGATGCTGTCGGCCGAGGTGTCGCGCCGGTGGGGCGCCGAAGGGCTGCCCGCGCATACCGTTAAACTTCACTTTACCGGCTCGGCGGGGCAGAGTTTCGGCGCCTTCCTGGCGCCGGGAGTCTCGCTTTACCTCGAAGGGGACGCCAACGATTACTGCGGCAAGGGCCTCTCGGGCGGCTTCATCGCGGTGCGAGCGCCGGGCAGGGCCACCTTCAAACCCGAGGAAAACATCCTGATTGGCAACGTCGCGCTTTACGGTGCCACCAGCGGCGAGGCCTTCTTCGCCGGCGTGGCGGGCGAGCGCTTCGCCGTGCGCAATAGCGGCGCGCATGCCGTAGTCGAAGGGGTGGGCGACCACGGCTGCGAGTACATGACCCGCGGCTTGGTCGTGGTGCTGGGCAAAACCGGCCGCAACTTCGCCGCCGGCATGAGCGGCGGCGTCGCCTACGTGCTTGATGAAGACGGCAGTTTCGCCTCGCGCTGCAACACCGAGATGGTCGGACTGGAACCGCTTAGCGACCCGGCTGAGGTGCGCCGCGTGCACACCTTGGTGGTGCGCCACCACCAATATACCGCAAGCCCCCGCGCGCGGGCGATACTGGACCAGTGGACTGACTACCGCAGCCGCTTCGTCAAGGTGCTGCCGACCGAGTACCGCCGGGTCCTTGAGCGCCAGGTCGATCTTAAGTCGGACGTGGCCCGGCTGGCTGCCGTCTGAGGCGCGACCGCAGGGCGGGACAGCGCGCTTTGCCGGCAGGCGGCGTCGAGACATGCGTAGCGCAGAAAGCGGCCGATGGGCAAAATAACCGGGTTCAAGGAGTTCCGGCGCGAGATGCCCGCGCGCCGGCCCGTGCGCGAGCGGGTGCGCGACTGGAAGGAGTTCGAGCACAAGCTCGCCGAAGAGCAGCTAAAGCTGCAGGGCGCGCGCTGCATGGACTGCGGCGTCCCCTTTTGCCACCAGGGATGCCCGCTGGGCAACATCATCCCGGACTGGAACGACTTGGTCTACCACGGGCGCTGGGCCGATGCCTTGGAGAGACTCCATTCAACCAACAATTTTCCCGAGTTCACCGGCCGCGTCTGCCCGGCGCCTTGCGAAGAGGCATGCGTGCTGGCGATTAACGACGAGCCGGTGACCATCAAGCTCATCGAAAAAAGCATCATCGAACATGCCTTTGCCACCGGCCTGGTGCAGCCGCGGCCCGCCGCCCGCCCGACCGGCCGCAGGGTCGCCGTCGTCGGCTCGGGTCCGGCCGGTCTTGCCTGCGCTCAGCAGTTGGCGCGCGCGGGACACGAGGTGACCGTGTTCGAGCGCAGCGACCGGCCGGGCGGGCTGCTGGCCTACGGCATCCCCGACTTCAAGCTGGAAAAATGGGTGATCGACCGGCGGCTGGAACAAATGGCCGCCGAGGGCGTGGAGTTCGTCACCGGATGCTATGTCGGACGGGACCTGCACGCCGAGCGGCTGCGGGCGGAGTTCGACGCGGTCTGTCTTACGATCGGTGCCACCCGGCCGCGCGACCTGCCGCTTCCGGGTCGGGAGCTAGGCGGAATCCACTTTGCCATGGATTTCTTGACCCAGCAAAACCGGCGCAATGCGGGGAAGTCGGTTGAGCCGGCCGCCCAGGAAATTCTCGCTACCGGCCGGCGTGTGGTGATTCTCGGCGGGGGCGACACCGGTTCCGACTGCCTGGGCACCTCGCATCGTCAGGGAGCCAAGAGCGTCCATCAGTTCGAACTTTTGCCCCTTCCGCCCAAAGCGCGGACGGCTGAAACGCCGTGGCCCGACTGGCCGATGATTTTAAGGAGTTCCAGCTCTCACGAAGAGGGCGGCCGACGCGACTGGAGCATCAATACCAAGCGCTTTGCCGGCGATAACGGGGCGGTCACGCGGCTTTGCGCGGCCAGGCTTAACTGGCGGCGCGACAACGGCCGCATGGTGATGGAGGAAATGCCCGGCAGCGAGTTCGAGCTGGAATGCGACTTGGTGTTGCTGGCGCTGGGGTTTGTCGGGCCGGAGGCCGACACGATTGTGGCCGAACTCGGTCTCCAGCTCGACGCGCGCGGCAACATCGCCTGCGACAACTACATGTCGAGCGTGCCCGGCGTCTTTGCGGCCGGCGACGCGCGCCGCGGCCAGTCCCTGGTGGTTTGGGCTATCTGGGAAGGACGCGAGGCGGCCTGCGCGATCGACGCCTACCTGATGGGCCGCAGCTACATCCCGGCAAGCCCGCTCCCGGCGGCTCCGTAGCCGCGCACGGCGCTGACCACGCCGCCCCGGCTTTTGGTTTCCGCCCGGAGCCGTGCCAAGGGTGGGCACAAAACCGCTCGGCTCCGAACTAGACTCGGCAGGAAGGGCGTGACCGCAGGATAGTGGCTGGCCGCCGGCTCCCGCCGAGATTCGGGTCGTTGCTCAGACGTTGCTGCTGTTCGTGCGTCGCGCCAATGACGCCTCGAGAAGCCGGCGTAATCCCGCCAGTGAGCCAGGGCGTGGACGACGGCGGGGTTCGAACACTTCCTTGCTGCTGTCCGCAAGGAGTTCTGCGCGGGCGGAAGCCTCTAACAATATCCGGGCAACCTCCATAATGCCGGCTTGAGGGCGCGCGGCCTGCGCGCGCGAGCACCAAGACTCAATAGCCGCACGCGTGATGCCTGTCAGCGGGGCGCAACCCCCAAACACGGCATTCACCGGCCCGAGAAATTCTCGCTCGACGCTGACGCGTGACTCAAAGCGCGTTTGTGGGATTTGGTTCCCCGATTGGCGCTCCCGGGCGAGCTTCAGGCGAATTTCCTCTGCCCAGGCGGACGCCCGATGGGACATCTTAGTGGCAAACTCGGCGTCAACTCCGGCCGGTGGCGGAAGCCCTCGCTGTCCCGACAGGCGACAAGCCATCGCGATGCGATACTCCCTGGGGGCGATCGGGCAGGCCCCTACACCTCGCAGCGTGAACGGCGATTGGCGGGAAAAGTCGGGCTTGCGGCACAGCGTCCATGAGGCAGCCATCGCTATATTCCTCAGGCACACGTACACCAATCCTGTTTCGTAGAGTGCATTACCGCTATTCAACGCCATCTGCTCGGGGACTCGCCGCAACAGTCTCTGGAACGACGCGACGTCTTGGAGACCATTGCGATACGGCTCCGGTTCCCCGAGCAGCCGTAGCAAGGGCTGCTGCTCAAATATGGGTACCGCCTCGGCATGCAGGCGCCAGGCAAACAGATGGCCGCTGCGGTACATCTCGCTGATCCGTCGCTCGCCGTACCAGGAGGAGGAAAAGAGGGCGCTCCGTCTTTGTCAGCCCCGCGCGCCTCACTTCTGTCACCCCCGCGCGCGGTGCTGACCGCACGGCAGCTTGCTCGACCTGCCTGCCGCGCCTGCCCGTGCGTGCCCGCACGCAGAGAGGTTGGGCGGCGCGCAGGCAGGCCAGCGGGAGCGCAATGCGGGGATGCGCGACGCGTCTCCCTGCCGCCACGCAATGGCCTGGCGCGCGCGAGGGGTCCCGGGGCCTTGCCGCGCCAGGCACTGGCTGCGCGCGAGGAATCGCGGGTTGCGCTGGCGGGGCGCGGGCGAAAGCTCGAGATTCTCGGCGCGCCAGCCGCCGTCCTCGGCGTGCTCAGGGCCGCCGAGGGACCCTTTGCGCGTGAGAACGACACGCCACAGCAGTCCGAAAGGAATGAAACTGTCGCTATAATATGCGATCCTCAACAGGAGCCGCTCTCGGGTCCAGTGCAGGCCGTGGGGCTGCTTTCCCGAACTTTTTAGCCTCGACAGCCTTGTTCGCGCTGGCGACGTGGCCCGGCAGACGCTCGCTCGCCACCTCGTCGGCGCCTGCACCCGTTGCGTAGCGGCGGCCGGCCGCCCGGCTATCTGCTGCTCCCCGCGGTGTAAAGCTTGCCGAATTGCACCCAGCGCTCGCCGTCGAAACGGGCGAGGCGGAGTTGTTTTATCAGGTGAAAATCGTGGGGGCTGGTGTTCAGGGTTACGCCGGGCAGCAGCATCGGCAGTCGCAGGTGATTAATGCGCTCCGCCTGCCGCATCACGTTGGCTGGCGTAAGGTCGTTGCCGCAGCGGCCGAGAACGTGGACGATCGTCTGGCCGACGCTATAGCCCCAAACGTTGTACTGGTCGTGGACGTCGCCCGCCGGGTCGTACTTTCTCATGAAAGCCAGCCAGTTCTTATAGCCGGGATCGTTGCGCCAGTGCGGGTCGTCCGGGTCCTTCACGAACTGGGTGGTGATCAATCCTGTCGAGGCTTTCAGACCGGCCGGCTTGAGCACGGTCCCGATCGAGCTTCCGATGGAGGGTAGGAGATGGATCGGATGCCAGTCAAGCTCGTAGGCCTTGCGAATCGCCTGGGCGGTGTACTTGGTCACGGTTACGTCGAACAGCACGTTGGCGCCGCTGTTGTGCAGGTTGACGATCTGCGATTCAACGGTCGGTTCGGTCGTCTCGTAGCTTTGCTCCATCACGATAAGCTTGGCCGCCTGCTTGCCGAGGCCTCGTTTTAGCCCCACCAGGCAGGCCCTGCCGTAGTCGTCGTTCTGGTAGAGGACGCCAACCTTGGCATTCGGAACCTTCTCCAGGATGTAGCGCGCGAACACTTCTCCTTCCATTTGGTAGGTGGGAATCCATGCCATGGTCCACGGATGGCCCTTGGGGTCGTCCCATTTGGGGTCGCCGGAAATGATGAAAAGCTGCGGCACGTGGCGGTCGTTGAGATACTTCCAGACCGCGGTGTTGGTTGGCGTGCCGAGCGAGGCCGCGACGAACAAGACGTGGTCTTGTTCGACCAGCCTGCGGGTCATGGCGACGGTTCGCGGAGGGCTGTAGCCGTCGTCGTAGCTGATGAACTCGATCTTGCGGCCGCTTACGCCCCCATGGTCGTTGACCATGTGGAAGTAGGCTGCCAGGGCGCGGTAGACCGCGCTGATTCCCGAGGCGGGGCCGCTGTAAGGCGCGGTGTTTCCGATCTTGATCGGGGCAGGGGCCTGCGCCCAGAGGGCGGCCGCCGGGACTCCCAAGGCCAGCATGAATGCCGCGACGATGAGAGCCATCTTTTGCTTTAGCATCGGGTGCCTCGCTTCATAGGTTGGCTGTTTCGACGGGGCAAAGCCGGCAAGCGCCGCCCCGGATCGGTTTACTATCGGGGTGATTCGGCCGGTTTGTCAACGTTTTTGTCAGCGCGCGCCGGCAGTCCCCCCGGCATTGGCGCCCAACAGCGGGCGCTGGTTGGCCCGTGAACCGTTGCAGCGTCGAGGCATGGAGGGCGCCGTCCGCGGCGCCAGGGGCGGTCCGGGCAGGGGCTCTTGACTAGGGCGGTGCGGCCTGCTACAAGTATTGCATCCGCTCGGAGCAATTCGCACTCAGACTCTTCCCGAGTTCTTTGTTCGCACGCTTCCAGGCGAGACCAAAAGGAGGGCAATATAGTGCCCACGAAACTGTACGTAGGGAATCTGGCGTATTCTGTGACCAACGAGGACCTGGAGGCGCTGTTTTCGCAGGTTGGAAAGGTCGAAAGCGCGACGGTCGTGGTTGACAAATTCTCGGGCCGGTCGCGAGGCTTCGGCTTCGTCGAAATGGCCGACAGCGAAGAGGCAGCCAAGGCGGTCCAGGAGTGCAACGACCGGGAACTCAAGGGACGCAATATCAGGGTAGACCAGGCGCGCGCAAGCGAAGCCCGGCCGCACTCGGGTGGTGGTTCCGGCCGGCGGGACCAGGGCGGCCGCTCCGGCTTTGGCCGGCGCCACTAAGTCGCTCGGCTCAACAAAGCGGCGGGCCCCGGCGTCCGCCGCTTTGTTTTTGCGGCTAAGCCGCGCGCCAGCGCCCCGGGTCGGAACGGGGGCCGGATGTCGCGGGTTGCTCCGGCAGGCAAGGATTAGACTTGCTTAGCCGGCAGCGTTCCTTATAACGGGGCGCGTAGCCACGTCTAGGGCTGCGCTGTTGGTGCCGGCGCGGGCCGAAGGCGCGGCTGCACGCGTGTCCCCTCGGCCAATTGCGCCGACGGCTGCGCCACGATCAGGTCTTGCGGCTCAAGATCGCCGGTAACCTCGACCATCTGGCCCATCGCTTTGCCCGGTTCGACGGACACCTTCTCGACAATGCCGCGGTTCACGCGCTGGACGAAGGAGCCGGCGTCGTCGCCGATGGCGGCTTTGGGGACAAGCAACACGGGCGTCGGGCTTTGCACCGGCCAGAGCACCTCGACGAACATTCCGGGGTCGAGCAGGTAATGCTTTTGGTAGACGTCGGCCTCCACCGGCATGGTGCGCGTGGCGGGGTCGAGCGCGTGGGAGACGCGGCTGACGGTGGCCCGGAAGAGGCGGCCCGGCCAGGTGCGCACGGAAAAGCTGACGCTGGCGCCCACGGGCATCTGTCCCACGTCGTCCTGTGGCACCGGCACGATGAGCCGCAGGTGATCAATCTGTTCCAGGCGCAGCAGGGGGACCGCGCTGCTGAGCGGCTCGCTGGGCGGCCCGGCCAGCGAGCCGGGATGGACGTTGCGCTCGGTGATGATTCCGGAAAACGGCGCGCGAATCACCAGGTATCCGGCCAGCGTCTTAAGCGAGCGGGTGCGCTCGGCGTCGGCCTTGGCGGCCTGCTCGGCAAGCTCGAGCTCGTTGGCCGAAACAGCGCCCGGCGTGTCCGAGGCCGCAAGCAGCCTGCGGTAAGTGGCCTCGGCGGCCACTGTGGCGGCCTCGGCCTGAGCGGTTTGCGCCAGCAGCTCGGGCGCGGATAGTCGTATCAGGACCTCGCCGGCACGCACGACCGAGCCCCGGTCCACGTCGATTCTTTCCACGAATCCTCGCACTTTTGAGTAGATCGCAACCGCTTGCCACGGAGCCAGCTCCGCCGGCAGCCGCTCGGTAGTCGAACGACGCCGGGCGATCACTCGCACCACCTCGACCGTCGGCGTTCGGGTCCCTCCTGCAGCGGCAGCCGCGTGCGCGGTTGCCGCGCCAGCCTGCGGGAGCGCCAGCGCAAGCAGTGCTGCCAGGGCGGCAAGATAGCTGTACCGGCGCGCCGGCGCTCTTTGCGGCCGCGCCAGGGTCATCGGTGGCCCTCGGCAAAGCTGCTCTCGGGATCGTCAGGATCGAGCGAAGGCGAACGCATCGGCCGGTCGGGGGTGAGGAGCAGGAAAATGGCCGGCAGCGCCAGCAGCGTGGCCGGCAAAGAGCCAAGCAGTCCGCCAATTACCGCCCGGCCCAGCGGCGCGGCAGCAGCCCCTCCTGCGCCAAAACCCGAGGCCATCGGTATCATGCCCGCCACCATCGCCAGCGTGGTCATCAGGATGGGGCGCAGGCGCCGGCGGGCGGCTTGCGCGATTGCCGCCGCCGGCCGCTCTGCGCCTTGGCGCCTGCGGTCGCGCGCGAAGGTTATCAGCAACAGCGCGTTGGCGACCGCAACCCCGACCGCCATGATTGCACCCATAAAGGACTCGACGTTGAGGGTGCTGCCGGTTGCCAGCAGCGCCAGGACGACGCCCGCGAGCACCGCCGGCAGGGTGCAAAGCACCGCCACGGCATCGCGCACGGATTCGAAGTTGGCCGCAAGCACCAGCACGATCACCACGATGGAGAGCAGCAGGCCCAGGCGCAATCCCGCCAGGGTGTCGAGCATCCGGGCCAGTTGACCGCGGCTTTCGACCGTAACGCCGCGCGGCGGGGCGCCCAGCGCGTCGATTGCGCGCCGGACCGCGGCGGCTGCGCGTCCGTAATCGTTGCCGGCGATGTTGGCCACGATGTTGAGGCTGCGCTGATTGTTGAGGTGGTCAATCTCGCCCATGGTCCGGCCCGCCGACACCGTGGCGACGTCCGACAGCAGCGGACGCGCCGCCCCAATCGCCATCACCGGCAGGTGGCGCAACGCGCCGGCCGGCGCCAGCGCCCGGGGGGGAACGCGAACCTCGACCGGGTAGGGGATGCCGCTTTGTGGGTCAACCCAGTAGTTGCGGCTTATCAGCACGCTGGTTGCAGTGGCGTCCACCACGGAGCCGGCGATCTGCTCGACGGTGACGCCGAATTGGCCGGCCAGCGTCCGGTTGATGCTAATGTTGCGCGTCGGGTAGTCAAGCGGCTCGGCGATTTGTACGTCACGGAGCTCGGGGATCCGTTTCAGCGCCGCGCGCAGCCTCATCACGTAGGGCAGCATCGCGGCAAAGCTCTTGCCCCACACGGTCACCTCAACCGGGGTCGGCGAGCCGTAATTGAGCACCTGGGAGACGATGTCGCCGGCCTCAAGAGAAAAGCGCACCCCGGGGAAGTCGCGGGCGAACCGCTTGCGCAGCCGCGTTTCCAGCCCGGCCAGCGGCGGGCGGCCCGGCGAGTCGGCAAGCGAAACTTCCAGGACCGCGTCCTGCGGCCCGCTGTTCCAAAGAAAGACCAGGTTCACCGGGTGCTGCCAGTTGGGAACGCCGATGGTGGCCAACGTCAGCGCAACGTTGGCTGCCCCCGCCTCGTCCGCGATCGCGCGCTCGACCCGGCGCACGATCCGTTCCGTGTGAGCAAGGTCGGTTCCGCTCGGAGCCCGGATGCGAAGCTGAAACTGGCCGCTATCAACCCTGGGGAACAGCTCGACACCCAGCTTTCCGGCCGCCAAGAGCGACAGCACCACCGCCGCTGCGTAAAGGCCGAGAACGACGCGGCGGGCGCCCGTCACACGCTCGACAAGCCGGCCGTAGCGAGCGCGTACCCGCTCGAAGCCGGCCTCGCGCCACGGCCTTGCCTGCCTGTCGTGCCCCGCCCCGAGAAACCAGACCGCCAGGACCGGCAGCACCGTGGTCGAGACCACGTACGAAGCCGCCATCGCGAAGGCCACCGCAAGCGACAGCGGCACGAATAACGTCCGTCCAATCCCGGTCATGAAAAAAGACGGGATGAGGACCGCGACGATGCAAACAACCGCTATGAACCGCGGCTCGACCACCTCGGCCATGCCGTCCGCCACTGCCCGCGCAATCGTGACGCCGCGCGCAAGGTGAGAGTGGATGTTCTCGATCGCCACCGTCGCCTCGTCCACCAGGATGCCCACGGCCAGCGCCAGGCCGCCCAGCGTCATGATGTTGATCGTTTTGCCAATCAGGCGGAGCGCAACCACCGCGCCCACGATCGAGAGCGGAATCGTGATGACGACGATCAGCGCCGAGCGCCAGTTGGCCAGAAACAGCAGCACCATCAGGCCCGTTAGTGCCGCCCCGAGCGCGCCCTCGAAGATCAGGTCTCGGATCGCGTTCCTCACATACACCGACTGGTCGAACTCGAAATTCACGTTCATCCCCTGCGGCAGCAGCGCGCGCATCCGCGGCAAGGCACGCTTGACCACGTCCACCACGCTGAGCGTCGAGGCGTCGGCGCGCTTGACCACCGGCAGGTAGACCGTGCGCCGCCCGTTTACCAGCGCGACTTGGGTCAGGATGTCCGTTCCGTCGTGAACCCGGCCCACATCGCGAATGAAAACGGTCGGTCCCGGGCCCAGCCTGAGCGGCACGTCGCCCAACTCGCTCACCTCCCGGGCCATCGCGTTGGTTTGAACGATCGCGCTTAGGTCTCCGACCGTGACGTTGCCCGAGGGCAGCGTCAGGTTCGACTTGAGGATCGCCTGCACCACGTCGAGCGGTGAGATGCCGTAGGCCCGCATCCGGTCCGGGGCGACGTCCACGACAATCGTACGCACCTTGCCGCCGAAGGGCGGCGGCGCCGAGACCCCGGGCAGCGTACCGAGCAGCGGACGGGTGCGGTAGACTGCCTCGTCCTCGATCTGCGCCTCGCTGAATCCGGGGCCGGAGAAAACCAGCTTTCCCACGGGAACCGAGCCGGCGTCGAAGCGCAGAACAAAGGCCGGAAGCGTACCGGGCGGCATGAACGAAGTCGCCCGAAAGGCCATGGCCGTTACCTGCGCCACCGATTGCGCAATGTCGGTGCCAGGCCAGAAATAGAGCTTCAGCAGGGCTGCGCCTTGGATCGACTGCGATTCGATATGTTCGATCCCGGCAACGTAAAGGAAGTGGTACTCGTAGTAAGTGACGAACTGGCTCTCCATCTGGCTCGGCGCCATGCCGGCGTACGGCTGCACGACATAAATTATGGGGACATCGAAAGTGGGAAAAATGTCGGCCGGCGCGCTGCGCGCCGCCAGCCAGCCGCCGAGCAGTAGTGCCAGGACACCGACCATCACGCTAATCGGCCGGCGCAGCGCCAGCCGTACCAGCCACATTGTCACTTACCTCCTGGTCCGACGCTGCGGTAAGCGGCGAAAAACGGCCCCAAGTCGCCTGCCGCGCGCGCCACCAGGAGCATCGCGCGCCAGACGTTGACCCGGGCCACGGCGTTGTCCACTTCGGCCTGCGTGAGCAGGCGCTCGGCGTCGGCCACGTCGAGCGCGGTCATCAGGCCGGCGCGGTAGCGGGCGTTGTTCTGCGCCCAGGTGGCGCGGGCGGCAGCCAGCTCGGCGGGTGCGTTGGCGGCAATCCCGCGCGCTCCTTCGAGCACCGCCTGCGCGCGCCGTAGCTCGCTCTCCACGCCGAGGGCGGTTTCGCCGTAGCGTGCCGCGGCCAGCCGCTCGCCGGCCACCGCGCCACGGAGTTGCGCGCGTGTGGTCAAGAGCTCGGTGAGCGGCACCACCACGTCGAGCGCCACCGCCCAGTTCGGCACGCTCGGCACCAGCCCCCCTCCCGGCGTAATCGTTCCGCCGCCAAGGCCGCCGCCCTGGCTGAACAGGAAGCCCGCGACATAAACGCGCGGCAGGTACTGAAGCCGGGTCGCGCGTACGGCGCTGTGGGCGGCCTCGACCCCGGCTTGCGCTTCTCTCAGCAGCGGATTGGCGGGGGACGGAGACTCGGGCAGCGCAATCCCCGGGGCCGGCTTGAGCAGCGCACCGGGCCGCGGCTCGACCCGCTCAGCCGCTACACCGAGCGCCTGTGCCAGGGTCGCGCGCGCCACCCCGAGCGCTTGCATGGCGCGCAGTTCCTGGTCCTTGGCAAAGGCCAATTCGGCCTGCGCCCGGGAAGCGTCGGCGCCCGGGCGCAGGCCGCTTTTCACCAGTCCGCCGACGGCCGTGGCGAAAGTTCGTGCCCGCTGCACGCCGCTTTGCGTAGCCTTGACCGTCTCGAGGGCTGCAACGTCAACCATGAAAGCGTCAGCCGCGGCGAAGGCCACCGCCAGCTCCTGGGCCCGCAGGCCAAAGCCGGCGCCTTCCCGTCTGGCCAGTGCCACGTCGACCAGAGACATTTGTCTTAAGAGGCCGGCGACGTCCTCGGCAACGAACAGGCTGGCGCCGCTGTTCCACGAGTTCAGCCCAAAGGAGTCATGCATCGGCCCTTCCACCGCGGGAACTACGCCGGGAAAGCCCGGAATGTCGATCCAGGTGCCTGGATTCTGGTTGACTGAAGCCCGGTTTTCCTGGCCCACCACGTCGACCTGGGGCAGGTACCCGACTCGCCCCGCCTCCACCGCGGCGTCGGCCTGCGTCTGCAGGGCCCGCGCGGCGCGCACGCTTGGATGATGTTGCAGCGCATAATCGACCGCCTGGCCGAGCGTCAGCGTGCGCACCGGTCCGCCTGCCTCGGCGAGCGCGTCGGATGCCCACAGGGCGAACAGGCATCCCAGCACGACCATTGTCCATGCCGCCGCCTTGGTCACGCGCGTACTCCGTGCTGCCTGCGGTTCGTCGCTGCCTCGGCCTCGAACAACTCGGTAAACAGCTCCCGTACCTTGCGCCGGGCGTGGCGCAGCGTTTGCCGTCCCAACGGCGTTGCCCGGTAGAGGCGGCGCGGCCATCGCCCAACCCGTTCCTCGGTCGAGTGCAGGTAGCCCTTGCGCTCCATGGCGTGGAGCAGAGGGTAGAGCGCGCCGGGGCTTAGCTTGTAGCCGTGGCGCGCAAGCTCCTCGATGATGCCGAGGCCGAAAATCGGTTCCGAGGCGGCGTGGTGCAGGATGTGAAGCCGAACGAGCCCGGAGTAAAACCATCTGTCCATTGCAGTCACCATCGAATAACGTTAACTAGTATCGACCTCGAAACTCGATACAACAAGCCCAGCGAGCCGCCGCCTGCGCCGAAAGCTGTCGGGGCGGGCGACCGGGCCGGCGATTAGCCGGCCCATAGGACGTTGCTGTGGTGCCCGAAGGGCTGGGAAGGTTAGGGCTGCGGGCTATGAAACGACACCGCCGCGGCTTTTCGGAGCGCCCGCCGCTTTGTCTGGACGTTGGACCTGAAGCGCGGCGGGGCGCGACCGGGCGCGGGCGCGTTTGGCGGTTTCGCTCTTAGGGTTTGCCGGCTCCCTTGGGGCTTCGGCTTGCTGGCTCCTTGTCGCGCATCGCCAGCATCTGGATCGCCGTACCCAGGTCGAGTTCCCGGTACTTGGGATTGGAATAGAGCGCGTCGAGCCGGCTGATTGCGTCGGAGGGCTTGAGCGCGGACATCACCAACTCCTGGCGCAACTGACCTATGATCCGGTCGCCGCCCTTCCAGTGGAACAGTTGAGAAGCCGTGTGTAGGATGGCGAGCTTGCTGGCGCTAAGCTGCATGGCGTCGCCATAGCCGCTGACGTATCCGGTCTTGGCGGCCGCGTCAAGCTTGTTCCAGAACCAGCCGTCGTGGTCCGCGCCCTGGCTGGCTGCCGCTACGCCCCACGCTGCAAGCAATCCTAAAAGCGCCCCCGCGCAAAACTTACGCATTGCAGATAGCCCCTTCGAGCAAGCCGGCACGTTGTCGGGCGCACCACCTGCCTCGCTTAACACAATAAAGCTTGCTTGAACCAGAGGTCAAGCCGGTGCCATGATCGTACCGGCTCTAAGGCGCGGTGGATGTCGATTTATCAACAGGTTTTGAGCTTTATCAGGGAACCTCGGGCGCAGGAGTTCGAGGCCCTGGCTCTGGCGGTCTTTCGCCGCCAGTTCGACACCGTGCCGGCCTATCGCGCTTACTGCGTCATGCTGGGGGTTTCGCCCGCTTCCGTCCGTTCGGCTGCCGAGGCGCCGGCCGTAAGCACCGTGGCCTTTAAGTATGCGGAGCTTTGGCCGCCGGCCGTGGCCCAAGAGGGCAGAGGCCGGGTCTTTCTGACCAGCGGGACGACTGCGGGGCGCGAGCGTCGCGGCCGCCATTTGGTGCCCGAGCTTGGGATTTACCGGGCCTCAGCCATGGCGCACCTTAGACGGATGCTTTTCGCGGACCGGCCGGAGATAGCCGTGCTTTCGCTCCATCCGACGGCGCAGCGGATGCCCGAGTCGTCGCTGGGCCAGATGATCTCATGGGCTATCGAGGAGTTTGCCACGGCCGGTTCTTGCTGCGTTGCGGACCGGGGCGGCGTCGATCTCGACGCCGCGCGGCGCTTTTTGCGCCAGGCCGAACGGAACGGCACCGCGGTCTGCCTGATGGGTACGACCGCGGCTTTCAGCGCCCTGTTCGAGGAGCTTCGCTCGCGCGCCGAGCGGTTCAGCCTGTCCTCGGGCTCGCGCATCATGGATACCGGCGGCTCCAAGGGCCAGGCGCTGCCACTGAGCGCCGAGCAGATGCACGCCGAGGCCCGCAACCTGCTCGGCATCGCCGAAGAGCGGGTCATCAACGAGTACGGCATGACCGAGCTCTGCTCGCAGCTCTACGACGTCACCGCGTTGAACCGGTCTGGCGCGGCGCCGGCACGCTCGACACGGTCGAAGGCTTGCCCGCCCTGGATGCGTCCTTTCGTGCGCGATCCGGTAACGCTTAAGCCGTTGGCCGAAGGGGGGGTCGGCTTGGTCTCCTTCTTTGATCTGGCCAACGTGGGATCGGTTGCCGCCGTGATTACCGAGGACCTCGGCTTTATCGAGAACGGTCTGGTGAGCGTGCTGGGGCGCGCGCAGGCAGCCGATCCGCGCGGCTGCGCGCTGGGCATCGCCGAGTTCGAGCGCGCCGGCGCAGCCGGTATGCCATCGCCCAGCCTGGCAGCCCGATGAGCCTTGAGGGCCGGGCTGCTGCGCGCCAAGAGCGGCTGGCGCACGGCGTAGAGCCGCAGGCTGAACGCCCGCCGGGCACGCAGCGCCTGCGGGCTGCCGTGGCGGAGTTGCGGCGGCGCCTTCGGCGCTCCTCTCTGACGCAGGCCGAGGTATGCGGCGCCCTCGGCCGGGTGTTCGAGCGCTGGCGCCAGGACGGTTCAGCGCTGCGGCTCGAACTTGCAGCGAAGCTTGCGCATTCGCTGGGTCTGTCGGCGGCGCTTGCGGATGCCTCGGTGCAGGCGCTGATGGCGCCCTTTGGCGCGGCGGAACTCGAGCGCGCCGCTCGGCAAATGCCGTTTCAAGGCGGGGTTCTGGCCTTCGTAATGCCCGGCAACCTACCCGGTGCGGGGCTCCATGAGCTTTGCCTTGCGCTGCTCGCGGGCCGCGCTGCGGCGATCAAGTGCGCCAGCCTGGAGCCGCATTTCTTCCCGGCCTTCGCCCGCTCCGTTGCCGAAGCGGCGCCCGAACTGGGCGCCCGCATGGCCGTGTTCACCTGGGACCGGTCGCAGGTCGAGCTTACGCAACTGCTGGCACGGGAGTGCGACGGGTTGGTGGCGCTGGGCGACGACGCGACGGTCGAGGCGCTGGCGCGGCTTCGAGCGGCAGACGGGGATAAGGCAGGCGCGTTGGCCGAAGCGCCGGTGAACAGCGCTTTGGCCGGCGCCGGCGCGCGGTTTGCGGGATTCGGGGCCAGAGTCAGCGCGGTTGTGCTTGCGGCGCAGGCGCTTGGCTCTGGGCAGTGCGACGCTCTGGCCGGCGCGGTTGCGCGCGACGTAGCGCTCTTCGAGCAGCGGGGATGCCTGTCGCCCCATCAGGTCTACGTCGAAGCCGACCGGCAGGGCGAAGCGGCCAGGCGCTTTGCGCGCAAGCTGGCTTTGGCGCTGGCCTCGCTCTGCCAGCGCTGGCCTGCGGCCGTCCTTGATGTCGAAAGCGCGTGCGCGGTTCGGCGCGCGCGCGAGACCGCCCGATGGCGCGCGCTCGGCGGCGAGCCGGTCGAGCTTATGGAAGGCTCCGGACTCTCGTGGACGGTCATTTTTGACGCGGCTGGGCGATTCTTCCGGTCGCCCGGCTACCGGACGGTAGCGGTCACGCCGTTTTACGGTCCGGACGACCTGATGGGCCGGCTGGGAGAGATGGCGCGTCGGCTCGAGGCAGTTGCCGTGGCGGACCCGCAGGGCACGCTGGAAGCGACGGTCTCCCGGTTGCGCGAGCTCGGCGCAACTCATCGATGCGCGCCCGGCCGGATGCATTCGCCGCCGCTTCTATGGCCGCATGGCGGCGGCGCGATGCGCAGGCTGCTCGGGGCCGCGCCATGAGCAGCCTGCGTGAAAGCTTCCTTCGCTGCCTGGCACAGACCTCCGAGGCTCCCATCGGGCTTGAGATCGAAGGCGCTCGCGGCTCGTGGCTTTACGCGCGCGACGGACGGCGCTACCTCGACCTGATTGCCGGGATAGGGGTGAATGCGCTTGGTCACGGCCATCCGGCAGTGGCCGCGGCGATCGGCGAGCAGGCCGGCCGTCATCTCCATGTGATGGTCTACGGCGAGTACATAATCGAGGCGCAGGTCCGGCTGGCCGAGCGGCTGGGCGCTCTGCTGCCGCCCGGCCTCGGGCGCGTCTACTTCACCAACAGCGGTGCCGAGGCGGTCGAGGGCGCGCTCAAGGCGGCGCGCAAGCGGACCGGGCGCACGGGGTTCGTCGCCTTCGACGGCGCTTACCACGGCGACACGATGGCTGCGCTGGCGCTTTGCGGCAATCCGGCTTTCCGGGCGCCGTTTGGGCCGCTGGTGGGACCCGTGACGCACCTGCCCTACGACGACGTTGGCGCGCTGGTGGCGATCGACGAGCGGGTGGCCGCGGTTATTGTCGAACCGGTTCAGGCCGAGGGCGGGGTGCGTGTGCCCAGCCCGGGCTTTATGCGCGCGCTGCGAGAGCGCGCGGCGCAGGCGGGTGCAATTCTCATTTTCGACGAGGTGCTGACCGGGCTGGGCCGCACCGGCAAGCTGTTTGCCCTGGAGCACTGGAACGTTGTGCCCGACCTGGTGGTGCTGGCCAAGGCGCTGGGCGGAGGGATGCCGCTGGGCGCAATTTGCGGACGCGAGGAGATCCTGGAAACGCTGGCCCGCGACCCGCCGCTCGGCCATATAACGACCTTTGGCGGCCATCCGGTGTCCTGCGCCGCGGGTCTGGCGGCGCTCGAGATGATCGTCGGCGAGCGGCTGCCCGAGCGGGCCGCCAAAGTCGGCGAGCGGCTGCGAAAGCGGCTGGCAACGCTCGACGCTCGGGCGGTGCGCGCGGTGCGTGGCCTGGGACTCCTGGTGGGGATCGAGTTCGCTTCCGCCGAGTTGGCCCGGCGCTTCAGCGCCGAGACGATCGACCGCGGCGTCGTCCTTAACTGGACGCTCAACGCCGACCGCGTGGTGCGACTGGCGCCGCCGCTTACCATTGCCGAGCAGGAACTGGAGTTTGCGCTGTCGGTGATGAACGACGCTCTCAGAGCGGTCCTGGGTTAGCGCTGCCGGGGTGCGGCCGGCAGTTCGAAGCCGTCAGAAATTCATCTTCCACCAGCGCGTGAAGGCTGACTCGTCGGCTTGCTCGCGCCGGCGCTCAAGCGCCTGCTTAAGCTCGCCGCGGGCCAGGCTGATCGGAAGGTAGCGCAACGTGTAAGGCCCCGGCGTGTAGCCCGCCTTGATGGAAATGCTGTTGATAAGCTCGGGCGTCACCCGTACCCCGGGCATGAAATCGAGCGTAAGCAGCACGCTGCCAAGGTCAAACCGGTAGGCCATGAGATCCGGAATCTTGTAGAGCCGCACGTAGATGTTGTAGCAGCCGCGCGGAGAGGCCACGCCATCGACGCGAATCTGCACCCGCGCGAAACGATCGGCCGCCGGTCCTGCCGAGCCGCCGTCAGGCGCTGCCTGCTTCACGGCCGGCTCCGGCAGATCGACCGGGTCGGGATCGGAGCGCGCAGCGCATGAGCTTAGCAGCACCAGCGCAAGACAGAGCGAAGCCGCCAACGCACCAAGCGCCGCGCGGCCCGTCCGGGGCGTCGTGAATGACGCGCATGACAGGTGGCTGCTTTTCGTCGTCATCTCCTAACTCGCTTCGGCTCTTGAGCTGCCTGCTCGTAGGCCGCGGCTCGGCCTCCAGGTGCGGCCCTCAACTGAGGCGGGTCGGCTTAGGGGCCGCTTCGCAGCCAGTGGGGCAGCGCAGGCATGGTCAGGTAATACTCAAAGAAGCTCCAGATGCCGATCGTCTCCTTGAGCCGTCCGAAGCCGTAGAGGTTCTGCACTATCGGGATGCGAACCACTGCGCCGAACTGCCAGAAGGCGGTGCCGTAGTACATGCCCGGGTCGATGAACCAGATGAGGCCGCCGGTCGAGTTGTTGATGACGCCCGCCTCGCGGTTGCGCCCGTACCATTCGACGTTGGTCTCGACCACGCCCATCAGGTAGTTCGGCACGCCTTTCTCCGGCATCAGCCAGGGCAGGATGCGGAACTGCCAGGAGGCGTCGAAGCGCGCCTGGTCGCCGAACTGGAAACCCGGCGATGCGGCGAAGTCGTGCCGGTAGGTCGCGTCAAAGTCCACCTCCTGGAGCAAGTCCTTCCACGTTCCCGCCACGCCCAGGTAAGGGTCCACCGACCCGGAACCGTTCTGCAGGGTATCAGGCAGCACGCCCAAATGGTCGGCCTTGTCGTAATAGCCGGTAGGCAGGTAAAGGCCGACCAAAGGAGCCAAGCGCCAGGTCTCCGCCGGCTCGTCGATGTGGATCAGCGTGTAGCGGGCGAAAAAGAGCGTGTCGCCGAAACCGCTCGTTTCGCGATACTGCCGGCCGCCGGCGATAGTTTCGTTCATGAAGTTGACGCCCTGGTTGACCGTGCCGAACAAAGCAAGCGTGCTGGTCGGCCCGTAAGCAAACACGCTGGGGAACTGGACGTTGGCTTCGTCGCGACTGAGCGCCGTAGGGTCGCGCGTAAAGATGTCGGACACGTTCTGGAAGCGGGTGACCTCCTGGTCCTCAGCCACCGGAAGCGCGGTTACGAAAGTTATCGGCGCCGCCAAGACCGTTGCGCCCATCAGCGGCGCGATAACCGCCAATGCAGCGGTTACGGCTCCGGCGGCTATAGTTCGGCCTGAAAGCCGCGGCATACCCGATTGGCACTCCGTATCTGTGGCAGTACCGCCGCATCAGCGACTTGATGGGACGCCTGCTTACGCGGCGGCACGCCTGCGCGATGGCGAAAACGCGAGTAAGCGGACCGGTCCGGGCCGACAGCCACGGCGACCAGCCCTTACCCTCGCGGCGCAATATACCCTGCCGGGCAATACGGAGCAACGGCGTTGGGCTCTCGACATGCACGGGGGCGGCTAGGAGGGACTTATGCAGCGCGCGAAGCCCTCGCCCGGTCAGGCGCCGCAGCCGCCCGCCGACACGTGGCGCGAGTGGCCCGTCGGTCGAGCATTCGCGCGAGATTGTGATGCCCGGCAGGCGTGCCGCGCCCGGCGGCAGACCGCGCAGCGTCCTATGGCTCGGCATTCCGCTAGCTGCACTCCCGCTCCCTTCCCAGGAGCCGGTCCCACCATGATACGGTGGAACGCTTGGTCCACCGCCCGTGGTTTTCAATCCAGTAGTAGCGCGGCTGGCCGTTTACTTTGTGTACCGCGACGTCCTGCGCTTGAAGCCCGGAGGGCGTCTGCTTCATGAAGACGTCGATATCGTAAAGCCGGCCGGTGCGGCTCCTGAAATCGGCGCAGGCAAAATAGACCCCATTGCCGAGCGCTGAGAGGTGATTGTTCATCACCCGCACCAGGCTTAGATGGAGCTGCTTTCGGGCGACCGGGTCGTATACCTCGAAATAGCCGTGGTTCTTGGCGGCCCGGGCATCGACGTAGCTGCGTACCGCTTGGGCGAGCGCCTGGCGGCTCAAGCCCGAGTCCGAGGATGCCCCCGGGCTGGGAGCCGCGCTCGGGTGGTCGGTACCGCCTGGCCCCGGATGATCGGCGGCGTCACCGCCATGAGAGCATCCGCCGAGGAACGGGATCAGCAAGACCAACCCCGAAAGCGTGGTCCAACGACTGGCCGTAGTCAGCATGTCGTTCCCTCCTTGGGATGGCGACTGGGTGCGTTGCATTGCCTTTGACGATGCTCGCACAGCGCGGCGCTGAGGAGCAAGGCGAATCCCGCAACCTCACCAAGCCTGCTGTAGGACACGAACATTACCCAGGCGACCAACGATGCGCCGGCGACGGCAACAGCCAACGGCCCGACCCTTCGGCTGCGCAGAGCGTTCAGGGCCACCAGGGCAGCGCTCGCCGCAGCGAGTGCGACAATTATAGCCGCCCACACCCGGACATTCACCGCAAGCGTGACTCCGATAAGCGATAGCCCGGCGACCACCCCCAGCGTCCCATAGCACGCGAGCACGGAAAGGACGGCGCTCACGCCAGGCAGCCATCCGAACCTTGGCGCTCCATCGTACGCTCCAGTCGCCTCGTCTTTTTCCTTCATTGCAAGCCTCGTCCGAGGCAGGCGGCGAGCATCCAACGGGTCCGCCGAAGGCGCGCCGCCGCGCCTGGCCTTCTTAAAGCGTATGCGGTCGTTTCATCCCAGGATGGGTTTCGCGGGCGGCTACCGACACCCAAAGGCCGGAGAGGACGAGAAGCGCTGCGGCCGCGAAAAAGGCGGGCAAGATCTCTCCCTGCCATTGGGCGAGCGCTCCGAGACCGGCGGCACCGATCGCGTAGCCGGTATCCCGCCAGTAACGGTAGGTGCCGAGGCTCTTGCCGCGCCAGCTTGGACCCGAGATGTCGGCGATTGCCGCAATGAGATTGGGGTATAAAAGCGCCATTCCCACGCCCATCAACACGGCCCATAGAATCCACAGCGCCACGCCGGTGGAGAGCGCGCTGCCGGCAACGCCCAAGGCAAGAATCCACAAGCCGGAAACAATCGTGGGCTTTCGTCCGACGCGATCGCTGAGGTGGCCGGTCCAAAGCTGAGAGAGACCCCAGGTCGCCGCGTAAATCCCGGTTATCCAGCCAATTGCAACGACCCCCACACCTCGTTGGTGCAAAAACACCGGGTAGAGCGCCCACAAAAGGGCGTCGGCAATCTTGTTCGCGATTCCCGCCTGACAGAGAGCACGAAACGTCGGATGGCCAAAGGAGACGAGCACAAAAATCTCACGTGCCGAGGGGTTTCCCGATACGCTCGTTGGAACTTGAGCGGCGTTGGCCAAAGGCGAGCCGGGATGCTGCTCGCCGTGCTCAGCTCTTGCCCAAAAAAGCGTTTCCTTCACGAAGAGAAACGCATGCGTCAGGCCAAGCAGGGCCGTGAAAAAGCCGAAGTACGCCAGCGCATGGCGCGCGCCGAACCGCGCGGCCAGATAACCGGTGCACAACGCGCCGATTCCCACAGCCACGTATCCCGCACACTCGTTGACCCCGGTCGCAAAGCCGCGTTCCTCGAAACGCGTAATATCGATCTTGCTGGTGACCGTCATGGTCCAGGCGAAAGCCTGGTTAAGGCCCAAGAAGACGTTCGCCGCAACGATCCAGTCCCAGTTTCGGGCGTAAAATATAAGAAACGGGAGGGGAATCGCCGCCAGCCATCCCGCCAGCAGTACCGGCCTTCTGCCCAGGGAATCGGCGAGGTTGCCGGCGACAAAATTCAGCGCCCCCTTGAGTACGCCGAAGGACACCACGAAGGACGCCAGAAAAAAATAGGAACCAGGAACCACGCCAAAATCCCGCTGCGCCACCGCCGGAAGGACGTTGCGCTCCATTCCTATGACCAGCCCAACAAAGGCGACCTGGATCGCCTGATGGATGAACTGTGCGAGATTGACCCGCATTCCACGCTGGTAGGATACCGCCGTCTCTGAGAAGGTCTTGGGCAATTGCTCCATAACGGCGCTCTCAGCAGGGTCCGATTCCTGGCTCGCCGTGCGGGCTCTGCAGCTTCCGCCGCAGCAGACGACCGGGAAAGCCGGACTCGCAGGCCTCGGCTCCGGTGAGTGTAGGCTGGCCTTCGAGCGGACATGGACGGCGCGGGCGGCTCAAAAGATCAGTACCTTGTCGGCTTGTTCCGTCCAGGCGGTGAGTTCGTCCATCGAGCTTCGCCTGGCGCCCTCGACAAGGCGGTTGGCGGCGATGCCGCGGGCGTCCATGCAGGTGCCGCATACGCCTATCGCGGCCCCGAGGGCCGACAGCCCTTCAAGCATTCGCTGCAAATTGTAATAGCCGGCGGGTGTGGTCTGACCGGCAAGCGCGCAGGCAGCCGCGTCCCCGAAGAGGAATATAGAGATCGCCGTACCCTCGAGCTTCGCCAGAGAGCGCGCCAGGCGCAGCGCGTTGTAAGCGCGCTCGGTTCCGTAGGGCGGGTCGTTTATGATGAGCAGGTATTTCATCGGCTCCTCCGCGGGGTTGTGTTCCGGGGCCTTACCAGCCGAAATGCAGCGACGGCAAATCGTAACGAATCCGCGCCAGGTAGTACTTCTCGAACAAAAGCTTGAGTTGTCGCGACCATTTGCCCTTCTTGTGCACCACGCGATTTCGCGGCGGCAGAAACGGCTCTGCCGAGAAGTAGTAGCCGGTGTTGCCGCCGTCCATGATGCAGATGCCGGGTAGGGTGAGGCCGTCCACCTTGGGGCCGCCCTTGATGTCGCAGGCGATGTTGTGGGCCGCGGCGCAGGCCATCTGCTCGGTCAGATGCCCGGTCTTGGGCACTCCGACCGGCACCGGCGTTGGGCCGACCGGCGCTATCGCCACCGCCACGCCGACGGCGTAGACGTTGTCGAGGCGCGCGCTTTTCAACTCCGAGGTCACCGGCACGAAGCCCCTGGGGTTCGCCAGCCCGTCAACGCTGCGGACAAACGGGCCGCCCTGGAAAGCAGGAATTACCAGCGAAAAATCAAACGGCGCCTGCGTGCCGTCGGCCAGGACAAGCCGCCCGGCTTGAGCCTCGACGATCCTGGCGCTGGTCGTAACTTCGATGTCGCGTTCGGCGAACTCGTCGGCGATGAGACGCGGGAACTTGCCGACGCCGCCGATGCCGAAATGGCCGAGGAAAGGTTCGGGCGTGAGAAACCTAAGGTTGAAGCGGTGGCGCCTGCGGCGCTTTCGGAGCAGCGCGTCGACCATAAGAGGAATCTCATAGGCCGGGCCGATACAGCTTGCCCCAGGCGCGGCACCGATAACGATGCGGCCGCGCTCGGCCGACAATGCCCGCGCCAGCGCGTCACGGGCACCCACAGCCTCGTCAAGCGAAAAGGTCGAGTGAGTATTTCCGCCGGCAGGTCCGAGGCCGGGCACTGCCGCGTAATCGAGTTCCGCTCCCGAGGCGATGATAAGAAAGTCGTAGCCGAAACGCCCATGCGCGGTTATTACCTCGCTGGCCGAAGCGTCGAGAGCGGTCGCCTCGCCGTGTACCAGGCGGATGCGGCGCCGGCTAAGCGGCTTGTCCAGAGCGACCTGTACCCGGTTAGGCTCGCGCCAACCCAGGATCACCAGCGGCAGCGCGGGGAAAAAGGTGAACGTTGGCTCGCGCGAGACGACGGTTATCTCCGCCCGGGCGCCGAGCGCGCGGCGCAGCGCGTAGGCGGCGTTGACGCCGCCGAAAGAGCCGCCGACGATGACGATTTTCTTGGCCTTGCCGTTCGCGGCCATTGTGAAGCTCCTCCCGGCTGTCAACCACCGGCGGCTTGTTGCCCGGGCTGCGCGTCTTCGCGGGCGCCGGCGCCCTGCACCGGGAAGCCCGCTTCGTGCCAGGCCTTCATTCCGCCGCGCAAGACGGCGACCCGTTCTATCCCGGCCTGTCTGAGCATCACGGCGGCTGTGGCCGAGCGCTTGTCGGTGAGACAGACCAGGGTTAGCGCGCGCGGTTTGAATTCGCCGAGTTCGGGCAGCCGCGCGCCAAGCTCGCCAAGCGGTATGTTGCGGGCTTCCGGTATATGACCCAGCGGGCCGTTAAATTCTCCAGGCTCGCGAACGTCCAGCACCAGTATTTCCTGCGATGCGTCGAGTTGCTCTTTGAGCCGGCGGCAGTCGATGAACTCGACCTCGGACCTGAGCCGGCGCACCAGGCGCGGCAGCAGCGCCACCGCGCCAAGCAGCCCCAATGCAACGAGGGCAACCCGTACCGTCTTGGGATTGCCCGCCGCGGCCTGGCGCCCGGCGTAGCCGAGGTAGGTATAGGCGATCGCTGCCGGCAGCATGCAGACGGCAGACGCTACAACGTAAGGGCGCAGTCCGATCCGGGTAAGGCCGAAGGCATAGTTGACCAGGTTGAAAGGGAAGAGCGGCACCAGCCGGACGAAGGCGACAAAACGCCAGCCCTCGGATTCAACCCCGCGCGTCAACCGCTCAAGCCGGCCGCCGGCGCGCCTGGCAACCAAATCGGCAGCCAGGTAGCGCGCGGCCAGGAAGGCCAGCGTGGCGCCGGCCGTCGCACCTGCGAGGTTCAGCACCGTGCCCCACAACGGGCCGAAAAGCGCGCCGCCGGCAATCGTCAATGCCAAGCCGGGAACGAAAAGCACCGTAGCCAGGGCGTATCCCGCGACGAAAACCGCTGGCGCCCACGCGCCCAGGCCGCTTACGACCGTTGCCAGCCCCGCGGCGTCCAGGCGCCCGCGGGCAACAAACAGCGCCAGGGCCGCTGCCGCAATCGCCGCCGCCAGCCCACCACGCGCAACGCGCCCGCGCATCGCCATCTACACCGCCTCCCGTCCGATGGCGTAGCGGCCGCTCTCGCCGCGTATCGGCTGCAGCAGCATCCGGTCAAGTCTGAGCTCAACCGGGTCGCGAAACTGCTCGATTCCTATCGTCATGCCCTGGTGGCCGGCCGCCGGCTGGGCCCGGTAGGTGCCGAAAAGCCGATCCCACCAGGGAAGGTTGAAGCCGAAATTGCTGTTGGTTTCCCGAACGACGATTGAGTGATGCACGCGATGCATGTCGGGCGTCACCAGCAACCAGCGCAGCAGCCGATCAATTCCCGCCGGCAGGGCCACATTGGCGTGGTTGAACATCGAGGTTGCGTTGAGCAGGACCTCGAAGATGAGCACCGCGGCTACCGGCGGTCCGAGCGCCGCGACCACGGCCAGCTTGACGCCCATCGAAAGCACAATTTCCAACGTGTGGAAGCGGCTGCCGGTGGTGACGTCGAAGTCGAGATCGGCGTGATGCACCCGGTGCAGGCGCCACAAAAGCGGCACCGCGTGGAACATCACGTGCTGCAGGTAGATCGCAAGATCGAGGAGAATCACCGAGGCGGCCACTGCCGCCCATCCCGGCAGCGCAAGGTTGTTCAACAACCCCCACCCGCGGTGCTGCGCCTGCAGCGCAAGTCCCACCGCGCCGGCGGGTAGCACGAGCCGCAACACCAGCGTGTTGAGCGCGGTGAGTCCCAGGTTGTTTGGCCAGCGCACAGCACGGCCGACCGAGGCGGCTCGGCGCGGAGCGCCGACTTCCCAGAGCGCCATGGCGGCGAAGACGGCGAGAAAGACGCCCAAGCGAATGGTTGGTTCGTGCAGCAGCATAGGCGGCCGATTGATTTATCAATCGTTCTCTTGAACAATATAAGTTGACCATGGAACGATCAAGCGCATCGTCGAAGCAGGAGTTGTTCGAGCGGCTGGCGGCCGTGGCCCGGGCGTTCGCGCACGGCCATCGGCTTGAGCTTATCGAACTCATCGCGCAGGCCGAGCGCTGCGTCGAGGAACTGGCCGGCCGGTGCGGGCTCAGCCTCGCCAACACCTCCCAGCACTTGCAGCAACTGCGCCGCAGCGGGGTGATCGCCGCCCGGCGCCAGGGTAAACGGGTCTTCTACCGGCTGGCCGACCCGGCGGTCAGCGCGCTGGTTGCCGCGCTTGGCCGGCTGGCCGAGCGCCGCAACGCCGAGGTGCAGCGGATAGTGGCCGGGTACCTGCGCGAGCGGGACGCGCTTACACCGCTCTCTCGGGAGGAGCTCTTGCGCCGGATGCGGCGCGGGCGAGTGACGCTTATCGACGTGCGCCCGCCCGAGGAGTTCGCGGCGGGTCATATCCCGGGCGCGCTTAACGTTCCGCTAAACGAGTTGCGCCGCCGACTCGGCCGCCTGCCGCGGGCCAAGGAGATAGTTGCCTACTGCCGCGGTCCTTACTGCGTGCTCGCCTACGAGGCGGTTGGCATTTTGCGAGGGCGCGGCTTTAAGGCGCGCCGGCTTGAGGACGGCTACCCGGAGTGGAGAGCCGCCGGCTTCGCCGTGGCAGCGCCGGTTGCGGGCGCCCATTGATCGCCAGGCAATCCGAGGTCGGATGCGATAAATAGGTTGCTCAAGAATGTCGCCGATCCTGAGCGCGGGGGTGACAGTGCTCGGGGCGAAGGCGGACGGCGTTGGCTACAGCGCCGGGGACATGCGCGCGGGGGTGACAGTGATGGCAGGACCGCTCTCCATTGCTCCCGCGAGCCTTCGCCGCTGTCGCCCTGAGCAGAGCTGGTGTGCGAGCCTTCTGCCCTGTCATCCTGAGCGAGGCCCGTCTGCGATCTCCCCCCTCTGTCATCCTGAGCGAAGCGAGTTGGCCGCTGCGGCCATCCTGAGCCGAAGGCGAAGGACCCTCTGGGCGAGCGGAGTCGAAGGACCCCGC
>JAJYRQ010000027.1 GCA_021794015.1 Deltaproteobacteria bacterium | reverse complement strand
GATCTGGCACGCGGCCTCCCTTTTTCTGCCCGTTGGCCGCTAACCTGGGCGCGGCATCGAGGCGAGGCGGCGGAGGGGATCGCCCTGCGACCCCTCCGCCGCCTTTTCCTGCTATGTTAATAAGCGGCTGTGAGCTACCAAGGTGAAGAGAGGTTGGGGTGGGTGAGGGTCGACCGGTCGGCTGAGGTTCCGGAGGGAGGGTTCAAGGAATTTGACCGACCGGTCCGGATCGTCGTGGCGTGGCGGGAGGCCCGACTCCACGGATTCGACCCTGTCTGCCCCCACATGGGGGATCCGCTGGCGCAAGGCTCTGTGGTGGGCTCCTCGATTTGCTGTCCGTGGCATCACTATCGTTTCGACCTTGCCACGGGCGAGAACGTCTATTCCAGAAGCGTCTATCCTGCGTACCTTGCCGTGGGGCTGCCGTCGCTCAAGGTCCGGCCGGTTCGGGAGATTGACGGTGGCATCGAGCCAACTCTGAAAGTCGGCGCCCGATGAGTCCGCGGGCCTTGGCGAAATCCGCCTATTCGGCCGCTCGGGAGCTAACGGTGAGCCGGCTACCGGGGGACGTCGAGCGCTGGCGCCGGCGTTTAAAGCAGGTGGGGTCCTACCTCGGCCCGGGTTTCCTGGTCGGGGTCGGCTACATGGACCCGGGGAACTGGGGCACCGATCTGGAGGCCGGGAGCCGTTTCGGCTACCGGCTTCTGTGGGTTGTTCTGGTAAGCAACCTAATCGCGATCGTGGTCCAGAATCTTTCGGCGCGGCTCGGCCTGGTCACCGGCTATTCTTACGCCGAGAACTGCCGCAGGCGCTTTGCGCCGGCAAAGTGGTTGTCGCTCTGGATGGTGGCCGAGTTGGCTCTGGTCGCCACCGACCTGGCGGAATTCATGGGCGCGATGCTGGGCTTCGAGTTGCTGTTCGGCGTGGGCCGTTTGGCTGCGGCGCTGCTGAGCGTCGTGTCGGTCTTCGGAATTTTGGCGCTTTACCGCTGGGGGGACCGCTGGGTGGAGCTGCAGATAATGGCCTTGGTGGCGCTGGTGGGCGGCTGCTACGTCTACGAGCTGCGGCTGGTCTCGCCGGAGTGGGGGAAGGTGGTCCACGGAACCCTGGTGCCGCTGCTCGACGGCGCCAGCGCGCCGATTGCGGCCGGCATTTTGGGCGCAACCGTAATGCCCCACAATCTCTTCCTGCATTCGGCCGTGGTACGCCGCCGGCCGGGACGGGAGGTGGAGCGGGCGGCGCTGCGCTCGACGTTGATTGATTCGCTGCTGGCGCTCAACGGCGCCTGGCTTATCAATGCGGCCATCCTGGTGACGGCTGCGGCGACGTTTTTCGGGCGCAGTCAGCGGGTCATGTCTATTGTGCAGGCGCACGACACGTTGGTTCCGCTTCTGGGCCCGTTTGCGGGCGGCGTCTTTGCGCTGGCGCTTTTGGCCTCGGGCGTTTCGTCTTCGACCACGGCGACGCTGACCGGGCAGATCGTTTTCGAGGGCTTTTGGGGCCGGCGGATGAACCTTTTCCTGCGCCGGGCGCTGACCGTAGCGCCGGCTTTGGTGGTAATCTGGCTTGGCTGGGAGCCGTTTCGCGTCCTCATCGTGAGCCAGATCGGACTTAGCGTGGCGCTACCCTTTACGCTGGTGCCTTTGGCGGCGCTCACCGCGCGCGCCGACGTGATGGGCCGGCACGCCAACGGCCGGCTGGGCAACGCGATCGTGCTGGCGGCAACTCTTGTGATTTTGTCGTTCAATGCGATGCTGCTCTGGTCGATCCTGAGTTGACCGGCCCGGGGAGCTGCAACGGGGTGCGAGTCGGGTTTTTCTTCTGGGGAGGGTCAGGCGATGGCAACCGAGAGACGCAAAGAGCTTAGACGCCGGAGGAAGCGGCGGGAAAAGCGGCTCAAGGCCCGGATTCGCGAGGCGCGCCTCAAACCTCGCAAGCGCTCCGCCTAGCGCGCCCGGAGAAATCTCGGCGCCGCCGGCGGGTCGCGCCGGCCGCTGCCGAACTGCGTGCGGCGATAACCCGGGAAGTGCGACCAGTGCCGCGGCCACCCGCGACCAGCTTCTTTCGGTCTCTTGGCGGTCGGTCGCCGATTGTTGATAATAACACCGGGAGGACAGCCGGCATGGAGAAGTTGAAGACGACGCGCGATCCGTTCAATCCGACGCCGGTTGGCGAGCCGGTAAACCCTTATGTTCATCGCATTGCCCCGGAGCCGGCGCCGGATTATGCCGCCATCCAGCGCTCAATCGAGAGGTTTTCCTTGGTGGCCCAGCCCAAGGAGAAGCAAGTGAAGCGGGGCTAACCCGGCTTCGTTCGCGACAGCAGTGCCTTGGCCGCTCCCGAGCCTGCTAAGCCCCCCGAGATGACCGATCCGGAACCGTTTCCGCGCGGAGTTGGGGCCGATTGAGCCGCAGATAAACGCTGGCGCCGGCCCGATACCGTTCGGCCCGCCGATTGGTCCACCGGCCGCGGCGCCGGCGCGACCGTGCCAGCGCACTATGGCGCAAAGTCCTGCTGTTGCTGGGGTTTGCTTGGTGGACGCACCTTGACTTGAACCAGAGACCTCTTGCATGTGAGTAGTAGAATGGGCTATTTCGCCAATCTCACTTGGTAGCGCTCAATGCGCATCCGGATCAACGGCCACCAGGGTTTTCTGCATTTCGGGCCGGTAGACCGAGCGCTACTGAGCAATGCCGAAATTGATTGAGACTATCCACAGAATCCCCCACAGTCGCCACAGCCTCGCTGCGGGCGGTCTGCTGTGCCGGAAGCCGGCCTTGGGGGCGCCGGCAAGCGGCTGTGCGGGGCAGGGGATACCTTAACCGCCCGTGGAAATTCGCCGCTTGGGGGTCAGCCTCGGGTATTAAACGTCCCGGCCTAGAGGGGGGCCAGCGCGCCGGCCAATGGCCCGCGCGGGCCTTTAGGCGGGCGGCGGCGGCTTTTCCCGGCTTGCGGTAGGGGATACCTTACCCCTGCTGGAGAATTCCCAGGATTTTTCCGAAAGGTGATCGCCGCGGTCGCCGGACTCGGGCGGCGTGGGCGATGATGTTTGGCATTTTTCTCTAAGGTCCCTCACCTGGCGCTACGCGCGTTTGCGCTTCGCGCCGCCCTCTCCCGGCTGGGAGAGGGGCAGAGGCGTGCGCCTTTGCTGAAGCGGCCGGCGCTTACCTCTCCCGGTCGGGAGAGGTCGCGCCGAAGGCGCGGGTGAGGGTCCGTTGAGGCTCTGAAAGACTCTGATGGCATGCTGGGACGAATCGGCTAAAATTCCAGAAATCCGCGCAGTCCGCCGAGCCCGAACCCGCCTCGACCGTTGAGGTTGCGCTTCGGGTCCGCAGCGGGCCTGGCCTATTGGGTCCTGCATATCATAGTGACAGTTGGGCGTGCTGCCAGAACGAGCGGATGAGCGGTGGGCGCCGGCGCATGCGGCGCAAGGCACGGCAGGCGTGATGACTGAGTCGGGCGAAGTCGTGCGGGCAGAAGTTGGGCAGCTCGTGATGTTTCCAGTAACCCCAGAGGTACTCGACCGGGTTGAGTTCCGGGGCGTAGCTCGGCAACTGCTCGGTCACCAGGCGGCCGCCCTGCGCGGCGATGAACTCGGTGACCAGCCGCGCCCGGTGTGCGCGCAAGCCGTCCCACACCACCAACAGCTTGCCGGGCAGGTGGCGCAACAGATGGCCGAGGAAGTCCACCACCTCCTCGGCGTGGATGGTGTTGGGGTAGAGCCGGAAGTAAAAATTCTACAGCTGATCCCAGCCGCGGCCGACAGCGTCTTCCAGTTGAACTGATACTGCAGCACCGGGGTCTGCCCGCGCGGCACCCAGGTGCGCACCCGGTGGGGCCGTTCGCTCAGCCCGCTTTCGTCGATCAAGACGATCGTGCGCCGCTCGCAGAAGGCTTTTTTTAATCCGCGGCCAGCGCTACCTCTTCCAGCCCCGGATCGCCGCCTCATCGCGTTCCAGGGCCCGCCCGCGCGGACGCTGGCAGGTCCAGTTGAGCTTGCGCAGGATGCGCCAGACGTGGGCCTCGTGGTATCGCACCCCGGTCCGGTACTCGATGAGCTCGCGCACCCGGCCCGCGGTCCACAGCCCGCTGACAAAACCGAAGGCCTCGGGACCGCGCTTGAGCGCGCGCTCGAGGTCGCCCAACTGGGCCGCGCTGAGCTTGGGTGGCCGCCCGCTGTGCTTGGCCTTGCGCAGGCCGCGCACTCCCGATTGCGCAAGCTCCCGCGTCCAGCGGCTGACCGACTGCCGATGCACGCCCACCGCTCGGGCGACCTGGGACTGGCTGAGTCCCTGTCTAAGCAATCGCGCTGCCTCCATCCGCCGCCGTTCCAGAGCCGCGAAGTCCCGCCGCACACCCGCTGGATTACCCATACCCCATACATTAGCATTTGTCACTATCTTACGCAAGACCCAGTAGGCGGGCGCTGTTCGGGTAGTCAGGCACTGCCGCACGGCCCTTCGCGCCGCTCGGCGGCCAGCGCGTCGTTGAAGTTCTTCGCGCCCCCTGGCGGGTAGGCAATGCGAGCTTGTTTCCCTTCGCGAATGAAGCCGCGGGCGGCTCCAGGGCGGCCTTACGGCCGGCGTCGTCGGCGTCGGTTGCGATGATGATTTCGCTGACCGAGGGTGGCAATTCCAGGGCGGGCATGTTGCCGGCCGAAACGGCAGCGGCGTAGCTCTAGCCCGCGAAGCGCTCGTCATGCTGGCAGGCGGCCATACACCTGGAGCCGAGGCGTCATTGAAGTAAGAAATTTGGTGGTGGACGCACCTGGACTTGAACCAGGGACCTCTTGCATGTGAGGCAAGCGCTCTAACCGGGCTGAGCTATGCGTCCACCGGCTGGCTCGATTATCACGCCGCCAAGCCGGCCCTGCAATAGCAGGCGCGGTCAGGAAGGGAGCTGGATACCGGCGGCGGACTCGATCTTGGCGCCTACCAGTTCGGCGAGCCTTTCCGCCGGAAAGCGCTTAAGGCCGTCAAGCGAGAAGCCGGCCGCGGCCGCGTGGCCGCCCCCGCCAAACGAGTGCGCCACCTCGGACAGGTCGACCCCGCAGTCGGGACTGCGCCTTAGACTTACGCCGAAGCTTCGCAGATCGAAGAGCGCCACGACCGTGGCCTTGCGCCCTTCGTAGAGCGAGGAGGCTACCTCGCTGCTGTAGCCGTTGCAGCATGCCGCGCGTAGCCGCTGGCCCGAGGTCAAATCGCGCTCGACGATAGTTGCCTCCGCCAGGGCCAGGCTTTGTGCGAAGGCGGCGCGCGCCGCCTTGAGTGCCGCCTTCAGTGCGGGGGTCAGCCGCGGCTCGTCGAGTTTCAGTATTTCCCGGTAGGATCGAGTGCCGCCCAACGCTTGCACCGCCAGCGCCCAGTCGTGGGAGCCGGCAATTCGATGGACCCAGCGGTCGTGGTCATCTGCCATTGCGACCAGGCGGGCCATCCCCTCGAGGCCCTCTCTAGCGCCCGAGTTCAGCCGCGCACGGTGCTGGCGTAGGTAGTCGTAGACCAGCCGGGCAGCCGAGAAACGTTCGCTAAGCCGCCGGCCGGCCAACGGCAGCGAAAACTCCGGTGCATGGCGGCGTACGATGGCCGACCGGTGGTGATCGATCCAGTAAATCCGCGTGCCGGCGTGCGCCAGCTCGGCCAGCCGCGCCGCGGTCGTCGTCTCTTTCCACGAAAGGTCGGTGATCCATAGCTCTTGCACCCGGCCCGTCCAACGTTGGGCGTTGTGCTGAAGGACCGTGTCGCTCTCCTGGTTGGCGGCGAAGACGGCGATGACGCGGCGCGGCCCGTAAAAGCGGGCTACCACCGCAGCCGCCACAGTGCCGTCCAGACAGGCGGGACCGTGGCTCACGACGCGGATCGGTCGGTTCTTGAAACGGCCCATAGCGGCTCCATTGTATGTCAGCGAAGGCAGGCTGGGCGAGCCGCACCGCGCTTGGCGTAAGCGCGGTGCGGCTCGCTTGCCGGCAGACACGGACATAGGGCTTGGCGCAATGCTTGGATCGGCTGGCTACCACAACCCGTCGGGCCTGGGGCAAAGGAGGCCTCTGGCCTGTTTCGCGGAGGCGGTATGAACGCCTGCGCTTCGGTGCTAGAGTTAGCCGAGTAGTCGCCTAAGACGAGCTGACCTCCGTTTGCCAAGCTTCGAACCGCATCCCGTGGAACCGCGCATTCTCGAGCGCGCCCAGCATTGCATCTCCCGCCGCGCCATCGACTCGCGCGTCTTGAGTGTCATGTACCGCCTGATCGGCGACGGTCATACGGCCTACCTGGTCGGCGGCAGCGTGCGGGACCTGCTGATGGGCCGCAAGCCCAAGGATTTCGACGTCGCCACCTCGGCGCATCCGGCCCAGGTACGCCGCCTGTTTCGCAACTCGCGGCTGATTGGACGTCGCTTTCCGCTGGTGCACGTCTTCTTTGGCCGGGACAACATCGAGGTGAGCACCTTTCGGCGCCACGACGAGGCTCTGGCCGGCACGCAGGACCCGCTTATCCAGCGCGACAACTGCTACGGCACGCCGCAGGACGACGCCTTTCGCCGGGATTTCACGGTCAACGCGCTCTTCTACGATCCGCGCACCGGCAGGGTGCTGGACTATGCCGGCGGCTTGGAGGACCTGCGGGGGCGCCAAATACGGGCGATCGGGGTGCCCGAGCTCAGGATGCGCGAAGACCCGCCCCGGATGCTGCGGGCGGTGCGTTTCGCGGCCAAGCTGGGCTTCGTGCTCGAGGCGGCCACGCGCGCCGCCGTCGAGCGCTGGCGCGCCGACTTGTTGCGCGCGGCGCCGGCTCGGCTGGCCTTGGAAATCCACCGCGCCCTGGCCATCGCGGCGGCGCCGCAGGCGTTTGCCATGATGCGCGAGCTCGGCCTGATGGAGGTTGCGCTGCCGCTCTTGGACGCCTACCTTGCGGGCTTGGCCGACTCGGCGGCGGACGGGGACGCTACGGCGCACAATCTGGCCGCGCTCGGCCTGGCGATTGCCCAGGGCCTTGAGGCGACGCCTGGCTTCGCGCTCGCCTGCCTTTTCGCCGACTTCTATCTCAGGCAGGAGGGGCGGGCCGAACGGTGGCAGGAGGCGGCGGCGATGCTGCGTTCAAGAGGGGTGAGCCGGGCAAGCGTCGACGAGGCGGGCCGCCTGCTCCAGATGCTGCTGCAGATGCTGACGCGGCCTGAGCGCCTGCCGGCTTTGGCGCGCCGGCGCCATTTTGCCGCCGGGCTGCGGCTTTATCGGCTGCTTGTTTTGAACTACGCGGCGGTTGCGGCCGGCAGCGGCGAGCGGGGCGCCTTAGGGATCTTTTCCGGGGACGGCGCCAGACGGCGGCGCAGACGCTGGCGGCGCGGCCGCAAGCGCGTGGCGCGCCGGCGCGCGCTGCAGGAGCCGGCGCAGCCCGAGGCTCTTGCCGAAGGCGCCAGCCAAGGCGCGGTCTGGGAAAAAGGCTGACGCGGCTGGCAAACCGCCGGCGCCCCTCAAATCATGGCGCCGGCGCCGGGCCTGCCGGCTTGCCTGCGTAAGCCCGATGCGAGTGGCCCCGCTTTGGGCTTGTCGGCTGCCGCGCCTTGGATTAGCTTTGCTGCTGAGGCGGTGCCGGCTTTGACGAACAAGAGGCCCGAGGCCGCAATGTTCCGGCTGCAAAGCGGCACCATTACCAGGCGAGGTTGTTAAATTGGCATCCGACGGCTTGCGCACCGAGGCTATCTGGCTGGACGGGACGCTAGTTCCCTATGATGAAGCCAAAGTGCATGTTCTAAGCCACAGCCTTCACTACGGCTTGGCAGTTTTCGAGGGTATGAGGTGCTACCGTTGCGAAGACGGCCGCTCGGCCATCTTTCGCTGCCGCGAGCATTTGCGCAGGCTCTTCGACTCCGCGCGCATCCTCGAGATGGCCATCCCCTACAGCCTCGAAGAGCTGGCCCAAGCCTGCGCCGAGGTGGTGCGGGTGAATGGGCTTGCCGAGTGCTATCTACGGCCGCTCGCCTTCTACGGCGAGGGCGAGATGGGGCTTGCGGCCCGGAGCAACAAGGTCCGGGTAGCGGTCGCGGTGTGGCCTTGGGGCGCCTACCTGGGCGCGGACAGCCTGCGCAAAGGCGTGCGGCTCAAGACCTCGTCCTTCGTCCGCTTTCACCACAACTCCTTCATGTCCTACGCCAAGGCCTCGGGCAACTACATCAACTCGATCCTCGCCGCCTACGAGGCGCGCCGCAACGGCTACGATGAAGCGCTCATGCTCGACGTAAACGGCTTCGTCGCCGAAGGCAGCGGAGAAAATATCTTCGTCGTGCGCGACGGCGTCGTGCGCACTCCGCCGCTCACCTCGATTCTGCCCGGCATCACCCGCGACGCGGTGATGAAGATACTGGCCGACGCCTCGGTCCCCGTGCTTGAGCAACTCTTCCCGCGCGACGCCCTCTACATTGCCGACGAAGCCTTCATGACCGGGACGGCGGCCGAGGTGACGCCCGTGCGCGAGGTCGACGACCGGCCGCTCGAAGCCGAAGTCCCCGGACCGATAACACGGCGCGTCCAAGAGATTTTCGGCGCCGCGCTCCACGGGCGCGACCCGCGCTACCGCCAATGGCTCTGCTACGTCTAGGCGCGTGGGTACAGGCAACCCTGCTTGGCCAAAACGTTGCGCCGCTCCCTCCCACCCCCAGGCGCGGTACATAAGGACGGGCGCCTTTTTTGCCTTGCCCCCTGCCGTCGGGAGAAAGAAAACGCCGCTGCTCACCATAACGTGTGACGGCGTAGTTCCGGGCGGCGCAGTAACCGCCCGTTAAGCAGGTAACCGCCCGTTAAGGCGGCAGGTCCAGACGCCGCGCTTGGCGCTCAACCGCGCCTGCTGCCCTGTTCCGGCGTGCACCGCGCTCGCCCCAACGATGCTTCACGAGGGCGGCGAGGCTCCCAGCTTCCAAGGCCAGATGGCCATCGGGCGGCAGGTGGTGCCGGCGCGTCTGGCCGACTACAGACGCAAGGCCCTGATTCTCTAACTCTGCACCAGGGATGGGCCCCTGGGGGTACCAGGGAAACATGCGGCTTTTGCGACCGCTCCCAGGACCACGAGCGCGCCGGCTGCGCCATCCTGGGCTGCAGCGGCGACAGCGTTGAGCGCCATCGCTGCTTTGCTTGCAGGAACAGCCTGCCATTCGAGCCGCTGCTTCACCCGAAGCACGAAATCGCCCGCGCCTACGGAGCCGAGCTTCGCATTGCGTGCCTGTCTATCGACCGACCCTGGACCTATGTCGTCGGTCCTGACGGCGAGAGCGCGCGCATTTGCCGGTGTGTCGACGCTGGCAGCCATGCCGGGGAGATTCTTCAAGACCTTGTGTTCAAGCTGTAAATAGGATAATGTACTCTTAGAATGGCGTAACAGTTGTGTCACTCGCGTTCAATATCGTAGAGATGTGTAAGAGCGCTGGTTGCTTTTATGGCCGCAGCGGCTCTTGGGTGGGATTAGCACTCTCGTGCGGAAACTGCTAATTGACAAATGGGCGTTGGTGATTAATTTAGGGGGTAAAGCGGAAGTTGCCCTTTTGTTCAGGGCGCCCAACTCAAATCAGGCGTAAGGAGGCTTTTGGTGGTCATGAAGATTCGGCCGCTGGGCGACAGAGTGTTGGTCAAGCGAATCAAGGAGGAGGAGAAGACCAAGGGAGGCATCATCATACCGGATACTGCCAAAGAAAAGCCGCAAGAGGGCGAGGTAGTGGCGGTTGGCCGGGGTAAGGTGACCGACGACGGCAAGGTGCTGGCGCTGGACGTTAAGTCGGGAGACAGGATTCTGTTCGGCAAGTATTCGGGCAGCGAGATCAAGATCGAGGGCGATGAATATCTGATTCTGCGAGAGGACGACATCCTCGGCGTGATGGTTTAGGCGCCCCTGCGGTGGCGTCCCGGTTAGTTAAGGGATTTTAAAGCGTGGGACTTAGGAGGACTTGAAAGGCAATGCCAGCAAAAATAGTTCGTTTCTCGCAGGAAGCTCGCGAGAAGATTCTTCACGGGGTCAACATCCTTGCGGACGCGGTGACCGTGACCCTGGGACCCAAGGGGCGCAACGTGGTCTTGGAAAAGAGCTTCGGCCCCCCCACCGTAACCAAGGACGGCGTCACGGTGGCCAAGGAGATCGAGCTCGAGGACAAGTTCGAAAACATGGGCGCGCAGATGGTCAAGGAGGTCGCCTCCAAGACCTCGGACGTGGCCGGCGACGGCACCACCACCGCAACCGTGCTGGCCCGGGCGGTCTACACCGAAGGGATGAAAATGGTCGCCGCCGGGCACGACCCGATGTCGATCAAGCGCGGGATCGACCGCGCCGTCGCCAGCGTGATTGACGAGCTCAAGCGGCTCTCCAAGCCGACCAAGGATCGCAAGGAAATCGCCCAGGTCGGCACGATCTCGGCCAACAACGATTCGGCGATCGGCGACATTATCGCCGAGGCGATGGAGAAAGTCGGCAAGGAGGGCGTCATCACCGTCGAGGAGGCCAAGGGCCTGGAGACGACGCTCGAGGTGGTCGAAGGCATGCAGTTCGACCGCGGCTACCTTTCGCCCTATTTCGTGACCGATCCCGAGCGGATGGAGGTCAAGCTCGACGATGCCTACCTGCTGATTCACGAGAAGAAGATTTCGGCGATGAAGGACCTGCTGCCGCTGCTTGAGTCAATCGCCAAGTCGGGCCGCCCGCTGGTGATTGTCGCCGAGGACGTGGAAGGTGAAGCGCTGGCCACCCTGGTGGTGAACAAGATTCGCGGTACGCTTTCCTGCTGCGCGGTCAAGGCCCCGGGCTTCGGCGACCGGCGCAAGGCGATGCTCGAAGACATCGCAATTCTCTCCGGCGGCCGGGTGATCGCCGAAGAGTTGGGTCTCAAGCTGGAGAACGTGTCGCTTCAGGACCTGGGCCGCGCCAAGCGGGTCGTGATCGACAAGGACAACACCACGATTATCGACGGCGCCGGCAAGAAGGCGGACATCGAGGCCCGGATCAAGCAAATCCGTGCCCAGATCGAGGAGACGACCTCCGACTACGACCGCGAAAAGCTGCAGGAGCGGCTGGCCAAGCTGGTCGGCGGCGTGGCGGTGATTCGCGTCGGGGCGGCCACCGAAATCGAGCTCAAGGAGAAAAAGGCGCGGGTCGAGGACGCCCTCCATGCCACCCGGGCGGCAGTCGAGGAAGGTGTCGTGCCGGGCGGCGGCGTGGCGCTGCTGCGCTCCAGCATGGCGCTTGACGGACTGCGCGCCAGCGAGGAAGAGAAAGTCGGGGTGGATATCGTGACGCGCTCCCTTAAGGAGCCCGCCCGCTGGATCGCGGCCAACGCCGGCTGGGAAGGCTCGGTGGTGGTCGATAAGCTGATCAACAACAAGGGCGCCTTCGGCTTTAACGCCGCCAAGGAGGAGTTCGAGGACCTCATGAAGGCCGGGATCATCGACCCGACCAAGGTCGTGAGGTGTGCGCTCCAGAACGCCGCCTCGGTGGCCGGGCTCTTGCTCACCACCGAGTGCATGGTGGCGGAGAAGCCCGAGGAGAAACACGCGCACACGCCGGCCATGCCTCCGGGCGGCGGCATGATGTAGTTGGGCCGCGCGCCGGCACCCGGCGCAGAGCTCAAGGGCGCGAACTTGCGCCGGTCGGCGGCGGCTGCAGTGCGGCCGCCGCCGTCGTTTGTGGGCCGCTCCAGCAGCGCTCGATATAGCCGCATCGCAGGGCGTAGCACTGGGCCCGATGGGTGGGGCGGCGCGGGTAGCGGCCGGATGCCGCCGCGTTCAGCATCCCGCGCGCCAACTCAAGCAGCCGGGCGCGGATCGCAGCCGGCTCGGGCAGCTCAAGTTCCACCATGCGCGGTCCCTGGCGCAGAAAGACGAAGGCTGCGCGCACCGGGCGGTCCGGGTAGGCCTCGGCAGCGGCCAGCGCGTAGCAGTGCATCGCGGTCTCGTCGTTGGCCTGGCCGCCCAGCGCGTACTTGTAGTCGCGGACTATGACCTCCGCGTCGCGCTCGACGATGAGATCGATTCGTCCGCGCACGAAAAGGGTTGTCTGCCGGTCGCCCACGGTCAGGAAAAACGGCACTTCGCGGCGCAACACCGGCTGCGCCTGCCGTACCCTCGTCCCCTCGGCGGCGAACGCCTGTCGCGCGTAACGCGCCAGGTCCTCGACCATCTCGGCCCTTTGCTGCGGATCGAGGGCCGTGTCGCAGGCGGCCGCGTCGACCAGATGGACAACCTGCGACGTGAGGTCGCCGGCAAGCGGCCCGTCGGCGAGCCGTTCCAGCACCCGGTGGGCGATAAGTCCCAGTTCGACGGCCGGTTTGCCCGCCGCCGCCCCGGCGCTTTGTTCGGCAAGCTGATAGAGGTGACGGTACTGGTACTGGCGCGGGCAGCGCTCGAAGTCGGCGAGCGCGCTCGGGCTGGTCAGGAGTTCCGAGGCGGGCGCCGGGCGCGCGGCAAGCCGCCTTTGTAGTAGAGCCGGAAGTGTTGCCTGGGCGGCCGCGCTTTCTTTATCCGGGGGCCGAGCAGAGGCAGCCGGGCGGTCCACGACTTGCGCCCGGCGCAAGACGATCTTGCGCTCGCCTGCGGCTACCCGTTCCTCGGCGGCCCCTGAGGCCAGGAAGCGTTCAACGACGGCTGTGCCGATGAGGGCGCGCAGCTCGGCCGCCCACCCCTCTGCGTAGGCGCCTTCGCTGAGAATAAGACGGTCGCGGGCGCGGGTGACGGCAACGTAGAGCAGGCGCGCGGCCTCGGCCTGGGCGGCCGCGCTCCTTGCGGCCAGTTCGGCGCTTGCCCGGCCTGCGGCAAGCTCATCGCGCGCCGTGCCGACGCTAGCACAGGAGATAACGCCTTCGTTGCGAGACAGCAGAGAGCCTTGGGATTCGGCGGGCAGCCTGCGCCCCAGGTCCGCCACCGCCACCACCGGAAACTCGAGGCCCTTGGCCTGATGGATCGTCATTAGGCGGACAACGTCGTCCTGCTCGCCGACGATCGGTGCCGGCCCCTGGCGAGGAGGCTCTTCGACCAGCCGTCTTAGGACGCTGGCGAAGTCGGCGAATTCCAGGCTGTCGGTTGCCTCGAAGCGCCGCGCCAGGTCGATCAGCTTGCCCAAATTGGCGACCCTTTGTGCGCCGTCGGGAAGGCCGGCCAGCACCGCTTCGAGCGAGGTCAGCTCCAGCGCCCGCTCGATGACGGCGGCCAGCGGCCGGCGCTCGCGCCAGCCGCGCAAGTCATGGAGCGCGGCCTGCGCCTGGGCGGCCTCGTCGGCTTGCTGTGAAAGCCAGTGAAAATCCTGTCGCGGCCCGAACAGCAGGCGCGCAAAGCCGGCGCCGGCCCGCCCGTGAGGCCGGCCTTCGTGCAGGGCCAGTTCCAACAGGGTCTGGTCGGAAAGCCCGAACAGCGGCGAGCGCAGCGCGGCCGCCAGCGAAAGCTCGTCTTCGGGATTGTCGAGCGCGCTTAAGAGCGAGGCGATATCCAGTATTTCAGCACAGGCAAAAAAACCCTCCCCGCGCACCGTGTAGTACGGAATATCTGCCGCTCTGAGCGCCCGCTCGTAGAGCACTACGTCCTTGAACGCGCGCATCAGCACGGCGATGTCGCCAAAACGCGCGGCACGAGCGGTCCCGTCCGACGGGTCGGTCACCGTGGCGCCGAAGGCCACCAGCTCGGCGATTCGGCGGGCAAGCGCCGCGGCTTCCTGTTCGCGCCGAGTCATCGCCAACGCCTGTGCGGCCTCGCAGTCGCAGGCGGCCGCCAGCCGCCCGCGCCGCTGCGGCGGCTTCGGCAAGAGCAGCAGCTCGACCGCCGGGTCCGGTCCTTCGGGGCGGACCGGCTTCAAAAGGCGGCCTTGCTCCCAGCGCACGGCGCCGGCGCCGCCCGGCGCCTCGGCCGGCATCAGGTGGGCGCCAAGCGCGTTGACGAAAGCGATGATAGCCGGCGTACTGCGCCGGTTCTCGCTAAGCGGCAGCTCGGCCAACTGCGGCCGGCGCGACTGCAAGTAAAGGCTTATGTCGGCGCCACGAAAGCCGTAGATCGACTGTTTTTCGTCGCCGACCATAAAGAGGCTCGGTGCTGGTGGCGGCTCAGGGTCGGTCAGCAGTTGAACAATCGCATGCTGTACGGAATCCAGGTCCTGACATTCGTCGATAAGGAGCGCGCCGATTGATTGGCGGTAATGCCGGCTTAGTTCGGGCCGGCGCAAAAGTCGGCGCGCGTAGAGCTGAAGGTCGTCGAAGGTAAGAACGGCGCGCTCGCGCTTGTAGCTCTCCAGTTGATGGCTGAACCGGAAAAGGGTCTCAGCCAGGGCAAGCCTTGGCCGACAGGCGGCCAGGTCGCCGTAGAGCTCCACCAGGCAACCGGCAAGCCCTATGCGCCGCTTGGCAGGGCGCACCAGCAATCGTACCCGGTCAAGCATCACCTGGTAGGGGCGCCGGCGTGACGGCATCAAATCGCTCAGTTCCCGTAGCAGGCGCAAAGCCGGCGGCGGCTCGAGCTCGGCGAGCCGTTCCAGTTGCTCGCGTAGTGCCGGCCACCTGCTCCTAAGGGCGCTCAAAGGCTCGCCCAAGCCGGCTTCGCTAGCCTCGATCTCCAGAGTCCCTTCGATGCAATCCCGGAGCGAGACAAGAAGCGTCGTTAGGCTGGCGCGCGCCGCCTCCGGGACAGCACTTTGGCGCGTTAGCGCCAGCACCTCGGCCGCTTCAAGGCCAAAACGGTCGGCCTCTTCGAGGAGTTGCGCAAGTCGGCCGACCGCCCCTGGGCGTCCGCGCGAGCCGGCCAGGCCGTACATCTGCACCAGGGTAACGACGTCGGGATCGCCAACTCGAGCACCCTCCACCAAAAACCGCTCCAGGCGGCGCTCGATTAGCGTGCGGGTCTCTCCTTCGTCGAGGACGGTAAAGCCCGGGTCGAGTCCCAAGGTGGTGGCGTTCTCACGCACCAGCCGGGAGCAGAAGGAATGCAGGGTGGAAATCCTGGCCAGAGTCAGCGTGCGCCGGGCCTGACGCAGCAGCCGCGCAAGCTGGCCCGCCGCCGCTGCCTTGAGCCGCTCGGCAAGGACCTGCTCGATGCGCCGGCGCATGTCGAGGGCTGTCCGCTCGGTGAACGTTATGGCTACAACCTGCTCTGGCGAAAGAGCGGGTTGACCCGTTTCGCCCGTAAGCAAAGCGACAAACCTGCGCGCCAGGGCCTCGGTCTTGCCCGAGCCGGCGCCGGCGCGCAGCCAGACGCTTGTCGGCGCTCCAATCGCCGCCAATTGCTCGTTGCTTAGCGAAACCGCCATGGTCGTCGGGGCGCGTACCCGCCCTGGCTTAGCCTTTGTAAAAGCGGCAAAGACGCCGGTAGGAACAGTGTTCCGGGCAGTCGAGCGGGTCAACGTCGAATTCGCCCCGCGCGGCGCGTCCCACAAGTTGCCACAGGCGCGTGCTTATTGTGCCTTGCGATGCCTGACCGCTCACCGGGCTTGTCTGCACCAAGCCTTCGAGCAGCCGGCGTGGGATCTGGTGGTGCACCGGTTCGTCTTCGCCCTTAAGCAGGAAGTAGCCGGCCTCGACCTGCCCGTCGGGATCGAGCATTTCTCTAAAGCGCTCGAAGGCGCCAAGCGCGTAGACCGGCAGTTGCAGGTCGGCGAGCGCAAATTGTTCGTCGCCGGGATCGGCCCGCGGTCCGTAGAGGTTTGCGTGGTGCGAGGCTTTGTAATCGGTGATCCTGAGCTTGCGGATCCGGCCCGATGCGCCGGTGAAAAGGTCGAGGCGGTCAAACTGGCCTGTGAGCACCAGGGCGTCAGCCGTCGCGCTCGCCTCTGGGTTGTACAACGTCACGTCAAACCTCTCGCCAAGCCGGGTCTGACGCCGACCCTCTCGTTTGATCTCCTTGATCTCCCATGCGACGACCTTCAAGACCATTGCGCGCACCTGCTCGAAGCTCAGGTCGAAAAGGCTTGCCTCGCGCGCCCTTTGGCGACACTCGGCCTGCTGCCGGTCAAGCAAGGCTAGGGCTTGGCCGACTGCCCGGTCGTAATCGCTCCAGTCGATCCCGCTTTGAAAAAGTTCCCTAAGGATCTCGTCGACCAGCGTGCCGAGGGCGGCGGGGTCGTCCTCGTAGCCGTACTTGCGGCTTTCGGGAAGCCCGAGCAGCCACCGGGCGAAAAATCTGTAGCCGCAACAGGCAAGCGCGCTTAGCTGGGTGGCGCTCCAGCGCCGAGGCGCTTCGGCGGTCCCGAAAAGCGCCGCTTGGAGGCGGCCGTCGGCGTGCACTCTGCCGCTGTGCGGACCGGCGCGGGCCCGCTTGGGCGGATGCGGGCGGTCGTCTGCGCGCGCCTCGCGCGTGGGGAGCGCCAGGTAGTCGCTGCGCAAGCGCTCGGTTTCGATTCGCCGGCAAAGGCTTGCCAGCAGCCTGGGCTCGACCAGCCGGCGGGCAGCTTCGCCTTGCAGCAGGCCCTGCGAGGCGAGCAGGCAAAGGATTTCCGTCGCGGTGAAGCAGTCGTCTGCCGCCGGGGTCGGGTTCGCTCCCAGGCGCACAACCGCGCCGGCCTCTTCGCCGCTTGGCGCCAGCAGGGCCGTCACCTCGTTGATGAACGGCGAGCGCGCAAGCGGCGCCAACCCGCCATGCGTTTCGGGCCGGCAGAGAACCGCCCGCCGGCGGGCCGCGCAAAGCGCGATGAAAAAGAGGAACCAGTCCTCACTGTTGCGCTCATGACGGGTGCGCAAGAGCCGCCCGATGAAACGCGGCGCCCGCACCCCCAACCGGGCGCGGATTGCCCCGGCCAGGCGCCGGCCCAGTCCCGGCTTGCAGCGGTCGGGCAGCAGCGGTTCGTCGGCATGGTAGGACGGAAAGGTGCCGTCGTCCAAGCCTAGGATCACAACCATATCGAACTCGAGGCCGCGCCCTTCGGGTACGGAAAGGGCCGCCACCGCCTGCCGCCGCTGGCCGGGCGGTGTCAGCGTGGCTTGGGAAAATGCCTGCCTGAGTGTGGCGGCAAAGCGCGCCGGCTCAACGACGCGGGTCGAGCCGGCCAGCGCCGCCCCACGGCGAAGCTCGGCCAGAACGCCCCTGATCGACCCTGCAAGCCCCGGCCACTGGTCCGCCGCCAAGTCTGTCTTGGCGTCGAAGCCGAGCGCGTCGAGCACGCCCTCGAGCCGCTCGGCAAACTCGGCGACGGTCCCGACAGTGGCCAGAACGTCGAGCTTTTCGAACAGGAAGCGAAACACCCGCTCGGCGTCTAAAAGCCGCTCGATGAAACCCGCGCGACCAGCCGCCCCCACAGCCTGCCGGTCGGTATGCGCCTGTCCGGCCAGTCTTTCGAGCCGGCGCCGGATGAGTTCGGCGGGTTCGCCTCCGGCCCGGTCCAGGTAGCCGACCGCTTCGAGTATCTCCAGGTACCGGCTCGCCTCGACCGACACCCATGGAGAACGCAAGAGCCGGCCGAGCACCTCGATGTGATACTGCTCCGGAGCCAGCTCGAAAAGGCTCAGGACAAACCGCGCCGGCGCGGTCGCGATGAGCGGGCGCTCGTGAAACAGGCGCAGCGGAATCCCGTAGCGGGGGAACAGCGTCTCCAGGTAATCCGCGTACGGCCCAAGCTCGCGCGCCATCACGGCGATCCGCTCGGCAGCCAGCGGCGGTCCGTCTTCGCCGTCGAGTGCGCGCCGGATGATCCGCGCTGCCTGCGCGACCTCGCGGTAGCGGTCCGCGGCCTCGACAATCACGAGACTGTCGTCGCCGGGGGCGGGCGTGCCGGGCGTTTGCTCGGCAAAAAGATGCTCCAGTACGAAGCCCAGCCGGCCCGGTCTTTGGCGCCGCTCGATAAAGTCGGGCAGCACGCGGTCGGCGATCGATTCTTCCTCCACAAAACGGTTCCAGGTCAGTTCGCCGAACCTGAGCTCGTCCACCGGATGAGGCCGAGCTTGAATGGTCAGCTCTGCGTCGCCCACGATTCGGATGAGCGCGGCGAGGATCATAAACTGGAGCAGGTTGAAGTCGTAAATTTCCGCGACCAGGAGTTTCTTCACCCCGTCAAGCAGGCGCGGCCGATGGTTGCAGTCCTCGCAGGCGTGGAGCGAGGCCAGCACCGCAGCCTCGCGGTCGTAGCTGTCGGCCAGGTTGTTGCGCTCGAGGATTTGCTGGTAGCCGGTAAAGACCCGTGCCAACAGCGAAAGCTCGGGGCCGGATTCGGCCAATGCCGAGGCGAGATCGGCGGGATGCGCGCCGGTGCTCTTGAGTTGGCGGGTGAGGCCGAGAAGTTGCGCAACCAGCCCCGGGCTTGGCGGCACCGGATGCCCGCTTTGCGCCAGCGCCTCTTCCAGCACCACCTGCTGCTCGACCGCCGACAAAAGCCCGCGTCGGTCGGCGCACTCGGCCCACAAAGCGTCCACCAGTTGAGGAAAGGTCATCACACGATGGCCCAGCCGGCAGGAGGCGGCGCTTTGCTCGCTGAGCACGGCTTCGACCTTGAGCGCGGTCGGAAAAATAGCAAGAATACGGTCCATGCCCGATCGATACCTGAGGACTGTTACGGCGAGTTTAGCAAGATGGCACGTAGGTTGCTCGCGTTCGGCCCGATCCTGTGGTGATCGGCGGTTCCAGACTGAGTGGCCGCCTGGTCGTAAGGCCGCTGGTCCGTGCGCTTGCGCCCCGGACCCGGCTTCGCCATGATTAGCCCGCTTGGCGTTGCGGCGATGTTCCACGCGGAAAGACGGATTTGGAGCGTAAGTTTCTGCTCAGGAATGAGGCAGCAAATGCCTGCTCCTGCGCCACCAGCCTTCGCAGTGGTCCAGCATGGTAGGCGCAGGACGGTTGCAAGACTCGGCGGCAGGGAGCGCAGCCGGCTGCGCTTGGGCTGAGCGCTTAAGCCGGCGCCGAGGCTCGCCTCTCAGGCCAGGGAAGGTGTGGCTTACCCATCGGGACAATTTATTAACAGCGGCGCCGCTCGCAAGGGGCGCGGCAGGAGGTTGAGGCCAAGAATGACGCCCAAGGAAGTCGTCGAGTTACTCAAGAAGAAAGAAATCCCGATAGTTGACCTGAAGTTCATGGACCTGCTCGGCCAGTGGCAGCATTTCAGCGCTCCGGCCAGCGAGTTCCGGGAGGAGGCCGTCTTCGAGGAGGGAATCGGCTTTGACGGCTCGTCGATTCGCGGCTGGCAGAGCATCGAGGCGAGCGACATGCTGGTGATGCCGGACCCCGAGACCGCGGTTCTCGACCCGTTCACCCGGGAGCCGACGCTCACGATGCTGTGCAATATTGTTGACCCGATTACTCGGGCCGACTACACCCGGGACCCGCGCAATGTGGCCCGCAAGGCGGAAGCGTACTTGAAATCGACCGGGATCGGCGACACCGCCTACTTCGGTCCCGAGCCGGAGTTCTTCATCCTAAACGGCATCCGCTACGACACCAACCAGCATTCGAGCTTTTACTACATCGAGTCGGCCGAGGGCATCTGGAACAGCGGCCGGGAAGGACAGAACCTGGGCTACAAGCCGCGCTACAAGGAAGGCTACTTCCCGGTGGCGCCCAACGACAGCCTGCAGGACATCCGCACCGAGATGGTGCGTGAGATGGAGCGCGTCGGCATCCGGGTCGAAAAGCAGCACCATGAGGTGGCGACCGCGGGACAGGCGGAAATCGACATGCGGTTTCTGCCGCTGCTCAAGATGGGCGACGCCTTGTCGTGGTACAAGTATATCTGCCGCAACGTTGCCATCCGCCACGCCATGACGGTGACCTTCATGCCCAAGCCGATCTTCGCCGACAACGGCTCCGGGATGCACGTGCATCAGAGCCTGTGGAAGGGCGGCAAGCCGCTGTTCGCCGGTTCGGGCTACGCCGGGCTGTCGGAACTGGGGCTGCACTACATTGCCGGCATTCTGCACCACGCGCCTGCGCTGGCGGCGTTCACCAATCCGGGAACCAACTCCTACCGGCGGCTGGTGCCCGGTTTCGAGGCGCCGATTAATCTTGCCTACTCCAGCCGCAACCGCTCGGCTGCGGTGCGGATTCCGATGTACTCGCCGTCGCCCAGCAGCCGGCGCATCGAGGTGCGCTTCCCCGACCCGACCTGCAATCCGTACCTGGGCTTTGCGGCCATGCTGATGGCGGGTCTCGACGGCATTCAGCGCCGGCTCGACCCGGGCCAGCCGCTGGACAAGGACATCTATGCCCTGACGCCGGCCGAGCTGGAAGGGGTGCCGACCATGCCTGCCTCGCTCGAGGACGCGCTCGAGATGCTAAAAGGCGACCATGACTTCCTGCTCCAGGGCGACGTCTTCACCGAGGACCTGATCGAAACCTGGATCGACTACAAGATGTCGCGCGAGGTAAGCCCGATGCGGCTGCGGCCGCATCCCTACGAGTTTGCCCTCTACTTCGACGCCTAAGGGCCTGCCCGGGTAGCCGCTAGCGCCCCGGCGAGACGGGTCTTTGTGCCCGGCCCGCCGGGGCGCATTTTTTCCGGCCGGCGCGCGCCGCCCGCCTTGGCCGGCCGGCCTGGCCGGTCGTATTGGCACCGCCTGACGGCAATGGCCTGGGCAGCGAGCGCGGCCGCGGCCTGTCCCATCTGACGCGCCGAGTTGGTCGGCAAGGATCGAGCCGCGATCCGCCGCGGGCAAGCGCAGCGCACGCTAAGCGTGCGCTCTGCTTGCATCAGATCGATATATCTGCTTTATATCTATATGGTTGTGAGCTATCTATGAAGCCGCTCTCCCTCGCGCAGATGATCCTTGGGCTCCTGGTGGACGGCCCGGCGCACGGGTACGAGTTGCGCCGCTGCCTGGCGCCTTTTTTCGGGGCAGGGGTTGCCTTGAATGCGGGCTTACTCTACCCCGCCCTGGCGAGGCTTGAGGCGCAGGGATTGGTGACCAAGCGCAGCGTGCGGCAGGAGCGGTTGCCGGCCAAGCACGTCTACACGATCAGCGCGGCGGGCAAACGGGAGATTCTGGGCTGGCTGGCCAGGTCGGAGACCGAGGATCGGCCCGTGCGCTACGATTTCTTCCACCGCGATCCGCTGCTGGCGCGCGTGATGTTCTTCCGCCACCTGCCCCGGGAGCGGGTCCAGGCCATCCTGCGCGACCAAGCCAAGCAGGCCGAGGCCCGGTGTGAGGATTACGTCCGGGTGCGGGCGGGCATGCTGGCGCGCCAAGCCGACCCGTATCGGCTGCGGATACTCGAATTTGGCCTGCGCTACCACCGGTTGCGCCGGGCCTGGATTCTGGATTTGCTGAAGAACGCCGAAAGCGGGCTTTCGCGCGCGCCGTCAGCGAGACGGCCAGCTCGGCAGGCCGCGCGCAGAAGCGCCCGAGGGGGATAATGCCGTGGACTTGACAATTCCGAATGAGCTCATGAAGTTCAAGGCGCGAGTGCGCGAGGTTGTGGACAACGATCTGAAACCGCACGACGCGGCGATTGAAGCGACAGGAGAGATTCCCGCCTCCGCGCTCGAGGCGATGAGGAACCTCGGGCTTTTTGGTACCAATACCCCATGCGAGTGGGGCGGCCTCGGCCTAAACATGTTCGGAAACTGCTCGATCGTCGAGGAACTCGCCCACGCGCACATCGCCTACTTCTATACTTCAAGCATGAACGTCCACATCGCCTCGAAGGGTATCGAGTACGACGGCAGCGAGGCGCAGCGACAGCGGTGGCTCCCGCAGCTTGCAAGTGGCCGGCTGATTGGAGCCTATGCGCTTACCGAGCCGGACGCCGGCTCGGACGCGGCGGCCATCCAAACAACGGCGGTTCGCGATGGACCCGACTACGTTCTGAATGGACGGAAACGGTACATCACAAACGCTCCCATCGCCGATCTGTTTACCGTCTTCGCGGTCACTGATTCCGCTCGTGGCGCGCACGGTGGCATTACCGCGTTTGTCGTGGAGCGTGGGACCCAAGGCCTCGTGGTCGGCCAGACTCACCGGATGTGCGGAGGGCGAGGGGCGCTCCATGCAGAGGTAATCTTCAAGGATTGCCGGGTTCCCGAGCAAAACGTTATCGGCCAGGTGGGCCAGGGTTTTGCGACCGCCATGAAGTGCCTGGATGCCGGCCGGGTGAATTGGGCCGCCTACAGCGTCGGCGCGGCCACCTATCTCCTTGAGCTGGCTCTAGGCCATGTGACGACACGCCACCAATTCGGGCGTTGCCTTGCGGACAACCAGGGTATCCAATGGATGCTCGCCGACATGGCAGCCGATCTGCATGCTGCGCGACTGGTCTGCGCCGACGCCGCCTGGCAGTACGACCGCGGCGAGGCGCAGCGCGGCCGGACAGCAGCGCTGGCGAAGCTCGTGTGCGCCGAGATGGTCTTCCGCATGGCGGACCGCGCTATGCAACTCTTTGGCGGCTCGGGGTATGCCAAGGACGAGCCTATCGAGCGGATCTGGCGAGACGTCCGGGTCATACGGATTCTCGAAGGCACGTCGGAGATCATGCGCCACATCGTGGCCCGTCGCCTTCTCAGGGAACGAGAACATATCTGGGCGATCGGCGGGAGCGGGGCGGCGCCGGCGGAGATGCCGTGGATCTGACGGGGCGCTTACCTGTCGTAACGTGAATGGAGAGGAAAATGGACAAAGATCTGGTCAGTGCGCGAGAAGGGGCCGTAGCCGTCCTGACGCTCAATCGGCCCGAGGTCTTCAATGCGTTGGACCTGGCGCTCGGCGAGGCGCTCCTTGACGCGCTTATCGAGTGCGACCAGGACGACCGGGTGCGCGCCGTTCTGCTGACCGGTGCGGGCCGCGCGTTCTGCGCCGGCGGAGACATCCGGGCGATGGCTGCCGCCGGGCCGAAGGCTGCCGCGTTTCTCGAGAAGCTCACGGTCTTCCTCCACGCCAGCGTGGCGACGATTGCCCGGATGCCCAAGCCGGTTATCATGGCGGTGAACGGGCCGGCGGCAGGGGCCGGGTTCAGCCTCGCCCTGGCAGGGGACCTGCTCGTTGCCTCGGAGCGTGCGACCTTCACGGTGGCGTATACCAAAATTGGGCTGGCTCCCGACGGAAGCTCGACCTTTTTTCTGCCCCGAATCGTCGGATGCAAGCGCGCCTTTGACCTGATGGCCTCGAACCGCGCGCTCGCGGCAGCCGAGGCGTATGAACTCGGTCTGGTAAGCGCGGTCTTTGCCGAGTCCGAATTCGAGGCTCGGGCTCGCGAGATTTCCCGGCATCTGGCCGCGGGCCCGACGCAGGCTTTGGCTCGGACCAAGCGGCTGCTCGCGCTTGAGGCGACGCTTGAGACGCAGATGGAGTCCGAGCGGCAGGCGATCTCTGCGTGCGCGCGCAGCGAGGACTTCCGCGAGGGGATAAAGGGCTTTCTGGACAAGCGCGCGGTCGTGTTTGCTGGGCGGTAGAGCGGCGTGCGCCCGCTCCGAAACAGCCAAACGGCACGGCCCGCTGGCGCCAAACTCCCCGCTGCGCCGCGCCGCCGGCCACTCGCCGTCGTTCGGGTCTTACGCCGAATCCGCATATCCGCCCTTACGCCGTGGACCGTTGGGTTTATGCAGGGGGCGGCCGTGGCCGGGTGGCGTTCTGCCGACGACCTTTGGTATTTCACCTTCGGCGCACCACTAACCGGCACGTCAGACTGAGGGGCGAAGTCGAGAGAGAAGAACCATGGATAAGATGCTCCGGAGAATGCGGGAATACCTGACCCTTCACGCCATCTCCATTTATGGCGCGGCGCCGAGTTCGCTCTTGGAGACGGCGCCAGCGGGACACCGCCCCTCCGATTTGCTCCCCGACTCCCAAGGTCTCTTCTGCGTGGGGGTCGAAGTTCCAGGAGGGGTGTTACGTGTTGGCCCTCGCGCGGAGGCCACATACTGGCGAACTGCTAACGTGATCTACCGCTATTTGGACGCGATACTCGCCCGGTGCGCAACCATGTTGGAAGAAACGGGTGAACTGGCCGTACCGGTCTTTGGCTGCTTTCCCTACGAGGTAAAGGGAAAGGGGGATTTTTGGGGATACGTAAGCCTGGTGAAAATGGCCGAGGTTTCGGGACTCGGAAAACTGGGCAAGAATGGCCTTCTTATCAACTCAAAGGCGGGTCCCCGCCTCTTTCTTGGCGGAATTGTCACGACGGCCCGACTTCCGGCCATGACCTCATCCGGGAGCCTGGAGACCGGCTGTCCCCAGGATTGCTTTGTCTGCCAGGATGCCTGCCCGGTCAAGGCCATTGAACCCAACGGCAAGGTAGACAGGCTGAAATGCGTTCGTCACTCTATGCGAAGCCCCCTCTTTTTGCACCTGCTCAAAAGCGGGGACGTGCCTGAAGCTGATATTGGGATGCTAAACCAGGTATCTGGTGTCGATGACCATTCGATGTATACGTGTATTGCCTGTGTGGCAGCCTGCCCCTTGGCAGATCCGGCCACTGGACATCAGCAATAAGTATGTTTCCGTAAGAACGAGCTGGTGATCGAGTATGTTGTCTGCACCTGGTGTCCTGCCGCGTGATCGGCGACGATGATTTGTGCCTGAGGCTACACGCCAAGAATGCTTGATCCGGCGCACCGAAAAGGCCCGAACCCATAGCGCTATGGGACAGGGCGTGCTATTTGCGCGACAGCTTGAAGGGGCAATATCGGAGATGCCGGCTTGAGGAGAGTCCATATGGAGCAGTCGACGGTCACCATAGTGGTCGAGAGGGGTATCGCAACGGTCACGCTCAATCGGCCCCATGCCCGCAACGCGATTTCAACCGCGATGGCTGGCGAGCTTGCCCGGGCGCTCGACCGCCTCGATGAGGATGGTGCCGTAAAAGTTCTGTTGCTTACCGGCGTAGGGGGCCATTTCGCGGCCGGGGCCGACGTGAAAGAGATGCTCCTGATGACGCTCTCCCACGCACTGGCGACCGATTTCAGCGGTTGCTGTCCCCGACTTGGTACGGTACGCAAGCCGGTGATCGCGGCGATCGATGGGTTTGCGCTGGGCGGGGGGATGGAGTTGGTTGAAATGTGCGACGTGGTGGTAGCCTCAACGCGCGCGCGCTTCGCGCACCCCGAGGTGACATTAGGCACCATGTCCGGCGCCGGCGGGACGCAACGTCTGGCCCGGCTTACCGGCCGCCACATCGCGATGGACCTCCTGCTGACCGGCCGTGTTATCAGGGCCGAGGAGGCCCACCGCTTGGGCATCGTCTCGCGGGTGGTAGCCCCGGAGAAGCTGATGGGTGAAGCCAGGGCGATAGCGCGCCAAATCGCGTCGCTTTCTTTCCCGGTGGTTCAGATGATCAAGCAGTCGGTAAACCGCGCTTTCGAGGGACCGCTGAGCGACGGACTCGCTCTTGAGCACCGTTTGTTTCAGTTGACCTTCGCGCTCGACGACCGCCTCGAGGGCATGACGGCCTTCGCCGAAAAACGCCCTCCACATTTTCAGGATCGCTGAGCCAGCGTAAGGAGCGCGCCACCGCCCGAGTCGAACTCTCGAAGTTGGTCACGATAAACCTCGCCTGCGCAAACAACCCTCCGCAGTGGAACTCCACCCTTTGTCTCCGCTCGGGGCACCGGCGCGGCGAACAGGACGCGCGGTGCATCGCGGCATTGCGCTCTGGCCGGCCTGCTGGCCGCGCCTGGCTGTGGGTGCCTGCTGGTCGCGCCGGGTGCGGCGCGGGCAAGTCCGCACGCGCACAGGCGGCGGCAGGCGAGGATGAAAGGCCAAACTAACCCGGCGAGGGCGAGAAGGCCGGGGATGATTTGCTGCGCTCTGAAGGTTAACCCTTATGGGGCATGCTCAGGGTTGCAGAAGGGTCTTTTCCCAGGTGCCGCGCCGGCGGACAAACAGCTCACGGCGATGAAGCCGATAGGCGGCGCGGGTCCAAAACTCGATTGACGCCGGCACAATGCGAAAGCCGGTCCAGTACCCGGGCCGCGCAATAGCGCGTCCGCGAAAGCGCACGCGCAGCGCGGCGACCGAGTCGAGAAGCGCGGCGCGGCTTTCAAGCTGGGCGCTCTGGCGCGAGGCGCTCGCCGCCATCTGGCTTTGACGCGGCCGGGTGCGCCAGTAGGCGTCGGCTTCTTCAGGGGCGACCTGTTCGACGGGCCCTTCGATACGCACCTGTCGGCCGGTGCGGTCCCAGTAGAAAGCGGCGGCCGCGCGCGGACTTCGCGCAAGCTCTTGCCCTTTGGCGCTGCGGATATCGGTGAAGAAGACGAACCCGCGGTGATCCACTTGCTTGAGCAGCACGAACCGGACCGAGACCCGGCGGTTGCGCCCGACGGTGGCCAGTGCCATCGCCTCGGCCAGCGGCACCTGGCGCCGGCGCGCCTGTGCCAGCCATCGGCTGAAACGTCGAATCGGGTCGTCGCCGGCAACCGGCCGGCCGCCGGCGATCATTGCAGACGTAGCGCCGGCGGGAGCAGCCCTGGCGCTCGGCTGGCGGGTGGCTCGCCCCGGCTGCCGCAAGCGCGGCAACGCGAGCGCGACGGTCTTGCAAGTTGGCAGGCGGAGGAGCCTTTCGGCGAGCGCGGCAATTGGAACCTGGCGGTCATCTGGCGGTGGCTGCGTTAATTATGGCTGAAGCAGGGCCGCGGGGCAACGCGATCGGCGGGCGCGCGCCAACGGGCGCCGCTCTCTTTGCGCAGCGGCACAAGCGGTGAACGGCGCCCCTGCTTGCCGGCCGGGTCGGCAAATTCTACAAATGACGAAGACTCGTGTACCATCCGGGCCGGAGGCGCCCGTTGGCGCATCACCCCGGCCTGCCGGGCGGCAGTGCTTGCCTGGCTTGGGCGCCGGCCGGAAAGGAGATTTCCAATGGAAGCTGCGCTTGCGGGCCTCAAAGTGCTCGACCTGACCCAGTTTGAAGCCGGGACCTCGTGTACGCAGCTTCTGGCTTGGCTCGGCGCCGAAGTGGTCAAGCTGGAGCCTCCCGGGTGCGGGGAGCAGGGGCGCTGGCTGCTGACCGAGAAGCCGGGCTATGACTCCTTCTATTTCATCCTGCTCAACTCGAACAAGCGCGGGATTACGCTCGACCTGAAAGCGGCGCGCGGCCGGGCGATTTTCCTCGAGCTGGTTAAAAACTTCGACGTTTTGGCGGAGAACTACTCGCTGGGCACGCTTGAGACGCTCGAGCTGGGCTACGAAAGGCTGCGCCAGCTAAACCCGGGGCTCATTTATCTCACGATCAAGGGCTTTGGCGCTCATGGCCCTTACAGCCGCTACAAGAGCTTCGACATGATCGCCCAGGCCTGCGGCGGGGCGATGGCGCTGACCGGGCTTCGCGACTCGCCGCCGCTTAAGCCCGGACCGAACATCGGCGACAGCGGCACGGGCGTCCATGCGGCGCTGGCGGTCCTGGCCGCCTACATCCAGCGCCAGCGCACCGGCAGGGGACAAAAGGTCGAGGTGGCAATGCAGGAGGCGGTCGCCAATCTCGCGCGGGTCCCGATGATGGGCAGTTACGTCACCGGGCGGCCGGTAAAGCGCGCCGGTAACCGCATCAGCGTCAGCGGCGCTCCGGGAGGCATTTACCGCTGCGCGCCGGGCGGCTACAACGACTACGTCTTCATCCTGTGCACCTCGGCCGAGATGTGGCAAAGCCTCTGCCGTGCGATGGGTTGCCCGGAGCTTGCCCGCGACGAGCGGTTTGCCGATCCCAAGGCGCGCGCCGCCAACATGAAGGCCCTGGACGCGATCATCGAGGAGTGGACGCAGCGCGCCGACAAGCATCAAGTGATGCGGCTCTTGGGCGAGGCCGGCGTTCCCTGCGGCAAGGTGCTGGACAGTCTCGAAGTGCTGAACGATCCCCATTTACGCCAGCGCGGATTCATCGCGCGGATCGAGCATCCCGCCCGCGGCGCGCTCGACATCCCCGGCTGCCCGATAAAGCTCGAAGACTCCCCGGTCGAAGTACGTGCGGCGCCGCTAGTGGGTCAGGACAACGAGGAGGTTTACCGCGACTACCTCGGCTTGGGGCGCGAGGAAGTTGAGGAACTCAAGGCGCAGGGAATTATCTGAGCGGCGCGCCTCGGTTTTCGCCGCGGCCGCGCCAAGCCCATGAAGCTCGGCGTCCGTGGGCCGGATGGCCTGCAGTGCAAGAGATGGACCTTTTTACGGCGATAGATTTGCTGACCGCCGAGGGCGGCGACTTTCTACGTCGCTTCGTCAAGGCCCAGGCTTCGGCCGGGGAGTGCGAGTTGCGGGCGGAGGTCGTCGTGGCGCGCCGCGCCGTTGCGGTAAACGGCGAGGCCCGCAGCGCCGGCGAGACCGAGCGCTGCGGACTCGGGGCCCTCGCTCGCCTGTACGCCAACGAGGCCGACCCCAGCGCCGGGCATGCCGGATTGGAAGGCGGCCGCGAACTCCTTGACCGCGGCCGGATGATGCGCACGGTCGGCGGCCTGCTCGCGGCGTCCTGGGGGCGGGCGCGTTGCAACGCTCGCGGACGCGCCCGAGCCCGCCGGCGCTTCGGCCGCGGCGCGCGAAGCTTGGCCGGCGCCGCGGTCGAGCCGGCGCCCGTGCTCTTTTACAACGGCAAGGCGGTGTTCCGCGACGACCCGTCTACCGCCGACATTGCCGGCCTGAGGCGCCTGGCCTGCCTGGCCTCGGGTGCGGCGAAAGCGGCCGCCCCGGGCGTCGTCTTCAACGCGGTGTCGATCCTGACCGAGCTGCATCGCGAGCTTTTCCTTAGCAGCCGCGGTTCGGTGATTATTCAGGAGTTCGCCTTCTCCCAGGCGGACGTTTACGTGGTGGCCCAGAGAGCAGCCGGCTACCAGGAAATCTACGACACCATCGGGCGGCAGCGCGGAATGGAATGCCTTGCCGAGGGTACGACCGAAGGCGGCTTGGCCGACCATCCGGATGCGGTCGCTTTTGCCCGCGCGCTGGCTTGCGAAGCGAGCGAACTGGCCGCAGCGCCGAGGCTAAGGCCGGGCGACGGCGAGGTGACGGTGGTAACCGACCCGCATTTCAACGCGCTCTTGGTTCATGAGATCATCGGCCATCCGTGCGAGGCCGACCGGGCGCTCAAGATGGAGGCTGCTTATGCCGGACGCAGTTGGTTCTTGCGCTCGCTTACGGAGAACGCGCGCGGCCGGCAAGTTGCCTCGCCGCTTTTGTCGGCCTGTTCGGACCCGACAATCGAAGGCTACGGCCATTACCGGTACGACCACGAGGGAGTCGCCGGGCGGCGGGTAAGCCATATCGAAAATGGCATCTTCGGCGAGTTTCTGAACTCGCGGGCCACGGCTGCGGTCTTGGGCGCAAGGCCCAACGGGTCGGCGCGGGCCAGCGAGGCCTGCCTGGTGCCGCTGGTCAGGATGTCGAACACCTTCATCCTGCCCGGAGAAGACGACCCGAAAGAGCTTATCGGCGCGGTCGACCGGGGGTTCTACCTTTGCGGGCATCTGATACCGTCGATCGCCGAGTCGCGGGAGAACTTCCGCATTTCGGCCCGGCGCGTCTACGAAATCGAGCACGGCCGGCTGGGCAGACTTTGGCGCGGGGCAAGCGTGCTGGCCGACTCGCGGCGCTTTTTCATGAGTATCGACGGGGTGGGAAACGACCTGCGGCTGTTCGCCGTGCCCAACTGCGGCAAGGGACAGCCGATGCAGACCAAGCGGATGTCCAACGGCGGACCGACCTTGCGCGCGCGCGCGCGGCTGCAGGGCGGCTAGGCGGCGGGCGGTCGCATGATGGCGGTGCTGGAAAGACTAAAGCGCTTCGCCGCCCAGGCCAGAGCGATTCTGGCGCGCGACGGCGATGTCGCCGACTTTAACTTTTACTGCTCGGCCTGCGAGCAGCGGGTGGCGCGCTTTAACTTCACCTCCGAGCTTGCGTGCCGCGGGGTGGAGGAACTCAAGTCGGATGCGACTCAAGGCTTTGCCCTGCGGCTGGTGATGCGGGGTGACGGACCGCAGGTAGCCGAGGCGTCGGTCTGCGGCGATCTGAGCCTCGAGGAGGTGGCCAAGGCGCTTAAGCGGGCCAAGCAGACGACCGTATGCGATCGCTATTTTCCCGGATTGCCGGCGCCGCCCCCGCTGCGGCGCCCAAGCGCACGGCCCGAACCCGAACTGCTGCGGCTTTCGGACGCAGCGCTTGCCGAGGCAGCGTGGCGCACGGTCGAGGGCGCCTTGGTCGAAGCCGCCCGCGCAGAGCAGACAAGCGGCAAGGCTCTCGGCCTGGTGCTGGGCGGAGACATTTCGGTTGGGCGCGAAGAAATGGCGCTTTGCAGCTCGCGCTTCGAGGGCGTGCGCGCCGACCAGGACGCTCGCTTCACCGCCTCGGTTGCGGCGCTGGTCGAGGAGGCCGACGGCAAGGGGACGGCCGGGGCGGCCGGGCGCTCGGCTGGGCAACTGTGTCGGGTGGTGCCGGGTCTGGGCCGCACTGCGCTTAGAAGGGCGCTGGCGCTTGGCCGCGGCGTTCGGCCGGCGCCGGGAAAATACCGGCTGTTGCTCGGGCCTCAGCCGGTGGCGGAAATCCTGCATCACGTGGTGGTTCCGTCGCTTACGGCCGAGTCGTTTTACGCCGCCAGTTCCGCCTACCAGGGCCGATTCGGCCTGCGGGTGATGGACCGGCAGCTAAGCCTGGCCGACGAGCCGGCGGCCCGCTTCGGCGCGATTCGCCGACTGGTCACCTGCGAGGGGTTTCGCGCCGGGAGAACCGAGCTTGTCAGAGACGGACGCCTGCTGGGGCTTTTGGCAAGCTTTCAGGACGGCGCAAGGCTTTGGGCCGACGAGCAGCGCCGAGAAAAGCTGGGCCGCGGGGCTGATCGGTTGGATGGGCTTGTGCCGAACGGCGGATACCGCAATGGAGAGGCCGGGCTGCGCAGCTTCGACGCGGGAATCGGCTCGGCCGGAACGAACATCGTGATGAGCGCGCGCGCCGGAGCTGTCCCTGAGCGGCTGGCGCGCGCCGTCAGGCAGGGCCTTTACGTCGGGCGCATCTGGTACACCTACCCGATAAACGGCCAACGGGCCGGCGACTTTACCTGCACCATTACCGGCGACTCGTGGCTCATCGAAAAGGGGCGCGCCGGTGCGCCTGTGGCTCCCAACTGCCTCAGGATAAACGCCAGCGCGGTAGAGCTGTTCGCGGCGGTCGTTGCAGCCGGCAACCGGCGCCATCCGGCCCTGGTCTGGGGCGCGCCGCAGGTTTACTACGTTCCTGAGCTGGTAGTCGAGGGCGTTGCGCTTTCCGCCGTAGAGCAGCCGGCCGCGCCATAACCCGCTCGCTCATGCTGTCAGGAGCTTTCCACCCGGGCGCGCAGGCGCTTGATGTCTCCATCGCCGGGCTCGGGCCGAAGCCGGGGGTCACCCGGCTTCGGCGAGCGGGGTTGGTCAACGCTGTTGCGCGAGGTAGCGCGCGAGGTCGGCGATCTCCGCATTTGTCAAAGGACCTTTCGGGACTAAATAGGCGGGCATCCGCGCGCCAGTCAGCACGGTGGAAGGGTCCCCGATATAGGCACGGATGAAAGTCTGGCTGCGGGCCGACCCGATCGAGCTCAAGTCCGGCCCGAGCGCACCGCCCTTTCCGTGCAGCCGGTGGCAAACCGAGCAGTACCGGTCGAACAGTTTGGGCGCCTCGGCGGTGTACGGGCCGCCGCCGCCGAGCTCCTGAATGTAGGCCACCAAAGCTTTCTGTTCGTCGGGCAGCAGCAGGAATTTCGGCATCGGAGAGCCGGGCACGATCCCCTGCGGGTCTGCAAGGTGAGCCAATAACCATCGATCGTCGTGCTGCCGAGCTGCCAGCGCAAGGTCGGGCCCAATGACGCCGCCGTGGCCGTTGGCGCTATGGCATGACAGACAGTGATGCTGATTGAAGAGGCGCTGGCCTTCGGCCACCAGCCGCGGCTCCGGCACGTAAGCGCTGACACGCGGCGATTGCGCGCCGGCAATGGTCAAGGCAACGAATCCGGCTACGGCCAGCCCCGCCACCGACGTAGCCAGAGGCCGATCGAGAGGATGCCGGCGCAGGCGCCAGTCGAAAAAAGGCAGCAGCAACAGGACGACGATCGCCAGCGACGGCAGCACCACCGCCGCCACGGGTTCGGCCCAGCCCGGAAAGAACTTGAGGAACTGGAAAAGAAAGAGGAAATACCACTCCGGGCGCGGGTTGTAGCTGGTGCTGGCCGGATTGGCGATCTCGCCTATCTCGGGAGGGATGCGCCAGGCCAGCAACCCGATGAGCAGGAGCGCAACCACCACCGCAACGGCGTCTCGGGCCAGAGTGTCGGGATAGAACGGCTCGCCCGCCTCCTTGGCGAGGTGGTAGCGATCCATTTCTGAGCGCCGCTGTTCGCTAAGGTCGCCAAGTTCGGCCCTTGCCACTCGCGCGGGGAGAGCCGAGACTCCCTGGCCAACCACCATGAAAAGGTGGACGGCGATGAGCGCCGCCAGCAGCGCGGGAAAAACCAGTACGTGGAGCGCAAAAAAACGCGTCAGCGTGGTCGCTCCCACCTGGGAGGCGCCGCACAAAAGCCGCATCAGCGCCGGTCCAATCAGCGGCGCCTCCTTGGTGATGTCGGTGCCGACAACGGTCGCCCAGTAGGCCTGCTGGTTCCAGGGCAGCAGGTAGCCGGTGAAACTGAACAGCAGCACCAGGACCAACAAAAAGACCCCCACGATCCAGGTCGCCTCGCGCGGGTACTTGTACGCCCCCAAAAAGAAGACCGTCAGCAGGTGGAGGGCGACCACCACCACCATGGCGCTGGCGCCCCAATGATGCAGGCCGCGCACGAAAGCGCCGAAGGCCACCTGCCGGGAAATGTAGGCGACCGAGTCGTAGGCGTGGTCGGGCGAGGGAGAATAATTCATCGCCAGGAACATCCCGGTTACCGCCTGCAGGATGAAGATGAAGAGTGCCACGCTGCCTAGCGTGTAGAGCCACGCCACCCAGCCGCGCGCCAGCGGTATCTTGCGCCCGAACAGCGCCGCCCCGAGCGCGCGCGTTCCCAGCCGTTCGTCGAGCCAATCTCCAACCCGGCGCAACATCGCCCTTATCTCCTAAGCCTGCGGCGCGCGGCGCTGTACGCAGCGGCGAACTTCCGCTTCGGTCTGCCGCAGCGGAGAGAGCGTGACGTAGAGCCTGCCGTTGCGCACGGTCGAGGGATAAACGTCAAGCGGGCGCGGGGGTGGACCGGCCAGCACACACCCCTCGACGTCAAACACGCCGCCGTGGCAGGGGCAGAAAAAACGCCCCGACTGCTTGTCCCAATGGTAGGGGCAGCCAAGATGCGTGCAATGCGGGTCAAAGACGACCACCTGATCCTTGCGCCGCACCACCCAGGCAATCGCCCGCGCCGTCCGGGTTATCCATCCGTCGCGCTGGCGGATGGCAAACTCGACCCGCTGCGGAGTCTCCAATGCCAGGGAGCCGACTTCGCCCAGGTCAACCTCGCTCTTTCGCTGCCGGCGAAAGACCGGGCTCAAAAAGTAGCCGATCACCGGCACTCCGATGCCCAGGCCGACCAGCCCCATGGCCGACCAGAAAAGCCGCGCGAAGAAGCGCCGCCTGGTTGATGCTTCCTCCGTGTGTGCGCCGTTGTTATCTTGCATGGTTCCTGCTTTTGCGCCTCCAAGCGCCGTGAAACCGTCTCGGTTCAACAGCGCCGGCCCGCTGGCAGGGCGCTGAGCAAGCGAGCGTGATTATCCCGCGGCGATGCGGGCTCTTGACGCCCTGCCTAAAAACGGGCCTCCACCTTGGCCCCTCATTTAGTTCGGTGCGAGTTTTGATCCCGCTTGGCCGCTACTTTTGAAGCTGCTTTACGTAGGCGACCATAGCCTTTATCTGGTCGTCGCTCAGCGTGCCGGCATATGGGGGCATCGAAGGCGCCTTGCCGACGCCCGGCCCGCCTTCCTTGATGCCTTTGAAAATCCAGTCATCCGATTTGCCCGCGATGCTTTGCGCAAAGCTTCCCGGCGGCGGGGTGAGTGCCGCGGCTGCGGGACCGTCGCCCTTGCCCTGCGGCCCATGGCACGAGGCGCAATTGTCGGCGTAGACCTTGGCGGTATCATCAGCCCGGCATGGCGCACTCAAGCCGACCGCCAGTCCCGTGGCCAGGGCGATCGCCAGCCCGCTTTTTGTCACCAGCTTGGTTCTTTTCATTGTCGCCACCTCCATTGAGAACTAGCCGGAAACGCGGCTATGCGACCGCGAATTCCGGCACGTTAGAACCCGCAAGGAGCCGTCGTTATTAACCGGCGGTTCCATTAGCGCCGGATGAAAGCCACCAGGGTTGCCAGGAGCAAGGCAAAGCCCGTTCCCAAGGCCAACACCGCAAGCAGCCGGGCAAAGTTGACCAGCCAGCGCATCGGTGCATCCGCCTCGATCGCCTGCAGCCCGCCAACGCGCGCCAGGCGCTCGTACTCGGCCGAGTGATCTTCGCTCATTCGCTCGGCGGTCGTTCTGCCCGTGAAAATTACCGGGTCCATCGGGAAGACGCCGGGCCGCAGGTGCGAGTTGAAGAAATGCACGGTGAAAATGAACCAGACCGCCAGCAACGCCTCGTCGCCATGAATCACCAGCGCGACGTTGAGCCACGAGCCCGGCAGGTAACGGGCAAAAAACGGCGCAAACCACATCGCGTAGCCCGAGAGCCCGATGATCACCATCCCCCAAAAAACCGCCCAGTAGTCGAACTTCTCCCAGTACGCGAAGCGTTCGAACCGGGGCCGGGGTCCCAGCCATAGAAACCAGCGGAAATGCTGCAACAACTGAACAATGTCCCGCGGCTGCGGAACCATCGAGTTCGGACCCCACAAAAGCCCCAACTCGCCCCGAAAAACAGCCCGGTAAAGCAAACTCCCGACGTGGACCAGGAAACCGGCCGTGAGCAGCAGCGCGCAGGTTTTGTGCAGGAACAGAATCGTACCCAGTCCGCCCAGGGTCGCCGCCACCTGAAGCGCCCAGGGCGCCGCGCTGAAGCGCAGCGGCAGGCCGGTGGCTGCCAGACCAAGGAAGGTCGCCATCAAAAGCCCGTGGAGATAGCGCTGCCCCAGCGTGAAACGGAAGAAATAACGCTTTTCGCCGACCGCCGCCATGGCTTCGTCCCTTAACGACCGCCCCCGTCCGCGTCGCCCCCCGAAGGCCCGGACCCCAGGCGATGCAATGCCGAGCGCGCAAGCCACAAGGCCGTATGCAGGCCGAAGAAGACGAGCACGCTCAAGAGCAGCAAATTCATGAACCGCGTTGCATAGTAAAGGGTCGGGTTGAGACGCTCGTTGTACGGGTCCGCGTGCGGCCGGTAGGTCGTGAAGCTCGTGCCGGCGCCCGCATGGCACTTGCCGCAAGTCGCAACCAGGTTGGCCGGCGCGACGGTGGAGCGAGGATCGGAGGCGGGCAGCACCAGATGCGCGCTGTGGCAGCTCCAGCAGCGGGCCGTCGTGGCGAAGCCGAGCCGGGTTACCTGGCCGTGAAAGGTGTCGCGATAGCTGCGCAGTTGGCCTCCATGGCATCCTCCGCAAGTGGCTACCGTCTTGACCTGCCAGGCGGTGGCGCTGATCCGGGCAATCTGATGCGCGGTGTGACAGTCGGTGCAGACCGGCGCGTGCGAGTTGCCTGCCGCCATCGCTTTGCCATGTATCCCGGCAAAGTAGCGCGCCTTCATGCCGCTGTGACAGTTGCCGCAGGTGGCCGGAATGTTGACCCGGTTCACCCGGCTTTGCGGGTCCTCTGGGCCGAGAATACGATGGGCGCCATGGCAGCTCGCGCATTGGGCGGCCACCAGGAGCCCGTCTTCGGTCAGCGCGAAGCCGTGCACCGAGTCCATGTAAAGGGCGTAGGTCGCGGTCAAGCCGTAGCGCTTGGCCAGTTCGGGACTGCCATGACAGGCCCCGCAAGTGCGCGGCAGGTTGAGAGGGTAGACCGGCGAGCGGGGGTCGGTGCGGGCTCGGATAGCGTGCGGGTTGCCGTGGCATTCCAGGCATCCGGGGTAGCTGGGATGCGCCGGCGCCACCTTGGCGTGAACACTATGGGCGTAGGCGGCGTTCTGCTGCGGATGGCAACCGGCACAGGAGACGGCCTTGGGCGGCGGCTGATGTGGAAAGCCGCTCACGTCCGAGTGGCAGCCGGCGCATCCCAGAGCAGCGTGGACCGAGGCTTGGAACATCGCCGCATTGACGTTCAGGGATACCCGTCCAGACTTGCCTGGCCCGGCCGCGGGCCGGTTGTGGCAGGCAAGACACGTCGCTGTGGGGAGACCCGCCGCCGCTGCCGGGGCGGCAGCCGTTGCCACAGTTGCCAGCGCTGCCGCACCCAATAAAGCGCCGACGGCCCATTCAACCGTTGCCCGGCGACGCTCTCTGCAACTGGCCACGGCATTCCTCTAGAGAACCGCTCCGGTGTGACAGGTGCTGCAGGTGAGTCCTTTAAGCGCCTTCAGGTTGATCGGATGGGCGAAGGTTTCGCCGGAGGCGGGCGCGGGTTCGCCCACCTTTTGTCCAATGATGGTGTGACAGCTCTCGCAGGCGTTCGAGATGACCCGGCCGTCGGCGCTCACGTGCCGGCCGTCGTGACAGCGGAAGCAGCCGCGGTAGTAGAGGTGGCCGATGTTGTCGGGATGGGTGCGCCAATCGACCCTCATTTCCGGGAAGAAGTTGTTGCGGTAGATTTCCTGCGCGGTCGCGATTGCGGCTTCGATCTGAAGCCGTTCTTGCGCGTACAGCTCGGGGTATTTGTCCTGGTAAAAGTCGGCGAGACCGGTGGCGATTGCCTCCAATGCCTTGGGCGTCGATGGATAGGAACCGCTCAGCAGCTTGACCATCTCCCGCTTGAGGAAGGGCAGGGACCGCTCCAGCCGGCCGGCGACGAAGGCACGGTCCACGGCGAAATCGGGTGGTAGGAATCTGTGTGATGGCCGGTCGTGGCAGCTTACGCAGTCCATCACATTCTTGGGCATCGCAGCGACTTGCTTGGGAGTCAGCGGCGAGCCTTTGGCAAAGTACTCGGTTACGCGCCCGTTGATGTTTCGGGTGCGGACCCAGGGGATGTTCTGGTGCTGCGGGTCGCTGGCCACGAACGAGACCTTGTAGGCCAGGTTCATGTGCCAATGGATGCCCATCGGCCGTCCGCCTTCGGCGCTGCCGCCGCCGGTCTTGATCAGCATGCGCACCTCGGCGGGCGTGTTTTTTTCATCGGGCATGAAGTGGCTGAAGACCTTGAGTTGGGCGGCGTAGAACTTTTTCGGCCAATGGCATTCTTCACAGGCTTCGCGGACCGGACGCAGGAACTTGATCGGCGTCCGGATCGGTCGCGGGTAGCTGTTGGTGGCTACCGCGTAGACCTGGTAGATGCCGGTCAGCTTGGAGCGCACAAACCAACTCGCTCCCGGACCGATGTGGCAATTCGCGCATGGCACCCGCGCATGCGGCGAATCCTGATAGGCGATGAATTCCGGCTTCATCGGGGTGTGACAGGTTTCCCCGCAAAAGGCGACGGAGTCGGTGAACTGGTAGGCATGGTAACTTGCCAGCGCGCTTACCATCAGGAACAAAGCGATGAAGCCGGCCGCGAAGGCCGCCGCGCGCCGCGTTGCCGGCTGGTTCAGGTCGATCCTCGGGTAACGGGGCAACTCGCCGGGCAGCAGCCGGCGTCTTCGCCGCCGTTCCAGCAGCACTCCGGCCGGAACCAGCAGCAGCCCCAGCATCGCAATCGTGGGCAGCGCCAGGTAGACGAAAATCCCGAGATACGGATTGGGCCGCTTGACCAGCAGCGCAACCAGCAGCAGCAGCACGAGGTTGCCAAGAACCAGAATGAACAGAAGCAGCCCGGCCCAACTCAGCCAGTTGCGCAAAAGACTCGGGATCGGCTGCGCCGGGGCGCCCGCGCTGTTTGCCGGCGATTCAGTGGGACGATCGGGCGATTGGGCGGGCTCGGATCCGGCGCCAGGCGGTTCGGAATCTGACTCCATAAGTGGTCTTTCTGCCCTTTCCCTGGCCGGCCAAGCGCCGCGGCGGTTGACGCCGAAAGCGCAAGGCGTGGCGCCGGCCCCGGCTATCTAAGGCGCTTTATGTAAGCGACCAGCGCCTTAATCTGGGCTTCGCTTAAGAGGCCGCCGTAGGCGGGCATCACGGCGGCCATGTTGCCGCCGGCGCCTCCTTTTTCGATTACCCGGGCGATCCACTCGTCGGACCTCCCCTTCAGGGTGTCGCGAAAGTCGCCCGGCGGCGGCAACAGGATTCCGGCTGAAGGGCCATTGCCTCTACCTTGCGGTCCGTGGCATCCGGCGCAGTTGAAGGCGTAAAGCTTCTGGATGTCCTGGGCTCTGGTCGGGCCGGCGCCGAGCGCGGTCCCCAGCGCCAGGGTACTCACGAGGAGCGCCGTTTTGGCCCTAAACTGCTTTTTCATGGCGAGCACCGTCCAGCAGCGAAGCCGGGCGCGCGCATCCGTCATCGCTTGCCATACGGATTAGGAAAGCGCAGCACCCGGTTGTTTAGCGAGTCGGCGACGTAGAGCTCCCCGGCCGTATCCAAGGCGACCCCGGAGGGTCCGCAAAGCGTGCGCGCGCTGACCCCGCCGACGTTGCAGTCAGCGGTGGTAAACGCGCCGCCTTGGCCGAAGACCAGGCTGGCCGCAGGTTTGGAGCCGAACGGGGCGTCGTACTCGACGACCCGGTTATTGCCGCTGTCGGCAACGTAGAGATTGCCTGGCGCGTCAAAGTCAATCCCCATTGGCGTACAGAGCGTCCGGTCCGACGGGAGTCCGCCGAAGTTGCATTCCGCCCTGCTGAAGCCGCCGTCCTGGCCGAATACCCGCACCGCGCCTGCTCCCGGATTGGGCGGGGCCGCGAACTCCAGCACGCGGTTGTTGCCTGTGTCGGTGACGTAGAGGGAGCCTTGGCGGCCGAGGGCGACGGCGGAGGGCTTGCACAGGCTGTTTGCGCTCAGTCCGTCATGGTTGCAGTCGTTGCTTTTGAAACTGCCGGCCTGGCCAAAGACGCGGTCGGCAGTCGTGTGGGTCTTAAGCGGCGCGTCGTATTCGAGCACGCGGCTGTTGACCATGTCGGCCACGTAAAGATTGCCCTTGCGATCGACCGCGACTCCGGCGGGATCGCACAGGGTGGCAGCGCTGGCGATGCCGCCCCGGTCGCAATCGTTGCCGGTGAAGTCGTTGTTTTGGCCGAAGACCAGGCGGGCGGCGGCGCCGCTTATTACCGGCGCGTCGTATTCGAGCACGCGGTTATTGCCGCTGTCGGCCACGTAGAGATTGCCCTTCGGGTCAACCGCCAGCGCGCCCGGGTTGCAAAGACTTGCGGCGCTTATCCCGTGACCGTTGCAGCCGGAGGAAAAGAAATCCGGCTGGCCGATCACGATGTCGGCCGGAGCACCGCTGCGAAGCCGGCTGGCGTCGCTCCAGCCCAAAACGCGGCTGTTGGCCGAGTCGGCTACGTAGACGCGGTTCGAGGCGGCGCTGCGGTCAACCGCCACCGCACCCGGCTGATAAAGCCCTTGCGTGCCGACGAGGTTGACGCCTCGCAAGTTGAAGCCAACCTGTCCGAGCGTTCGGCTGGCCGCTGCCCCTTTGCTGGCGACCGGAGCGCTGTAAAGCAGCACGCGGTTGTTGCCGCTGTCGGCCACGTAAACGTCGCCCAAGGCGTCAAGGGCGACGCCGCCGGGCTCGCACAGGCTTCGCGCGCCGGTGCCGCCGGCGTTGCAGGTCGTGCCTGAGAAATCGGCTTGGCCGAGCACGCCGGAGGGGCGCGCGCCGCGCTGGAGGGGCTGATCGTATTCGACCACCCGGTTGTTCAGAGTGTCGGCGACATAGAGATGGCCGGCCGGGTCAACCGCGACGCCGGTCGGAGAGCAAAGAGCGGCGCCGACCTGGCCGCCGGTGTCGCAGGCGCCGGTGGTGAAGTCGCCCTCCTGCCCCAGCACGGCCGCAGCCCGGTCACGCCGGCGCGGGCTGTCGTACGCCAGCACGCGGCTGTTGCCGCGGTCGGCGACGTAGAGGTGCCCCTTGCCGTCGATTGCCAGCCCGGTGGGGTCGCACAGCCCTTCCGCGCTGATTCCGCCGGCAGAATTGCAATCGTTGGTCAAAAAGCTGCCGCGCTGGCCCAGGACGCGGCTGGCCCGGTCGCTGGTCAACGGCCGGTCGTATTCAAGGACGCGGTTGTTGGTGCTGTCGGCAACGTAAAGCCTGCCGTCAGCGTCCAGCGCCACAGCCGCCGGCTTGCACAGCGTGCCGGCCGTAAGTCCGTATTTGTTGCAGTCATGGCCGGTGAAGCCGCCGTTTTGGCCGAACACCCGGTCGGCGGCGGTACCCTTGACGAAGGGTGCGTCGTACTCGAGCACGCGGTTGTTGCCCGAGTCCGCCACGTAAAGGGCGCCCTTGGCGTCGACCGCGACGCCGCTCGGAGCGCACAGCGTCTTGGCGCTCACCCCGCCGGTGTTGCAGGTCGAGTGGGAGAAGTCAGGCTGGCCGATTACCAGGTCGGCCGGGGCGCCGTCGCGCAAGCCGGCGGCATTCTTCCAGCCGAGAATGCGGTTGTTAAGAACGTCGGCGACGTACAGCCGGTTAGGCTCGGCGCTGCGATCGACGACGATCCCCTGCGGACCCCACAGCGCCGAGGCGGTATGCAGCCCGCGGCTGCCCACGATGTTGGGCCCGTTCAGCGTAAGCGCGGCCTGGCCGAGCACCAAGTCCGCGCTTGTCTCGGCTGCCCGAGCCGAGGTGGCGCCGGCGGTACCGATGCCGATAACGGCTACGACGATTAGCCAGAAGGACGCCGCGGCCGGCCGACTAGCAAGGCATTTTTGCACAACTGTTCCGTACATGATTCGGTCTCGTGATGCCGGGAAAGGGGACGTGGGACGCCCCGGTTAGCGCCGAGAGCCGAATGCGCCGCGGGGGTGAACCACCAGTTGCCCGCCGATGTGCTCGGCATGAATCTGGCAAATAATCGGGAAAATACCTGCCTTGTCGGCAGTGAACTCCACGATTTTGGCTTCTCCCTTGGGCACCAAAATCGCGATGTGATAGGCGGGAATTGCAAAACCGTGCATCTGCGGCGGTCCGCCGAGCATGTCTTTGACCGCAATGACGACCCGGTCGCCCTGGGTCACCTCGATGTTGCTCGGCAGCCAGAAGACCACGTCGCTGGCCTCAACAGCGACTATCGTAAAGCGCTTCACCGGGTGGCTGGCTCCGGCTTGCGCGCGCGCCAATTGACCGCCGGTCAGGCCGAGCAGAGCAATCGCTCCAAGAATGGCCGCTGCCGTTGCGAGATTCCTTCTCATCATCCACCTCTTCCAGTTCAAGCGTAAGCTTGGTCTTGACTCTTCGTCTCCAGCGGGGCGACCGAGCCCTCGAAAAGGGTCTCGGCTTGGCGCCGGTGGCGCGTTCGGAGTCGAACCGCCGAGTGCTTCATGATGATCGCCTGGTACCCGGCTGAGCCCACCTTAAACCCATATCACACGCGCAACCGTTTCGCCCGCTGTTCATTCGAGACCGCCTGCGCGCCGGCGGCGCGGTCCTGTCACTGCGGGCTTGCGAGCTGCTTCACGTACGCCGTGAGCGCCTTGATTTCGGCGTCGTTGAGGGCGCTGCCGAAGGGCGGCATCCCGGCTGATTTCCCGACGGCCGGTCCACCGCCTTTGATCGCCTTGAAGATCCAGTCGTCCGACTTGCCCGCCAGGGCCGAGACGAAATCGCCGGGTCCCGGGCTAAGCGCGGCCGCCGCCGGGCCGTCGCCTTTGCCTTTGGCGCCATGGCAGCCGGCGCAATTGTCGGCGAAGAGTTTTGCGCCGTCTTGCGCCCAGGCCGGTGCAGCCAGTCCGGCCGCCAAAGCCGCGCATAGCGCCGCCGCGGCGGCGCCTTTGCGCGCCAGTCGTCGTAGCCTGAAAGTCGGACTTCTTTTCACCACCGATTCCTCCGCTCAGGTTGAGGCGGCGACTTGCCCGCCATGGGCAGGCCTGCCGCCGCGTTTCTTCGTTAATCGCGCTCTGTTGCTCATTATGCGCCAACCGTCATCAGCTCAGAAGACATAACGAAACGTCGTGTAGACGCCAAAGGCGTTGAACGGAATCCAGTTGCTGTTGGCCAAAAAAGTCGAGTAGGGCGAGGCCGCTCCCATCCAGGGAACCAGGCTGTCATAGCCGAAGTCGTTTTCTCCGAAATGGCTGAAGTAAAGGCCGATGTTGGCCGCGCCGTGCTCGAAGGCCTGGTAGCTGTAGTCCACGATGAGTTCCTGGAACTGTGAGTTGACCATCGGGAAATTCGCCGCCGGAGTAAGCGCGCTGTCTCCGAACATGTGGTTCAAGTCACTGGTAAGCGCGTAGGTGTACATCACGCGCAGCCGCGAGGGCTTCGGCAGCACGAAGTTGCGCGGAATGTTGATGTCGAAGCCGAGGTCCACGCTGGTGCCCTGCTGGCGGCCGAATTCGCTCCATATCTGGGCCGGGCAGTTGCCCGGGCTCTGCAAATTCGGGTTTGCGCCCGGGCAGTTCGGCTCGCTCGCAATTACCCCGTGCGGCTGGCGCTGCATCGAGAGCATCCGCATGTCGGTCGCCTCCCAGCCGAAGTCGCCGAAGAAGCTGAAGAAGGGGGCAACCTCGTAGCTTAGGCCCACCGAGGGGCTGTAGTCCGACCAGTTCTGGGTGCCCATGGTGCTGGCGGGATAAAAGTAATTGTCGTAGTCGAACTCGGCGATCAGCGTCAAAGGCTCAAGCCAGCTCGGCATCCCCTCGAAGGGCTGGCCGTTGCGAAAAGGCTGCGCCTGCCAGTAAAGCTGGTACTGATTGATCTGGACCGTGGCGTCATAGAAGCGGGCCAGGTCCGAGAGCTCGCTCGAGCCGGCGTTCTGGTTGAGCAGCGTGCTGCGGTTGTTGCTGTAGCCGGGCGAATCGCGGAAACCGTGCTGGTAGGAGGCGCGGAACATCATCCAGGGATACGGGTTCCAGTCGATCACCGGCCCGTACGAGGTCATGTTCTGCTGCAGCACCTCGAGCCCGTTGGTGTGGTAGGTGTCAATCAGCCCGACCAGGCGAAAGGCGAGCGTCGGAGTGACCAGGTAGCTGGCCGTCAGCTCGATGTTCTGGTCGGAGAAGGAGAACGGAAAGGCCACCGCGCTCCACGGGCTGGCAACGTCGTTTAACGAAGCGATGTTGTTAAAGGCGACCGGCGAGGTGTGGTTGGCATAGTCGTAGTAGCTGTAAACCGCCTGGTATTGGAACTTTTCGGTCGGGTGGCCGGCAAGCGAGAAGTTGCCGAAAAACGGTGTCACGTCGCCGCCCAGGTTCGACTGCGGCAGCGCCTGCGAAGGCAGCGCAGTGTTGGTGGTAAACGGGATAAAGGGCATGTCCTGCAGCCACCAGCCGTAAGAGACCGTGCCCATGGCATGGGTGTTGTACGGCAGGTTGAGCCCGCCCGTTAGGGTCAGCATATGAGCCTGGTTGTCGGGTTCAACCTGCGTCTTGCCCAGGCATGGGCCGGTGCCGCTGCCGGGCGAGTAGGTGGCGCTGTTGGCGCAAGCGCCGCCGGGACCGGTCCGCTCGCCCCAGACGTCCGGATTCTGCCAGGTCAGATTGGCGTCCGGGTTGCGGAAGAATGACCCGTCGTACTTGAACCCGAGCGACCAGTTCGGATTGGCGTACTCGACGCCCGTCCCGTAGTTGTAGATGTAGTAGCTAACCGGCTGGTAAAGCTGCGTGACGTTGTAGCTGCCGGGATTCGGCCCGAACAGCTCGCCCATCGGCTGATGCCCGTTGGCATCCTGAAAGTTGAAATAAAGGCTGTAGGTCCACCAGGGCGACGGAGTGTAGCTCACGTGGAGATTGGCGATCCCCCAGAGCAAGCTGAGCGGTAGCGGCGAGGCGGTACGGCTAAGCCAACTGGCGATGTTCTCGCCGGCCGGCTGGCCCGGCACCGGCGCTCCGGGGTAGTTGGGAAGATTGAAGTCGCGGCCCTGCAGCACGTAAGGACTCGAGGCCCGGTCGTAGCTCAAAAAGTCGGGCATCGACACGTACTGCGCCTGGATATCGAGCAAACCGTAAATGCCGGCCCGCAAGTTGAACAACTGGTTGGTCTGGCCGGTGTTAAGCATGTAGAGGTCGGCGTAGTAGCGGTTTTCCTTGTCGTCGAAAAGCGCCTTCAGCTCCGGCACGATCCACTGCTGCGCCATGTCATGGTACTGGCGCGATTTGCCCACGTCGGTGTAAGGCACCGGGTTGAGAAACGGCCCGGTCTCGACGGCCCCGGTGACCGTACCCGGCCCGATGTCGACCTGCGCAGCTACAGGCGACAGCAGACCGCCCAGCAGCATCAGAAGCACGGTGCCTTGCGCGATGACCAAAGAACGGCGGACGGCGCCCATTGTCGTTGCCCCCTACGCGGTTGCAGAGCCTAGCGTGTAAAGACCCTTCCGCCCGGCGAGTTCGAGCCGTGGATGCGCGCGTGGCAGTTAAGGCAAGCCCGGCTGAAGGCAAACACCGTCGTGCGCCCGGCCGGCGTACCCGGGTGGAAGGTTCCGATATGGCACTGCTGACAGAGCAGCGGCGGACGCAATTTGAGCAGGTGGCGCTGCATCGAGCCGTGCACCGCGTGACAGTTGAGGCAGTTGATCATCACCGGCGGATGCACCCACAAGAACGGTCCGCGCTTGTCGGCGTGGCAGAAATAACAGGTGTCGTTGACCCGCGCCGCTTTAAGCTGGTGCGGGTAGGGCCCTCCGTGCGGGTTGTGACAATCAACGCAGGTCATCAGCCCTTCCCTAATCGGCATATGGGAGGGCATGTTCATCTGCAGCCGCTTGCGCGGATGGCAGTCCAGGCAAATCTGGGTCTCCGGCCGCAGGATAAGGAACGGGTTCGGCACCAGCTTGGCGGACAGTTGGAACTCCGGACTCAGCTTGCGCATGATGGTGTGGCAGTCAACGCAGCGCACCCCGCGAAAGGCATGCGTGCTGGAGCGCCAGAACACCCGGTCACCCCGTTCATGACACTTAAGGCAGACGGCGTTCTCCTGCTCTGCCGTCTCGCCTGAATCGTTGCGAAACGTGATCAGCCCCGGCGGCGGCACTCCGTGGGCGCCCTTCGGCTTCTCCTTGCCCGGCGAGCCGCCGTAGGGCCCAAGCCCGCCCCACTGCGGCAGTTTGTGGCCGGGAGCCGGCTTCTCCTTGCCCATCTCCTTGGCCATCGCCTTGATGTAGATACTGCCCGGACCGTGGCAGGTTTCGCAGGCACGTCCCTCTTCCACGTCGCGCGCATTCTTGAGGAAAATCTTCCCCATCATGGTCTGCATGAAAGCATTAACTTCTGTTTGGTGGCACCCGATGCAGACCGCGGTGCCGACGTAGGTGGGCTGTGTCGCCAAGTGCTCGGCTTGGGCCGAAGGGGACCGGCTTGCGGGGGTGGCGGCGGACGGATTGGAAGGCTTGACCGGCGCGTTCGAGGCTGCCCAGAGGTCCGGCGCGCCTCCTAAAGCTGCAAGCAGGCAGAACAGACCGACCTTGCAAAGTGGGCTGCCATGTGCCGATGTCCCCATCTCTCCCCCCGTCAATTAGCTCCGGACCTGACGACCTCCGTGACCCGGGTTAACCCAACTGCCCCGCATCCGCTCCGTCGGCTGGCAGCCGTCACAGGCACCCCGGCTATCCATCACCGCAGCTAATTTCGTGCCAGTGATAGTATAAGTGCGATCGATAGCTGGCCAGAGCCCAGATCGCACAGCGGCAAGTTTAACCCTACGTTCGCTTAGGGCGACTTGGCGCGTACTTAGCCGGTTCATTGAGAGCGGGTCCGGGCTGGACCTCAACCGTTGGAGCGCCCGCCTAAGAAGCCCCGCAGGCCATTTCCGAACTGCATCAAAACGTGGCAACTGCTCCCCCCGGCGGCAACCGGCGTAGCCTTGAGAGCCGAGCCGCTTTCCCCTCCTCCAGGCGCGGGTTCCGCTTAAAATAGTCGGCGAAGTCGCCAAGCTCGCCTCCGGTTCGGTCGGCGGCCAATTCCGTCATTTCGGCGATCGGCCTTAGCGTAGCGAGCAGCTTCTCAGGAAACCCGAGCGCCACGCCCAGCGCCGGCGCCGGGTCGGCGTCAATTGCGAGCACCGGACGGCCTTGCGCGGCGGCAAGGGTGTATGCCGGCAAGCCTGCAAGGGTGGTCTTGCCTGCTCCGCCGTTTCCTGCCACCGCCAGTTTCATTGCTTCACTGCGAAACCGCTGATTACCGGCTGCCTCCGTGCGGGTAGGCTAGCGCGCGGCGCTTCTCGGTGGCGGCGCCGGCTGGTTGTTCGCGCCTTGCCCGGCTGAGGCTCGGGGCTGGTTGGTGTTTTGGGAGACTTGGTCATGGTCCAGCTTGGCGAGCAGTTGATCGATCCTGGCGCGAGCGGCGCCGGAAGGCGCCATGGTTTCTGCCTTAAGGAGCGCCTGGCGCGCCTGCAAAGCGTCGTTGCTCAGCAGGTAGGCTACTCCCAGGTTAAACTGGGCCGGAAAGAAGCGGGGGTCATGTCCCAGCGCCCGTTGATATTGCTCGATCGCCGCGCCTGCGTTTTGCTGCGAAAGATACATCGTGCCGAGATCGGTAAGCGCTGCAACGTCGTCGGGCTTGCGTTTGAGGTAGCGCTGGTAGGCGCCGACCGCACTCCGATAGCGGTGCTGGTCGAAGTAAGCGTCGCCCAGGCCGCGCAGCGCGGCGGTGTTTTCCGCGTCGAGTTCGAGCACGTGGGCAAAAGCCGCCTGAGCCTTGCCCGAGTCGGCCGGGTTGAACATGCCGTAGCGTAGGGCGAGGTCGCCGTAGCGAAGCCAGGCGCCAACATCCTTGGGCGCTTGCCGCGCCAGTTTCTCGGCCTTGGCGACGATGCCGTCAACCTCGGCGCGGGTCGGAACCGCCGGATGGCCAGCCGGGAACTTCACCTGCGGGTGCCCGGGCGGCATCCTGCCGGTAGCCGCGCCCGGCAATGGTCGCCCGACCGCTGCTGTGGCTCTGGCGGGCTGGGTTGGCTGTCTGCGCGGCTGCGCGAGCGCAAAGTAGGCCGCGCTCACACCGATGCCCAGGGCGAAGGCGACCGCCACGCTACCGAACAGCCGCGCCCTGGCGGAGGGGGGACGAGGCCGGTTGCCTTCAGGCTTTGCGCTTCCTGCTTGCGCGAGCCGCTCGCCGCAGTGCAGGCAGAAGGCTGCGCCAGCCGGGTTTTCGGCGCCGCATCCGGGGCAGCTAATCCCGGGTTGTTGCCCGGCCACGTCCTGGTTTTTTTCTGCCACTCTTCGCGCCGGTCCTTCGCGCCGGTTGTGCCGGTCTTTTCGCGCCGGGTCTAGCGCAGCGCCGACACGCCGGCCGAAGAGCGCGCCAGTTGCATCGAGCCGGTCGCCGCAAACTGGCCGGTGGCCGGATTGAAGAGTTCGGCGCTGCTCAAGGAGTTGCCCGCGTTATCCACGCCGCCGGCGATAAGCACGTAGCCGGTAAGCGGTCCGGAGGTGATAAGCGCAGCCGCGTGGAGCGCCCGCGCCGTGGTCATCGAGCCGACGGCGGTGAACTTGCCGGTTGCGGGGTTGTAGACTTCAGCGGTGGAGAGAACCGTTCCGGTGCTGTCCTCCCCGCCCGTTATCAGAACGTCGCCGCCCAGGCTGCCGCTGACATAAGTCGGGTCAAGCAGGACCGCGGCATGCAGGTAGCGCGCATGGGTCATGGCCGCCGGGCAGCCGGTGGCGCCGGGGGTGCTCCCGTCCGAGCAGACAAACGTTCCGCTGCTCGGCTGGAAGAGTTCGGCGGTCTGCAGCACCACCCCGGAGGCGTCCAGCCCGCCGGCGATCAGCACGTCGCCCGCCACCGGCCCGCTCACCAGCAGCGTGGCGCTGTGGTTCTGCCGGCTGTCGGTCATCGTGTTGTTGCAGAAGCCGCTGGCGTTGGCCCCGCCGAGCGCCGCGCAGCCGAAGGTACCCGAGGTCGGGTCGAAGATTTGGGCGTTGGCCACCGGCACCCCGTCATTGCCGCCGACGATCAGCACCTGCCCGTTCTGCAACAGCGTTGCGGTGTGAAGGAACAGGGTGTCGTTCATGGTGTTTTGGCAGAACTGGGTGGTCGCGCTTACGCCGCCCAGGCCGCTGCAGTCGAATTGCCCCGTTGTCGGGTTGTACATGTCGGCGGTGTTGACCAGGTTGCCGGTGGCGTCCTCGCCGCCGGTGATGAGCACCCGTCCGTCCTGCAGGACTGTGGTCGTGTGGACGAAACAATGGGCGTCGTACATGGCGTTGGCGCTGGAGCTGAACGACCCGGCGGCCGGGTTGAAAATCTCCGCCGAATTGAAGCACTGAACTCCGGTGCCGTTGCCGCCCGCCACCAGCACCTGGCTGTTGGGTAGCGGGGCGACCGAGGCATAAAAGCGCGCCTGCGTCATCGTGTTGTTGCAGGCGCCGGTGGTGGAATTCACCCCGCCCAGATGGCTGCAGTCGAAGGCGCCCGTGGTAACGTTGTAGAACTCGGCGGTCGCGGTGGCCCCGTTGAACTGCTCCACTCCGCCGGGCAAGAGGACGTCGCCGCTGACCGAAGCCGTGGTGGGCGACGGCCCATGGCCTCCGCCGCTGCACGCCGTCACGGAGCCCGCAGCTACGACCGCCAGGATGACCGTGGCGAGCGTTGCGATCCGCGCCGCCAGCGCCCCTGTGGACCCGAGGCGTTTTTCGACTATAGCTCTCCGACCTGCCATCTCAGATACTCCTGAATTTTGGGGCATAAAGGCCCCGCGTCCGGCGCGCGGCCCGTGAAACCGCTCGGGCAGCGGCCGGCGCGAGCATTCTATTTTGCGACCATCGGGAGTTCATCTGCTGCGCTCCGCCGTGCGTTACCGTAGTGGGCGGTTGCAACATCGCTATTGGACCTCACCCGCCGCGCGCGTCCACTTCGGCAATCTCGCGCCACAGCGCCTTGTACTCGGCAAGCTGAACGACCCGATGGGCCGCTATCGCAGCCACAGGCGGCAGGCTGGTCGGCTGCGGCTGGTCGTTGAAGGGCGATAGCGTCCACCATGCACTGTGCTGCTGGCGAATGAACGGGATGATGTTCGCCGCGTCGGCCACCGTGAAAGAACTGTGGCAGTTGCTGATCGACCCCTGAGCGCCGCAGGAATACGGAAGATTGGCTCCCACCTTCCAGTCATGGAAGCGCTCCGCAAGCTGAGGCGCTCCCATCGAGCCGGGGATGTACCGGTATTCGGCCATGTGGCAGTCGATACACCGCACCCCGGCCGCGTACATCGCCTGAAAGGCCGTATCTCCGGTGCTATGGCGCTGCTCGTGGCAGTTCAGGCAGAGCGTATCCTCCTGTCCCGGCTGCTGCGGCTGTCCGGGCGTCCCCTGGGTGAGGGTCTGGTAGGAGGCCGGGTTGTCGAGGCCTTTCCAGAGGTAGACGGCAACGGCGCCGCCCGCGAAGGCGTTGGGGTTCATCGTGCCCAGCGCGGCGATAACGCTGTCGGGCGGATGGCAAGTGGCGCAGGTAACCGCCTGAAACCTTGGCTGGGGAACCGGGCTTGCGTTGACCGCGCCGGCGTTGAAGCTGGCCGTGGCGGCGGCCTGCATCGGCGAATGGCATTTGGCGCAAAACGTGTTCTCGGTCGAACCGTGGTCGGATTGCGAATGCCACGCCGACAGCCAGCCTGAGCCGGTCAGGTCCCAGGTGTTGGTGGTCGAATTCCAGATCACTCCCAGCGCTCGCGACGTAAAGTTCAGGCCGAGGATGAAATGGCATCCGGCGCAGTTCTCCGGCACAGCGTAGTCGTAAGTCGGCAGTGACACGTCGGTCGGAAGCACAGGAGAGATAATCCCCGCCGGCGGCCCCGACTGCCGCATCGCAACGGCCGCCCTGGCCCCGGCCTTCAGCTTCATGTACGGTTCGCCTGCCTGCGCCGCACCGGGCAGGCCCGTCCACACCGTGGCGCTCAAGAGCGCCCACAGCCCCATTACGAATAGCCAGCGGTAAGACGAACGCCGTTGACTCGAGCACACGCTCAGCCGGTACCTCATTAGCGTCATGGACCACGCCTCGAGCCCGCTCAGGCGGCATTTCCACCGGCAGGCCAATCTCGCAGGGCACCTGGGACAGTGTTTTCTCGCAAAGGGATGCCGGCCGTCT
>JAJYRQ010000059.1 GCA_021794015.1 Deltaproteobacteria bacterium | reverse complement strand
GGCCCGCTCACCCCAGAAGAAATCCAAACCCAACGCCTGGCCGTCCCCGACGCCAGCCGCCCCCGCTTCTAACCCACACCATGCGCCACCCTCAAGCCGCCCCACCGTCACCACCCGCCGCTGCCGCATCGAGGGGCAGGCCGGGTCAGTCGGCAGGAGTAGGTGCGGCAAGCAGGTAATGAATCGGGATCCTTATGACGGTAACGCCCGGCGAGTGGGAAAAGCGGGCCGCCTTGAAGCTTGGTGGTCCGAGAAGGACTGAGGCGTCATTGGAGAAGCCGTAGCCTTCTTTGGGGATTCCGAGAAAGTTGTAGTCCATGCGGCCGTTGTCGTTTTCGTCGTGCAGGACCGCAACCGCGTAAGCGCCCGGCGCTACGTTAGAGAAGATGCAGGCCGCGCTGCCGCGGCGCACCTTGGATGCGGCACCGGCGACCGCTTTGTCGGCATTGGTGGGAAAGCCGTCGGCGGAGGCGAAAAGCGCGCATCTGACGCTCCCTCTGCTGTCGCGCAGGTGGCGCAACTCGACGACGATTCGGTTGGCGGCAAGATGCTCTCGCGTAACCGCAACCGCTTGGCCGGCTGGCTGAGGACTTAAGCTCGCCTCGGCGGCGAACGCCGGCCGGGCTGCTCCAGCCAGAACCCACCACAGCGCAACAACGATCGACGCAAGCATGCGGCTCCGAGCGTCTACCATATGCCTCGGCCTCACGCTGGGGCACGAACGCGGCACCCGCTGAGCCTGCCGCGCTCAGAAGGCGTAGTTGATGCCCGAGAAAAGCACTGCCCCCTCGCTGCCGTAGCCCACGTCAACGTAGCCGACCACGAAGGGAAAGGCGATACCGCGAAAACCCATCCCCGCCGCCGGGTGAAGCTGACCGACGGGGTCGCCGGTCATCTCGTGAAAGACCTGGCCGGCCTCGACAAAGGGGGCGAGCTCGAGAATGCCGTGAGTCTTGAAGACGTCCATCTCGTAGACCCAGGTGCGCAGCTCGAGATTGGCCACGCTTAGGTTGTCGTCGATGAAACGGCCGGGCCCGTAAGCGCGCAGCGGCTCGCGCATGCCGAGAAAAGCCCGGTCGCCGCCGAGCCAACTCATCGCCCAGAATGGCGTCTGGTCGCCGCCCGGGACGTACTGCAGGTACAAATGTCCGGCAAGCGTCATCCGGTCGCCCAGCGCTACGTACTCTCTGGCCTCGGCGCCGAATTGGTTGAACGAGGCGGAGCTTACAAAGCCACGCTGGGAAAAGCCGCAGAAGACTCGCGCGAACGTTCCGCTGTGTGGTATGTAGATCGAGTCGCGCGAATCGTAGGTCAGCAGGAGCCGGTTCATCAATTCCGTGCCGCCGTCGACCCCGGCCACGTTGGGAAACCGGCTCTGGGTGGACGGCAGCGTGGCGACAAGCGCCCCCGGCCCAATCCGTACCCGCTGGATCAGTTCGTCGGCCGCGACCTGCAAACGCGGCGTGACGTTGTAGCCGAGGCGCCCTTCCCCGAATACGCGGCCCAGGGTGTAGTTTGTCTGAGCGCTAAACGGCGTATTGTTGCCGACCCCAAAAAACCGCTCCGTCGGATTGCGGTCAAAGCGAAACTCTCCCTGGTACGACCATTGGTCCCGGTGAAGCCGGCCGCTGCCGTAGAAGAGGTCCACCTCGCGCTCGATCACCTGCGAGGCGCCGGCCGTCACCCACCAGTTGGTGTCCGCCGAAGGAAAGCTCAGGTAGCGGAAGTTTCCGGTCGCGCCCGTGATCGTGTTGTCCGACAAGTCGGGCGCCAGGATGGCGGTAATCTGCTGCTGGGCGTCAAGAAACAGGTGCACGGGGAGAATCCCGACGGTCGTTCCGGCGAAAGGATCGGTAACGACCTCCGGCACGGGTATAATCGGCCAGCTTGCCGGGTCGAGCAGGTCAAAGGCTCGGGAGGGGGCGCGGCAGACGAGCAGTGCTGCGACGAACAGGAGCAGCGCGGCGGCCGTGCGCCCGGAGCCCTTCCTTCGGACAGCAGGTGTTTCAGGTTTCGGCGCGCGTTGAGTCTGACGGGTTTGTCCGCTGTCGCGCGGGGGCGAATCGCAAGCTTTGGCGCGGGGCTTGGTCGCGAGAGCGCTAACGCCGGGCGCGCCGGGAGTCGCGGGTGAACCGCGCCTTTGCGCCGGCTTGGCGGCTGCGGCGGGCCGTCGTAACGCTTCGCGCCGGCGGCGGCCGCGGGCTAAGCCGAGGCCCGGCAGCGCAGCCGCGCCGGCGCTGACGATCGCGGGGTCTTCCTTCATTCAGGTGAGTTTCCTTCGCTTGCCCTTGAGCGCGGGTCCATGGCCAAGGCGAAGCGGCCGGCGAACAGCCGACCGTGCGGCACGCGGCCTCCTGAGCCCGGGAAACCCCATCTTAAGCCGGAGCGTTTTCGCTCGCCACTAAAGGCGAGCCCGGTGCCCGGCGGGGATAGTTGAGCCGGGTCGGCGGCGCTAAAGGCAACGGCTGCGGGCAGCCAAGGGTGGGTGATCGACAGCGGCGCGATCGTGTATATTCTTGATAGCGGCAGGTATCGTTGAATAAGCACGGTGGGATTCACCGGCGACCGGGTGCAGGGCGGGCCGGGCAGGACAACGGCGCTGCATGGCGGTCGCGCCGTCTTTTGGAGGGTGGATCGCCGCAAGGTCGGGAGCGCGAAGCCGCTGGAAAGTTCGGCGGTGGGCGCCCGGCCGCATAGCTGCCAAGGAGAGTTCGCATGACTCAGATCGAGGCTGCCCGCAAGGGGAGCATTACGCAGCAGATGGTCGAGGTTGCCGAAGACGAGGGCTTCACCCCGGAAGAGGTCCGAGACCTGGTGGCTACCGGCGAAGTGGTCATCCCGCGCAACCTGCATCATGAGTTCCGCGCGATCGGAGTGGGCAGGCGGCTGCGCACCAAGATCAACGCCAACATCGGGGCCTCGAACTTCCATCAGCTCATCGAGGAGGAGATCGAGAAGCTCTATACCGCGGTACGCTTCGGGGCCGACTCGGTGATGGACCTCTCGACCGGCGAGGACCTGGACCGGATAAGGGCGGAGCTGCTGTCGCGCAGCCCGGTGATGCTGGGGACGGTGCCCATCTACCAGGTGGCCTCCGAGCGGTCGATCATGCAGCTTGAGGCCGAGGGCTTTCTCGATGTCATTGACCGGCAGGCGCGCCAGGGCGTGGACTTCATGACGCTGCACTGCGGGGTGACGCGGGAGACGGTGGGGCGGTTGCGCGGCCATCAGCGGGTGACCGGGATCGTGTCGCGGGGCGGGGCGCTTTTGGCGGCGTGGATCGAACGCACGGGCGGGGAGAATCCGCTTTACGCGCATTTCGATGAGGTCTGCGCCATCCTGCGCGAGCACGACGTCACGCTCTCGCTCGGCGACGGGCTTAGGCCGGGCGCTACGGGCGATGCCAGCGACCGCGGGCAGATCGCCGAGCTGCTGACCCTGGGCGAGTTGACCCAGCGGGCGCGCGCCGCCGGCGTCCAGGTGATGATCGAGGGGCCGGGCCACGTGCCGCTGGACCAGATCGAAGCCAACGTGCTGCTGGAGAAGCGGGTCTGCGCCGGGGCGCCTTTCTACGTGCTGGGACCGCTCACCTGCGACGTTGCGCCGGGCTACGACCATATCACCGGCGCCATTGGGGGGGCGATCGCGGCAGCCGCCGGGACCGATTTCCTGTGCTACATAACGCCGGCCGAGCATCTGCGGCTGCCCGACGTCGACGACGTGCGCGAGGGCGTCATCGCAACTCGGATTGCGGCTCATTCGGGCGATCTCGTCAAAGGCGTGCGGGGCGCCAAAGCGTGGAACGACCAGATGTCGCGCTACCGCAAAGACCTCAACTGGGAAGGAATGTACGCGTTGGCGATGGACCCGGACAAGGCGCGCCGCTACAAGGAGGAGAGCGAGGCGGCAGGGTCAAACGTCTGCAGCATGTGCGGTTCGCTCTGTTCGGTGAACATTGATAATGCGGCGTTGAAATTCGCGCGGCGCCGAACGCTGCAGGCGCCGCCGGTTGAAGCTCATGCCGCCCAGTGAGGCGCTGCAAGCGGGGCGCCCAATCGGCGCAACAGGGCAGGTCGAGTTGCGCGACCAGGGCGGCGAACCTCGGCGGCTGGCCGATCTGGCCGGGCGTCTGTTGGTCGTCTTCTTCTATCCGAAGGACGACACGCCGGGCTGCACGATCGAGGCTTCGGAGTTCTCGGCGCTGAAAGTAAAATTCGACGCGCTTGAATGCCGGCTGGTGGGCGTGAGTACCGATTCCGTTGAGTCGCATCGGGCATTCGCCGAAAAGCACGGCCTTCAGCTGACCCTGCTGGCCGACGAAGCCGGCGCGCTGGCCCAAGCCTTTGGCGTGATGCGCAACGGGCGCGCCGCACGCACGACCTTTGTGCTGGACGAGCGGCTGCGGCTGGTGCGGGCGTTTTATGACGTCGGTGCCCGGGGCCACGCGCAAAGCGTGCTCGAGTTTCTCGCCGCGCGCCTGGAGTCGGGCCGGATGCTGGGCGGCTAGGCCGGGGCGGGCGGGCAACGACGGGTCGGACGGCTGCGCCGGCGCGGCCGGCCCGTTTGGCGCGCAACGGGTAAGCCGGACGATACGGCGGGGAGAACGTTATGGCCAAGAGTTCAAAGGCGATTCTCGAGGAGGCGCGCTCGCAGGTGCCGGAAATCGGCATCGAAGAGGCGCGCGAAATCATTGCCCAGCCGGGCGCCGTCCTGATGGACGTGCGCGAGGCCGACGAATGGCGCCAGGGCCACATTCCGCAGGCGATTTTCATGCCCAGAGGCTTCCTGGAACTGCGGGTCGAGGAGAAGGTCCCGGATCGCAGGACGCGGATCGTGGTGCATTGCGCCGGCGGCATCCGATCGCTCCTGGCGGCGCGCATCCTGCGCGAGATGGGTTACGAGAAGGTTTACAACATGACCGGCGGCTTTAGCGCCTGGAAGGAAAAAGGACTGCCCTGGGTGGCCGAGCGCCAGTTCAGCGCTGACGAGATAACCAGGTACGCGCGCCACTTCGTCATTCCCGAGGTGGGCGAAAAAGGCCAGAGCAGGCTGCTGGAGTCCAAGGTGCTGATCCTGGGCGCGGGAGCCCTGGGGTCGCCCGCGGCGCTCTACCTGGCGGCGGCCGGCGTAGGGACGATCGGCCTGGTTGATTTCGATGTGGTGGACCTGTCCAATCTGCAGCGCCAGATAATGCACACCAGCGAGCGCGTCGGCATGCTCAAGACGGAGTCGGCGCAGAAGTCACTGAACGCGCTCAACCCGGGAATAAAAGTGGTGCGCCACGACGCCCGGCTCACTTCGGAAAACGCCATGGAGATCGTAAGCGGCTACGACGTGGTGGTGAACTGCGGCGACAATTTCCCCACCCGCTACCTGGTGAACGACGCTTGCGTGTTTAGCGGCAAGCCGCTGGTTGACGGAGCTATCTTCCGCTTCGAGGGCAACGCGACGGTCTTCTATCCTGCCAGGGGGGGGCCGTGCTACCGGTGCCTTTACCCCGAGCCGGCGCCTCCCGACATGGCGCCGTCGTGCGCTGAGGCCGGGGTGCTGGGCGCGCTTCCCGGAGTGATCGGGTCGATCGAGGCGCTGGAGGCACTCAAGCTTATCCTGGGCGTCGGCCAACCGTTGATTGGGCGGATGCTCTACCTGGATACGCTTGCGGCCGACGCCTACGTGCGCATCCTGAAGCTCAGGAAAGACCCGCGCTGCCCGGTTTGCGGCGAGCATCCGACCCAGACCACGCTCATCGATTACGAGGCATTCTGCAACGCGGCGCTGGGCGCGGCGGCTAACGGCGGTCCCGCGGCCGCACAAGCCTAACGGTAGGTTCGCGCGGTACCCAGCTTGCAGGCGCACGGGCCGATTTACAGGGCGGACCTTGCCAGCAAGCGAATTCAGGCCGGCGCCAAAGAAGCTTCCGCGTAAGGGCGCCGGGACGGGAGACCGCCCGCTCGCACAGCAGACAAGCGCCGACGCAATTGTGCTCCTGATGCGTCACGGCGAAACCCCCTGGAACCGGGAAGGTCGCGTGATGGGGCGGCGCGAGGTCGGCCTGGACGAGCAGGGCCGGGCGCAGGTGCGAGCGGCCTGCTGTCTGTTAAAAGGCGTGCGCCCCCGGCTCATATTCACCAGTCCGCTCAGGCGGGCGCACGAGTCAGCCGAACTGGTTGCCGCAAGCCTGGGAGGGACGGCCGTGGTCGCCGATTCCAGGCTGGTCGAGGTCGCCTACGGCTACTGGGAAGGGATGACCTACGATCAGCTTTTGCACGACGAACAGTACCTCGACTATCGGCGCCGCCCGCTTGACTTTGCGCCGCCCGGCGGAGAGACGATCTACGACGTTCAGGCCCGGGGACTGGCGGCGGTCAACGCCGCGGTTGGCCGGGCCGAGGGCGGCTCCGTGCTGGTGGTTTCTCACGGCGACATCATCAGGACGGTGCTCTGTCATTTTGCCGGCATGGCGCTCGGCGAATTCCGCCGCCTGCGGGTCGATAATGCCAGCTTGTCGGCGGTGGGCGTCAGGGAGGGAACGGCCGAGGTGAAATTCTTGAACCTGCTTGCGGACGCGGGGCGCGCGCTGGCGGGCAATCCGTTTGCCGGCGGCGCCTAGGGGGCTGAGGCTGCGCGTGGCGAGCGTCGGGCCCCCACAACGAGGACGGCTTTGGCTGCTGAAGATTGCGACGTTGTGGTGGTAGGCGGGGGCAACGCGGCGCTGTGCGCGGCGCTGGCCGCGCGCGATCAGGGCGCCGGCGTGATGGTCTTGGAGCGCGCCCCTTTTGCGGAGCGGGGCGGCAACTCGGCCTTCACGGCCGGCGGCTTCCGGGTGCCCTACCGCTCGCTCGAAGAGTTGCTGGAGCTGATGCCCGACCTAAGCGAGGAGGAGAAGCAGAATACCGACTTCGGCGCCTACACCGAGGAGCAGTTCTTCGACGACATGGCGCGCGTCACTCACTGCCGCGCCAATCCAGAGCTGGTGGAAATCCTGGTGCGCCGCAGCCGCTCCACGCTTGTCTGGATGCGGTCCAAGGGGATCAGGTTTGTGCCGATGTATGGTCGGCAAGCCTTCCGGGTCGGAGGGAGGTTCAAGTTTTGGGGCGGACTTACGGTCGAGGCGTGGGGCGGCGGCCCTGGGCTGGTCGACGCGCTTTACCGGGCGGTGGAAAGCCACGGGGTAAAGATACTCTACCAGGCCCGCGCCACCCGGCTGCTCGGCGACAGCGGCGGCGTGCGGGGCGTGCAGGTGGGTCACACGGACGGTATGCGAGAGGTCTCTGCCGGCGCGGTGGTGCTGGCCTGCGGGGGCTTCGAGGCGAACGCCGAGTGGCGCGCGCGCTACCTGGGACCCAACTGGGACCTCGCCCGGGTGCGCGGCACGCGCTTTAATACTGGCGAGGGTATCCGGATGGCGCTCGAAATCGGCGCCGAGCCTTACGGTCATTGGTCGGGATGCCATGCCGTCGCCTGGGACCGCAACGCGCCCGACTACGGCGACTTGCGGGTGGGCGACGGCTTCCAGAAGCACAGTTATCCGCTGGGGATTGTGGTGAACGCCCGGGGCGAACGCTTCATCGACGAAGGCGCCGACTTTCGCAACTATACTTACGCCAAGTACGGCCGGGCCATCCTCGAGCAGCCCGGCCAGTTTGCCTGGCAGGTATTCGACGGCAAGGTGGCCCATCTGTTGCGCGACGAGTACCGCATCCGGCAGGTGACCCGCGTCCAGGCCGATACGCTCGAGCAGTTGGCGGCGCGGCTCGAGGACGTTGACGCGCAAGGCTTTCTTCGCACGGTGCGCGAGTTCAACGCCGCCGTGAGAAGCGACGTTGCTTTCAACCCCAACGTGAAGGACGGGCGCGCAACGCGGGGGATCGCACCGCCCAAAAGCAACTGGGCCAACGCGATCGATACGCCGCCCTTTCTTGGCTTTGCCGTGACCTGCGGCATAACCTTCACCTTCGGCGGTCTAAGAGTAAGCAGCCGCGGGCAGGTGATGGGAAGCGAAGGGGGGCCGATACCGGGGCTTTACGCGGCCGGGGAACTGGTGGGCGGACTGTTTTACTTCAACTATCCCGGGGGAACAGGGCTTACTTCGGGCGCCGTTTTCGGCCGGATCGCCGGGGCCGAGGCCGCCGGCGCCGCGCTTGGCAGCCGCAGGTAGGCGGGCAGCCTGGGTTAGCGCGCGAGCAAAAGAGCGTTGCCGGCGGCGGCTTTGTCGCGCCCGCCGGCTGCGCCATCGGAGGAGAGCGAAGATGGATTTTGAATTTTCTCCCAAGGTACGCGCGCTGCGCGCACAACTAATTGCCTTCATGGAGGCGCACATTTATCCCAACGAGGCCCGCCTCGCTCAACAGATCGGTGCCAACGGAAACCGCTGGCAGCCCCTGCCGCTGCTCGAAGAGCTAAAGGCCAAGGCGCGCGCCGACGGCTTGTGGAACCTCTTCCTGCCGGACAGCGAGCACGGCGCGGGCCTGAGCAACCTCGAGTACGCACCGCTTTGCGAAATCATGGGCCGTTCTCATTTTGCCCCCGAGGTTTTCAACTGCTCGGCGCCCGACACCGGCAACATGGAAGTGCTGGCGCGCTACGGCACGCCCCAGCAGAAGGAGACCTGGCTGAGGCCGCTCTTGGAAGGAAAAATCCGCTCCGCTTTCGCCATGACCGAGCCGGCCGTGGCCTCGTCCGACGCGACCAATATCCAGGCGTCGATTCGCCGCGAGGGCGACGACTACGTGATCAACGGACGCAAGTGGTGGACCTCCGGGGCGCTCGACCCGCGCTGCAAAATCCTGATTTTCATGGGAAAGACCAATCCCGACCATCCGGACCGCTACAAGCAGCAATCGATGATCCTCGTCCCGATGGGTACGTCCGGAATCCAGATCGAGCGGGCGCTGCCCGTCTTCGGCTATGACGGCGCGCCACACGGCCACGCCCAGGTCCGCTTCGACAACGTGCGCGTTCCCGCCGAGAACATGCTCTTGGGCGAAGGCCGCGGCTTCGAAATCGCCCAAGGCCGGCTAGGCCCCGGACGCATCCATCACTGCATGCGGCTTATCGGCCTGGCGGAACGCGCGCTCGAAAAGATGTGCGCGCGGGTGCGCTCACGGGTCGCTTTCGGCCGTCCTCTGGCCGAGCAGACGGTCACCCAGGAACGGATCGCCGAGGCGCGCATGATGATCGACCAGGCGCGGCTCTTGACCTTCTACGCGGCGGACCGCATGGACCGGCTCGGTAATCGGGTCGCACGCAAGGAGATCGCGATGATTAAAGTCGTCGCGCCGAATATGGCCTGCCGGGTGATCGATTGGGCCATCCAGGCTTATGGCGGCGCCGGCGTTACCGACGACTTCGGTCTGGCCCAGGCGTATGCCCATGCACGGACGCTGCGCCTGGCCGACGGCCCCGACGAGGTGCATCGTAACCAGATTGCGCGCCTGGAACTGCGCGAGCACGCCGGAGCCTAGCGCCCGGCTCGGCACTCCGGCCGCCCGGCCCGCGACTGGCGGGCTATTTGTCAGAGGCGAGGCGAAGGCGTAGCGACGTGGGGCGTCGTGCCGGTTCAACCTGAGCCGGGCGCAGGTGGCGCAGTAGGAAATAACTTCAGCTTTTCCAGGCGTTCCTTTTGCTGGCCTCCCCGGAGATAGAGCGTGGCCCCCGCGAAAGTTGCGACGTCGCCGGCGATGACGCCGAAACCGGCAACGCTGCGGCCCATTGCGACTAAGGCCGGGCCGCTCAGCAGGGCTATTCCACACAAGACAAATCCGAATATTTGTCCGCGGCGCGCCGGCGCGGCGTCCTTCCTGCTCCCCTCTCCCTCTGGGAGAGGGTGAGGCGCCGCCCTGAGCGGAGCGCAAGCGGAGTCGAAGGGGTGAGGGTGCCGACGCCGTAGGCCTGCCCCCTCACCCGCGCGTCACGGCGGTTGCGCCAGCGAGCGCAACCGCCGCGCCGCTCACCCCTTCGACTATGCCCAGGGCAGCGACTGTGTTGGGAGTCAAGCGTTTACGGGGCATATGGGGCTCCAGTGCTGAACGGTTTTTTAGGATGGCATTAAGGGTAAGAAGCAACTTGCGCATGGCGGCGGTGAGCGCGACTTTGGCGGGCTTGCCGGCCGCGCGCAGGCGCCGATAGAAGGCGCGCAGTGCGGGGTTGTAGCGCACTGCCGCCAGCGTCGCCATGTAGAGGGCGGCGCGCACGTCAGCGAGCCCGCCGAAGATCACGCTGCGCCCGCGCCACACTCCGCTCTGATGGTCGAAGGGCGCGACTCCGGCCATGGCGGCGATCTCGCGCCGATTAAGCCGGCCCAGTTCGGGCAGCCGCGCGATCAGGGTCGCGGACGCCACCGGTCCTACTCCGGGCACCGTGCGCAGCAACGCGCTTTGGCGGCTGAGTTGCGCCGACCCTGCCAGCTTGCGTTCGATCTCATGCTTGATCGCGCCCAGCTCCCGTTCCAGCGCGCGGATGGTGCGGTCGAGGCTCTTGCCGATCGGCCGGGGCGCCTGGTGACGCCGATTCTTTTCCGCAGTCAGCATCGCCACCAACTGGCGGCGGCGCCCCACCAGCGCTTTAAGCTCTTCGTCCGCGGGCGGCGCGGTGGGCGCCGGGCCCATCTTGGCGGCGAACTCGGCCAAGCCGCGTGCGTCGAGCCGGTCGGTCTTGGCCAACTGCCGATGGGCCTGGGCGAAACAGAAAAAGCGCGTGTCCGGCGCGGGCGAGGGGTCCCGAAACTGCGGCGCGCGGCCACTGCGCGGCGGCCGGCTCGCGTGTCGAGGCGTCGTGCCGGCGTTCCTCTTTCCTGTCGTGGTGACCTCTCCCTTTTCTCTCCCCCTGAGCTCCCTTCTCCCTGTCACCCTGAGCGAAGCGAAGGGTCTACGCGAAGCGATTTGTCTGCCAGCGGCGTGGCGAACCCACCTGCCTGCGCCGACGCGGCAGGCAGGTCGCTGCGCGTAGATTCTTCGCTCCGCAGACTGCGCTCAGAATGACATCCGCGGTCGACGGTCACCTGTGAGGCTGC
>JAJYRQ010000058.1 GCA_021794015.1 Deltaproteobacteria bacterium | reverse complement strand
AGGGAGAGCTGGCCCAGGCACGGGCACTGTACGAGAAGGTGCTGGAGTCCTGGCGCCGCATCCTGGGCGAGGAGCATCCCGACACGCTGGCCACGATGCACAACCTTGCCGTTGTCCTGCGCGACCAGGGAGAGCTCGCCCAGGCGCGGGCGCTGTGCGAGAAGGTGCTGGAGGCCAGGCGCCACATCCTGGGTGAGGAGCATCCCGACACGCTGGCCACGATGAACAACCTTGCCGCTGTCCTGGGCGACCAGGGAGAGCTTGCCCGGGCGCGGGCGCTGTGGGAGAAGGTGCTGGAGGCCAGGCGCCGCATCCTGGGCGAGGAGCATCCCGACACGCTGGCCACGATGAACAACCTTGCTCTCGTCCTGCGCGACCAGGGAGATATTGGCGCAGCCCGGCAACTCCTCAACGAAGCCTGTCAGCTCGCGCGCAGGGTGCTCGGGAACGCCGATCCGCGCGCTGGCGAATTGGCCGCACTCGAAGAAATGGCGGCGAAGCTTCGAGACGGCGAGCTGGTGGGTGAGCGGACGCAGTACGTCATCGGGATTCTGCGCCGTCGCGCCCACGGCAAGCCGTAGCACCGCGCAACGAACCCCGCTCTGCCTGTCGGCGCTGGGCGGCAATAGGCTTAAGCGCAGGGTCTCGGATCGACGCCGGGGGGCGTGGCGCACTAGCGACCGCGTATCAGGCCCCCTCACCTTGATCCTCTCCCCCCGTGGGGGCGAGGGACAGAAAAAAGGGAGTCGGCGAATCCTTAAACGCAGGCAGCCGGTCCGGCGAGCACCGCGGGCCCGGGACCCCTCGCGCGCCAGACACGCGCGGGGGTGACAGAAGAAGGAGCGGCGCGCCGAGGTGACGGAAGAAGAGACGGCGCGCCGAGGTGACAGAAGAAGGAGCGGCGCGCCGAGGTGACAACCGCGGGGGCGCGGTAGGCAACCGGCAGCGCAACCCCGAGCTGCCCCGGTAGATGTGGCAGCCGCCATGCGATGGCTTGGCCCGCCACCCCGGGTCATTCCCGCGCGGAGCGCTGCGCGCTTAGGCTACTTGGGGATGCGGGCCAAATGCTGGCGGCGCAAGGGCACCCAGTCGGCGTTCTCGCGCAGCGCCTCGCGCCCCAGGTCCAGGATGACCCGGCGCTGTTCTTCGGAAAGTGCGACCGGCTCACCGGGCGCGCGAGGGGCTTGTGGCGCTGGGCAGCGCGCGGCCACTGGCGCGGCTTGCTCTCTGTGCCGGGGTGGTTCGCTCCGGCGGGGCGCGCATGCGATACTTTGCGGCATGGGAAAGCTGCGCTTAGCAGAACTTCTGCCGGTCCTGGCGCTGGCGGCCCTCCTGGGCGGCGCAGCGGGATGCGCCGTTGCGCCCAAGCCGCTTGCCCCCGGCAGCAACGTAGTGCCCACGCCGCAGCCAGGTGAGCTTAGCGTGCTTATCAACCCGCAGGCGCCGGTGGGCGGCGTCGTGCCGGTGCGGGTATCGATCGCCAACGGCAGGGACCTTCCCTACCGGATCGACCCGAGCCAGGTCTTTGCAATTAACGAGGCGGGCGCGCGCGTGGCGCCGCTGCCGCCGGGCGAGGCGGCGCTCGAGGCGGGCAACGCCGAGGCGCTGGCCGGAGCGGTCGAGAGCGGCGTTGCCAGCGGCGCGGTCGGCGGCGGAATCGGCGCCGGCCTGGGCGCCGCAGCGGGCGCTGCCGTCGGCGGTGTCAGCCAGGGAGCCATCTTCGGCGGCGCGATAAGCGCAGCCGAGGCGATGCTGACCGGCATCCCGATGGGACAGCAGCAGGCGCAAAGCCAGGCGCAGCAGCAGATCGGCGCGCTTGCGCTTAGGGGCGGTCCGCTCGGCCAGGACGCAACCTCTACCGGCTATGTGTTTTACCCCAGCGGCCATTACTACTGGGTCGAGCTTGTGGTGGACGATCCCGAGCACGGCGGCAGCCGGCGAATCAGGGTAGCCTGGCCTTAGGCCGCGCGTTCTGGATGTTTTTCTTCCTTTCGAAACTGCTGCCGCTGGCGGTTCTACCGGTTGGCCTGGTCTGCTTGCTGCTCGTCGTCGCGCTTGTTTCCTTGCGGTGTAAGCGGCGCTGGGTTTGGGCCGCGCTCTGGGGCGCGCTCGCAGTCCTGGTGGGTGCCGGCAACGGTTTTGTGCCGACAATGCTCACCTATGTTTTGGAGCGGCGCGTGCCGCCGCTTGCGCCCGCGGCCAAGGCCGACGCCATCGTAGTGCTGGGCGGCGTCACGGGACCGGCCTTGCCGCCGCGCAACGTGGTGCATATCTACGCCGGCGCCGATCGCGTCACCTACGCGGCCAAGCTTTACAAGGAGGGCCGCGCCCCGCTGGTTATCGTAAGCGGCGCCCGGCCGTCGCTTGACCCGGCGGGCCTGGTTCCGGAAGCCGACGACATGGCTGAGCTGCTTGAGAGCTTCGGCGTGCCCCGTCAGGCGATCGTCGAGGAGCGCTCGTCGCGCAACACCGTAGAGAACGCTTCCGGGGTGCTCGGCGTGATGCGGGCACGCCGGCTTCGGCGCGTCATTCTGGTTACCTCGGCGATCCATATGCCGCGGGCGGCGATGATGCTGCGCGAGCTGGGGATAGACCTGATCCCGGCGCCCACCGGCTACGAAGTGACCGACGAGGACTTGCACCCCTTGAGAGAGGGGCTAAGCGGCTTTGTGCTGGCCTGTATGCCGACCGCCGAGCATCTTGACGGCACCAGCTACGCGCTCAAGGAGTACCTGGCGCTGGCCTTCTACAAGCTCAAGGCGCGGCTCGCCGGCGCTGACGGCGGAGCCGGCCACGGCTGAGGCCCGCCGCCTCGCGGCCGGCCGCCGAGGCTTAGGACCGCGGCCGATCCAGGCCTTGGCCGGCCTTACGGCGCCGGCGAAGAAAACGGCTTGTGCTTGTCGACCACGAACGTGGCGACAATCTTGACGGTGGTGTCGCCCGCCTTGGCGCTGTGCGGAACGGCGGCCGGGATGCGGTACGAGTCGCCGGCCTTCAAGTGCCTGGCCGGCTGGCCGTCGATCGTAAGATCGGTTTCGCCTTCCAGCACGTAGCCCATCTCGACGCCCGGATGGGTGTGGCGAGCCACGTTGCCGTTGGGAGCCAGCTCGACCAGCACGATTACCGTGCGCCAGCGCTTGCCGGGAAAATCGATCTTCTGCAAGACGGTGCGCTTGAGCGCCGCCTGCTGGGCGTAGGCAGGGGCGGCCAGCGCGGCTCCGCAAAGAAGGATCAGCGCGATGAGCCAGGGCGCTTTTCTGAACATAATCCACCTCCCGAGAAAGAAAGCTTAAGGCCTTACGCAGTTTCATCCATGACTGGGAGAAAGACAAGAACACGCAATCAGAACGACCGCTGCGAGCCGGCGCGCTGGCGGCGGGATTGGTGAGCGTGGGGAAGGCCGTCGGATCGCCGCCTTGCGGACTACAGGCAGTTTCATAAATCGTCTGGCTTCTCCTGACACCGGCTTGGCCCGTCCTGCTGAGCTCTCTCCTCCGTTGCGCCGGTGTTTCTCTTTTCTGTCGTGCTGACCCTGAGCCCTGCCAAAGGGAAGCATCTACGCGAAGCGATTTGTCCGCCAGCAGCGTACCGGCCGCACCCGCCTGCGCTTGCCTGTGCCTGCCTGCGCTGGGCCCGGGCTGTCTGCGTGCGGGCACGCACAGGCAGGCGCGGCGCAGGCAGGGCGCTGCGCGCGGATTCTTCGCTGCGCAGACTTGGCTCAGGATGACATCCAGGGTGTGCGGTCATTTATGAGACTACTTCTGATTGCGCCAGCGCCGCCTACGGCGTGGAGGGCACTGCGCCGGCCACCGGCATCTGGGTGCAGACGCTGGCGCTTCCCTGGCCGGCCTGGGTGCCTACGCTGCCGGTCGCAGTCTCCATCGGGCAGGTACAGGTTGCCAGTTGCACGCCGTTGACGACCGCCCCGAACGTACATGAGAGATTCCAGCATTGCGCAAACTTGGTGCCGGCGGGGCATAGGTTGAACGGCGCGGCCGCGTTACTCCAGGGCGGAGTCGTGCCGGCTTGTGGGATGTCGGCCTGCGCGGCGTAGAGCGACCAGATGCCGCCCGGCGGCGGGTTGCAGCTCCCCTGCATATTGCCGGCGGCCGTATCCGCGATGGACGGCCCGGGCTCAACCGGGCAGGTGCAGGTCGCAGACGGAAAGGTCGTTCCATCATTTAGGGTGATGGAGCTCCCGGTGGGAGTGCAAGTGGCCGCGGCGCAAAGCGCAAAATTCCCCGAGCAAATCGCCAGATGTCCGGAGGTCGCGCTCGAGGTAGAACTTGACGAGGGGTTGTTTTCACCACAGCCGCTCGCCAGAAGGCCAAGCATCACTATCGAGGCGACCAGCGGCGCCGCCTGGCGCCTGCGCGCATTCGTTGGACTGCGCATCATTCGTTACCCGCTGTTCAGGCAGCCGCATGGCCGGCCGCGAAATCTACAAGACCGTGCGTGGCTCGTCAAGGGAAAGGCGCCAATTCTCCATCCGTCAACGGGCGCGCCAGCCCATGCCCGGAGCCGCAGCCGGCCGAATGGCTACCTTGTCGCGCTCCGCAGCGACAACTTGAAGCGGAGCCAGCCGCGCGGCGATCGGTTCGAGGGCGGCGCGGTCAATGACAACAATCGGACGAGGCAGGGTGTGCCATAAGTGTATCAGCGTATCGGGGCCTTGGAAAAAATAGCGCGACGCGTCCTGGCTATGCCGAGCGCCGAAGGCAAGCTCGGTGAGCGGCCCGACCAGAATAACCCGGCATCGGCAGTAAAATGGAATGCCCTGCACGTAGCGGGGATAGACAATCACCGTGGCGTGGCGGGCCAACGGCGCAAGCCGCCGCCCAAGCACGGCGTACGACCGCAGCGGTTCGGCCGCGATTCTGCCGTAGCCCCCGATGATGAGCGCGAGCCAGGCGGCCAGGCCAAACGCTGCTACGCCGACGCGTATCCGGGAAAAGCTGAACGATAATGCCGCCAGCGCGCCGGCCGCGACCAGGGTCGCCCCGCTGGCCATAAGCGCGCGGCGAGTTAGCGCAACGTACGGCTGCCTTGCCAGCGCAGGCAAGAGGCCTGCGGCAAGGCATCCCGCGCCCAAAGCGGCAAGCGCGCCGGCCGCCAGCATAAACCAGCCGCGACGCAGCCGGCCCATCCGGGCCGGCGCGGCCAGCGTGGCGCCCAGCGCTTCGCCGGTCAGCACCGCCAACGGCGGCCAGGCCGGCAGGACGTAGGGAATCAGCTTGCCGCTGGCGAGCGAGAAAAAGACGATTACGCAGACGGCTGCCGCAGCGCAAAAGCGACCCTCGGGCCGCGCCAGGGCGGTTCGCCAATCGAGCGCCGGCCAAAGCAGCGTCCAGGGCATGAAGCCGGCCAGCACCACCGGCAGGTAGTAATGAAAAGGCTCGCCGTGCGCATAGCTCGGATCGAAAAAGCGGGCCAGATGCTCGCCGAGCAGGTAGAAGCGCAAAAACCCGGGCTCTCTTAGCGCTACGACCACAAACCACGGAAGCGCAAGCGCCGCTGCCAACGCCAGGCCGGCGCTCACGTGGCGTAAACGCCAGCCGCCGGCACGGCGGCCTTCCCACCACAAAAAGCTCAATGCCGGCAGTGCGAGTAGCACCAGGGCCACAGGACCTTTGGCGAGGACGCCCAGGGCGACCGCCACAGAGCTTAAAAACCACCAGCGTCCTCCGTTAGCCCACTGCAGATAGAACGCGAACCATGCAAAGCTCATCAGCGCCGTCAACAGCATGTCGGTGGTGAGCACCTGCGCCATGATCGCGTAGAGCGCGCTGGTGGCAAGCACGAGCCCCGAGATGAACGCGCTGCTGCGGTCAGCGCCGGCGCGCAGGCAGAAAGCGACGGTCGCCGCCAGGGCGAGCAGCGCAAAAAGCGCCACCGGAACGCGCGCCGCACCCTCGTTGGCCCCGCCAAGGCTTATCGAGAGCGTCTCCAGCCAGTAGAGCAGCGGCGGCTTTTCGACATAGGGCACCTGGTCGAGATGCGGAATTATGAAGTCGCGGCTGACCGCCATTTCGCGCCCGATCTCGGCGTAGCGCGCCTCGTCGGGCTCCCACAGCGCGTAGCTTCCCAGGTGAAAGAAAAAGAGCGAGCCGCCCAGCGCGAAGAGCCCGATCCAGACGGCAGCGGCGCGCCCCGCCGGGCGAAGCCGCGAAGGTGGCGGGCGCATTCGGCGCGCCAACCCTCCAACCGCGCCCGACTTTTCACCGCCCGCTTTCATGAGATAAGCAATCTACCGGCCGCGGGTCGCAAGGCATAGCTCCGGCCCGTGCGCGTCCCGTCGTTTCGCTCGCCCAATGGTTAGGATTGCCGTGGCTTTTCGGGAGGGCGTCGAGAAAAACCGGGTGGCTTGGAGCCGGGGAGTGCCGAACGGCTGCGGCCGCGGCCTCGATGTTACGATTGCAGAAAAGCCGGCGCCGGAGTTATTCTAACGGCGTCTGGGATTAACGAAACGTGCCGGACCGGGCCCGCCGGCGGCCGTGCCGAGTGTGACGGGCCAGGCGGTGCATCAGCCGTCCGAGCAAGAAAGGCTGCCCGGTTCGGTCCCGATGCGGAGGCGAGCTATGGAATCCACGATGATGCACGGTCAACTCACGTTGGCGCCGCTGCTTGAGCGGGCCGGACGCTACAGGGCCGGAATCGAGATCGTCTCCCGGATGGGCGATGGCAAGCTCCATCGCTACACCTACGCCGACTTTTACCGGCGCGCCCGGGCGCTGGCCGAGGCGCTCACGCGCGCCGGCCTGCGCCGCCATGACCGGGTCGCCACCTTGATGTGGAATCATCATGTGCATCTGGAGGCCTACTTTGGCATTCCGCTGGCGCGAGGCGTGCTCCATACGCTGAACCTGCGGCTTTTCCCCAGCGAGATCGCCTGGATCGCGCGCCACGCTGAGGACCGCTTTCTAATCGTGGACGACGTCCTGCTGCCGCTGCTCGATCAGTTCAAGAACGAGGCGTCTTTCGAGCGCATTTTCGTCGTGAGCACCGGCGAGAAGCCCGTTCCCGCCGGCTACGAGGACTACGAGCAGTTCCTGAAGACAGCCACCGGAGATTTCGTCCCGCCGCAGATCGAGGAGACCGAGCCGCTCGGCATGTGCTACACTTCGGGCACCACCGGCAGACCGCGCGGGGTAGTCTACTCGCATCGCTCGACGGTCGTGCATGCTTACAACGGTGTGATGCCCGACCATTGGGCCTTCACGATGCTTGGCGCGATGTGCCCGGTGGTCCCGATGTTCCATGCCAACGCCTGGGGACTTCCGTACGGCGCAGTGATGGTCGGCATGAAGCAAGTCTATCCCGGGCCGCATCCGACGGCCGAGAGCCTGCTCGATCTGTTTGCCGCCGAAAACGTCACGGTAAGCGGGGGCGTTCCCACCGTATGGCTCGAAGTACTGCGGCTTTTGGAGCAGAACCCCGGCCGCTGGCGGCTGGCTCCCGGCTTGCGGCTCATGATCGGCGGCTCGGCGGCGCCCGAGCCGCTCATCCGCGCCTTCGACAGGCACGGGATAACCGTCGTCCACGCCTACGGCCTGACCGAGACCTCGCCGATGACCCATCTCTGCGGCCTCAAGCCGTACATGAAGGACCTTGGCGAGGACCAACGCTACGCCTATCGCGCCAAGCAAGGGCTGGCCACCCCGCTGGTCGAGCAGCGGGTGATGGCCGAAGGCAAGGAGGTGCCGGCCGACGGCAAGACGATGGGCGAATTGCAGCTTCGAGGACCCATCATCACGGGCAGCTACTACAAGCTTCCCAGCGACCCCGACAAGTTCACCAGCGACGGCTGGTTCTGCACCGGCGATATCGTGAGCGTCGACGCCGAAGGCTACATCAAGATCACCGACCGCACCAAGGACCTGATCAAATCGGGCGGCGAATGGATAAGCTCGGTCGACCTCGAGAACGCCATCATGGGCCATCCGGCCGTCGCCGAGGCCGCGGTGATCGCGATGCCGCATCCCAAGTGGGACGAGCGGCCGCTGGCCGTGGTGGTCCTCAAGCCGGGCGCCAAGGCGACCAAGGAGGAGCTGCGCAGCTTTCTGGAGGGTAAATTCGCCAAGTGGTGGCTGCCCGACGACTACGTTTTCGCTGAGTCGATTCCGCGCACCTCGACCGGCAAGTTCCTCAAGAGCAAGCTGCGCGAAATGTACGCCCAGCCGGCTGCCGGCGCCAAGGCGGCCGGCTAGACCGTCAAAGCGGGCATATAGGCCGGCGGAGGCGAGCCCGTCCCGGCGCGCGCTCCAGAGATCGCCCGCGCACTGGCGGCTTGGCGCGAAGCCTTCTTCCGGCTGCAGGCAGCGGCTCGTCAGACGGACCCGCAGCGCCATTGCCCGCAGCCCGGCGGCAGCAACAAAGAGCGCAGCAGGTGGACCAATCGCGCAGGTGCCGTGGGCAAGGCAAGCGGCCGGGCTGCGCCCGGCTCGGCCTGCAAGGCAACTCGGGCCTGACTAGGAGAGCGTCCGCAAAAGTACCGTACCGCCAGGGATTTAGCTGTCTGCGCTGACGGCGGCTGGCCCGTCTTCCCGCTGGGGACGGGCGCGTCAGCGACGGTGATGAGGTAGCGGGGGTCGAAGTGGCGGCCGGGCGGGGCCGGGGTATAGTTGTTGCGGGTGGGCGCGAAGCCCGGGCGCTGCGCCAACTGCGCGCGTAGCTCGCTGCCGGTCAGGGCGGGCGGCGCGGAAGCTGGGGCCTGTCTGCCGCCGCCCGAGGTCGAAGTCGCAACGCGCAGAAAACTACCGAACTCGGTCGCTGCCACCGCCCCCAGACAGGTGAAGAAGTCGGCGCAGGAGACTGCCCAGGTGAAATCCCCGCTCATCACGCCGCTGAACAGGTCCGCCAGCGCGGCGAAAAACCCCATCAGTCCCAGGGGATCGGTCGCGTTCACCGGGTCGTCACCCACGTAGGCGTACAGGTTGCTCCCGCTGCCGGCAAAGCCCATGGGGTCGGACGAGATGAAGCGGCGCAGCCCGGGCCTCAGGGCGCTCGCGCAATTCTTCGCGCGACCACTGGGCGGCGGGTGCTTTTCAACCGAAAGCCTGATAGCCGGTCTGGGCCGCCCCAGTGCCCGTCCAAACGCACTCCGTGGGCGCGATCCGGCCACCGTCCGTTCAACGTGTGAATTGAGTCGCACTGCGGTCACGTAGGAGCGGCAATCGCTCTTCCAGATAGTTGAGAATTCGGTCGAGAGAAATCCCGAGTCCGCGCGCAACGCATAAGGCCGAAAATCTGCCGCGACCCGTGCCAAAGTCTCGGCCGTGAAGCTCGTCACCGCACCAGGACTGGCGCTGTTGCCGCGGCGCAACCAGGCATGCACGCTCAGCCTACGCGTTCAAGCGGGCGGGTGATGTCAGTGACCACCCTTAGGATAAGTAGAACATCGATTACAACGAAGGTCACGATGCAAAGCGGGATCGCGATTGTCTCAAACAGCGCTACGAGTATAAGAGCCGTGCAAACAACATTGTCTCCAACGGCGAGCCATGTGTGGACGCGGCGGTCTTCCTTTCGCGAGGCCACCATCACCTCATAAGCGGCGCCAACCGCGTAACCAGCCGCCACGAACAAAAAGAGGCTCGGAAATTTCCTTAGAGTCTCCCGGAGCATGCCTGATGAGGTCAAATAAACTTCTGCCGCGATTGCCACTGCCAGCGCAAAGCCGGCGATGGCCTTTGAAGTCTTACCTAGATTCCCCAGATCCATCTCGGAGTCTCCGACACCTAAGATTATGGCGCGTGGGGCGCTTGCGGTAGCGATAGGCCGCGGCCTTGTGCGTAACAGAGTGCCGTGAGACCACCCACGATCGAGCATGGACCCAACGCGGCCACGCAACCTGCAAGGCCGCCCGGATTGCCAAGAAGAGCGGAGCCGCATAAGACGCCATTAACGGCACAGCCGGTAGTGTAGGGCGCCGCCAACGTCAATGCCATCGCTTCGCACAGTCCGAAGCTCAGATGTAGGCCGGGAGCGCTCGGCGCCTGCCGGTATTGTGGCTGACCCGACTTCCCGCTGGGAACGGGCATATCGGCAACGGGAATGAGGTAGCGAGGGTCGAAGTGGCGGCCGGGTGGGGCCGGGGTATAGTTGTTGCGGGTGGGCGCGAAGCCCGGGCGCTGCGCCAACCGCGCGCTTAGCTCGCTGCCGGTCAGGGCGGGCGGCGCAGAGGGCGCCGCGGGCGCGCCGGCGGGCCGCCACCACGCAAAAATGGGTTCTGAGGTCCGGGCCCGTGAATCGCATCACAGAAGGATGCTCCGACTAGCGCCGCGCAGTCAAGGCATGCCACCGGCAGCGCGCCGGAGCTACCCGTTTCGGTGGACGGTGTTGGGCCGCCCGGTCGCTGCTTCTAGTCAGAATCGCGTAAGAACAGAGCTCCGATAGAGATAGCTGACATGAAGATGCCAGCAACGAGGGCCATGATCACCGGCGGGATAGCCTGCGGATTGAGAGCTGGTGCGACGCCCAGGATCATCAGCCAAGAAGCCCATACCAATAGCTGGCGCCTCAAGATCGGCGATTCTCTTATCTTTTGGGGGATGTCCGTGCCAGCGATCACGTAAAAAAGAAGGGCCATGTCAATGGCTGCCGACGCAAAGCGGGGGGGGGATGTGATTCCGCCCGCTACATATACGAATCCTGCCGCGCTGATGATCAAAGCCAACGAGATAGCCGTTGCTATCAGGCGTTCCGTGCGAATGTGCCATCGGGCAACACTCATCGTCCTAAAGCTCCTTGACGAGAAACAGCTTGGTTGTAGCAGCCAGCGATCTCTCCTGCGCCGACCAGACACCCGAGCAGCGCTGGGCCACAGCTGTAAGGTGATGGAAAATAGGCACAGATTACCGCACCTCCCACGCATGTCAGCGCGTCAGGTGCCAACGTCCCGTAACCGGCCTCATTGGCGAGGCAAGTTTTAAATCGTCCCTGATCGAAGGGTGCGGAGGTTGAGGGTGGGCCGCTCTGAGGCTGCTGCTCCACCACCCGGATGATTCCGCTGGGGACGGGCGCGTCAGCGACGGTGATGAGGTAGCGGGGGTCGAAGTGGCGGCCGGGCGGGGCCGGGGTATAGTCGTTGCGGGTGGGCGCGAAGCCTGGGCGCTGCGCCAACTGCGCGCTTAGCTCGCTGCCGGTCAGGGCGGGCGGCGCGGAAGCTGGGGCCTGTCTGCCGCCGCCCGAGGTCGAAGTCGCAACGCGCAGAAAACTACCGAACTCGGTCGCTG
>JAJYRQ010000026.1 GCA_021794015.1 Deltaproteobacteria bacterium | reverse complement strand
CGCCCATCTTCATTACCCGCGCCTCGGGGTCGGTGCTGGAAACCCGCGGCTCGGCCGCGCCCTCCTGCTGGTGCTTGTGCGCCGCAACTTTGGGCAGCTCGGCCAGCGCCTGCTCCAGCCGGGCCTGCGCCGGCAGGTTCCCGCTGCAATAGCTGACCGTCGCGCCGCTCGGCCCCTTCCCATCGAATACTCCATCGGAAATGTCGCAGGCCAGGGCGGTCACCAGCCCGCCCGGCGCCGCCGGACACCGGTGCTGGTCTTGATTAATGATTGCGCCGAGGATTAGACCGAGATTGGCGGCGTCGGTGCCGGTGGTGGCGTAGTCCGGCGTAAGCGTGCCCGGGTCGGTCGTGAGTCCGTAAATCTTTTCGATCTGCGCGGTCGCCGCGCTCAGCGCTGCGCTAAACGTCGTCCCGCCTGCCGCGAGCAATCCCACCGTGCGCGAATCGACGAAGGTCGAAAGCGGATTCATCGATAGCCCCGAGACAGTGGAACTGGCGCTCGTCAGCAGCAGCGAGACCGTTCCCGGCGCGCTGATGGTTGCCCCGTTCATCTCGCTGCTGAAGCTGCCGCCGCTTACGGTGATTCGCACCGGACCGCTTTGGGGCGCAATCGCAAGGTTGAATTGGCCGCTGCTGTTGGTGGAAGTACTCGCGAGCGCCGGCGTAATGTTGGAACCATCGCTGGAGTTGACGGCGTACGCGGTGACCGTGCTGCCCGTCATCGGCCCCTGCGACGCGGCCCCGGAAAGCGAGACCGGCGCCGGCGTTGGAGCGGGCGTCGGTGCCGGCGTTGGAGTGTTATTCGGCCCGCAGGCGCCCGCTACGACCGTCATGCCGAAGAGCAGCGCCGCTAAGCCGGCTAATCGCGCCATCGGCTTCTTTCGTTGAAATGACGTCCTCGTCTCCCCTCCTCTGGGCCTTAAATGGCATCTCGGTGATCAAGCGCGCACGGCTGCGAGAACGCCGCTTCCCCAAGCTGTCCTAAGGCTTTCTTTGATTCAGTAACAGGCCGTTACGCCCATTACAAAGGGTCGTAACGAGTAGCAATGCGCGCTAACCCTGACCCGAATTCCACGCTCGGCCTGCCTGGCTCGGTCTCGCTCTCTCGGGGCTCGAAGAGCGCCTGATGTTTCGCGAGAGACGCCTCGACGGACTCCGCGCCACGGCTGGCGAACCGTGCGATGGTCGCACCACGCAAGTAACCGCTAAGTCCCGGAACGGTGCCTTGCGCACGCTGGGATAGACCGCCGCCGCGTTTTGTCGCGGCCTGCCTAGTGTTGTCTCCCCAAATGAGTTACGAAATGCTCAAGGCCGGCCAATAATCGGTCATCCTGAACGGAGGCTGCTGGAGTGAAGCGACCGTATTGGAAGTAAAGGGTCTCGCGCGGCCCACCGCGCCCAGCCAGTTCGCCCGGAAGACCGGGCGAGATGCTTCGCTGGCGCTCAGGATGACGGCTGGACTTCTCAAAGTTATTTACGGGACGGCACACTAGGTTGGCTCGTAGCGTGGTATTTCGTCGCGCGAACGGGCAAACACGGGTTACTCGGGCAAGCGCCTTGGCGGCCGAGTCCGGACCGGGCCGGAGCGGAGCTGGAAACCCTCTTATGCCTTGGGCTCCGGTCTCATTGATCGTTAAGCCATTCTTGTGCTAGATATGCGGGCTGCTTCTGCACGTGGAGGGCATGCCGTCTCAGCCGCGACCGACATTAGCCCTAACCCCTACCCCGCAGGGGAACGTACCACGCTGGCGCGCGCTGGCGTCCCGCCCCTCATCGCGCCTGAAGGCATCGAAGCCCTGCTGCGCGATACCTCGACTGCGTCGAGCTCAGCGTTGGGGTGGGCCGAGTTTCGGGTCGACGTACACGAAAATCACCTTCCGGCCGAGGTTGAAATTCCGCCATCCCGCGCCGTCTGTCTCCTCTTGTGTTTGAGCCCGGTCAACCGTCTCGTGCAGTCACGAGGGTCCAGTATCCACGAAGGGCAGGCTCGCCCGGGCGACCTGACGCTCCTGCCTGCCGGGATTCCCAGCCGATGGTACTGGTCGAACACGACCAGCGTGGTGCACGTCTATCTTGAGCCGCAATTGCTTTCGAGAATCGCGGAGGAAGCGGGGTGGGCGTCGGGCAACCGGGTCGAAATCAGGAGCGTTTGCACCTTCCGCGACCCATTCATCGCGCACCTGGTGCTTGGTCTAAAGTCGGGGCTGGAGGCCGGTGCCATGCGCGACCGCCTTTACGGGGATTGTCTGGGCACGGCGCTTGCGGCGCACTTGCTCCGGCATTACTGCGTCTTTTCGCCGAAGATGCTCGCCGGGGAGAGAGGCGGGCTTCCTCGCCATCGGCTGAAACAGGTACTGGAGCACATAAAGGAGAACCTGGGAAGACCCCTTCGCCTGGGCGAACTTGCCGGCGTAGCGCGCGTGAGCAGGTCCCACTTTGCTCTCGCCTTCAGGCAAAGCACCGGCCTGTCGCCGCACCAATACGTGCTCCAATCCCGGGTCGAGGCTGCCAAGGCGCTGCTTCGGCGCCGCGACGGAGCGATCTCCGCCGTCAGCGCCGAACTCGGCTTCAGCGACCAGAGTCATTTCACGCGCGTCTTTCGTAGCATCGTCGGTACCACCCCGAGGCGCTATCTCGATCGGCGCTGACGCCTTTTGCCTCCTCTCGACTTCCAACACCGTCGCTCACTGCGGCGCCCATCGCCTGCAAGGTCGCAGATCGAGCTATTGGGCCAGGTGCAGGCGTATGACCTCAGCGTGGTCTCGACCCATGTGGCCCGTGGGAAGATTTGACAGCGAGCTCCAGATATCGCCGGTCGCGTAGTCGATAGACACCATCCGCGTGTACGAGACGGGGGAGGGCAGCCTGAAGATGGTAAAACGCTCGGTGGCGGGGTCGAAGCGGTAAATCGCGTCCGCGCCCGGGACGTTAACCCAGATTCTCCCGGTGGCGCCGTCAACTCTGGCAGCGTACGGAGAGGAATCCTTGTCCGGCAGGGGATAGCTTTTGAAGGTGCCCTTGGCGATGTCGTACATCACCAAGCTGCTGTAACCGTCGTCCGGGGTCCACAGCCGATCCTTGGCGTCGATCGTAATGCGGTGCGGGGAGCTGTCCGCGCCAGGCATCCTATGCTCCGTCACTCGGCCGCTTTCGGGATCAAGTTCGTCGATCAGATTCGACCCGTACTTGGCGTACCAGACGTGTTCCTTGCTATCGAGCGCGATGCCGTAGGGGTGCCCGACCCGGGATGGTGAGGGGTATTCTCGCACTTGGCCGGACTTTGGGTCCAAACTGGCCACTGCGTTGCCCATAAACTCAGACAGCCAGAGCCGGCCGTGGCGGTCATACTGAATGTAGCCGAAAGCGTCGGTAGCGAAGCTGTGTGTCGCACTTCCTCTGCTGAAGTGATCATATATGTTGAACTGACCGGTCTTAGGGTCGAAGCTGGCGACCATCTCGCTGAGCATCAGGGTACACCACAGTATGCCGTTACGGTCGAACTGAAGCGTATGAAGCCCGCCGCCCCTGACCGGGGACTGGTAGGTTTTCTGCGCGTTGTTTATCGGGTTGATGCGGATGAGGAGGCCGGGGAAAAAGTCACCGACCCAAGCCATTCCGGTAGTCGGGTCGATAGCCATATCGTGAGCGCCTGCCATCGGGCCGCCAACGTCGTACTCGGTTACGACGGCGTGCAACGCTGCACCCGTCGCCGCAGGCGGAGCCGTGAAATGATGCGCGGCGTGCGGACCGAACCCGTTGGCTGCAAGCCATTGACCAAGCTGCTGCGGGTCCAGGTCGTCGAGCAGGTGCGCGTATCCCTGGTTTTCGCTGCCCAGACTGGCAATTTGGCGCATCTTGGGGTAAAGCTGCGACCATTCTTGCGCCGAACGCGGAGCGCGCGTGGCGGCGTTGCCAAATTGGTGACATATGGTGCAACCAACCAGAAATTTCGACTTCATCGGGCCCGCGGGAAGCGAGGCGAGCCACGCGTTGGCAGGCATTTGCTGCCCGATCTCCGAGCTGGCAGCGAGCCGGAAATTCCGTGTCGCGCCGCTGTCACCGACCACCACGCCGTCCAGCGTCAGAGGTTGAAACCCGATACGACGAACCCTGACCCGGTAGCGGCTGGGAAAGAGACCGGCAATCTCGTACCTGCCATGCGCGTCGCTCAGGACGCTGACAGCCATTTTCCTGACGAGGTCCTTGGCGCTTACATAGACGCCGCTTAGCGCGCGGCCGTTGCCGTCGGTGACCTTCCCGCCAAGCGTGGCCGCGCCCGCGGCCCCCGGCCCGGCGAGAATCAGCAAAGAGAAAAACAAACAACCCCCAATAAGCCGTATCAGCCTTGCCATCCTGTCAGTCCTCCCGTGCGGAGATACGTTTGCCGTCGCAGCGACTCAGCTTGCGCGCCAACGCTACTGCAGCGCCGGCTGGCTTTGCCCGCAACCAGCAGCCTTTGTGCGGCCGGGACGCGCGCCTTGTCGCCATTACCGGCGCCACCAAAAGCGCTCCCAGCGCAACCCTGTGTTTCGCCGCAAGGCTACTGGCGACCGGCACCCAGCGGCTAGGATGAATGTACGGCCCTTGGTAAATTCGGCTTGGAATCTTCGCGGCCGATGAACTTCAGCGGACGCTTAGCCTGCGACGGGCCGACCCGCAGCAAGCCGAACGTCGGCGCCTAGTCCGCCAGGCCGCTCGGCGGCAGGGTGAGCTTGCCCAGCACCGCGGGAAGGCGAGCGCCGGTGGCCGCAGGCACGTTGCCCGGCAGGCCGCGCAAGGCCAGGTAGCCGAGAATGGCGAAGGCGACCGCCTCGAGTGCGTCGCCGTCCACGCCCAGCAGCGCAGCGCGGATGAGGGGGATGTCGCCCAGTTCCGCCTTGAGCATCCGCATCAGCGTGGGGTTGCGGGCGCCCCCACCCGTAACGACAACCTCATCGGCCGGCCCGCGCGCAATTATGAAGCGCCGTACAGCGTCCGCAATCGAGGCCGCGCTGAACGCGGTCAGCGTCGCCGCCAGATCATAGTCGCTGACCGCGTCGCGGCGGGCCCGCGCAACGACCCGTTCGAGGTAAGCGGCGCCGAAGGTTTCCCGGCCGGTAGTCTTGGGCGGCTTTTTGCGCAGGTAGGGATGGCGCATCAGCCACTCAAGCAGCGCCGGAACGACGCGTCCGCGCGCGGCCAGACGCCCGTCGCGGTCCATCCGCTGCTTGCCGTTGGTAAGACGCGCCGCCAGTGCGTCGATCAGCATCACGCCCGGTCCGGTATCGAAGGCAACCATCGGCGCCGGGGTGGTCCGGGGCGGGAGGTAAGTGGCGTTGGCAATTCCGCCGATATTCTGCACCACGCGGCCGCGCCGCGCATCCCCGAAAAGCATCCGATGGACGGCCGGGACTAGCGGCGCCCCCTGCCCGCCCAGCGCTACATCCATCGGGCGAAAGTCTGCGACCACCGCGACGCCGGTCATCGCGGCTATCACGGCCGGCTCCCCAATCTGCAGGGTCGCACCGGCAAGCGGGCGGCCTCGGCCGGCGCTGCCGGGCGGCTGATGCGCCACGGTGTGTCCGTGGGAGCCAATGAATGACAGGCGCCGCGCTGGAAAAGCAACGGCGCGCAACAGCGCCAGCGCTGCCCGCCCCAGACGCGCGCCCAGCCTGAAATTGAGCTGCGCCAGCTCGACGGCTTCGAGGGCAGCACCCGAAGAGGCCCTAAGCAGCGCCCCGCGCAACGCCCCCGAGTACGGATAAGTGCGAAATCCGAGCAGCTTAACCGGCTGCGGAGCGCCCCCGTCAATCCTTACCAGCGCTGCGCTGATGCCGTCGTGCGAGGTCCCCGACATGAGCCCCAGCGCGTAGTGGCGCGAGCCGCTTAGCGCGAGACTAATCCTGCTCATCGGGGTCCGTTCCCCGCCCTCGGCGCCAGCCTAGCTGCCCAAGGCCGCCCAGGATAAGGCGCCATCCGGCCGGCAACTGGAGCGCCTGAATCTCGGCCTTGTGCTGCGGGGCAATGATTACCTTCTCGCCTCGATGCCACTGTACCAGGAGCATGCGATGCGCGATCTGGATACCGCTTTCCCGATCGATCGCGAATTCGCCAAACAGGGTGGTAGTCTGCAGCGAGTTGAAGGCGCAGCGCAGCTCCGCCTGGCCCAGGTGCGCGGCGCCTTCGACGGCGGCAACGGCAAGCCTGGCGGCGGCGTAGGCTTGCGCGGCGGGATAGTCGCAGCCCGTCTCCGGCGCGGTTGCGCGCAGCCGGCGGACAAACTCGGCCGGCGCAAGCCCGAGCGCGGGAACGACCTCGAGCGACTCCTCCCACTGGCTCGGGCCGACAATGCCTTCGCAGGCCTCACCCAGGATTTCCTTAAAGCGCGTGACACCTGCCGCCACGCAGGCAAGCGTCGATACCGCAAGACCAGCCTCGACCACCGCTCGCGCCAAGGCAACGTCGCCCTCGAACGTGCCGGCGCTGACCACGACCGTACAGCGCAGCCGCCGCAGCGTTGGCACAAGGGCTTCAGGGTGCTCCGCCGGCATCGACAGCCGGTAGAGAGCCAGCGACGGCCAGAGCTTGCCCAAGGGCCCTCTTTGGATGCTGAGCGCTTGAACGGCGCCCTGGCCGACGGCGCGGGAAAAGCCCGCAGGAGCGCACAGTAGCGCGACGCGTTTTCTTAGCCACCTAAGCCGGCCGAGCACTCCCGCCAGCTCGGTGAAGTAGCTGCTGGCCGGGCTTAGCACGCCAACCACCAGCCGCCGGCCCGCGCTGTGAATCGCGTCGTCAGCGCCTGCGTGGTTAATCATCAGCCGCCCGGCGGCTTCGGTTGCTTGCGCCGCCCGGCGCGTAAGTCCACTCGAGTAAGGCCCGAGCAGCAGCTCGGGACGCCGCTCGGCGCAAAACCACCGGTAGATATCGGCGCACCGGGCCGCCTCGCTGCCGTCGTCCCGGCATTCCAGACAAAGCCTTCGGCGCAACGCGCCAAGTTTGACGCCGGCGGCGGCGTTGACCTCTTCCACCGCCACGCGCAGGCCGGCAAGCGCCTGGCGGCCCATCGCGGCGTAGCGGCCGGTCAGCGAAAGCGAAAGGCCCAGGGCTAATGCGGGCGTTACCACTGAGCGGCTACGTGTCTTGCGGCCGAGGGCAGGCCGATAGCACGCCTCTTAGCCGACCTCGCGTCCGCCGACAAACACCGCCTTGAGTTTCAAGTCATGGCTCAGCAGCACGAAGTCGGCGCGCGCGCCGGGCCGGATCGCCCCGCGGTCGGCGAGATTCAGTATCGCAGCCGGGTTGGTTGCGGCCATCAAGGCCGCCTCGGCAACGGTTGCGCCCACTTTTTCAACCATCATCTTAAAACCATCGAGCATCGTTACGGTACTGCCGGCCAAGGCAACCTTGCGCGGCGCTGTTGGTCGTAAAGCCGCGGCCTTGCCGAGCCGCGCGCTCAACACACGGCGCGGCCGCCATGAGGACGCTGCCGAGCGCGGTACGCCCCGGATGCCGGCCGGCGCCAGCAAGCCGACCCGGTCGGTAGTAAGCAGCATCGCCCGCGCCCCGCGGCATCGGTAGACCAGGCGCAGAATAGCCGGATGCAGGTGAACGCCGTCGGGAATCACCGCGGCATACGCCGGTGCCGCCAGCAACCCCGCCAAGGCTAGCCCCGGCGCGCGGTGGTGAATCGGCGCCATCGCGTTGAACAGGTGCGTAAACATCCGGCCGCCGGCGGCAACCGCTGCGCACGCCTGCTCCAAGGTGGCGCTGCTGTGGCCGAGCGAAACCGCGATGCCTCGCCGAGCCAGCCGCCGCACTGCCGCCAGCGCGCCAGGCAGCTCGGGCGCCAGCGTCACCAGGCGGACTCGATCCATCGCCAGTATCCGCTTAAACGCCCGGCCTCGGGGCTTCTGGTTGAACGGCGGATGGGCGCCCAGACGCTCCCGCGCAATAAACGGTCCCTCCAGGTGAAGGCCAAGCAGCCCGGCATCCGCCCTGCCGGCATCGGCATCGCCGGCTTCCCGGTCCCGGTCCATCACCTCGGCCACGATTCCATGTATGCGCTCGAGCCGTTCAAGCGGCTGGGTTATCGCGGTGGCGAGAAAGCCGGTCACCCCTTCACGGGCGAGCTCGCCGGCCAGCCAAACAAGCTCGACCGCCGAGACGCGCTGGCTTGCCAGCTCCTGCGGGAAATTGACCTGCAGGTCGATGAAGCCGGGAACCACGTAGTCGCCCGAGCGAGACGGCGCGCGCTCGACCGCGGAGATCGTCGCGTCGAAAGCGAGCCGGCCGCGCACGGTGGAACCGTCGGGCAGCGCGATAGTTCCGCTCAGTCTGGGCACGCCGCCCCTACCAGTGGCGCCCAAGTTGCCGCGCGGCAGTCGGCGGCTTAGTTCGCCACAAACTTCTCAGCCAGAAGCCGGGAAAAACGCGGCATGTAGATAAGATCAAACGTCTGTTCCTTGCCCGGAAACATCGCCAGCGCCGCCGCCTTGAGCGCCCGCACGTGGTCCCAAGCTTCATCCAGACTGAGCGTGTCATCCTGGGCGATCGTGGCAAAGGTAAGATCGACCAGGAAGCGCAGCCGCCGAATCATCCGGTCTTCGTTCTCGATTTGCCTTTGTCGCTCAGGGGTCATGCTCGAAAGCTCCGGAGCAAAGCTGAAAAGCCACCTGCGCCGGGGCAATGGCATCCTTCGCGGCCTTGCGCCCCCGGTTTCGGCGAACTCGACTCTGAACCCCGTCCATCCCGCCGGCTTGGCTAGCCGTTCAACCGCAGCCAACCCCGCTGGAGGCCGCCGAGGAAACGCCTCGCAAGAACAGCTTCATTGATCCGGCCAACGTGGTCAATGATGTGAGTGGCAACCGGCTTTGCCTTATGCCGGCCGTTGGCTCCGCTTGCGACGTCCCCGCACCCTGCCTCCTGCCGGAGCAATTAGCCTCCAGTACCAGGGGTCATGCAGACCTTCAGGCCCGAACTGCACAGCTTCGCCGAGGGGCCGTCCCAGGGCTACCACCTGTTGATTCAGGCTACGTGAACTGCCCGCCAGCGGTATCGACGAATGCCTCGCCTTTTGGCCAGATGACGGCGATGTCCAGCGACTTTAACCAATTCACGTCCTCCTGTGAGGGCGCCTCGGGCAGTAGAACGGCCTTGTTCAATTCGCCCAATTCTTGCTTGCCTCGATAGGCGTAATCCAAGAGCTGCCCCACGGCCATCCTTAGCGACTCCCGGCTTGCGCAACTCTTCGCCTCAATCAGGTTGCGGCGCTCCGCCTCGTAGCCGTCGCAGTATAGCTTGCCAAATAAGACCACTTGAAGTTGCCGTCCCTTCCTCCGGAGCCATTGGAGATCGTTCCTGACCAGCCTGGCTTCCTTCTTTTTTGCGACTCATATCTCGCTTTTCGTTCGGAAGCTATAGTCCTCCCCGAGGTTGCCCGGCGGCGCCTCCTTAGATTGAACCGGAACCGGACATCGCTGCGCATCCCTGCTATCCGGGTCACCCTCAACACTTTCTGCCCTGCCTGCCGCGTCCGCCCCTTCTTCCGCGCGGTCCCCGGAGGTTTCCTCCGGCTTGTATCGCGCCACGTAGTCCAGTGCTTCCTTTATCCACTGGGCACTTTTCGGCTTCCCCTTGCCCTCCAGGAGGTAGCAGACGTTTGCTTGTCCCAAGCCGCCATTGTGATGTCGCGCGGGCGGTGCCAACCTCGCTGGGGTCGCCGCTCAGGCGGCGCAACTGTCGCGCGCGGCCGCGGGCAAGGGGCGAACGCTGCGCCTCAGCGGCGAGAAAATCCGCCATAGTAGTCCCTCACCCGGCGCTTCGCGCCGACCTCTCCCGGCCGGGAGAGGTGAGGCAAGCTCCGGCTGCTTGGACAACAGCTTCTTCCCCTCGGCTGCCGTGGGCCCAACACTTCCAGGTTCCCTGTCAAGTCGATAAGGCGGTCAGGCTTTTCAAGCCGCCGGTGTGCAGCCGGCTTCAAGACCGGATTTTCGCAAGCTGCTTCGATCCTACCGGCGGGCGGCGCGCAGCGAGGGCGGCGGCTTGAGTTGGCGCGCCGGCGGTGCCAACCTCGTCTGGGACCATGGAGGAAACACGGCTTCGGAGCAGCTTCATTTACCTGGCCAACGCGGTCAACGATCTGCGCGGCAACTGGCTCAGGCTCGCCCTGGCAATCGCCCCGCTGGTGATCGCGGCCGGCGTTTGCCTGCTTCCCGACGCCGTCAATCTTCAGTACGAGGTCGTACACACCTTCAGACCCGGCCTCCACAGCGTTGCCGGCGCATCGTCGTGGGGAGCCTGGCCGAGCGCCGCGTTGCGCGCGGCACCGCGGCCCTTTCCGCATTGGTCCGTCGTGGTGCTGCATCTGCTGGGCGCGGCGGTAACGCTCGCGGTGAACCTGGTGGGGTTGTGCGCGTTGCAGCGGATTCGCGGGGGAAAACGCGCGGGCAGTCTGCTCGGCGAACTGGCCGCGGTCTATCGGCGGTCGGGACAGCTTGCCAAAGCTTTTGCCTGGGTCGTGGTACTGCAGTGGCTGGCCACGCTAATCGGCTTCATTCTGCTGGTGGTGCCTGGGCTGCTTGCCTACGTCTGGCTTTACTTCGCGCAGTACGCGCTTATTTGCGACGAGCGGCGGGGCTGGGAGGCGCTGCTGCACAGCCGCCAACTGCTCAGGGGCTTGTTCCTGAAGGTGGCGGTGCGAATCGTGGTATTTTTCGCCGTTTCCTCGGGCTTCAACTCCTGGGCGGGAGGAGTTTTCTTCGCGGTGAGCCTGGTGCTGGGCGGGGTCGGCCTGGTCACGGGTCTGCTCTGGGCGGCGGTGCTGGTGGTTGATTTGCTGGCGGTCTCCGTGCTTTACGCGACGATGGTTTTTGTGCTGGCGGCCGGGTTGCGGCTCTACGAAGACCTGGCGCTGGCGCAGCGCGCCGGCGCCTCTGCGGTGGCCGCAATAACCGCCACGGCCTCGCTCTCCCGTCAGGCAACCTGAGCTGAGGCGCGCGCGACCAGCAGCCGCATCCCCGCCCCGGCGCTCCAAGACCAAAGCGCGCGCCGCAAAGGCGCGGCTAGGACGCCAACTCCGCTCAACGCAACCGGCCGCGGTCTCACGCGCGGCCCGCCAGCCGGTCAATGGCCCGCACCAGCACCTGAACCTGGGCCAGATTCATCCCGCCACGCGGCGTGAGATCGGCAAACAAACCGGCCAGCTCCTCGAAGGCCCGCTCACGGCCGGCACGCACGCCGCCGGCCAAGGCGGCGCCGCAGTCGGAGGCGGCCAGTGCCGCGCGGCAGAGCGCCGCCCGCGCCGAGCGCAACTCGGAGCGCAGCTCGGCAGCCGCGCGCCTGGACCAGCGGTCGGCCGGATCGATCGCGTCGAGCGCGTCCTCGATGCTCTGGAACTCAATCGCCTCCGCCAGTCCGAAGTAGGCCCGGGCCACGGCCGCCGGGTCGACCGCCAACGATCGGGCGATCTCGATGATCGTCAGCAGGTGATCGCTCATTACCAGTCGGGCCAAGCCGTGGGCGAGCTGCTCTTCATGAACCGCAGCGCGCAGCTCGCGGTAGCTTTGCTCGAAACGCCGCCATTCGGAACCAACGAGCATCGTCTCGAAGCGCGCCGCCAGCTCCCTAAGCGGCGCGCGCAAGGCCGCGATGGTCGCGGCCAGGGAGCGCGCGGGGCGCAGGTTTTCCAGCGTCCAGGCGCAGAGACCACCCGCCGCTCTTTCCAGAGTGAGCAAAATTTCGATCTCCGCCTTGGCGTCGATTTCCAGCCCGGCCCCCTCGACCGCCTCGACCCGCCGATGAAGCTCGAGCAGACCGTCGGCGACCAGCCAGGCGCGGACGGCATTTTCAGCGTTCGCGCCGTAATCGCGGCCAAGCCTGAAGATGAAGGTCGAGCCCATGAGATCGACCAACTGGTTCACCATCAGCGTGACGGTGAGCTCGCCGCGCAGCGGATGGCGCGGGATATCCTCGGCGAAACGTCCGGCCACCGGCTGTGCGAAGTAAGGGCGCAGAAAACGGTCGACCAGGTAGGGATCGCGCACCAGCGGCGTGCCGGCCAGTTGCGCTGTCAGGTCGATCTTGGTGTAGGCGGCCACCAGCGCCAGCTCCGGGCGGGTCAGCCCGGGCCGACGCCGGGCACGCTCGCGCAACCGATCGGCCGGCGGCAGCGGTTCCTCATAATGGCGCAAGAGCGCGCGGCGGCCCAGCTCGCGCAGGTGGTCGACGAAGACCTCGAGCGCGCCCGCGCTGCGGACCTCCTCGAGGCTCAGCATAACCACCTGGTCGCGATTGTCGCGCAAGACCGCCTCGGCGGTCTCGGCCGCGCATTCGGCAATCAGCCGGTTGCGCTCCTCGAGCGTGACGGCGCCGCGCGCCAGGGCGGGTGCCAGCAGTATCTTGAGGTTCACCTCGCGGTCGGAGGTGTCGACGCCGGCCGAGTTGTCGATGGCATCCGTGTTGATTCGGCCGCCCGCTAGCGCATACTCGACGCGGGCCCGCTGGGTGAGGCCGAGGTTGCCGCCCTCGACGACGATCCGGGCGCGCAGTTGACCGGCGTCGACCCGGCAGGCGTCGTTGGCGTGGTCGGCCACCTCGGCGTGCGTCTCGCTGGCGGCCTTGACGTAGGTGCCGATGCCGCCGTTGTAAAGCAGGTCAACCTCGGCGCACAAAATGGCGCGGATTAGGCTTTCCCCGTCCAACGACTCGGCCCGGCATCCGAGCGCCGCTTGCGCCTGCGGGCTGAGCGCTATCCGCTTCTGCTGCCGGGCGGCAACCAAGCCGCCTGGGCTTAGCCGCGAGCGATCGTAGTCGGACCACTGCGAGCCCGGTTGGTCGAACAGCCGCTTGCGCTCGACAAAGCTTGCCTCCGGATCGGGGTCGGGATCGACGAAGATGTGGCGATGATCGAAGGCCGCGATGAGCTTTACGTTGCGCGACTGGAGAAGCCCGTTGCCGAAGACGTCCCCCGACATGTCTCCCACGCCGACCATGGTGATGGGCGCGCCGCGCCGCGGGTCGCGTCCCATCCGGCGCAAATGCCAGAGAGCCGACTCCCACGCTCCGCGCGCGGTAATGCCCATGCCCTTGTGGTCGAAGCCGTGGCGCCCCCCCGAAGCAAAGGCGTCACCCAGCCAGAAGCCCCGCGCCTGGGAAATCTCGTTGGCGATGTCGGAAAAGGCCGCAGTACCCTTGTCCGCGGCAACCACCAGGTAGGCGCCGTCCTGGTCGAGCACCTTGACGCCCGCCGGCCGTTCGATTCGGCCGTCGCGCAGGTTGTCGGTAACCGCCAGCATTGCCTCGACCAGCGTGCGGTAGGCAGCCTCGATCGCGCCCCGCTCGGCTCGGGCGCCGTCGCGCACCTTGATCACGAAACCACCCTTGGCGCCGACCGGGACGATGATCGTGTTCTTGACCGTCTGGGTCTTCATGAGACCCAGGACCTCGGTGCGGTAGTCGTCGGGCCGATCGCTGAAACGGATACCGCCGCGGGCGATCGGGCCGTCGCGCAGATGGCATCCCGACATGGTCGGCGTGTTGACGTGGATTTCGTAAAGCGGCGCCGTGTCGGGAAGCCCGGCGATGCGCCCGCTTTCGCACTTAATTGTGATGCGTCCCGGGTCGTCAGCGGGCGGACAAAAGTAGTCGGTGCGCACCGTCGCTTCGACCAGCGACAGCAGAGCCCGCGCGGCCCGGTCCTCGGCCATGTTGTCGACCGCGTTGAGCCCCTCCAGGTAGGCTTGCCGCAGTTGCGCGATCTCTGCGGCGCCGGCGCTGCTTTGCGGGTCGAGCCGCGCCGTGAAAAGCTCCACCAAAAGGCGGGCCAGCTCGGGGTGAAGCAAGAGCAGCCGTTCCAGCACCAAGCGCGACGGGACAACCTTCATCTGGAAGGCCGCGTTGAGGCAGGTCCGCAAAAGGGCCGCCGCACGCCATGAAAGCCCGGCCGTCAGGATAAGACCGTGCAACGCGTCGCTCTCCGCCACGCCGCGGCGCACCGCGCCCAGCGCTTCGGCAACCATCGAGACACCCGCAAACTCGCCCAGCCCTCTGTGGCCGGGACCGGCCACCCGGAAAACCTGCACCCACGCCACAACCGGCCCCGCCGGCCCGCGCGGCGCCAATCGATGCACCTCTTCGGAGAGCACCACCAGACCCAGGTCGTGCAGGACCGGCATCACCTGGGAAAGCCCCTGCGGTTCGCCAAGCTGGTAGAGCCTGATTTCGGCCGGCTCCCGGTTGTCAGCGCCGGCCGCCGCCAGCGCCGCCTCGAACTGTTTCTCTCCTGTAAGCATCGCTTCGATCCGCTCGATATCGGCCAGCGCCTGTTCCACGCCGGTCGCGGCGGTGTAAGCGGCGTCGCATGCGGTCTGCCAGCGCTGCAGCAGCACGTGCGCTTCGGCCTCGCCCCGGCGGGCAGCCAGCCGCTCGGCCAAACGTTGCTCCCAGGTTCGGGCGATTTCCTCGATTTCTCGCTGCAGCGCGGCCAGTTCCGGCTCAGCCGGCATCGAGCCTGCCAGGCAGAAGTGCAGCAGCGCGCTGGCCGCTTCGCTCAACGCCAGGTGGTAGTAAAGGAGCCGGGCACCGAGCTTGCGCTCGAGAAGCTGCTGGATTTGCCTGCGCACCGCGGACGAGAAATTCTCGCGCGGCATCACCACCAGCGCCATGACGTTGCCGCGCTCGGCGTCGGGGTAAAGACGCACCCGGATGGCCGCCGGCTCGGCCGCCTCCAGGATGAGCCTTAGCTGCAGGCGCAGCTCCTGGTCGCTGGCCCGCAGAAGTTCTTCCTTGGGCAGCCCGTTGAGGGCCGCAACCAGGGCGTTGTAGTCGTGCGAGCCGGGGAGCACCCCCTCAGCCTTGAGCAGCGCCTCGACCTTGCGGCGTAGGAACGGCAGCCGCGCCGCATCCTCGGTCTCCGCCCTGGAACTTAGGTGCCCGACGAAGCGCTCGAAGACTACTGCCGCTCCAGCCGCGGGCTGTCGGCGCAGGCTGATATCGTCCATCGCGCGCCGCCGGTAGACCCGGGATTCGGCGCGCGTCTTGCCGCCGATAAGCGCAGACCCCTCGAACAACAGCCGGCGCCGTCCTGCATCCATCACCGCGAGCGGCACGCCGCTGGCGTAGCGCGAGCGTTCTTCGCCGCGCAAAATGCCCAGGCCGGAGCCGGGGGCGATCTGCAGCACCTGCACGCCGCCGCGCTCGGCCACTTCGTAGCGCCGGTAGCCGAGAAAGACGAAGTTTCCGGCGGCAAGCCATTTGAGAAATTCGCCCTCTTCGGCAAGCTCGGCCGTCAGCGCGGCCTCGTTGCCCAGCGCCGCGGCCCGCCCAGCAATCGCCGCACCGTCCAGGGCGACGCGCCGGACCTCCTCGAGGGTGGCCCGGATTTCTGCCGCCAGCGCATCGAGAGCCGCGGCTTTATCCCCCGGCTCGAGCTCCGCGTATACCAGCGACTCGGCTCCCTCGGCCATCCGCGCCGGCTCAAAGGAAACCAGGCACCCGTCGCCGGCGCGGACGACCGTGAAAATCGGATGCAGCAGCAGCGTCACCGTGGCACCGATCCGTTCGAAGTACTCGAGCAGGCTGTCCACGATGAACGGCGCATCCGGCATCAGCGTCTCGACGACCAATGCGCTGCCTATTGCCTGAGCGGCGGGGGTAACCTGCGCCTCGATGGTCCGTGTGCGCCGAGCAAAAAAGGCATAAGCCCGTGCGGCCAGCTCTTGCCGCCTGAGTTCGCCGAGCCGCGCCCGTTCTTCGGGGCGCATCCGGGCGAAGAGATGCTGCGCGAAGCTTTCCGCAACCGCCGCTGCGTCCTGCTCGACCTGGCTTATAGGCATAGAATCTCCGGTCATCGGCACGGTGGCGTTGCCCGGCGCGCCCGGTGCGCGCGGGCGATCTTCATCTTGAACACCCCGACGCTCACGTAAACGGCAGCCCGAGCTCACGCCGATTATAGGACCGCGCCGGGAGCTCGCGCCACGGCCTGTTTGTCGCTATGCCGGCAGCCCATTATCATGGTGAACGCGTAGGATATGACGATCGCGGTTTGCGCGGCGAGGCTCGGCGATGATGCGTAAAGATGAATTTCTCTTTTCTTCCGAAAGCGTCTGGAAACGCGAGCGCGAGCGCAAACGCCGCCCGAGCGCCGGCACCTGGCGCGAGCCGGCGCGTGACGTCCCGATCTACCGCAAAACCGACGTCCTGGTTGTGGGCGGCGGACCGGCCGGCACCGCGGCCGCCATCGCCGCGGCCCGGATGGGCGCCGACGTGACCCTGGTCGAGCGCTACAACCACCTCGGCGGACTTTCCACCGGAGGACTGGTGATCTGGATCGACCGGATGACCGACTGGAACGGAGAACAGCTTATCCGGGGGATCGCCAGCGACCTGCTCGAGCGGCTGCCCGCCGACGCCAAGGCCGGGCCGGCCGCACCGCTTTGGGGCTCCAGGAACCCTGAGGCGGCTGCTTACTGGTCGCAACGCACCGCGGCGTTTCATGCAACGGTTACCTGGTCGCCGACCATCGATCCCGAGTGGCTCAAGCTGGTGTCGCTCAGCATGGTGCTGGAAGCGCGCGTCAACCTGATGCTGCACTGTTGGGCGGTTGCCCCGATGGTCGAGGAGAAGCGGATTTGCGGGGCTGTCTTCGAGAGCAAGGAGGGACGCCGGGCGGTCGCGGCTGCGGTTGTGGTCGACGCCAGCGGCGACGGAGACCTTTATGCCGGGGCCGGCGCCAGCTTCGAGTCAGACATCGAGGAGGACGACATTCATCATTGCATGAACGTGGCGTGGCTGTTTGGCGGCGTGGACATGGAGCGCTGGATCGCGTTCAAAACCCTGCAGCAGGAAAGCTTCGCCGATTTCATGCAACGCGGGCGCGAGGCGCTCAAGCTGTTCGAGCGCCCCTATGTCTCGTGGCGCAACGACGTGGCCCTGTTCCTGGGGCCGCGGCTGGCCGGGTACAGCCCGCTTAACGTCGAAGACCTGACCGCGGTCGAGATCGAGTCGCGCCGCCTGATGGTCGAGCATCTGGGCTTCTACCGCGCCCATGCACCGGGCTTCGAGCAGGCCTACCTGATGCTGAGCGCGCCGCAAATGGGCGTGCGCCACAGCCGCCGCCTGCTCGGCGTACACAAGGTTGCGCGCGAGCAATGGGAGGGCGGCGCAGTCTTCGACGACGAAATTGGCGTTAGCCCCAGCCCTTCGCCCGTCTTTCCCAGCATCTCGATTCCGTACCGCAGCCTGCTTCCCGCCGAGCTCGACGGGGTGCTCGCCGCCGGGCGTCACGTTGCCTGCGATCGGCAGTCACATTCCTTTCTGCGCGAAATACCGCAGTGCTGGATAACCGGCCAGGCGGCCGGAGTGGCGGCCGCGCTTGCCGCCGACCGGGGCCGGCGGCCGCGCGACCTCGACCCGCGTGACATCCAGCGCCAGTTGCTCAAGCAGGGAGCCTACCTGAGGCAACGGCATGACGAGCGGGCATCCGCCGGCGGCCGCGGCGCTTGAGGCGGACCACCACCGGCCGGCGTCCCCCGCAAGCCGCGCGCACCGTCCGGCGCTCCGGCGGTCGACTGGCGCACCGGCCGGCGGCGCGCCTCCCGGTCAGCAAGGCGCGCTGCAGGGGTATCTGCCGATATACTCGCCTCGGTTCGAGGTCACGAGCAGATAGCGGTTTCTGCCGAGTAACGCCGCGGCAAGCTTGCGTGTCATGTCGGGGCGGATGGTCTGGGGCGCGGGGTTCATCAGGTCGAGCGCGAGCTGCCCCGACGCCTGGCGCGTGCGGTTTTCAAGCGCGCCCAAAACCACGCCGTTCCTGTCCAGCACGACGGCCCACACCGGCAGGCTCGGCGGCGCCGGCGCGGCCGTGACCCGATCGGAAGCAGACATCCGAAGGAGGTCGGCGGCGATAAGCGCCCCCACCGTTTCTCGTCGCGTCGCGGCGACCCATGCACTGCGAAGCCCGGGGACGATATTGTTCACGAAAAAAGGAAACGCTCGCAGCCGCTCGCCAAGCGGCGCTCGAGGCTCCATGGGGAGTCCACGTATCATCCAGTCCGCCTTGCCGCGCAGGTAATGCAGCACCTGCCGCCAGCCCATCATTTCGAGCTGCGCCGCAGCCCGCCCGCTCATATCTCAGAGCGCGTCGCGGCAATAAACGACGCACGGCCGCTGCGGGTCGAGCGCCGCACCTGCTCCGGCCATGACCCTGGGCAGCGGCAGGTGCACAGCGCCGCGAAGGTGCGCTACGCGGTACTCGCGCGCGGGCAGGACGTCGACGACTTGGGCGCCGGCGGCGAGCGCCGCGAGCACCTCGCGATGGTCAACGATACGCACCGGCAGCTTGAGCCCGCGCGGCCGCCTCCGTGGTCCCGCTCACAATGCTCCTACTTGCGGTCGAGTTCGACCAGGACGTCCGCGTGCATCCGGCCGTCGAGCAGCGGGCCAACCGCGGCCACCAGCCCCTTGAAATGCGGGGTCTTGGTGTGGGCGTCGAGCGCCGCCTGATCCTGGTAAATTTCGTAGAAGACAAACACGCCCGGTTCGCGCACCGAGCGATGAAGGACGTAGCTTAGCGTGCCCGATTCGTCGCGCACCTTGGGCACCATCGCGCGCAGTGCCTGCTCCAGGCTCGCCTCGCTGCCGGCCTTGGCCCTGAGTTTAGCAACCACCGTAACCGCCATGATTTTCTCCCCGTTGTTGCGCGGCCCACCCCGGGGGCCGGCGCCCTGACGCGGCGCGCCGGCTTGGCGCGCCGCCGAGCCTCTGTTTTGCTTAGCGCGTGCCGTCTGTCGACCGGCCTCGGCGCCAGCTTGCCGCGATCGGCTTCCTTCGCCCAGCGTCGGTTTACAACAACCAACTCGGCTCCGCAAGGAGCCGCCCCAGACGCTGGCGGCTGCCGAAGCTTGAAACCCGCCCGGTCGGCTATGATTACAGGCGCCCGCATGAACAATCTATGCCGGCCGGGGAACCAGAGGTAGGAGCGCAAGCGGCAGCAAACTACCCAGCCGACGAAGATCGTGGTCGCACGGCCGGCCGTTCATAGCCGCGCGCTTAGCGGCCCCGACTGCCGCGCGACAGCCATGCCCGAGATTGAAATAACCGCAATGAGCTTTGGCAGGCTCGCCCTTGGGCGCCTTGATCGACGGGTGGTGATGGTTCCCGCCGGCGCGCCGGGAGACCTGGTCGAGGTTACGCTCACCGAGGAGCGAAAGAACTACGCGCTTGCACGTATTGAACGGATCGTCAGGCCGAGCGCCGAGCGGCGCCTCGCGCCCTGCCCCTACCTGCCGCGTTGCGGCGGATGCGACTGGCAGCATCTTTCCTACCAAGCGCAGCTCAGGCACAAGGCCGGGATTATCGCGGCGGAGCTGGCCCGCACGGCCAAGCTCGATCTCGACCCCGAAGGGCTGGTCGAACCGGCGGACGCCGAGTTCGGTTACCGCGCGCGCCTTAGACTTAAAGCGAACCGCGACGGCAGCCTCGGCTTTCGCGAGGCGGAAAGCTCCAGGATGGTTGCCGTGGAGCGCTGCCTGGTGGCAGACCCCGGGCTTAGGATGCCGCGCCGGTTTGCCAGGGAAGTGCGCTGCTCGGAGATCGAGGTCGTCGTGGACGAGGACCGCCAGGTTCTCGTGGGCCATCTCTTAGCGAAGCCGACCCAGGCCGAGCTGCGGCGCTGCCAGACGCTTCTCAGCGAAGACCCGACGCTCAGCGGGATAGTGCTTCGGGGCGGCGGCTTGCGCTGCCCGGTCGGTTCGATCCAGGTCAGGCTTGCGCTGGAGGCGGGGCTTGCGCTCGAGGTGGACGCGGACCTGTTCACCCAGGTGAACCGGGCGCAGAATCTGCGGCTTGTCCGCTACGTCATGGAGCTTTCGGCGCCGGAGAGCGGACGCCGCGTGCTCGATCTTTTCTGCGGCGCGGGCAACTTCACGCTGCCTGTGGCGCGGCGCGGTGCAATGGTTATCGGCGCCGACCGCGACGCCTTTTCGGTCGCAGCCGGGCGCCACAACGCCGCCCGGCTGGGGCTCTCCCAGGCGCAGTTCGTCTGCCTGGAGGCCGCGCAGGCGGCCAGCTTCGTGAAAGCGACAGGTTTTCGGCCCGACGTGATCATCCTGGACCCGCCGCGCCAAGGCGCCGGCGAACTGATGCCCGCGCTGCTAAGCCTGCGGCCGGCGGCGATCGTCTACGTCTCCTGCAATCCGCCGACGTTGACGCGCGACCTGCAGACGCTGCTACGCGGCGGTTTCCGGATCGACCGCGCACGCGGCTTCGATTTCTTTCCCAACACCCATCACGTGGAAGTGGTCGCAAGAGCGGTATTGACTTAGCCGCCCGCTCGTTCCTAATGTAAATCAGGCTTTCCGGTGCGCCTCGGGCGAAAGGGGCGAGCGAGCAGATGCCCAAGCAGGAGAAGGAGAAGCAGGCGCGCCCCAAGATAACCATCATCCCGGGGCACGGCGTAGCGCAAACCATCAACTACCTCCTCGAGGACCGAGACTCCCTGGAATGGGTGGTCGCGGTCGGACGCACCAAAAACGGGGAACTGTTCTTCTACGACACCGGCGGCGATATCGTGGAAGACTTGGGAACCCTGGAATACCTCAAGGCGCGCATCGTCCGCGCGCACTTCGGCGACGAGTACGAGTAGCAGGCGGCCGTGGCGCAACGCAGCGGCACGGCGCCCTAAGGGCGCGGGCGCTGGCCAACAGGCGAGCCGGTGTGCCATGCGCCCGCCAAGGTGTGCTCCGGCCAAGCGGCGCTCCAACGCCGCGGGCAGCCTCTGCGCGGCTTGGGGCTCGAGCCGCGGCTGGCCGGCGTGATCCGCGACGGCCGCTCGCAGCCGGCGCGAACCTTAAAAGTGGCTGGCGCCGTCGCTGGTGTAGTGGCGAACTCGGGAACGCTGCGGTTTGCGGTACTCGAAAAGCTGATGACACCTGGTGCAGACGCCTTGCGGGGGATGCTGGTTGCCGCGCCGGCGAACTAGCCGGATGAAGCGCACCGACCCGTCGCTGCAAAGGTGACCCGCTACCGGGAACTCGTAAACCGTGCGGACAGCGTACGACTCTGTCATTGTTCGCCCCGCTCCCCTTGCTCCAGGCAATTCATCTCTGCGCCGACCGACTGAGCCGCCGCTGAGCTCTCGGCTCGGTTAAATCCAACATAGTGAAATTACCCCGAGGGTCAACGAGTTTTTGTCGTGGCGGCGAAAAATTTTTTCTTCGCGGCGAAAATCGCTTCCTGCCGCGTCCCATTGCTCCGCTCCGCAACGGCTGCGCGCCGGCCATCAGGCCGCCGCGTCCCCCGGGCGCATCGCACCCATCATCCGCCGGCCGGCGCCGCGCGGCGATCGCGCTGCAGGTGACCGCGCCGATGCCCGGCAGGGCGCTCAAGGTCTTCGTTGACGGAGGCGCGCAAATCAAGCCGGGCCAACCGGTGCTGGTCCTCGAAGCGATGAAGATGGAGACCGTCGTATACGCGGAGGGCGATGCCGTGGTCGCCAGGGTCGCGCTGCAGCCCGGCGACAAGGTGGACGAAGGCGCGCTGCTAATCGAACTCAGCCGCCCGCAGGCGAGCCAAGAAAGCGTCTGAGTTCCGCCTCGAACGCTTGAAGCCACCCATCGAAGGAGGTCTCGGCCTCAACGACGATCTCCAGGCGGCCATCCTTGCGGCGGGTGAGGGAGCCGGGATGCTGCGGGCGCAGCGGAATGACCAGCGCCTCGCGAGAAAGTCCCAGGGCGTCGGTAATCTGAAAAATCCGCTCTATTTCCGCAAGCGTCAGGGTTCGTGTCATGACCAAAACCTGTCTGTTCTTTGAGCTCTCCCGGCCCCGGGCGCCGACGCTCCCCAGCCGACAGGCGCGGCCAAACATCAACAGGCGGCGCGGCGGTGTCCGGCCGCGCCAGGACGCCGGGCAGCGTGGCACCTTGCCTGACTGAGCTTCAACTATCACAATCGAGCGCAGGGGGTAAGCTAGAGGTGTACGGGACCATCAAGAAATTATTCAAGGACAAGGGCTTCGGCTTTATCGAGCCGGACGACGGCGGCGAGGATGTCTTCTTTCACCGCTCGCGGCTCGCGCCCAAGCTCTACTTCGAAGACCTGCGCGAGGGTGCGGACGTCCAATTCGAGGTCCGGCCCGGAGAAAAAGGACGACAGGCCGTAAACCTGCGACTGCGCTGAGCTTGAGCCTGCCACCGCGCCGCGCCCAACCGGCCCCGGCGCGGACCGAGGCAAAGCGGCTTTGGCGGCCGGCGGCGCGGCGACGAAACTCTTGGCGAGTCTTCCTGCGATGGTCCAAAACGGCGCAGACAAGGCGCAGCATCACGGCAAGACCCCGCTACGACTGAGCGTCGGCGTGCTGACGGCAAGCGACACCCGCAATCAGCAGACCGACGCCAGCGGCAAGCTGGTGCGCGAAATGCTGGCCGCCGCGGGTCACCAGGTAAGCTACTACGCGGTGGTGCCGGACGACCCGCAGGCGATACGCAAGGCGGTTAGCGAGCAGTTGCCCAAGCTCGCGGCCCTGATCGTAACCGGAGGAACCGGAATATCCGCGCGCGACTCAACGCCCGAAGCGCTGGCGCCGCTGTTTGACAAGGAATTGCCCGGCTTCGGCGAGCTTTTCCGGATGCTTTCCTACGCCGAGGTGGGGCCGGCGGCCTTTCTGAGCCGGGCGATCGCCGGCGTCAGCGGAGGTCGGCTGCTGGTTGCGCTTCCCGGCTCGCCTCGGGCGTGCCGGCTTGCGCTGGAGAAGCTTGTGCTGCCCGAGCTGAGCCACGCGGCTCAACTGCTTGAGTTGCCATGCAGGTAACCATCAGATTTTTCGCCACGTTGCGCGAGCGGGCGGGCGTGGCCGAACTCACCCGGAGTTTTCCCGGGGGTGCCACGGTCGAGCAAATCTGGCACTCGCTGGTCGCCGAGATGCCTGGGCTGGCAGGCTGCGGCGGCGCGGTCGCTTTCGCGGTCAACCAGCAGTACGTGGCGGCCGACTACCGGCCCGCCGAGCGGGACGAGCTTGCTTGCATCCCGCCGGTAAGCGGCGGTAGCGAGGCGCCGTGGGTGGGCGTGGTGGAGCTCTCGGCGCAGCCGATCGACGTTGCGGCGTTAGAGGCGGCAGTTGCCGACCCCGGCGCCGGCGCCACGGTCACCTTTGTCGGCACAACCCGGCGCGAGAATGCCGGCCGCCGCGTGCTGCGGCTCGAGTACGAGGCGTACGAAGCGATGGCGCTTAGCGAGATGCGCAAGCTGGCGGCTGAGGCCGGCGCGCGCTTCCCGATCACCCGCATCGCAATCCGCCACCGCCTGGGGCTGGTCAATGTCGGCGAGGCCTCGGTAGCGATCGCCGTCTCCGCACCCCATCGCAGCGCCGCCTTTGCCGCCTGCCGCTTCGCCATCGACCGGCTCAAGGAAACCGTGCCAATCTGGAAGAAGGAGCATTTCGCCGGAGGCGAGGTCTGGGTCGGCGCCCAGGACTCCCGGCCGCCGCCGCTTAAGCCGCCGAGCTGACGATCCCCGGGCAAAGCCGGTTGCGGCTTGGTTGATTGGACGCCGACAATCGTATAACAACCGAAACATGCCGTTTCCCGGAACTGTCGTTAAGAAACTCGTGCTGGCCGAGCCGCGCGGCTTTTGCGCCGGTGTCGAGCGAGCGGTCGAAGCGGTGCGCCAGGCGCTGCGCACCTACGAGCGGCCGCTCTACGTGCGCCACCAGATCGTGCACAACCGCTTCGTGCTCGAAGGGCTGGAGGCCGAGGGCGCCATCTTCGTCAACGACCTGGAACAGGTGCCGCCGGGACGCCGGGTGGTTTTCAGCGCGCACGGCGTTCCGCCAAGCGAGTGGGAGGATGCCCAGCGGCGAAATCTGACGGTCATCGACGCAACCTGCCCACTCGTCAACAAGGTCCACCTCGAGGTCAAGCGCTACGCGGCCGAAGGGCGCACCGTGATTCTGATCGGCCATAGCGGGCACGAGGAAGTCAAAGGAACGCTGGGTGTAGCGCCGGGCCAGGTCCTGTTGGTCGAGAACGTCGAGCAAGCGCGGACGATCACCGTGAGCGACCCGGAAAAGGTTGCAGCAACAACCCAGACCACGCTCAGCGTGGACGACACCCGCGAAATCATGGAAGCGCTCAAGCAGCGCTTCCCCAACTTGGTTACGCCCAAAACCGACGACATCTGCTACGCCACTCAGAACCGCCAAAACGCCGTCAAGGAACTGGTCGAGGTCAGCGACGCGATCCTGGTCGTCGGTTCCAAGCAAAGCTCCAACGCAAACCGGTTGGTCGAGGTGGCCCGCAGCCGCGGCGCGCCCGCCTACCTGATCGACTCGCTGGCCGATCTCAGGCCGCAGATGCTCGACGGGGTGGCCACCTTGGGCGTGACGGCGAGCGCCTCATCGCCGGAGTGGCTGGTCGCGGAGATTGTCGATACTTTCAAGGCCCAGGGAGCGACCATCGAACTCCTGAGCGTGGCCAAAGAGCGCATCCACTTCTCGCTGCCCACCGCAGCCAGCTAGCACGGCAGACGGCGCACGCCGGGCGGCACGGCAAGCGCGCCAGGCGATTGGCTTAAGGAACGCGCGGCTTTGCCGAGGTCACTCCCTGCGAACGACGCCGCTCACTCCCGCAAGGAAAAGCGCCGTAAGGAGCCAACCGGCGAGAATCTGCATCCAGCGGTAGGCACGCACTGCCCATCCCGAAAGCGTAAACCAACCGGTGGCGCCGCCGCCGGCCAGGGCGGGGGTGCAACGCACCACCGGCCAGCCGACCAGGAAACGGCCCGGCACCAGCCCGCATCCGCCGCGCCGGCCGGCCTGCGGCCTCCAGTACTCGCGCTGACTCAGCCCGACCAACGGCAAAAACGTGTCCAGGGAATAGACCAGCGGACTGAAGGCCTCTTCGCGGTCCAGCGTCAGCTCGGCGGCTCCGGACGGCAGTTGTCCCTGCAGCCGGTTGGTACGCTGCATCAGGCCCGCCTGCGCCGCCATCGCGAAGACCGCCCATCCAACCAGCACGAAGAGCAGCGACCAGTAGAAAGCCTTGAACGGATGGTAGCCGTAGCCGATTGTCAGATCGAGCAACAAATTCTTGCAGTAAGCCAGCCATCCGATCTTGCCGTATCTGCGCAGCGCGCGCGCGCGAGCCACCTGCACAGCCTGCGCGTCGCGTTCGTGGCCGCTCTCGCGCAGCACCCGTGCCAGTTGCCCATAAGGCTGGGCGCTGAACTCGATCGCGGCCGGGACGCCAGCCGGGTTTGGCTGCCGGCCGACACTGCCCCGGCCTGCCACGCCCGTGCCGCGGGCACCGGCCGGCACTCGCCACTGTCTCTCAATCCAACCCAAGCGCATCCGGGCTTCTGTCGGACCGTCAATCTCGCGATAGACCAGACCGGCCAGCGACAGGCGGGCGTCCAGCGGCCAACTGCCGTCGTTGGCGTCCACCAGGGTGCCGACTCTGGCGCGGCGCAGGTCGATGAAAGCGTCGGCGGGAGACTCCAGTTGCATTTGCCGCCAGAAAAGCCGGTCCATAACATCGACATTTTGCGCCTCGAGGCCGGTTGCTCCCTGGCCGCTGAACCGGCCGCCGGTGAAGTTGAGGTCCCCGCCGATACGCGCACCGTTGAGGCGAACCGCCGGCGCGCTGCCGGCCTTCTCCTTGGGCGCGGGACGGCGAAAAGTAGCATTGCTGAAGTCCAGGTCACCGCCCACGCGGGCGCCTTCGAGCACCACGGTGCCCTCGGCCAGAAAACCTTCGTCCAGCCGGGCATCCCCGCTGACCACCATACCGGCCGCCACCAGCGCCGGCTTGCCCGGGTTGGAAAAGCGGCCGAAACGGCACTCGAAATTGCGCCCGACCTCGGCGCCGGCAAAAGAGACCGTGCCCTCGGCGTAGAATTCCCGCATCGAGACCGTAGTGCCCACCTTGATGCCCGGGGCAAAGATGGCGTTGGCGCCGGGATTCTTGAACCGGCCGCCGGTGAGCGAGAGGTTGCCGTCGATCCGGGCTGCCAAAAGGTTGACCTCGCCCTCAACCGCCATCCGGTTGGTGCTCCTGGTTTCTCGGCCGGCATGAGCCCAGCGGCCCGCGGTCAGGCTGCCTGCCACATGGATGCCGACCGCACCGAGGGCCAGCGCGCCGCGGTTGACGAAGCTGCCGCCGCCGCACTTGAGGTCGCCCGCTATCTCGGCGCCGACCAGCAGCACCGCGCCCTCGGCTTTAAAACCGCGTCCGATCTCCGCGCCGGTATCCAGCAACACATTGCCGCCCACCCGCAGGCCGTTGGCGTAGAGCGCGGTATCGGCGCGGCCCCTGAGGTAAGCGTCGCGACACCAGAGATGGCCGTCGATGAGCGCGTCGGCCAGGCGCGTCTCGCCGTCCATCCGGCAGCGTCCGAGCATCAGCGTGCCGCGCACGTGCGCGCCCTCGGCCCGCAGCGCCGGGCCGGTCTGTGCCGCAACGACGCTTCCGCTAACGCTGAGCGCGTCAGTCTCCGCAAAGGAAAGGTCCAGACCCTCGCTCAGCATGCAGCGCTCGAAGGCAAGCGACAGCCGAACCCTCGAGTGCGACAGGTCCAGCCGGCCGTTGACCCTGGCGCCTACAATTCTTATCCCGCTATGGCTAAGCCGCTCAGCCGCCGAAACGTCCAGTGCCAGCCACCGGATAAGCGCGGCGCGAACCGTGCGCTCGTTCTCGCCGGCCCGTGGCGGAGGCTCCGCCGGCTGTTCATCTTCTTCGCCGGCGGCGGGCGGATCGAAAGACGCCGCTTGACCGGCCTCGAGCGCCGCAAGCATCCGGCGCTCAGCCTCGGTCAGCGATCCCCACCGGTCTAGCGCCATTCTTTCGAGCATCGTTTCTCCCCGACTGCGCGCCTACCTTGGAAATCCCGACAACCTTGTCGGCGCTACTGGCTGACTGCAAACGGCCGCCGTCCGTCTGTTTCGTATAACGCGAACCCTGCTCTGCAACAAGCTTTGCCGCCTTCTTTGAGCGGCGCTAGCGGCGCCGCAGTGCGGCCCGTTCGTCGGCGACAAGCCCGTTCGGGGGAAGAAGAAATTGCGGGAGCTGTCCGATCGCCTGGGCGTCGAGAGACTATAGTTGAGCGCGGTCGTTGCCGCAGTTGCGGCGAAGCGATAGCTTGGGTGAAGCTCGGCTGAGAGCGTAGCCGTATCGCTGTCGGGCCTGTGTGACAGGCGGGCGCGCGGCAGAGACCGGTTAAGCCGGCTTTTCAGCCGCATTCTGGCTTGCGCAAGGGTGGCTAAGGCCGGTGGGTTTGTCCGCGTCTCAAGGCGAAGATAAGTCCGCACGGCAGGTGCGCCCGGGATGGCGTCTGGTCCTTTTCCTGGCCGTTTTCTTCGACCTTCTCGGCTTTGGCATCGTGATTCCGTTTTTGCCGATGTATGCCGAGCGGCTGGGTGTGGGGCCGGCGGCGATCGGGCTGCTTCTTTCGAGCTACTCGCTGGCGCAGTTGTTCTGTGCGCCGTGGCTTGGCCGTTTATCCGACCGCTGGGGTCGGCGGCCGATAATCCTGCTCGGCCTATTGGGCTCGTCGGTGAGCTACGTGGTCTACGGTTTGTCCCGGTCGTTTGTCGGGCTTTGGCTCTCGCGGGGGCTTCACGGAGCGTGCGCGGCGACTGTCTCGGTCGCACAGGCGTACGCTGCGGACGTGACGGGCGAAGAAGAGCGAGCCTCGGCGATGGGGATGCTGGGTGCCGCTTTTGGGCTGGGTTTCGTTTTCGGTCCCGCACTCGGCGGGCTTCTGGGCTGGTCAAGTCTCAGCAGGCCGGTATTTTTTGCGGCGCTGTTGACGTTTGCCAACTTTCTCTTTGCATGGCTCAGGCTGGTCGAGCCGCCCGGCGCGCGGGCGCGAGTATCCGCCGGCGGCATGGAGGCGCGCCAGGGGCCGCTTGGCGCGCTGCGCAGGCTGCTGGCTTTGGGAGCTTCGGGCCGGTTGTTGTGTGTCTCTTTTCTGCTGGCTTTTACGATTGCCGGGCTGGAGACCACCTTTTCGCTGCTTTTACCGCAGTGCTACGCATTGGGCGCGCGCAGCGTGGGCGCGTTGCTCGCATACGCGGCGGCGATTCAGGCGGTCGCGCAAGGATTCCTGGTTGGCAGGCTAGTCAGGCTGGTCGGCCCGCGGCCGCTGCTAAGCGCAGCCATTCTCGTCTTCGGCCTGGGCTTGGCGCCGTTGGGGAGTTGGCTTGAACGGCCGGGGCTTTTCCTGATGCTGGCGCTGGTTGGCTGCGGCTACGGCCTGGCGAGCACCTCGCTGGTAACGCTGCTCTGCGGCTTAACCGACCGGGAAAGGCAGGGCGAGTTGCTGGGGTTGAACCAGTCGATGCTTTCGCTGGGACGGATTCTCGGTCCGCTATTTGGCGGCTTTGTCTACCAGGCGGTTGCGCCCGCGGCCCCCTATCTTGCCGGAGCGGCCGTGGCCGGCGCCGCCTTCGCGCTGACTTGGCCTCGGACGCCGGCGGGGCGCGCCCGAGTCGGCGCAGCCAAAGCTTGCGGGAGCGACCGCCCTGCACCCCCGACCGAGGCAACCGGCCCGGCCCCGCAGTAACCGCGGCGCGGCCCTGCGCGGCATGCGCCGGCCCGCGCCGCGGTTTTGTAAACGTAGGGTTTTTACGCTATCTTGACCTTAGGGTCGAGCAGCCGTGACGCACGCCGGTGTGCGCTCCAGCTTTAGACCGGCCGCACTCGTCGGCCAGGGGACAAGCCTGTGACGCAGGAAAATCATCGGGTAGCCGGCCCGCTTAGCTCCGAGGTCGTCAGCGAACTGCGCAACATCGTCGGCGAGGAGGGCCTCATCTGGCGCGCCAGCGAACTCAAGGTGTACGAATGCGACGGCTGGACGATGGAAAAGACCGCGCCCGAGCTGCTGGTCCTGCCGCGCACCACCGAGCAGGTCAGCCATACGCTCAAGGTGCTGCATCGACACCGGATCGCCTTTTTACCGCGCGGCGCCGGCACCGGTCTCTCTGGCGGAGCCTTGCCGGTCGAGGCGCCGGTCATGATCGGCACCGCGCGTATGAACCGAATCCTGTCGATTGACCTTGCCAACCGGCGGATCGAGGTCGAAAGCGGCGTGGCCAACCTGCGCGTGACCAACGCCGTCAAAGACCAGGGCTACTTTTACGCGCCGGACCCGTCCTCGCAGGTCGCCTGCACCATCGGCGGCAACGTCTCGGAGAACTCGGGCGGCCCGCACACTTTGAAATACGGAGTTACCACCAATCACGTGCTGGGAATCGAGCTGGTGCTTGCCGACGGAGAAGTCGTGGAGCTGGGCGGCCCGCTTGAAGAGCGTTGCGGCTAAGATCTCGTCGGGGCGGTCATCGGCAGCGAGGGAACGTGCGGAGTGGTCACTCGTGCGCTGCTTAGGCTTATGCGCGAGCCCGAGACCCGCCGCACCCTGCTCGGCATCTTCCCCAGCGTCGACAGCGCGACCAACGCCGTTTCCGCCATCATCGCCGCCGGCATCATTCCCGGCGCCATCGAAATGATGGACCGGCTGATCATCAAGGCGGTCGAAGAGGCGTTTCATGTCGGGCTGCCCGGAGATGCGGCGGCCGTACTGATCATCGAACTGGACGGGCTTTCGGCCGGTATCGACCAACGCGCCGCGGCGGTGAGCGAAATCGCCCGCTCGGCGGGCGCAACCGAGGTGCGGTTGGCGCGCGACGAGACCGAGCGCGCCAACCTGTGGAAGGCCCGCAAAAAGGCGTTCGGCGCGGTCGGCAGACTGGCGCCCAACTACGCCACGCAGGACGGCGTCGTGCCTCGCACCCGCCTGCCCGAGATTCTCAGGACCATTCAGGCCGTGAGCGAACGTTACCAGCTTGGCATCGGCAACGTCTTTCACGCCGGCGATGGTAACATTCATCCGATCGTTCTCTACGACGAACGCGACCCGGACCAGGTGCGCCGGGCGATCGAGGCCGGCCGCGACATCCTCAAGGCCTGCGTGCAGATGGGCGGCAGTCTTAGCGGCGAACATGGCATCGGCGCCGAAAAGCAGAACGAGATGCCGCTTTTGTTCACGCCGGACGACCTGATCGTCATGGCCGAGTTGAGAGCGGTGTTCGACCCCGAGCGCCGCTCGAATCCGAACAAGGTTCTCCCACGGCCCGGCGCCTGCGTCGAGGTGAGTGCTCCGCGCCGGCAGGTCGCCGTTTGAGGTCGGGCACGGCGTAACTGCTGGTGCAAAAGCCGCCCGTGCCGGAGTCACTGGAATGCCGCTAACGGACAGCCCCGATATTCTTCGCGCCATGACCTCGCTACTCGGCCCGCAGCGCGCGCGCATGCCCGCCGGCGCAGCCGAGGCGGCCGGCGGCCTGGTCGTCGTCGAACCGGCCAGCCTGGACGAGTTGAGCGTGCTGGTGCGCCACTGCGAGGCCGAGCGGTTGACGCTGGCCCCGATCGGCAGCGGGCGCACGGTTGGCGCGATGCGCGCGCGGCCGGCGGTCGTCGCCGTTTCGCTTAATTCCCTGGCGCGAATCGTCGCTTACGAGCCGGCCGATATGACCGCCAGCGTCGAAGCGGGCCTGACGCTGGGAGAACTCAACCGGCGACTGGCTGCCCACGGACAGCGCCTGCCGCTGGACCCGGCGCGGCCCGATACAGTCACGATTGGAGCGCTCATCGCCGGCGCCAAAGCCGGGCCGCTGCGCCTGTCCGAGGGGACGGCACGCGACATGGTAGTCGGAATTCGGTTCGTCGGCCACGGCGGCCGCGCCGTGCACGGCGGCGGTACGGTGGTGAAAAACGTCGCCGGCTACGACCTGATGAAGGTGATGACCGGGTCGTTCGGCACGCTGGGCATCATCACCGAGGTCAGCTTTAAGGTTCGCCCGGTCCCCGAAGGCTACACGCTGGCCCGCGCATCTTTTTCGTCATTGACGGATGCTTTTGCGGCCGGCATGCGGGTGTACGACGCGCTTTCGCCGATACACCTGGAAGTGGTGAGTCCCGGCCTGGGTGGCACGCTCGGCTTGGAGGGTCGGTTTGGACTGCTGGCGGCGTTTTGCGGCAACGGGGCGGAAATCGAGTACCAACGAGCGCGGGCGGTCGAGCTTTTCGGCAGGCAAAGCGACTTTTTCGAGGGCGCCGAGGCGCAGCACCTGTACCAGCAGCTGCGGGATCTCGATTTCGAAAGTGCCGCCCTGTCGGCCCAACTCACGGTGCTTCCGCGCGCCTTGGGGCAGTGCCTTGAAGCCTGTCAAGCTGAGTTCCGGGCGCATGTCGGATGCGGCGTGGCGCAGCTTGTGCTGCCTGGGGCGGGGCTCAACGGCCAGAAAGGCGCGGTGCTGGCTCGCTGGCGCCAAGCGGCGAGCCAAGGGCGCGGCTTCGTCCAGGTGATCCACGCCAGCCGCCCGGCCGAACCGGAACTGCCGTTCTTCGATACGCCGGGGCCAGGGCCGTTTGCCCTGATGCGCCGGCTCAAGGCAGCCTTCGACCCGGCGGGAATTTTCAACCCAGGGTGTTTCGTGGGAGGATTGTGATGGCAGCCGCGGCCGTACCGGCGCCACAGCCGGTTCACGACGTAGTTGATTACAACCTGCTTTTCGACTGCGTACACTGTGGCCTCTGCCTCGAGGCCTGTCCCACCTACCTGGTCGCGCGGACCGAGATGGACTCGCCCCGCGGTCGCATCTACCTGATGAAGTCGCTGGCCGAGGGAGCCCTCGAGCTCGACCCCTGGTCGGCAAGCCACCTCGATCTGTGTCTGGGATGCCGGGGATGCGAGACGGCCTGCCCTTCGGGGGTGCACTACGGCCGGCTCATCGAGGACGCGCGCAGCTATGTCGAGACGCACTACCGGCGGCCGCGCGCCGAGCGCCTACGGCATTGGCTGGTCGGCCAACTTTTCCCTCACCCGGCCCGGCTGCGCGTCCTGGTGGCGCCGCTCAAGCTGGCCGAGCGGCTTGGGCTGCGTCCGGTAATCGAACGGCTGGCGCCGGCCGCGACGCGCAGGTGGCTCGAGCTGCTGCCGCCGCTGGCCGCCAGGCGTCCGTTGGCGGCCGATGCGCTGGACGGACAAGAAGCGCCCGAGGCGGGGTCAGTGGTCGTACACCACGGCTGCGTGACTCAGGTCCTGGCCGCTTCCGAAAACATCAACAGCGAGCGGCTGCTCAGGCGGGCCGGCTACCGGGTGCTTAAGCTTTCGCGTACCGGATGCTGCGGAGCGCTCGACCTTCACGCGGGAGAAAAAGCGCGCGCGCTGCGCCTGGCCCGAGCCAATGTCGCCGCGCTCAAGCAGTGCGGAGCCCAGGCGATCATCTCGGCCGCTTCCGGATGCGCCGCGGCGATGGCCGAGTACGGCGAGCTCCTTAAGCACGACCCGCAACTGGCGGACGACGCCCGCGAGGTTGCGGCCCGGGTGACCGACTTGAGCAGCCTCCTGCTCAAGTCGAACCGCCCGTTGGGCAACGGAGCGCGCTGGCGGGTGACCTACCACGACTCGTGCCACCTCGCGCACGGCCTGCGCGTGCGCGAGCAACCGCGCCAGCTCTTGCGCTCGATCCCCGGCGTTGAGCTGATCGAAATGGCTGACGCCGACCTATGCTGCGGCTCGGCGGGAAGCTACAACCTTACCCAGCCCGAAATGTCGCGAACGCTGGCGCGTCGTAAGGTCGACAACATCCTTGCCACAGCGGCTGACTACGTCGTGATGGGCAACCCGGGGTGCGAGTTCCAGGTAGCGGGCGAGCTGCGCCGGCGCAACGCCCCGGTACGCGTCATGCACCTGGCCGACTTCCTGGCCTTGGCGACCAAATAACGATAACCTAACTGCCATCGAGTAAAGTCGGCGCCAGACTAGCGCCAGTCCGAAAAACAGAAGCCCGCGGCCAGCCTCCTGCTGTGCCGCCACGCACCGACCAAGAGGAGGAGAGAGCGTAATGGACGGGAGGAAGAACAGGCAGGTAAAGCTTACGGCATGGGCTGCTTTCGCGCTGCTCGGCGCGGCCCTCGCGTTGACGCCGCCGCGAGCCCAGGCGGCACGCAAAGGAGGACACTTGAAAGTAACCGTGTCGAAAGTAAAACGCGGCGGACCGATCCCCACCGAGTACTCATTTTGCGTCCCCGCCGAAAAGGGCCACGTCACCCTGGGCCCCAATAAAAACCCCGAAATTAGCTGGTCCAAGGGTCCCAAGGGAACCCGCTCCTATGCGATCATAATGTACGATCCCGACGTTCCCACCGTCGCCACCAACGTCAACAAAGAAGGCAAAACGATCCCGGCTGGGATGCGCCGAACCACCTTCTATCACTGGATATTGGTCAACATCCCGGCTAACGTGACCAGCATCGCCGAAGGGTCCGATTCCAACGGCGTCACGCCCAAGGGCAAGACACCCGGCGCCAGCGCGGACGGCTTGCGCGGAGTCAACGACTACACCAACTGGTTTGCCAGCGATCCCAACATGAAGGGTGAGTACGGCGGCTACGACGGGCCCTGCCCGCCGTGGAACGATCAACGGGTTCACCACTATCACTTCGCGGTTTACGCCCTCGACGTGGCAGACCTGGACCTTTCCGGCAACTTCGACGGCAAGGCGGCCAAGAAGGCGATGAAAGGGCACATCCTGGCCAAAGGCCAGACCGTCGGCACCTACGCCCTCAATCCCAAGCTGCGCAAGCGCTTGCACATGGACCAGTAGAAGCCGCCAAGCAAGGCCGGCACGCCCGGGCAGGCCCCCTTGTCGGCGCAGTTCCGCCAGAGCCGCGGTCCAGCCCGGGCGCGCAAGATGACGATTGTCCCGCCGCCTGCGCTGCCGGCGGCACAGGCAGGAAAGACCGGATGAGGAGAAACCAGCCGACCCGACGGAGGTGGCCGGCGCTGATTCTGCTTAGCGCCGTAGCGCTGCTCGGTAGTCCGCCCAAAGCCCTGGCCCAGGACCAGGCTAAGCTTCACGTCACAGTGGCGGGGCTCAAGAATAATCAGCCCTTGCCCGACCGATACGCCTTCTGTGTTCCGGCGCGGACCGGGCATGTAAAGCCCGGGCCCGACCTCAGCCCGGCGATCCGCTGGTCCAAGGGGCCGAGTGCAACCCGCTCCTACGCGATCATAATGTACGATCCCGACGCTCCGGCCGATCGACGCAACATGAACCAGGAGGGCAAAACGGTCTTTTTCGGCACTCCGCGCAGGACCTTCTACCATTGGGTGCTGGTTGACCTACCGGCCGCGACCACCGCTCTGCCGCAGGGCGCCGACTCGCGCGCTTTCACTCGCCACGGTAAGCCGCCCGGACCAACCCCTCACGGGCTTAGAGGCGTCAACAGCTACACCCAGGTGTTCACCATGACCCACAACACAAGAATGATGGGCGCCTATGGCGGCTACGACGGGCCGTGCCCGCCATGGAACGACGAACGGCCTCATCATTATCACTTCACCGTCTACGCCTTGGACATTCCAAAGCTCCAGCTTGCAGCCGGCTTCGACGCTGCTCAGGCACTGCAGGCGATGAAAGGGCACGTCCTGGCCAGGGGCGAGGCGGTGGGCGTCTACAGCCTGAGCCCCGCGGTCCGCGGCAAACTTCACATGGATTAGGCTAGGAGAGGCGCCCCGAACTGTCGGGCGAAGAGCCGCAGCGCCCGCCACAATCCGGATTCGCAGAGTGAGAGGGGGAGAAAACGAATTCAAGTCAAATCACATCGCGCTGATCGCTCTTATCGGTATTTTCATCAGCGGGTGTGGAATCGCTGCCAGGGTACAGGCTCGAGATGACATGATGCGGACGAAACACGCATATACCCAATGCCTCACCGACAATTCCGCTGATCCATCCAAATGCCAAGGGCTCAAAGAAGCGTATGACGCCGACTTCAAAGCGTATCTCGCAACGTCAAGCGAGGTTCGTCCTGGAAGCGTAGTACAGGTTCAAACATCTCAATAGCCAAAGACTGGGGAAGTCGCGCGAAGCGTGAACTCGGAAACTCCACGTATGCGGCCCCACGTGCCTCGCCGGAGAACACGGATTCGTGCGTTTCAAAGCCTTCGGGACACCGAGTCTTGATGCATGTTGGCTACGCCATGAAGTTTTTCCACATCGACTGGCTGCCCGAGCCCTGCTGGGGCTATCAGCTCGTTAACCGCTTCCACGAGAGTTCGAATCCCGCCCTCAAGGATCGGTTCAAACGGTATTGGCCCAAGCAGCAGATGATCGCGTTCGCGACAAAACGTGAACTGATCCGAGTCATCCAGTGTCAGTTCAATCAGGAAGTTGCGAAACTCTCAGAAGAACTGGCGAAGAAGAACGCCGAGATTCAGCAATGCCTTCCGGAACATAGGGCTCTGCGCCTTGCGGATTCCGAACTCGGATTTCGATTGGTCGCTGGCATCGATGCTTTCATCTTTGAATCGCGCTCGGCGTACGAGATCCTGGGAGCCGTAGTCAGAGAAATCGCGGGCAATATTCTGGGCAAAAAGGTGGATCAAAAGCTGTTGCGCGAAGTCCTTGAGACGAAGGGCCACGACACAAAGTGGATAAACGACTTGCATGACGAAAGAATCGGGTTCTTTCATCAGACGGCGCCCTGGATAGCCGTTGCGGTCACCGAGAGTAAGCCTCCATACGAAATTCGCGTTCTTCGACGAAACCCCCACGACCGGGAATGCGACGTTAGCGCCGCGTTTCCTCTTGACATGCTGAACCGGATTTTCTTCGGGTTCCGCGAGGCCGTTGCCGTCATCGAGGGGTGGCTACTGGAGGGAATTGATCAGGCCGAGAGAGGCGCCGCCTCATGACCTTGGAGGGTCTGCTTTCTTTCGGTGCGGTAATCATCGACGCTCGCCGTCTCTGGTACAAAAGCACGGCCGCGGCCAAACCGGTCGCCGGTGGAATAGCCATCCTCAAGGCGGGCGTTCTGACCGGGGTGATCCTTTTAGGGTGGATTACTGCGACGCGGCAGAGCCCTCGACGCACCTTGGCCGGCAGCCTTGAGTTTTCCGCAGGCAACCCTCTCGAAACCTGAACACTCGACAATCCGCTACAGATCGACGAAGGGCTACCGAATTGATCTAAGCGCGCATCTCCACGATGGCCACGGTTGCGAGCACGGCGGCCATGCGTGCGGGTGCCCGCATTCCGAGCGCTACAACTTCGAGTGGTTCCCATCGGGTGACGTGGCGGAGCGATGGTAGCAGCGCGCACTTGCCAGCCTGCTTCAATTCATCTCCCGGCTCGATTGCCGCGCACTCCCAGTCGAGCAGATCGAGGCGCGGCTTGAGTGGTGGCGGCGCGGAGAGAACCGCGCGTTGCGCAAGGCTCTGGAGTCGATTCATCACTCTCGATGCGAGCGCGCACGCGGCGTACTTGTAAATCGTCTGACGGCGAGGTGATCTCCGCGCGCTGCAAGTCCTGGCGCGATTGCGATTACTGCGCATGGGTGTACGGCCGCGAGGGCCTAAGCGGGTTCTTAACCGTCGTCAGCGACGCTCGGAGCGCCCCTCGGACGGAAGTGTCAGCGCAGCCAGCCCCCAACACAACACCGTTCCGAGGCAGCCCAACACGACCAGCGAGCGGTAGCCGGCGCGAGCGGCTACAAACCCTCCGGCCAGCGAGCCCAGCGTCCCCGCGACCGCGGCAGAGCCGTTGAAAAGACCCATCGCCGAGGCTTCGCCCAGCTTTGCCAGGCGGACCGCAAAATCGATCATGCTCACCGAAATGAACGGCCACGCAAGCTGTACGACGACGAACATCGTCAAGGCCAAAGCGACTCGGTTGCCGCCCATCCAGTACGCGATCACGCCAAGCGCGCCGAAGGAGCAAGCGCGCGCGAACAGCCCTTCTCGCAGAGTCACCCCCGGACCACGGCGGTGCATCCTCTCGCCGGCCAGGCTGTAAAGCGGGAGCATCGCGGCAACCGCCACGGCGTAACTGGTCGAGGCCAAGCCGGGGGCCACGCCGAAGACGTTGCGCATCAGCAGCGGGAAGAAGGCGAAAAACGGGGTGGTCACCAGGGTGAAGAGAAACCATTGTGCTATGAGCCAGGCGAAGCCGCCGCTCATCTCCGCGATGAAACGGTTCCACAAATTTCCCAGCCGGAAGTAGCCGTGCTGGAAGAGCCCGCCGGTTGTTAGCCCGTAGTGGCGCCAGCGCTCGGCCGTCCGCTGTGGCACGTTCCGGGAGGCGTCCTCCAGCGCCGGCCCGCGTTGCCCCTTAGCGCGTCTGGACGGGCAGACGCCCAGTCCTGCCAGAGGCAGCGCCAGCAGGCAAAGGCCGGCAACCAGCTTGATCCCCCGCTCTTCGGAAACAATCCCGGGCAGGAGCAGGCCGACCACCTGGCCGGCGGCGTTAAACGTCTGCAGCCATCCGATTCGTTGGTCCCACTGCGAGCGGTCGTAGCACTCGACGACGAGGGCATTGGCCAGTGTGTTGCTGGCCGCTATGCCAACGCCCTGGACAAAGCCGAACAAGACCAGCGGAAGCAGCGTATGACCGAAAAGAATCCCCCACAGGCCGCCCCCCAGCGCTACGAACCCGCCGCGAAAAACCGTCTTGTAGGCTCCGCTCAGGTCGGCCACAAAGCCCCATAGCGGCGACAACGTGACGCCGAAGCCCACCGCGCTCATCACGGCGCCGACCTGCTCCGCAGTCCCGGCGCGTTTCTCCACCACCAGCGGCAACCAAATCGCCGACGCCGAGGTAACGACACCCAAAAGCGCGTAAGCGCCGTACCACGGCGCCAGCCGATCGCGCCAGCCGCCGCCCGTCCTCGGATGCGACGGATGAATCTCTGCTTCTTGCGCCGGCACCTGACTTAGGCCTGACCCTTCCGGATCATCGGGCCGCTTCACCGAGGTCACCACCTAGGCCGGCGCGCCTCGGCAGGGCGACGCTCGCCGTAGACCGGCGAGCAAAGCGGCGTCGGCTTCCAGGTATAACGCCGGCGCGGACCTGACTCGAAGCCGTACGGGGCTACCGACGCCGCTCGTCCGCTGCCTAGACACGCTCGATGATGGTTGCCACGCCCATCCCGCCGCCGATACACATGGTGACCAGGCCGGCGGTCAGGTCGCGCCGCTCAAGCTCGTCAAGCAGCGTTCCGAGCAGCATCGTGCCGGTTGCTCCCAAGGGATGCCCCAGGGCGATTGCCCCGCCGTTGACGTTTACGCGCTCCCGGTCGATGCCGCAGTCACGCATCACCTTGAGAGGCACGCTGGCGAAGGCCTCGTTGATCTCGAAAAGGTCCAGGTCGCCCACCGTCATGCCGGCCTTCTTAAGGCAGCGCAGCGTGGCAGGCACGGGCGCGGTAAGCATGATCACCGGCTCGGCACCGGCAGTTGCGGTGGCGCGGATACGGGCGCGCGGCTTAAGGCCGTGCGCCCGGGCATAATCGGGCGAGGCAATGAGCACCGCGGCAGCCCCGTCGACGATTCCGCTGGAGTTCCCCGCGGTGTGCACGTGGTTAATCTCTCGCGCCTGCTTATAACGCCGCAGCGCCATCTCATCAAAGCTCACGTCGCCGACGATCGGCGTGCGGCCGGCGATCGCAAACGACGGCTCCAGCTTGGCCAGCCCTTCCAGCGTGGTCTGGGGGCGCGGATGCTCGTCGTGATCAAGCAGGACGCGGCCGTCATCGCCGCGCACCGGCGTCAGGCTTCTCTTGAAGCGGCCCTCGGCCGCGGCCGCCTTGGCTTTCATCTGGCTTTCGTAGGCAAACTGGTCGCAGTCTTGGCGCGAGAATCCCTCCAGCGTGGCGATCAGGTCGGCCGAGATTCCTTGCGGGATCATGGGATGCATCTGAGCAAGGTGCGGATTGCCGCCGTCAAGGCCGCCCCCGTCGCTGCCCATCGGACAGCGCGACATGCTCTCGACGCCGCCGCCGATGGTCAGGTGCTGCTGGCCGGCCATCACGCCCATCGCCGCGAAGTTCACCGCTTGCTGGCCGGAGCCGCAAAAACGGTTAAGCGTGACGCCGGTGGGCTCAAACGGCCATCCGGCCGCAAGCACTGCCAGCCGGGCGATGCATGCGCCCTGCTCGCCCACCTCGGAAACGCATCCGACCACCACGTCCTCGACCTCGGCCGCGTCGAATCCGACCCGCTCCTTGAGCGCGTTAAGGCAGTGCGCGAGAAGCTCTTGCGGATGCGTTTCAGAGAGCGCGCCTTTGCCGCGCTTACCTTCGCCGCGCGGCGTCCTGACCGCATCGATAATCAGTGCTTCGGCCATTCCAACCACCTCCGCGCGGTGCCGGACCGGCGACAGTTCCGTAACCCGCGCTGCTTGTCGCTGATGTTTGACCAAACGCCGCCACCCCGAGTATAGCCTTGGGTCAGCGTCGGTGGATAGCCGATCTCCGCGGCGCCATTTGAGGCCCTTTCCCAGCCTCTTTCACCCCGAGCCCGGCAACTCCTTCCTTTCCCTTGCAAAGCGACTACGTCCGGCGCTAATAATCCTTATTAGTGTGAGGCAGGGGACAGCGGCGAAGCCGGGAGGTGTCGCCATGAGAACAAAAGTGTCGGAGATTCTCAAACAGAAGGGGCACGATGTAATCACCGTGGGACCGGCCGAGACCGTGGAAGCGGTGACCCATGTGCTGGCCCGTCACCGAATTGGCGCTGCGCTGGTTACCGACCAGGCAAATCGCATCGCCGGGATCATTTCCGAGCGCGATATCGCGCGCAGCATCGCCGAGCACGGCAGCGCCGCCCTGGCCATGACGGCCGCTGACTTTATGACGCGCGAGGTCAAAACCTGCTCGCCCGACGACGAGCTGGTCGATCTCATGGAAGTGATGACCCGCGAGCGTATCCGCCACTTGCCGGTGGTCCGAGGCGACGGGATGCTGGACGGCCTGATAAGTATCGGCGACGTGGTGAAGTCGCGCCTGGCCGAGGTCCGTTTCGAAATGGACCAGCTTCGCCAGTACATCACCTCTCCGTAGCACCAGCGGCGCCCCTACACCGCCAGCCCGCTGCCGGATACCGGCGGCCGTTTGGCGGCATGCTGCAGAGGATCGCGTTACCGGCGACGGCGGGATAGTGGCCGAGTGAGCCGCCTGCCGCTAAACCGCCAAAGGATGCGACGCAGTGGTGTCTTTGGAAAATGGGCTGTAAAGGGGCCCGGATCGGCACCTCGCCGGCTCCGCGACGACAGCACTGACCGCCTTGCCAGCAGACCGAATCCGGCCGGCGCCAAGGCCGCCTGTTGCCTGCCGGGCGGCACCGATCGCCGCCCTGCCGCCCGACCCGATCGCCCTCGAAGGGCCGCGTAGCCTCATCGAGCGGACCGGAGGGCTGGTCGCCAGCAAGATCGAGCCTAAGCAAGGTAAACGGCAGGTACGTCGAGCTCGAGCGCCAAGAGACCCTCGAGCGCATCCCTCACTGGAGAGACCAATCAAGCCGCGCCCTGGAATTCCTACGCGATGCCCGGGAATCTTGGGTGGTTGCAAAGCGTGGAATGCCGGCCTGACGGAATACTGGTCAACAGGGATGTCCTAATGCCGTTTGCCGCGATGCGAATGAGAGTGGCGAGCCCCTGAATGGGACGGCAACCCCGATCGCAGACGAATCCGCGGGAGGGAAACAAGGCTCATCACGTGGGCGCAAGTCGTTCTGCCACGCTCTTCCGACGCGCCACCGGCGCACTCCTGTCCTGCATGCTTTCGCCCACACCCTTCACGGCGGCTCGAGCGTTAATAGCTGCGCCGTCTATACTTCGGCGAAAGGGTACTGGCGAGCCGCTCTGAAACGCGTGGGACACGTCTGTGGTTGTGGCCAGGCCACGAGCTGCTACGGGTGCCTGCGCAGCTACAGGAACCAGTTTGCACACGATATGCTCCAGCGGGGGCCGGTCTGCGAATACCTCAAACGGATCGTCTCCGGCTGGTGAGGCAGGCGGCCCGCGCTTTCCCGAATTGACGCGCCTTTTTCCCGCCCGGCCGCGGAGCTATCTCGCTGCAGGCGCGGCAGGCAGGTCGGGCAAGCTGCCGTGCGGTCAGCACCGCGCGCGGGAATGACAGCACCGAGGGCAACGGAGGAGAGCGTGTGCAGCCACATTGCGCAGCGGTCAATAGATGAGGGCGGCGGCGCGCGCCCAGCGGTACTTGGCGCCCAGCACGGCAACGGGCTTCTCGGTCGTGTACGGGTAGCTCGGGACGCCTCGGTCGAAGAGCCAGGCGCAAGCCTGTTCGACCTCGATGTCGCCGACCAGCGAGGCCACCACCGGCTTGTTGACGCCTTTTTTCCGGTACTCCTCGATAACCTCGCCCGCCAGCCGCGCAAAAACCATCGGGGGCGTGATTATCGTGTGCCAGTAGCCCAGCACCAGGGCGTGCACCCGCGGGTCCTCCAAGCCAAGCCGTATCGCATTGCGGTACGTCGCGGGCGGCTCACCGCCGGTGATGTCAACCGGGTTGCCGGCCGCCCCGAACGGCGGGATGAGCTTGCGAAAGGCCTGGTCCAGATCGGACGGCATCGCCATCAGTTGCAGCCCGTTCTCCACGCAGGCGTCAGCCAAAAGCACGCCGGAGCCGCCGGCGCCGGTGATGATAAGCACATTTTCTCCCTTGGGCGCCGGCAAAAGCGGCAGACAGCGCGCGAACTCCAGCAGGTCGTTGAGCGAGTAGGCGCGCACCACGCCGCACTGGCGCAGCACGTCGTCGTAGACCCGGTCGTTGCCGGCCAGCGCCGCGGTGTGCGAGCGCGCGGCGCGGGCGCCGGCGCCGGTACGCCCGGCCTTGAGCACCACCACCGGCTTCTTGCGCGAGACGCGCCGGGCCACCTCGGCAAAGGCGCGGCCGTCCTTGAGGTCCTCGAGATGCATCGCCACCACGTCGGTGTTCGGATCGTCTTCGAAAAAGGTAAGCAGGTCGTCCTCGTCGACGTCGGCCTTGTTGCCCAGGCCGACGATCGCGGAGACTCCCGTCTTGGTGGAACGGCTGAAGCCGAGAATCGCCATTCCCACCCCGCCGCTTTGCGAGGACAAGGCGACCTTGCCTTTGACGTCGTACGGGGTGCAAAACGTTGCGCAGAGATTTTCCGGCGTGTAGTAAAAGCCGTAAATGTTCGGCCCTAAAAGACGCAGGTTGTAGCGGCGCGCCACCTCAACCGCCTCGCGCTGCAACGCCACGTTGCCGGTCTCGGCAAAACCCGAGGGAATCAGCACCGCGCCGGCAACGCCCTTCTCGCCGCATTCGACCAGCAGCGGGGGAACCAGGCGCGCCGGCACCGTGAAGATCGCAAGGTCAAGCTCGCCCTTCACCTCCTTGACGCTGCGCAAGGCTTTTCTGCCCAGCACCTCGGAGAGCGTCGGGTGGATCGGATAGATGGCGCCGCGAAAGCCGCCGCCGATCAGATTTTTCACCACCGAGTTGCCGATTTTGCCTTCTTCGGCGGAAGCGCCGATGACCGCCAGCGAACGCGGCCGCATGATACGGTTCATCGCGCTAAGAATTTCCTGCTGCGAGGGCCGGTAGCGCGCCACTGGCGGACTGAAGTCCAGCAGGATTCGCACGTCGGCGGCTTGGACGCCCTCCGGCGTCGCGAATACCGGGTTGAGGTCGACCTCCGCGATCTCCGGAAAATCCTCCACCAGGTGCGAGACCGTCGTGATGAGCGAGGCCAACGCTTCCCGGTTGACCGGTCCTCCGCCGCGCATCGAATCCAGCAGCGCGCTGCCCCGCACGCTGCGAAGCATCCTTGCCGCCTCACCGGCGTCCACCGGCGTCAGACGAAAAGTCACGTCGGCAAGCGCCTCGACCAGCACGCCGCCCAAGCCGAAAGCAACGACTTTGCCGAAGCTCGGATCGGTCAGCGCCCCGACGATCAGCTCCTTGCCCGCCGGCGCCATCCGCTGGACCAGCACGCCGTCGATCCGGGCGTCGGCCTTGTAGCTTTTTGCGTTGGCCAGCAGCTTGCGGAACGCCTGCTCGACCTCGGCAGCGCTGGCGAGATTCACGATAACCGCGCCGGCCTCGGTCTTGTGCGCAATGTCGGGCGAGGAAACCTTCAAAGCCACCGGAAAGCCCATGCCAGCAGCCAAGCCCGACGCCTCGGTCGCCGAAGCGGCCAAAGCCGACCGCGGCACGGCTATGCCGGCCGCGCGCGCCAGCTCGTCGGCTTCTTCGAGGCCGAGAAGGGCGCGGTCGCCGGCCCTTGCCCGTTCAAGGGTCGCACGGATAGCGTCATGGTTGTACTCGCGCATTGAACACCTCTTGACCTGCCGGCGCGCCGGCGGCACAAAACCCGGCCGGCCCCGGGTCATTGGGCGCCGCCGAAGGCGCTTGCCGCGTACCCGCCGCCGGGCACCGCCTTCAGCCGGCAGATGTGCACAAGCCAAGGCTAACGCCGCTCAGGCCGCGGCGTCAACGCAGCTTGAGGTTGCCGACACAAAGGATGTCCGGCCATAAACACAGCGCTGCCCGCGGCCCAGGCCAAGGCTCGAGTCAGCCTGGGAATAAAGGAGCATGCCAGACCGGCGCGGCGCGGCGCCGGCCGCGGCCAGCTTGGCTTGCCGCTGGCCCTGTTTTACCCGGCTAACTGCCCGGCTATGCTTGGTTGCAACCGTGGCGCTCAAAGAGACTCCGCTTATCAGGCAGTACCTGAGCGTCAAGCAGAAGGTGCCTGACGCGCTGCTATTCTTTCGCCTGGGCGATTTCTACGAGATGTTCTTCGAGGATGCCGAGCTCGGCTCGCGCCTGCTCGACATCCAACTCACCTCGCGTTCGAAGGACGGCGGCGTGCCGCTTTGCGGCGTGCCTTACCACGCTGCCGAGGCTTACATCGCAAAGCTCCTCAAGGCGGGCCGCAAGGTGGCAATCTGCGAACAGGCGACCGCCGACGGCAAAGGGCAAAAGCTTCTCCCGCGCCAGATCGTCCGCATCATTACTCCCGGCACGGTGACCGAGGAGAGCGTGCTCGAGGCGGCGCGCAAGAGCTTTTTGGCCGCGCTGGCGCGCACGCCCGAAGGCTTCGCCTTGGCGGCGCTCGACGTTTCGACCGGCGAATTCATCTGCGCCGCCGTGCGCACCGGCGAAGCGCTGCGGGAAGAACTCTTTCGGCTGGCGCCGCGCGAGGTGTTGGTTGCCGCCGGCGCGCGCGAGCTAATTCGTCTGGCCGCCGGCTGTCAGGCGACCGTAACGACGGTCGACGGCGCGCTGTTCGACAGCGCACAGCCCGAAAAGACGCTCTCGCCCCGCTTCGCGGCCGAGGCTGCCACGCTGGCGGAGCCGGCCCGGCTGGCCTGCGCCGCCGCGCTCGCTTACGCAGAGCAAACCTTCGGGCCCGAGCTGGACCATATCCTGCCGCCACGTTCGTACCAAGTGGCCGATTATCTCTTCCTAGACCGGACCACCTGCGACCATCTGGAACTGGTCGCCACCGGCGACGGCGAGCGCAAGGGCTCGCTGCTCGGGCTGCTCGACGAGACGGCCACCGCGATGGGCTCGCGCACGCTGGCGCACTGGATTCTCTATCCGCTCACCGATCTGGAGGCGATCCGCCGCCGCCACGACGCGGTCGAAGAGCTGTTCGAGGCCGACCCTTTTGGTCCAATCGGCGAGCCGCTCTCGGCGATGGGCGACTTGGAGCGGCTTGGCGGCCGGGTCGGCAGCATGCGAGCGACCCCGCGCGACTGCCTTGGGCTGGCCCAGGCGCTGGCAGACGTGGCCCGGCTTGCCGAGCAGCTCAGGCCGCGCCGCAGTCCGCTCCTGGCCGAAATCCGGGAGAGACTCGACCCCCTGCCCGAGCTTGCGGCGGCCGTCGCGGCGACGGTTGCCGCCGAGCCTGCCGCCCATCCGCGCGAGACCGGCGTCATCCGTCCCGGCTTCGCGCCGCAGGTCGACGAGATGCGCCGGCTGGCCGCCGACGCGCGCGGTGTGATCGCGGAACTGGAAGCGCGCGAACGGGAGCGCACCGCCATCCCGTCGCTCAAAGTGCGCTACAACCAGGTCTTCGGCTTCTACCTCGAGGTGACCAAGCCCCATCTCGCGCGGGTCCCCGAGCGCTACGAGCGCAAGCAGACGCTGGTCGGAGCGGAACGCTTCACCACCGCCGAGCTCAAGGAACTCGAGCATCGGATACTGAGCGCCGAGGCCGGGCTCAAGGAACTCGAGGCGCGGCTGTTCAGCCAGCTTGTGCGCAAGCTCGCCAGCCGCGCGCCAACGATTCTGGCCACCGCCCGCGCGGCCGGCGAGCTCGACGCGCTCTTGGCGCTCGCCAGGGCTGCGCGCCGGCGCGGCTACGTACGCCCCGCGATGAACCACGGCCTCTCGCTTAGGATACGCGACGGCCGGCATCCCGTGCTCGAGGCCACGATGCGCCAGGGAGAGTTCGTGCCCAACGATGTCGAGGTCGATCCCGACCGGCGCCAGTTGCTGCTTATCACCGGCCCCAACATGGCGGGCAAATCGACCTACCTGCGCCAGCTCGCCCTCATCGTCGTCATGGCCCAGATGGGCAGCTTCGTGCCGGCCACCGAGGCCGAACTCGGACTTTGCGACCGGGTGCTGACGCGGATCGGGGCGCGCGACGATCTGAGGCGCGGCGAATCGACCTTCATGGTCGAGATGCGCGAGACGGCGCGGCTGCTTGCCGGGCTGGAGGAGCGCTCTTTGATTTTGCTCGACGAGGTTGGCCGGGGCACCAGCACTTACGACGGGCTGGCGATTGCCTGGTCGGTGGCCGAACATCTGCACGAGCGCTCCCGCGCCAAGGTCCTGTTCGCCACGCACTTTCACGAACTGGTCGCCCTGGCGCAAACCCGGCCGCGGGTCAAAAATCTCAGCATGGCGGTGCGCGAATGGAACGGCGAGGTGATCTTCCTGCGCCGCGTCGTCGAGCAGCCGGCAAGCCGCAGCTACGGGATCGAAGTGGCTCGGCTGGCCGGGCTGCCTGCGGCCGTGGTGGCCCGGGCCCGGGAAATCCTGGCCCGGCTGGAGCAGGGAGAACTGGCCGGCGCCGGGGTGGCCGGGCTGCTGCAGGAAAGCGCACAGGCCGAACCCGCACACGCGATGCAGCCGACGCTCTTCGAGTCGGCGCAAAGCCGCGTGATCGCCGAACTCAAGGCGGTCGATCCCGAAGCGCTTACGCCGCTGGAAGCACTTAACCTGCTGGCGCGCCTTAAGGAGCAGCTTCACGGCTCCTGAAACCGTTTCGCGGAAACCCGCCTTGGTGACTCCTTCGAGGGCGGCAAGCGCCGGCGCGCTCGAACCAACCAGACTCCTGATGCTGGCCGCCCTGACCGCGGTCGGATCGTGGAGCCTGGCCCTGCCGCAAGCCGCTGCAGCGCAACTGACCTCGGCCGCTATCGCCAAGCGCGGCCAGATTGTCGAGCTCCGCTTTCGAATTACCGGAACGCCGGCCCACTACCGGCTCAGCGCCCAGGGCAACCAACTACAGATCGACCTCCCTAACACGGTCTCCGTGCTTCCCCCACTGCCCCTTAGCGGCCGCGAACTGCCTCCCTTGGTCGCGCTGCGGGCAACGCCGCAAGCCGGCGGCGCCCTGCGGTTGATGCTTGAGGTTGAAGGCAGGACAGATTTCGCCGTCGCCCAGCCTGACGGCGAGCTTCTGGTCCGGCTAGCGCCGGCCCGGGCGGGCCTCGACTTAACGCGCCCGGCCGTGGCCGCGGGACGCTTTGCGGCGCGGGCGCCCGCTGCCGGCGCGCCCGGGCCGGGAGCGGGCGCGGCCTTGCGTTCCGTTGCACCGGCGGTGGCAAACCGTCCCGCCTTCGAGCCCCTGCCGCCCCACCCGCTGGTCATGATCGACCCGGGGCACGGCGGCGAGGACCCCGGCACCGTGCCTGGCCCGGCCCTTCGGGAGAAAGACCTGGCGCTGGCCATCGCCCTGCGCCTGAGCCAGGCGCTGCGCGCGCGCGGCGTGCGGACCGAGCTTACACGCGCAACCGACCGCTTCGTTCCGCTTGGCCTGCGTACGCTGGCGGCCAACCGCGCGGCGGCCGATGTCTTCGTGTCGATCCACCTAAACTCCAGCCGCCGAGCGCGGCTGCGCGGCGTGATAACCTACTACCTCGACAATACCAACGACCGCGCCACGATCCGGCTGGCGCGGATCGAGAACCGCTCGGCGCAAAACCATGGCGGGCAGGGCACAGGCTCCCTCGACTACATTCTTAGCGACCTGCGCCAAGCGTATAAGGCCAACGAGTCGGCCGCGCTGGCGCGGCTGGTAGAGCGCGAGGTGAGCCGCGAGATCGAACGTTCGTTGAAAACGCAGGTGCCGGCGCTCGGCGCCCGCAAAGGTCCGTTTTACGTCCTGGTGGGAGCCAGGATGCCGGCGGTGCTGATCGAATGCGGGTTTCTCTCCAACCCCGCCGAAGCACGCCTGCTGGCAACGGCCGCCTACCAGCAGGCCCTCGCCGAGGCAATCGCCGCGGCGCTCGTCCGCTACCTTCACTCGGGCGGCGCGGTGAACAACCTGTGACCGAGGTCACGCGTGCGGCGCCCGAGAGATATATGCGCCAGGCACGAGTTGCTATTCTGAAGACCAGGCAAGGGCCTTGCGCCGCCAATCTTTGCGGCCGCGGCGGATTTGTGGCGGAAAATCGCGGCGGGCGGCGCAGCCCTCGAAGGAGGCGCGACCCTGTGCAACCCCGTTCGCCGACCGGGCTTGCCAAGGATAACGGCCGCTGGCGCGGGACTCATTGATGGGACAGGAAACCAGCGCCGCCGCCGAGCCGGCAACCGCACCCTCGGCCCGGGTCTACCGGGAGCCCGATATCCAGCGGCTGCTGGACGCGGGAGAAGAGCCGGGGCGGGTTGCCCGCCGCGGCATTGAGCAGATGCGGGAGCTGATGCGCCGGCGCCACTTGGCCGGCGCCGGCGGCACCGAGATCGCGCGCGGCCTAAGCGCGGCGACCGACGCCCTGGTGCGCGCGCTGCTCCGTCACGCCCGTTCGGTCTACGAAGCGCGCTATCCCCGCTTCGACCAGCAATTGGCCGTCTTTGCGCGCGGCGGCTACGGGCGCAGCGAGTTAAGCCCTTACTCCGACATCGACCTGCTCTTTCTTTACAACTACAAGCCCGGCCCCTACGTCGAGGTGGTCACCGAGGTGGTGTTGCATGCGCTGTGGGACGCCGGTCTGGTCGTGGGCCACGTAGTGCGCAACCTGCGCGAGACGGTGCGCGCCGCCAACGGCGACCTGCGCGAGAAGTGCGCCCTGCTCGACGCCCGCTTTCTGGGAGGCGACCGCGCCCTGGGCAGCGCGCTCGAGCGCGCGCTGGTCGAGCAGGTAATACCCCATCAGCCGCAGTCTTTCTTCAACGCCAAGCTGGAAGAGACACGCCAGCGCCACCAGAGATTCGGCGATACCGTCTACCTGCTCCAACCCCAGCTTCGCGAGGGCGAGGGCGGGCTGCGCGACTTTCAGAGCGCCCATTGGATGGCCCAAGTGCGCTACCGCGCCGGCTCGCTTAACGAGCTGGTGCAAAAGGCGGTCATCGGCGAGCGCGAATGGCAGGCCGCGGCCGAGGCCCACGAGTTCCTTTTGCGCCTGCGCAATTCGCTCCACTTCCTTTCCGGGCGGCACAACGACCAGCTCACCTTCGAGTACCAGGAGCCGGCCGCCCGAATGATGGGCTTCGCCGCAGAGGCCAGCGAAGCGGCCGACGCCCTGATGCGCGCCTACTACCAGCAGGCAAGCGCCATCCATCGCTTCTGCGAGGACCTGACCACCCGGATAACCGCCGTGCCGCCGGCACCCCACGGGCGCTGGCGGGGCGCCAAGCGGCAGATACGGCCTGGCATCTTCGTTCAGGGCGATCTGCTGCTGGCCGCCACCGGCGAGTTGTTCAAGCGCGACCCGGTCAACCTGGTCTCGGTCTTCAGCGATTGCCAGGCCCATGGCGTGCGGCTGTCGGCAGGTGCCTACCAACTGGTGCGCGAAAACCTGCTCTTGCTGTCTGAGGAGCTTAGGCAGAACCCGGGGTCGGGACCGGCGCTGATGAGAATTCTTAACGGCCGCGAACGGGTCGCCGAAACGCTGGACGAGATGCACCGCGCGGGCGTGCTGGGCGCGTTGATCCCGGAATTTGCCAACCTCTACGCCCGCGTGCTGCACGACCTTTACCATATCTACACCGTCGATCGGCACTGCCTGGCCGCGGTCCGCGAGCTGGAGCGGGTGCGCTCCGGCGCATTCAAGGAGGGCGAGCCGCTGCTGACCGACGTCGCACGCGAGATGGAATCGATGCCGCTGGTGTTTCTGGCGTTGCTGCTCCACGACATCGGCAAAGGCCACGGCCACGACCACCACGAACGCGGGGCCACGCTGACCGAAGGGGTATGCCGGCGGCTGGGCCTGGACGGGGAGGCAACCGAGTTTGTGGTGTTTTTGGTGCGCCATCATCTGCTGATGGCCCATGTGGCGCAGAAGGCCGATTTTCAGGAACCCGGGACGCTCGAGCGCTTCGCCCTGGCGGTCGGCTCGATCGACCGGCTCAAAGCGCTCTACCTTCTGACCTTTGCCGACCTGCGGGCGGTGGCGCCCAACGTGTACAGCCAGTGGCGCGCCATGTTGCTTGGCGATTTATATATGCGCACGCTCAAGCTGCTCGAGCACGGCCACCTGGAGGCGGTTGACCCGGCGCGGCGCCTGGCGCTGGCCAAAGCTCACGCCTGCGAACTGCTGCGCGCGGCCAAGGCGGAGAGCGGCGCGGCCGGCCGGTTTCTGGATTTGATGCCGGACCGCTATTTTCTGGTCACGCCCGCCGAGGAGATCGCCGGACATTTCGAGTTGATGGAGGCGCTGGGGAGCGACTTGCTGGTCTCCCGCCAGCGCCATTTTCCCGAATTGGAGTTCAGCGAATTCACCATCGTAACGCCCGATCAGCCGGGGCTGTTCGCCAAGCTGGCAGGCACGCTGACCGCCAACGATATCAACATTCTCTCGGCCCGGATCACGACGCGGCGCGACGGGCTCGCCCTGGACGTGTTCCGCGTCTGCGAGCTCAGGGGTGGTGCCGTGGTTGAAGGCGGCGAGCGGCGCTGGTCGCGCCTGCACCGCACGCTGGAGGACGTGCTTTCCGGCAGGACCGAGATCGAGGCGCTGGTCCGCGCCGCCCAGCGCCGGCAAAGCGGCGGGCGCAAGTTCGTGCGCCGGCTCGGGACCGAGGTCACCGCCGACAACGACGCCTCGCAGCAGTTTACCGTGGTCGATGTCTTCACCCAGGACCGTATGGGGCTGCTCTTCGAAGTTACCCACGCCTTGTTCAAGCTGGGCCTGCTCATCCATCTGGCGCGCGTCTCAACCAACGCCGACCAGGCGCTGGACGTCTTCTACGTGAGCGACGCTTTGGGCAGGAAAATCACCGAGCCGCAACGCCTCGAGGCGCTGCGCGCCGCGCTCGCCGCCCGGCTCGACAACTACCCCGACCAGGCGTCACCCACGTGAGCGCGACGGACTGGGACGAGGTAATCGACCCGCATCTCGACCGGCTGGCGGTTGAGCGAGGGCTGGCGCGCAACTCGCTGGAGGCCTACGGGCGCGACCTCGCGTTGTTCCAGGAATTTTGCCGGGCGCGCCAGCGCAGTCCCGCAACGCTGGACGCGGCGCTGTTGACCGCCTACCTTGGCGAGCTGGCGCGTCGCGGCTACGGTCCCGCCACCCAGCGGCGCTGCTTCTCCGCCCTGCGGGGGCTTATCCGCTCGATGCTGGAAGGCGGCACGCTCAGGCACGATCCCGCCCGCTCGATTAAGCTTAAAGCGCGGCCGCGAAGACTGCCCCGCGTGCCCGACCCGGGCCAGCTCCAGGCGCTGATTGGCGCGATCGACGGCACAACCCTGGCCGGGCTGCGCGACCGCGCAATGGTCGAGCTGGCTTACGGCTGCGGCCTTAGAGTGAGCGAGCTGGTCGGCCTGAAACTGCACCAGGTGGACCTTAAGGAGCGCTTCCTGACGGTCGTCGGTAAGGGCCGCAAGGAACGACTGGTGCCGCTCGGCCGCGCCGCCCGGCAGGCGCTGCTCGACTATCTCGAGGCGCGCCGTGCAGCCCGGCAGACAAGTTTAAAGCGCCGGCCGGCCGCCGAGGACGCGCTCTTCCTCACCCGGCTTAACCGCCCGATGACTCGCCAGGGGTTCTTCAAGGCGCTCAAGAAACGAGTCCGCTGCGATCCGCAGCTCAACTGGCTAAGCCCTCATACCCTGCGCCACTGCTTTGCCACCCACCTGGTGGAAAACGGCGCCGATCTGCGAGCGGTACAGACGATGCTCGGCCACAGCGACATCACGACCACGCAAATCTACACCCATCTTTCGACCACCCACCTGCGCAAGGTCCACCGCAGGCACCATCCCCGGGCGGTTGCCAGGCACCTGCCGGGCGCCGTGCCGCATCCGGCCGCCGAGAGCGGGCCATGAGAGGCATCGTAGCGTTCCTTGTCGCGGCCGCCTTGCAGGCGATGCCGGTAATCGCCGCCATCGTGCTGCATGAACTGTCGCACGGGTACGTGGCTCGCGCCCTGGGCGACGACACGGCGGCGCGTGCCGGGCGGCTCACGTTGAACCCGCTGGCACACATCGACCTTTTCGGCACCGTCATTCTGCCCGGCCTGCTGCTCTACCTGGGGCTGCCGGTCTTCGGCTATGCCAAGCCGGTGCCGGTGGACTTCAGGCGGCTGCGCAATCCCCGGCGCGACATGGTGAAAGTGGCTGCGGCAGGCCCGCTCACCAACTTTGTTCTGGCGGCGGCCAGCGGCGCGGCGCTGCGTATGGCGATGGCGGCGGCGGGCCCCGACCCTGGTGGCTTGATTCTGCTTTGCGCGTATATCTTAGAAGCGTCGGTAACTGTGAACGTGGTGCTGGCGGTTTTCAACCTTTTTCCTTTGCCGCCGCTCGACGGCGGGCGAGTGGTTGCCGGCCTGCTTCCCGCAACTCTGGCAAGGCCGTTTGTCCGCATCGAGCGCTACGGCTTTCTGGTCCTGCTGCTTTTGCTGTACGCTGGCGTTATCGATCGCGTGACCGGTCCGCTGATCGACGCCCTTAGGCGGGCACTATTGTGAGGCAGGCTACGGCACAGCCGGCACGGCTCGGCAGCGCAGGGGGGCGCAGCCCAGTCTTCAGAATTGCAGCCTACGAAGGGCCGCTCGATCTGCTCCTGCATCTGCTCAAGCGGGCCGAGGTGGACGTGCGCGACCTGCCGGTAAGCTCGATCACCGCGCAGTACCTGGAGCATCTGCAGGCGCTGGAGGCGCTCGGCCTGGACGTGGCGGCCGAGTACTTGGTGATGGCGGCCACGCTGGTCTTGATAAAGTCGATCGCTCTGCTGCCGAACCCCGAGCCGGAAGAGCTTGCGGACGCGGAGCAGATGCGGCGCGAGCTGGTCGAACGGCTGCTCGAACATCAGCGCTACTGCGCCGCAGCGGCGGCGCTAGCCTCGCGCCCGCTGCTCGGCCGCGACGTCTTCGAGGTGCAGGCGCCGCACTACGAGCAGGCGGCCGACCGGCACCCGGGGGTGCGGGCCGCGTCGGTCTACGATCTTGTCGAGGCGATGGCCCGCCTGCTCAGGCAACGCGCCGGGCAGGCGGCGCGCCTGCTCAGTCTCGACACGGTGCCCATCGCACAGCGGTTTTCCGTGATCCTGGAGGCGCTTGCCCGCGCCGCTACGGTTGAGTTTGAAAGGCTAATCGAGAAGGACGCCAGTCGAGCCGTGATCATCGCCACTTTTCTTGCGCTGCTCGAGCTGGTCCGCCAAGGTAAGGTCAGCCTCTGGCAGGAGAGGTGGCAAGGCCCGATTCTGCTTACAGCGCGCAAACCATGAGGATGCGGGGTGGAAAATGGTGGAAGGAGAAACGCTCAAGCCGCTGGTCGAAAGCCTTATCTTTGCCGCCGGCGAGCCGGTAAGCCTGGTTCGGCTGGTAGCCGTCATCGGAGAAGCCGGCCGCGAGGCAATCCGACGCTGCCTCGAGGAGCTGGCCGCCGACTACGCGGCCCCCGAGCGCGGCATCGCGCTTGAACACGTGGCCGGCGGCTACGCCTTTCGCACCAAAAAACAGCACGCCGACTGCGTGCGCCGCTTGCTCGCCGCCAAGCCGCCGCGCTTAAGCCGCGCAATGCTCGAAACCGTCGCCATCGTCGCCTACCGCCAGCCCGTCACCCGCGCCGAGATAGAGCAGCTACGCGGCGTCGACAGCGGCGCGGTCCTGGAAGGGTTGCTGGAGCGGCGGCTGGTGAAAATTGCCGGACGCAAGGAGAGCGTCGGACGGCCGCTCATTTACGCGACCACGCCCGAGTTTCTTGAGTTCTTCGGTTTGGCCGGCCTGGAGGAGCTGCCCGAACTGGGCGGGCTGCCCCTTGTCCAACCAATACCGGACGCAAGCAACGGCGCCGGGCTCGGCGCCCCGGCCTACACCCATAACGGCGCGAGCCACCGCGCCGGCGAGCCATCGCTCGCCGGCGCCGAGCAGGACGCCGCCGACCCAACGGCCGACCCGGGATTGCCCGGGCAAACGGGGCCGGGCGGCGCGTCCGCGCACCTGCCCGGCGAGGGGAAGGAATCCCTGCTCGCCGGCTCCCCGGCCGAGGTCGGCGACATCGACACCGGCCTGCCCGCCGACGGCGCAAGCCGGGGGTTTGCGCCGCCCTCGGCCGCTTAAGACCGGCCCGAGGCGGATGACCACAACCTCCTGGTAACCGAGCAGGCTTGGGGCGCGGGGGGACGAATCAATTCAGCTCTACCTGGGCGGGGCTGGCGGCAACTGGACCGCGATCAGGTAGCCGGTCGCACCGCGCATGCGCGGACCGGGGATAAACCTATTCGCCGCCGGATCGTAAAGCTCGGTCGAGGAGGCAAGAGCAGTCTCACAACCGCGTTCGTCGCATTGAACCACTACTCCGCCGGCAATCAGAATCTTGCCCGCATTCGGCCCGGAGGCGATCGTTATGGCGAGGTGCTCAGTCCGCGCCAAGTGCATCGGCGGGCCGGGCTCGAACCGGTTGGCTGCAGGGTCGTAGAGCTCGGTCGCGGAGAGAAAATCACCGTCGTCCTGCTGGCCGCCGGCAATCAGAATCTTGCCCGTGTTGGATCCCGAAGTAATGACGCTGGCGGTGTGGGAGAAGCGCGCGGTCTTCATGGTTGC
>JAJYRQ010000025.1 GCA_021794015.1 Deltaproteobacteria bacterium | reverse complement strand
CTCGCTCAGGATGACAGGGCAGAAGGCTCGCACACCAGCTCTGCTCAGGGCGACAGCGGCGAAGGCGCGCGGGAGCAACGGAGAGCGGTCCTGCCACCACTGTCACCCCGGCGCGCATGTCCGGCCCCAGCTGGAAGCCGCCGGCGCCTGACGCAATGAGCTGTCACCCCGGCGCGCATGTCCGGCCCTGTAGCCAACGCCGTCCGCCTTCGCCCCGAGCACTGTCACTCGCGCGCGGTGCTCGCCGCACGGCAGCTTGCCCGACCACCGGACGCGGACGGCGGCGCCGAGAAGTCTTTGCCCCGGGGCGCCTGTGGGGTGTCGGTGCGTCAATGTCGCCGCTCGAAGCGCGAAGCAGGCTTTGGTATGCTGTCTGAGAGGCGCTCGCGCCGGTCTGTCGCCGCCGGGAGCGGGCGGCGGCGGCGAAAGCGTCTTTCGCGGGCTGGATCGGCCGCCCGGGCGATCTCGGATCGGAGCGTACCAAGAAGAGAGAGCCATGGACCGCAACCTCGCCCTTGAAGTCGCGCGCGCGACGGAAGCCGCGGCGCTCGCCGCCGCTCGCTTTATCGGCAAAGGCGACGTCGCCGAGGCCGACCGCGCCGCGTGCGAAGCGATGCGCAAAGCGCTCAACTCGATCGCCATGGACGGCAAGGTCGTCGTCGGCGAAGGCGAGCGCGGCGCCTCCGATCTGCTTTACGAGGGCGAGATCGTCGGCAGCGGCAGCGGCCCGCAGGTGGACGTGGCGCTGGATGCGCTGGAGGGCGCGCTTATCTGCGCCATGGGAGGCCCGAACGCGCTTTCCTGCATCGCGCTGGCCGAACGCGGGCGCCTCCTGCGCTGCCCCAACACCTACATGGACAAGGTCGCCTGCGGCCCGGCCGGCGTGGGGGTGATCGACCTCGACCGCTCGCCCACCGATAATCTCAAGGCGCTGGCCGAGGCCAAGAAGGTCTACGTCGAGGACCTGCGGGTGGCGATTCTCGACCGGCCGCGCCACGAAAAGCTGATCCGCGAGGTGCGCCGCGCGGGCGCGGCGATAAAGCTTTTGTCGGCGGGCGACCTCTCGGCGGCGGTGGCAACCACCCATCCCGAAAGCGACATCGACATCCTGCTGGGCGTCGGCGGGGCGCATCAGGGGATTCTGGCCTCGGCGGCCATCCGTTCGTCCGGCGGCGAGATGCAGTGCCGCTTCGCGCCGCGCAACGAGGACGAAGCGGAGCGCTGCCTGGCGGCCGGCATCTTCGACCTCAAGCATCGCTACACGCTGGAGGAGCTGGCCGGGGACAACGTGATGTTCGCCGCCACCGGCGTGACCACGGGCGATTACCTCAAGGGGGTGCGCTTTTTCTCCGGGGGCGCTTACACGCACAGCGTGGTGATGCGCTCGAAGACCAGGACCGTAAGGTTCATCAACGCGATTCACCACTTCGATTTCAAGCCGGAATACTAGGGCGGCAAGCAAGGCTCAGCAGCCGCGCTTTGCCGGGAGCCAGGCAGATGCTCGAACTCAAGGAAACGCTTTTCGAAAAGGGGCCGGTTTCGCTGCTCACGGTAAACCGGCCGCAGGCCCTAAACGCGCTTAACCACGGCGTGCTGGAGGAAGTCTCCCGCGTGCTGCACGAGGTCCGGCGCGACCCCGCGCTACGGGTGCTGCTCGTCACGGGCGCGGGCGACCGGGCCTTCGTGGCAGGCGCCGATATTAGCGCGCTGAGCTCGATGTCAACGGTCGAGGCGCTCGATTTCGTGCGCCTGGGCCACCACGTGATGCGCGGGATCGAGGAGTTGCCGGTTCCGGTGATTGCCGCGGTCAACGGTTTCGCGCTGGGCGGAGGGCTGGAGCTGCTGCTGGCGTGCGACCTGGTCGTCGCCAGCGAAAAGGCGCGCTTCGGCCAGCCGGAAATCAACCTGGGACTCATCCCCGGCTTCGGAGGCACCCAGCGGCTGGCGCATCGGATAGGCCATATCAGGGCGCGGCACTGGATCATGTCGGGCGAGATGATCGACGCTGCGACCGCCCTTGGCGCCGGCCTCGTCAACCAGGTCGTCCCGGCGAGCGAACTGAGCGCGGCGGCACGCAAGATGGCCGAGGCGCTGGCGGCCAAGCCCGCGCTTGCCCTAAGGCAGGCGAAAGCGGCCTTGCATGCCGCGGCAACGATGGCCGAGGAGGACGGCCTGCGCTTCGAGCAGCAGGTCTTCGGCGTTGCCTTTGCCAGCGCCGACCGGATCGAAGGGACCAGGGCGTTTCTGGAAAAACGGCCGCCCAGATGGCTCGGCCGGTAACGGCCGGGGTAAAGAGCCCGGCAAGTTAACTCTCGACCGCCGGGCCGGACTGCGCTATTAAGAAACCGTGGCCGAAGCGGCGCAGGCGGGCCGCTTTTAGCCGCGCGGTGTTCGCGCGGACTCTGGCCGGCCGGAGCGGAAATGAATTTCGAGCTTTCCAGCGAACAGGCTCAGGCACGCCAGACGGCGCGGCGCTTTGCCCGCGAAAAGCTGAGCGCTGCCGGCGTCGAGACCGACCGCACCGGCCGCTTTCCCCGCCAAGCCGTCCAGGAGCTGGGAAAGCTTGGCATGCTCGGCGTCTTCGTTCCCGAGCGCTACGGCGGGGCCGGGCTCGACCACGTGAGCTACGCGCTGGTGGTCGAGGAGCTGGCGGTCGAGTGCGCGGCCACGGCGGTCATCGTGTCGGCGCACAGCTCGCTGGCCTCGTGGCCCATCCTGAGCGCCGGCAGCGAGGCGCAGCGGGCGGCTTTTCTGCCCGCGATGGCCGCGGGAGAAAAGCTCGGATGCTTCGCCCTGAGCGAGCCGCAGGCCGGCTCGGACGCCGGGGCGCAGAAAACCCGCGCCGTGCGCGACGGCGACAGCTACGTCATCAACGGCACTAAGAACTTCATCACCAACGCGCCCGAGGCCGGAGTCGCGGTGGTCTTCGCCCTAACCGACCCGCATCAAGGCCAGCGCGGGATAAGCGCGTTCATCGTCGAGACCGAACGTCCGGGATGGCAGATCGTTCGCATCGAGGAGAAGATGGGCATCCACGGCGCCCACAGCGCGCAGCTAAGCTTCCAGGACCTGCGGGTGCCCCGCGACCGGCTGCTTGGCGAGGAGGGCCAAGGGTTCAAGCTGGCCCTGCGCACGCTGGACGGCGGACGCATCGGAATCGCCGCCCAGGCGGTCGGGATCGGCCGCGCCGCGCTGGAACAGTCGCTCAAGTACGCCGTCCAGAGAACAGCCTTCGGCAAGCCGATTGCCTCTTACCAGGCGATTCGCTGGAAGCTCGCCGACATGGCGGTCGAACTCGACGCGGCGCGGCTCTTGACGCTCAAGGCCGCGGCGCTGAAGGACGCTGGGCGTCCTTGCATCCGGGAGGCGGCAAGCGCCAAGCTGTTTGCCGCGGAGGCGGCGATGAGCGCCGCGATCGAGGCGGTCCAAGTCCACGGCGGCAACGGCTACACCCGCGAGTTCAAGGTCGAGCGCTATTTCCGCGACGCCAAGATAACGGAAATCTACGAGGGCACCTCGGAAATTCAACGGCTAGTCATCGCAAGACGGCTCCTTGCCGAGCACTGAGAGGAGAACCGTGGACAAGCGTCAGTGGCTGGAAGAGGTCTACCGCTCAAGCCCGGAGCGGCAGCAGCGTTTCTCCACCGTCTCCGACATGGAAATCGCCCCGCTCTACACGCCTGAGGATGTAAGCGGCGATTACGAGGGCAAGCTCGGCTATGCGGGGCTGTACCCTTACACGCGCGGCGTCTATCCCTCGATGTACCGGGGGCGGCTCTGGACGATGCGGCAGTTTGGCGGCTTCGGGCTTGCCGAGGACACCAACGCGCGCTTTCGCTTCCTGCTCGCTCAGGGACAGACCGGACTCTCGACCGCCTTCGACATGCCCACCCTGATGGGCTACGATGCCGACCACGAGCGCTCACGCGGCGAGGTGGGACGCGAAGGCACCTCGGTCACCTCGATCCACGACATGATGCGGCTGTTCGACGCGATCCCGCTCGACCGGATCACGACCTCGATGACGATCAACTGTTCGGCCTCGGTGGCGCTGGCGATGTACTTGGTGACGGCCGAGCGGCAGGGCGTGGCGTGGGAAAAGCTGGGGGGCACGACCCAGAACGACATGCTCAAGGAGTACATCGCGCAAAAGGAGTGGATTTGTCCGCCGCGCCCGGCGCTGCGAATCGTCACCGACACGATCGAGTTCTGCGCCCGGCGGGTGCCGCGCTGGCATCCGGTGTCCATCTCCGGCTACCACATCCGCGAGGCCGGCTCGACCGCGGTCCAGGAACTGGCCTTTACGCTGGCCGACGGCCTCTGCTACGTCGAGGAGGCGCTCAAGCGGGGGCTGGCGGTGGACGAGTTCGCGCCGCGGCTCTCCTTTTTCTGGAACGTGCACAACGATTTCCTGGAAGAGGTGGCCAAGCTGCGCGCCGCGCGCCGGCTCTGGGCCCGGTTGATGAAGGAACGCTTCGGCGCCACCCGCGCCCGCTCGATGACGCTGCGCACGCACGCCCAGACCGCCGGCGCCTCGCTCACCGCCCAGCAGCCGCTCAACAACATCGTGCGCGTGGCGATCCAGGCGCTGGCCGCGGTGCTCGGCGGCGCCCAGTCGCTGCACACCAACTCGATGGACGAAACCCTGGCGCTGCCCAGCGAAGAGGCGGTCACCGTCGCGCTCAGAACCCAGCAGATAATCGCCGAGGAAACCGGCGTCACCAACACCATCGACCCGTTGGGCGGAAGCTACGCCGTCGAGGTCCTGACCGACCGGATGGAGGCCGAGGCGTTCGACTACATCCGGCGCATCGACGAGATGGGCGGGATGCTGCGCGCGATCGAACTTGGCTTTCCCCAGCGCGAAATCGCCGACGCCGCCTTCAAGTACCAGCGCCAGCTCGAAGAGGGCGCCAAGACCGTGGTCGGCGTCAACAAGTACCAGGTGGCCGAAGAACGGCCCATCAATACCCTGCGCATCGATCCGGAAATCGAGGAGCGGCAGGTCTACCGGGTGCGCAAGTTCAAGCGCGAACGTGATTTTTCGGCGGTCGGCAGCGCGCTCAGCCGGGTCGCCCGCGCCTGCCGCAGCGGGGAAAACCTGATGGAGCCGATTTGCGAGGCGGTGCGCAGCGAGGCCACGGTGGGCGAAATCTGCGACGTCTTCCGCCAGGAATTCGGCGTTTACACCGACCCGGGATGGCTCTAGACGTGAGCGAGCGGCGAATCCGCATCCTGGTGGCGAAAGCCGGGCTTGACGGCCACGACCGAGGAGCCAAGATAATCGCCCGGGCCCTGCGCGACGCCGGCTTCGAAGTCATCTACACCGGGCTTCATCAAACCCCCGAGATGATCGCCGAGGCGGCGCTCCAGGAAGACGTGGACGCCGTCGGGCTTAGCATCCTTTCGGGCGCGCACCTGACGCTGTTTCCCGACCTGCTTAGGCTTTTGCGCGAGCGGGGTGCCGAGGACGTGGTCCTCTTCGGCGGCGGAATCATGCCGCCCGACGACATCCAGAAGCTTAAACAGGCCGGCGTCAAGGAGCTTTTCACCCCCGGCGCCTCGACCCAGGAAATCATCGAGTGGGTGCGCCAAAACGTCGCGCCGCGCGCCTAGCACGCCGCCCGGCCGGCCAGCGCAAAGGTCGCCATGGATTTCGATCTTAGTCCCGAGCAGCAGCAAATCCGCCAAACGCTCGACCAGTTCGCCGCGCGCGAAATTCTGCCGCACCGCGCCCGCTGGGACCGCGAAGGCATCTTTCCCCGCCGCGTAATCGAGCAACTGGGCGAGCTGGGCTTCCTGGGCATCGCCTTCGAGCCGCGCTGGGGCGGCGGCGGCGCCGACACGCTCTCCCTGCTCACCGCAACCGAATGCCTGTCGCGCCACGACGCCTCGGTCGGGCTCACCTACGCGGCCCACGTCTCGCTGGCCGGCGCGCACATCGCGCTGTTCGCCGGCGACGAGCAGCGCATCCGCTACCTGCCCGGGCTGGTGTCCGGCAAGCTCATCGGCGCCTGGTGCCTTACCGAACCCGACACGGGATCGGACGCCGCGGCAATGCGCACCCGCGCGGTCCGCAGCGGCGACAACTGGACGATAAACGGCGCCAAGATGTTCATCACCAACGGCACCGTCGCCGACGTCTACGTGGTCAACGCCGCCACCAGCGCCCAGGGAGGGCGCGACGGCGCCTCGGCCTTCATCGTCGAGCGCGGGGTCAAGGGGCTGCGCAACGGGCGCAGGATCGAAAAGCTGGGGCTTCGCGCCTCGGACACCGGCGAGGTCATCTTCGAAGACGTGGTCGTGCCCGCGGGCGCGCTTATCGGCGAGTTGAACGCCGGCTACCGGCAAACCCTCAAGGTGCTCGAAGGGGGACGCATCGGCGTGGCCGCCTTTGCGGTGGGTATCGCCCGCGCCGGCCTGGAAGAGGCGCTCGCCTACGTCCGCCAGCGGACCCAGTTCGGCCAGCGCATCGCCGACTTCCAGGGCGTGCAATGGATGCTCGCCGATATGGCGACCCGGGTCGAGGCCGCCTGGCTGCTCGCCTGCCGGGCGGCGCGCCTTAAGGACCGGGGTCGGCCGGTGGGCCGCGCAGCCTCGATCGCCAAGCTCTACGCCTCGGAGGCCGCGATGTGGGTTACGACCAAGGCGGTCCAACTCCACGGCGGCTACGGCTACATGTCGGAGTTTCCGGTGGAGCGCTACATGCGCGACGCCAAGCTGGCCGAGATCGGCGAGGGCACCAGCGAAATCCAGCGTCTTCTCATCTCGAAGTCGCTACTCGCCGAAGGCTACCTGCCCGAGGAGCCCGCCGCCATCTGACCTCTCCCCCCGCTCGCGCCACAAGCCGCACAGCCCTGCCGAGACTCCTACCGGCAGGCTGGCAGGATACCCAGTTCCGCACCCGGCTCTTACCAGGCGCGCCAAAGCTATCCCAAGCCGCTTTCCTCAACGCCCGCAAGCTTCGTCAGCTGCGCGAGCCGACCGCGCCTCCTGATGACTGTATATTGTAGTGACAACCCCGTCCTTGTCGGATTACTTCGGTGCGTGATTCTCGAGCGTGTGACGTCGCATGGCCGCAGACGCCGCGCATCTCGACGTTGCGCACCCATTTGGTTGGCGACCCGCAGCGTACCGCGCGGGTGACAAAGAGGAGGCGGACGCCCCACCTCTGTCATTCCCGCGCGCAGTGCTGACCGCACGGCAGCTTGCCCGACCAGCGGGAGCGCAATGCGGGGATGTGCGTCACGTGTCCCCGCCGCCACGCAGTGGCCTGGCGCGCGCGAGGGATGCCGGGCCGCGGCGTGGGCGCCGGCTGGACGGAGCGGCGAATGATGCGCCGTTGCGCTACCGTTGGTAGCGCGGGCCGCGGTACGGCCCGCGCCGCGCGCAAGAACGACAGAGGCGCCCGCGACCGCGCGGAGCCTGTGTAACTATATTGTGCAGTTGTCAATAGCCGACCGGCGGCCGTGCATCGGGATCGAAGGCCGCACTGCGCTACCCGGTCTGCGGTAAATATGATGGCTCCCGTGCAGGCGAAGCAATTTCCATCCGCGGCACTCCCCGACCTTCGCAAACTCCGTCCTCGAAAAGGGGCCTCACGCGATGATCTCGACGACTCGATGCTTGCCGCTCGCCTTCGGCGCGCTTCTTTCGACTGACAGGCAACCGTCGACCGCTTCATCGAGATTCCCGAGCAGCTCCTCGAATGTTTCGCCCTGGGTCGCGCAGCCGGGTATCGGCGGCACCTTGGCTCAGTAGCCGCGTTCCTCCGCTTCGCGACCAACAACTTTGATCTTCATTGTTCCAGCTCCCGAATTCGGTCGCGAAGCCAGCCCAAGGCTTGCTCCTTCTCGTCCCTGCTGAGCTGGAACGCATCACCCGTCGCAGCCAGACCATGGTCCGATAACTCGTCGTACGAGATTATCGCTGGATCAGCCCGGTATTCCTCCGTTGATTCTATGCCTACTCGACGCTTCCGCCGAAAAGCAAACATGCACGCGTCCCACAGGTAACCGCTATCTTCAAGCAGCCTCTTCGCCTCAGGATGGATATCTTCCGGCATCACACGTCTCCTGTCGGCCGAATTAGCGAGGTTTAGCGTTGGCGCCCGCCGTCCGTGAGCGGGGAAGAGCGCAGCGGATCGTGAGGCTTGCGCCGTCGCCCTTGGGCGGCTGCGCCAGGAGGCGTTGGCGCGCCAGGTCAGCCCTTTTGGTCGAAGATGAAGAGCGCGACGTTACCGGCGGCCACCGGATCGATCTCGAGCACGCGGCGGCCCTGCTCGATCCGGATCGGCTGACGGGCCACGCCGGCAGCGTCAAGCCTTTGCGCCAACGCGGCCACATCGTCGGCCTCAAGCCAAAGCGCGCGCATCCCAGGCTCCGACGCGGGGCCGGCGGCGCCTGGCGCCGATCCTGGTAGCAGGCGGATTTCCACGCCACCCAGCGTAAGGCGCACCTCGTCCCTGGTCGCGGCCGCAAGCGGCGTCAAATCGAAGTTCTGCCGCCAGGCAATCGCCGCCTGTTCGAGGTCCAAAGCGGCAATTTCAACTCGGCTTACGGCCGTGATTTTCGCCATACGATTTCTCGCCTTCGGCGCCTGCCGGCGCTTCAGGTTAGAGGCGGCCTCATAGATGACCGTGAAGCGTGGATGTGATTCTGAGCGAAGTCTGCGCAGCGAAGAATCTGCGCGCAGCGACCTGCATGCCCCGGCGGCGCAGGCAGGCGGGTTCGCCACGCTGCTAGCAGACAAATCGCTTCGCGTAGGCCCTTCGTTTCGCTCACGGTGACACAGAGAAGGAAGCTCAGGGTGACAGAAAAGGAGAAGTTCAGCAAGACAGGAAAGAGGAGGCTCTGCATGGCAGAAAAAAGGCAACTCGGCATGGCTGCAAAGAAGCAACCCCGCGTGACGGCATAAGCCAGCGTCGCGAGCTCAGCCAAACCGTTTATGAAACTGCATTTAGCTTTTGCTGGGCCGGTAAACGAACTCGACGGTCGTCGTCCGGTCCGGCGCGACCGTGACCTCGCGACTTAAGGTTCCGAGTTTTTCCTGCCACACCTCGAGGCGGTACTTACCGGCAGGAACGTTACGGATAACGAAGGCGCCGTCGTGGTCGGTCACCGCGTAATAGGGGTTGGCTGCCGCAAACCAGAACGCCTTCATCCAGTTGTGGGCGTCGCAGGTGACCTGGATAAGCTCAGGATACCGGATGACGACCGAGATGCGCTTCTTGAAACCCGGCTGTGCCAGGTTGAAGGCCGGATTCTTTACCGAGTCGGTGTGGATGGTGTGAAGGATACCGTCGGCGTTGATGATTTCCACGGTGCTGCCCGCGGGAAAGGCGAGCACGTGCGGCCGATACTCGCACTCTTTCTGCTCGAAGCGCACGCGGGGCAGCGGCTCGAAGCCGGCGCCGTCGCTTAAGCCGGTCACGCTGACGACGGCGTAGCGGATTCCGCCGCCGGCGCCAACTACCAAATCCTGGGCATAGTGCGACCCTGCGCCGCATACGCCGCGGTCCTTGCTAATCTCCAGAAGCTTCGGCTTCGGGAGCGGACCGTCAAAGCGCACCCTTCCGCCGATTGCGCCAGCCTCACTTGCAGCAGCGAGAGCCGGAGCCGAGCCGGCTACAAGAAGCATCAAGGCCAGAAGCAGCAGAGGCGCCGCCGCCAAAGACCGGCCCCCCCTCGGGCGCCGCCAAAGCGCTGCGCCGCTACCCGACTGTGCCGCCGTGACGCCGCCGCCAGCACCCCGCAGCAGCGCCGGCCGCCCCCGAATCACCCCTGCTCGCCGTCGCTGGGGCGCTTGCGCGCCACCAGCAGGGTATGAACCGACAGGCGTGAAAGCCGCTCGCAGCGTTCGACCGCGATCGCCTGGCCGTTTATCACCTCTTCGAGCCGCAGCCTGTTGGTCCACCCGAGCAGCTTCGTCGCGGGATTGATCAGGCGCTCCAGGAAATAAAGGATCGGCTGCGCGCTGGCGAAATGCGTGACCGTCACGATCTTGCCGCTCGGCTTGCACACTCGCACCATCTCGGCCATCGCGCGCACCGGGTCCGGCACCACCGTGATCACGTGGAAGCTCACCACCCAATCAAAGGCGTTGTCGGGAAAATCGAGTGCCAGGGCGTCGCCCTGGCGCAGCTCGACGTGGCGCATCCCGGCTTCCTCGGTCTTGTCGACCGCCTGCGCCAGCATCTTGGCCGAAGAATCGATGCCTACCAAGTGGACGTACGGCGGGTAAGCCTCAAGCGCAATCCCTGTGCCCACGCCAACTTCCAGCACCCGCTGGCCCGGCCGCAGGTTGAGCGACTCGATAACTTCCCGCTCGTGGTCGATGAAAACCCGACCGAACGTCCAGTCATAGAAGCGTGCTAGGTCGGAATAAACGCGGCTCTCATGCGGTTGCGCCATCCTCCTGGGTTCCCTCCACGGCTAAGCCATTCCTGCCTTCAAACGACCGGACCTGCCCCAACGCCGCCGGCCACACAGTCGCCTTGTCAAGCAGCAGCGTCCACGCCGCACTGCTGGCGCTTGAAAGAAAGAACGTCCCGCCGCCGAAAGCGCCATCGCCGCCCCCGCTTAAACGCGGGCAGCAAGTCACGCCGCGCAAGCTCGTTCACGCTGTCGGGACTCAGGTCAAGCAGCAACGCTACCTCACGCGAGTTCAACAGCACGTCGTCTTTGTCCACCATTGTCCTACCAGCCACTTCTCAGCGTTTGCAAACCGTTAAGCCTCGACCCTGTACCGCAACACCGGCGCTTGCCCGCTACGGGGCAGATTCTGGCAAATCCCGGCGCCGATGGCTAGGTTACGGCGCCTGCCGCAATCCACGTTGTTTATCGCAATTACAAGCTAAAATAACCCCGTACGCTTCTATTATAGCTATTTGGTCCTATACGCTCAAGGCCGAAAGCCGCCGATTGGCGATCTGATGGTCGTACCAAGCACGGGTAACCGCCAGGCAGGAGAACAGCCCCGTTAGCACGCCCACGCAGAGCGTTACCGCAAAGCCTTTAACCGGGCCGGTGCCGAATTGGAAAAGGATGAGGCCGGCAACGAAGGTCGAGATGTTGGAGTCCCGGATGGCCGACCAGGCGCGTTCGTAGCCGAGCCTTACCGCCTCGCGGGGACTTTTGCCGTTGCGGACCTCTTCGCGCATCCGTTCGTTGACCAGAACGTTGGCGTCCACCGACATGCCGAGGGTGAGCACGATGCCCGCAATGCCGGGCAGCGTAAGCGTGGCCTGCATCGCCGCCATCACGCAAAGCAGCAGCAGGATATTCAGTGCAAGCCCGAGGTCGGCGACGATTCCGGCGCGGTCGTAATAAACAGCCATGAAGATCAGCACCACCAGGGCGCCGACGACAAAGGAAATTTCGCCGCGCCGAATCGAATCCCGGCCCAGCGAGGGACCCACGGTGCGCTCTTCGATGATCGTAACCGGCGCCGGCAGCGCTCCCGAACGCAACACGATGGCGAGATCGTGCGCCTCGTCCACCGAGAAGCTGCCCGTTATCTGCACCCGGCCGCCGGGGATGCGTTCCTTGATGACGGGAGCGGAGTAGACGGTATGGTCGAGCACGATCGCCAGGCGCCGGCCGACGTTCTGGCTGGTGACCGCATCGAAGACATCGGCGCCCCGCCGGTCGAGGTCGACCGAGACGTAAGGCCCCTCAAGCCGCCCGCCCGGGCGCACGCGCGCGTCGGTCACGGCGTCGCCGGTCATCAGGACGGGCGCTTCCACCAGGTAGGAAGCTCTGCCGCCGGGCCCGGGCGGACCGTAAAGTATCTCGTCGCCCGGAGGCGGCCCGTTACGCAGCGCGTCGGCCAGGTTGTGGTTGTCGTCGACGAGCTTGAATTCGAGTACCGCGGTCTTGCCGATCAGTTCCTTGGCGCGTTCGGGGTCCTGGATGCCGGGCAGTTGGACGAGGATTTCGCTGGTGCCTTCGCGAGCCACGGTTGTTTCGCGCACTCCGAGCTGGTCGATGCGATTGCGAATAGTCTCGAGCGCCTGGTCCATGGCGTTGCGTTCCACCTGGCGCACGGCCGGGGCGGTGAAGCGGAGCTGGTAACTGCCGGGCGGGGCAGCGGAGCCGGGACGCGACACTTCAAGATCGGGAAACCCGCCGCGCATCAGGTCGCTAAAAGCCGCGCCCTGCCGCGAGTCGGAGAGCTGCACGAGCAGGGCGCCGGCAGGCTCAAGCGTGATCGTCTTGACCCCGACCTTGTTGCTGGCCAGCTCCCGCTTGAGGTCTTCGGCGGTGCGGGACAGGGCATTGCGCACCGCATCCTGAAGCTTGACCTGCATCAGCAGGTGCGTGCCGCCCCGCAGGTCGAGGCCGAGCTGGATGCGCGGCACGGGAGCGGTTTGGGTCCACCAAGCGGGCGGCTCGAGGCCCAGACTGGGTGCCAGCACGCCCAGCCCGGTCACCACCAACAGCGCCGCCAGCCAAAGCTGCGCCTTGGTGCTCGCGCCGGTGAAATGCATGTAGAGGAAGGCGGCGCTGATCCCCAGAATGATCAGAATTGGGGCGAAGTCCTGATTCGACACACCAACCTCCGGCCGTTGCTCGCGCGGTTATTGCAGGCAGCGCGGTTCAACCCCGCCGCTCAGCCCTTTTCCTTCCTGGGCGCCTTGGAATGGGTTGCCGGGCCGGCGATTTGCTGGCGCTCGACGCGCACCCGGACGCCGGGCGCGACCTCGAGCACGACGATCTTGTCGCCCAGCTCGGTAATCTTGCCCAGCATCCCCCCGGTCGTAACGACCTCGTCGTTGCGCTTGAGTGCGCCGAGCATCCGCTGGTGGTCGGAGGCCTTCTTGGTTTGCGGCCGAATCAGGAAAAAGTAGATGATTACCACCATCAGGGCCAACGGCACGCCCGGACCCTGGAGGAGTTGCGCGAGAAAGTTCTGCTGATGCTCGGCGGGAGCGCCAGCAGCTTGCTGTGCCCATGCCACTGCCTGCCACCACATGATGTTAACCCTGCTGCCCGGAGGCCGGCGCAAGCCGCTCGTTGCGAGCCGCCACGAATGCGCTCCAGGTCCGAGATGCTATAGCAGCCTGCATCGCTCGCATCAACCCTGCGTAATATGCCAAGTTGTGCTCGGTGAGCGCCTGCGCCGCCAAAATTTCGCCGCTCAGGTAGAGGTGACGCAGGTAGGCACGGCTAAAACTACCGCAGCAACGGCATCGGCAAGCGCCGTCGAGCGGCCTGGGATCGCGGGCGAAGCGCGCCTGCTTGATCGACAGGCGCCCCTGGTCGGTAAAGGCGCTGCCGTTGCGCGCGTTGCGGGTGGGTTGCACGCAATCAAACAGGTCGAAGCCAAGACCGACCGCCGCGACCAAGTCGTCCGGCGTACCCACGCCCATCAGATAGCGCGGGCGCTGCCACGGCAGGCCGTCGGCGCCAAGCGCCGCCATTTCAAGCATCACGGCGCGCGGCTCGCCTACGGCCAGCCCTCCTACCGCAAAGCCGTCGAAGGGCAGTGCCGTTATCTGGCGCAGGCTCTCCCTTCGGAGATCGGGGTAGACGCTTCCCTGCACAATTCCAAAAAGCGCCTGCCCGGCGGGCCGGCTTGCCGCCGCCATGCGCTCGGCCCAGCGCGCGGTAAGCTCGTGCGAGCGGCATGCCTGCTCGCGCGTGGCCGGATACGGCGCGCAGTGGTCGAGCGTCATGGCGATGTCGGCGCCAAGGCGCCGCTGAATCTCGGCGGCGCGCTCCGGAGTCAACAGCACGGCGGCTCCGTCAAGCGGCGACTTGAAGCGCAGCCCCTCGGGCTGGGCCGTGCAGAGCCTGCCCAGGCTCATCGCCTGGAAACCGCCGCTGTCGGTCAGCACCGCCCCGCCAAATCCCATGAAGCGCGCCACGCCGCCCATCGCCTCGACCACCTCGACCCCCGGCCTAAGCGCCAGATGATAGGCGTTGGCCACCACGAGCCGGTAGCCGAGCGCGTCAAGTTGTTCGGGCGCGATCGCCTTGACTGCGGCTTTGGTCGCCACCGGCATGAAGGCCGGCGTCGCCACCTCGCCGCGCGCGGTGTGCAGGCGACCGGTGCGCGCGTTGCCGTCACAGGCGCAGAGCTCGAAGGTGACTTTCGGCGCCGCGCTCATAGCAGAAGCATCGCGTCGCCGTAGCTCAGCAGCCGGTAGCGCCGGCGCATCGCCTCGCCGTAGGCCGCCAGCACTTGTTGCCGGCCGGCAAACGCCATCACCAGCGCCAGCACGGTGCTGCGCGGCATATGGAAATTGGTCACCAGGCAATCGACCAGCCGAAAGCGAAATCCCGGCGTGATGAATAGGCTGCTGGCGTCGATGCGCCTGCCGGTTACCGCAAACGACTCGAGCGCCCGCACGGTGCTGGTGCCCACCGCCACGATCCGCCCGCCCAGCCGCCTGGCATGCTCGATTGCGCCTGCGGTCTCGGGCGATATTTCGTACCGTTCGGCCTCCATCGAATGCCCCTCCACCGGCTCGCTGCGTATCGGTCTGAAGGTCCCGGGTCCGATGTGAAGCGCAAGGAAGGCGGTGGCGATCCCAGCCTGGGCAAGACCGGCCAGGGTCGCCTCGGTAACGTGGATGCCGGCGGTGGGCGCCGCAACCGAGCCCGGCCGCCGTGCGTAGACCGTCTGATAGGCGGCATAATCCCGGCGCTCGGGAGGGCGCCGAATGTAGGGCGGCAGCGCCGGCATTCCGAAACGCCGCATCAGCTCCTCAACCGGCGTGCCGGGCTCTTCACTGTCGACGATAAGATGCCCTCCGGCGTCGGCGCCGGCCACCGTCAGCACGGCACCGTCGCCGTCGAGCCGCAGCCGGGCGCCCTTGCCAAGGGCGCGCGACCCGCGCGCCAGGGCCAGCCAGCGCCGTGCGCCGGGCTCGACCGGCCGCACCAGCAGAAGCTCGACCGCCCGGCCCGTCTCCTTGCGTGCTCGGAGCCGGGCCGGCAGGACCTGGGTGTCGTTGAGTACGACCAGATCGCCCGGCGAAAGCCATTGGGCAAGCCGGTAAAAACGCGAGTGGTGCAAGCTGCCCGTCTGCCGCTCCAGGACCAGCAGCCGCGCTTGGTCGCGCTCAGCGGCCGGCTCCTGTGCGACCAGCTCGGGTCGCAGTTGGTAGTCAAGCTCCCAGAGTTTCACGCCCAAAATGCCATTGCGAAGGATGCTTGCCGGTCCGCCCTCGCCCGCCGCTTCGCTGCCCGGCGCTTGTCCCAGTCCGGCGCGCCGCTCGGTTGCACGGGCGCGGGCGCCGAGCGCCGGCAAAGGCACTCGGACGCAGCCGGCCGGCGGTTCGGCGCAAAGCGGGTTTACGCCTTGCCGCGCGGGATGTCAGGCCATCCGGAGCACTACTTTGCCGAAATGTTCGCTGCGCGCGATGATGCGATGCGCCTCGGCCGCCTGTGCCGCCGGCAGCACGGCATGAAGCTGGGGCCTGATGCGGCCCGCCTGCAGCGCCGGCCCGAAGCGGCGCACAAACCCGCTCACGATTTCCGCCTTTTCTTCAACCGGGCGGCTGCGCAGGGTCGAGCCGATCAGGTGCAGGTGCTTGCGATGCACCGCGCCGAGGTCGATTTCCGCCCGGCTTCCCTTCATCAGGGCGAGCAGCACAAGACGCCCGCCACGCGCGAGCGCCTCGATGTTCTGCGCAAGGTAGGCCGCGCCGATTATGTCCAGGATGAGATCGGCGCCCCGCCCCTCGGTCGCCTCGATTACCGGCTGTGCGAAGGCAGGGGTGCGCTGGTAGTTGATCGCCGCGTCAGCGCCCAGCTTAAGGCAGCGGGCGCACTTTTCGTCGGAGCCGGCCGTCACGACGACCCTGGCCTTCGCTTCCTTGAGCAGCACGATTGCCGCCGTGCCAACTCCGCTTCCGCCGCCATGGACGAGCACGGTCTCGCCCTCCTTGACGCCACCCAGCGTGAACACATTAAGAAAAACCGTCAGGAACACCTCGGGAATAGCCGCCGCCTCTTCGTCGCTCAGCACCGCCGGAACACGCATCGCCGAGCCCGCGTCGACTGCGGCGCGCTCGGCATACCCGCCGCCGGCCAGCAGCGCCATCACCCGCTCGCCCACGTGCCAGTCTTTGACGCCGGGGCCAACCTGGATGACCTCGCCGGCGCACTCGAGGCCGAGGATTTCGGAGGCACCCGGCGGGGGCGGGTAGCTGCCGGCACGCTGCATCAGGTCGGCCCGATTGACGCCGGCATAGCGGACGGCGACCAGCAGGTGGCGCGGCCCGACGGCCGGCTCCGGCGCCTCTCCCAGTTTTAGCACCTCCGGCTCTCCCGGCCGGTCAAAAATAACCGCTTTCACTCGGTCCTCCATGCTGGCGCAATGTCTGTAGGCCGTCTGCCGGGGGCGTTGGCGCGCCGGCACGAGCGGCGCTGGCGTGCGCTCGCTCGCCGGTGCCGCGCGCCCCAAGGCCGGCGCCTTGGCCGAGGCCGTTGCGGCGCTGCGCGGCGCCGGCGGCCTGACCTTGCGCCCTGGCGGCCGAAGGCTTGCGCCCGCTCAGTATCGATCGATTACCGTGACGCCCAGGTTGGCAAAGCTGGTCATCTGCTCGAGCACCTCGGAACTTTTCTCCAACGGCACGGTTGCGGTAACCAGGCTGCCCGGCACAAGCCGGCGACTTTCCACCAGCCGAAGCAGTTGCGGATAATCCGCCGCCGGCATGCCAACCGACCCTATGACGCTTTGCTCCATCAGGACGAGCCGGTCGATCGGCAGGGCGATCTCGCCCTTTTCGCTCTGCGAGGTGAGGCCGAGCTGAAGCATCCGGCCGCGCCGGCGAAGGCTGAGCGCCGCGTTGCGGCAGGTCTGGGCGATGCCGAGAGCGTCCACCGCGACGTGCGCTCCGCCGCCGCTAAGCTGGCGCACCGCCTTGGTCGGCTCGGTCTCCTTGGCGTTCACGACGTGAATGGCGCCGAGCTTCTTGGCCATCTCGAGCTTGGCCGGGTCGAGATCAACGCCGATCACGTTGGCGCCCGTCGCGGCGGCAACATGGACCGCCGACAGTCCCAATCCGCCACATCCGTAAACCGCGACCCACTGGCCGGGCTTGACCTGGGCGCGATCGACGATTCCGTGAAAGGCGGTCATGAACCTGCAGCCCATCGACGCCGCTTCCACAAAGCCTATCGCCTCGGGCAGGCGAACCACGTTCACGTCGGCGTAGGGCACGGCAACGTAGCGAGCAAACCCGCCCCAGTAGGTCATCCCGGGCACCAGCGGCGTGTTGCAGACGTTGGAATGGCCGCTGCGGCACTGCTCGCAGGTGCCTTCGCCCTGGCTAAAGGCGACGACCACCCGCTGGCCCGGCTTGAGGCCGCGCACCTCGGGGCCGGCCTCCTCGATGACGCCGCAAAATTCGTGGCCCAGCACATGCGGCAGCCTGGGCGCAACGCCGATCCAACTCCAGTCGCCGTTCCAGTAATGCCAGTCGGACCGGCAGATACCGTTGGCCTCGACCCGGACGATTACTCCGTGCGCGGAGCATTGCGGGTCCTGCACCTCGCGCACCACCAGCGGCTGACGAACGCCTTCCATCACTGCAGCTTTCATCGTGACACTCCTTCCTTGGCCCTGAGACCGCTGCGCGCCCTGACCGAGCACGCTTGCATGCTCCGCCTGGCGTCCGCCCGCCGGCAGCCGAGCCGACCCGACGGTAGCGCAAGCGCCGTCTTGGCGTCCGCCGCAGCCGGCTGCCCTAGCGGTCGATGTTTACCATACTGTGCGCAGGATAGCGTTCTCCCGCGGCCGCGCCGGGCGCAAAGCCCGCTGACAGCTCGCTCAGCTCCTGTGGTGAAAGCATCAGCGCCGCGGCGGCAAGGTTTTCCTCCAGGTAGGTTCTGCGCTTGGTGCCGAACAGCGCCACGATCCGGTCATCCTGGCCAAGCAGCCAGGCAAGCGCCACCTGGGCCGGCGTTGCGCGCCGGCCTTCGGCCGTCCGTCGCAGCGCTTCCAGCAGCTCCAGGTTGCGCGCGAGGTTTTCTCCGGCAAAGCGCGGCGCCGTGCGCCGCCAATCGTTGGACGCCAGGTCGGCCGTTGCGGTCACCCGGCCGGTGAGGAACCCTCGGCCCAACGGCGCATAAGCCACAAACGTGATCCCCAGCTCCCGCGCCGCCGGCAGAATCTCGCCTTCCGGCTCCCGCGTCCACAGCGAATACTCGCTCTGCAACGCTGCTATCGGATGGACCGCACAGGCCCGCCTGATGGTGGAGACCGAGGCCTCGGAGAGGCCGAGATAGCGCACCTTGCCCTGGCGCACCAGCTCGGCCATCGCGCCGACCGTCTCCTCGATCGGCACCGTTTTGTCAACCCGATGCTGGTAGTAAAGGTCGATGTAATCGACGCCGAGCCGGGCCAGGGAAGCGTCGCACGCGGCGCGCACGTACTCGGGCCGACCGTTTATTCCCAGCCACGCGCCGTCGGTGCTGCGCCGGCTGCCGAACTTGGTCGCCAGCACCACTTGGTCGCGCCTGCCCTTGAGCGCTTTGCCGACCAGCTCTTCATTGGTGAAGGGGCCGTAGGCGTCGGCGGTGTCAAGGAAATTTATCCCCCCGTCGAGCGCCCGATGGATCGTGGCGATCGCTTCCTTTTCATCGGCCGGGCCATAGAACTCGGACATTCCCATGCATCCTAGGGCGAGCCGGGAGACCGCCGGTCCCGACCTTCCAAGCTGTGTCTCTCTCATCGGCTTCTCCGTCACCCTCGCCGAGGCGCAAAGCGGCCTTCGGCTGCGCGCCGGCTGGCCCGGCGCCAGGAGCGCCGGCGCCCGGCACGCGCTTATTTTGGCGCTTTCCGCCCGGCCCGGCAAACTCGCCTTCTGCTTTGCGCGCCGCTCTGCCTTATCGCTCCCTGCCTTTTAGTAGTTGCCGCGCCTGAAGGCCGGACTTCGCCGATGGAAACTACCTCACCCGGGGGTCGCTGGATCACCCACGGCGAATCGGGGGCGCCTGACAAAGGGCCGGCCCGAGCGTCTAGCAAATCAGTCGTCCGGCAAAATCTCGTCGTGCTGATGCGCCTCCAACGCTCGGCTGTACCGGCGCGCAATTTCGCCATTGATTTCGCCGCGACGCTTGCCTTCAACCTGTAGACCAAACACATAGGCCGGGAACCCTGTCGACCCGATTTTTTCGTGGATTGCTGCCGATCGGTCCGGAGAAAAGATTTCTCCCGGTTGGCCCACCGCGATGTGCCCGATAGGAATCCAAAACTCCCTCGGCATCGCCGTAGCGATGTGCACAACGCCTCCCAGCGCCACCGTGGACCCTTCACCCAACGACGCCCCGTTGAAGATCATGGCGCCAGTTGCGATAAAGCAGCCAGGGCCGACCGTGCAGCCGGTCAGGTATGCATGCGGCCCCACCAGGGTGCCGTCACCCACGGTAAGCGGGAAGCGTCCCGACGCCCTCAAGACCGCCTGTTCCATCACGACGCAGTCCGACCCTACCTGCAGCTCGGCTCGACCTTCCGCGGTTAGTACGGCTCCGTACAAAATCCGTGACCTGGGACCCACCACCACCCTACCTGACAGCACGGCGTTCGGCGCTACCCAGGCGGTAGGGTCAACCTGCGGCACGTACACCCGATGTCTTATGCGCATGCTAAGCGTCTCCTTCCTGCCGTACGGCGCACCGAAGGCGTCCTTGACTCTCCGATTTCAAGTCCATCTATACGCCGGGTGTTCTTGCGCCTGCAACGTTCGGTGTCGGCGGCAGGGCCGCCATCCTCCGGACCATGCGTGCGAACAGCCGCGGCACCAGGGAGGCTGACCGCAGCGCGTCTAGGCTGTGGGCCCGGCGGGCGCGTCCCGGTTGGAAGCCGAAGCGCCAACGGCTAATCTTAAGGGGAAGACCGCAGCGCGTCCTGCAGCGGTTTATCACCAACAAGTACGGGGCTCCGAGCTTTCCATGGCAGACCATAAGATCGCCCAGTCGTCGTCAACCGAAGGCTTGCCGGTGGCGCCCAGCATGGGTCCGACGCTAAGCGGCGCGGCCGCCGGGCGGCGCTCGACGCTGGTCGAGGCGCGCAACATCGTCATCAGCGGCCTGGCGGTGGCGATCGGTCTGGCCGCGGCGTTGCTTGCGCAGCTTTTGATCCGCCTAATCGGCCTGATAACCAACCTTTCGTTCTACGGCCGGGCAAGCCTGAGCCTGGCTTCGCCGGCCGGCAATCACCTTGGTCTGCTGGTGGTCGTACTGCCGGCGCTGGGCGGCCTTATCGTCGGCCTGATGGCGCGTTACGGCTCGGAGGGAATTCGCGGTCACGGCATTCCGGAGGTGATGCAGCGGGTGCTGCAGGAGCAGAGCCGGATTCCGCCGCGCGACACCTTTTTGAAGCCGCTCTCGGCGGCGATCGCGATCGGCACCGGCGGCCCGTTCGGCGCCGAGGGGCCGATCATTGCCAGCGGCGCCGCCTTAGGCTCGCTCATCGGACAACTGCTCGAAACGACGGCGGAGGAGCGCAAGACGCTTTTGGCCGCGGGCGCCGCGGCAGGCATGGCGGCCACCTTCGGCTCTCCCGTGTCGGCGGTATTGCTGGCCGTGGAGCTGCTGCTCTTCGAGTTTCGGCCGCGCTCGCTCATCCCGGTGACGTTTGCCAGCGTCACGGCAACGGCGCTGCGGGTGGCGCTGGTCGGCGCGCGGCCGATGTTCTCGATGCCGGCGTTTGCCGCCGCCGGGTTGCTGGCAACCGCATGCTACGTCGCGCTCGGCCTTGTGGCGGGCGTTGCCTCGGTCTGGGTGACGCGCGCGGTCTACGCGGTGGAAGACGGCTTCGCCGAGCTGCCGATGCACTGGATGTGGTGGCCGGCGCTGGGCGGTCTGGTCGTGGGCTTGGTGGGCTACTTCGCGCCGCGCACGCTGGGAGTGGGCTACGACAACATTACCACCGAGCTTTCGGCGGGATTCGGGATGCGCGCCGTGGCGGTGCTGTGCCTGCTCAAGTTCGTGTCGTGGGCGGTTTCGCTGGGTAGTGGCACTTCGGGCGGCACCTTGGCCCCGCTCTTTATCATCGGAGGCGCGCTGGGCGCCGCCGTCGGCAGCGGGCTTGCGCATCTGGCGCCCGGGCTGGGCGTTCACCCCGGCCTGGCAGCCCTGGTCGGAATGACGGCGACCTTCGCGGGAGCGTCGCGCGCGCTGCTTGCCTCGGTTATCTTCGGCCTGGAGACCACGATGCGGCCGCTGGCGGTGGTGCCGCTGCTGGGCGGATGCACCGCGGCCTACCTGGTGTCGAGCCTGCTGATGAAAGACACCATCATGACCGAGAAGATCGCCCGGCGCGGGCTGAGCGCACCCTCCGAATATAGCGCCGACTTCCTGACGCAATTACTGGTGGGCGAGGCCGCCTCGCGCCAAGTGGTAACGCTTGACGCCGACGCGCTCGTCGCTGCCGCACGCGGGCTGCTGACCGACGGCGGCCCCCACCGGCGCCATCACGGCTACCCGGTCGTCGACGCTCAAGGACAACTGCTCGGCGTGGTGACCTGGCGCGACATTCTCGACCCCGCCTTGGCGCCGAGCGCGAAGCTGAGAGAGGCGATCAGCCGCCGCCCGGTCGTCATCTTCGAGGACGACACGCTGCGCGATGCCGGCGACCTGATGGTCAGGGAAGGCGTGGGGCGGCTGCCGGTGGTGAGCCGGCAGGAGCCGAACAAGGTCGTGGCCGTTCTCTCGCGCCATGACATCATGGCCGCCCGCGGCCGTTACTTCGAACAGGCCGGGCGCCGCGAGCGGCTGATTCGGCTCTTTGGCCGCACACCGAGTCGCGCAGAAGGCTCGCAAGCCACGCCAGCCTCGCGCTGATCGGGTTGCGCGGCGCGGTCGCCGGGCACCGTTTGTTTGCCAGAGGGCGTCCGCCGGGCACGGGCGCTGCTTGCCGCCTTTCGGCCCGGTGCGATAATGGGTTTGCGAACATTGTGTCGAGACGCAGGGCGCCAGCCCTGGTTTTTCAGCCGAGGAGGCTTCGAGATGAGCGAGCCGAAAACGTTCCAACTCTTTATCGACGGCAAATCCGTCGACACCAACGACCATTACGACCTCGTCTACCCGTATACCGGAGAGGTGGTCGGCAGAGCTGCGCGAGCCGGCGCGGCCGAGCTCGACGCGGCGATCGCCGCGGCCACCAACGCCTTTGCTCAGACGCGCAGCTTCTCGCGCGCCCGGCGCGCCGAGATTTTAGGCACGATGAGCCGCGGCCTGGCCGAGCGGCGCACCGAGCTGGAACGGCTCATCACGCTTCACACCGGTAAGCCGGTGGATTACGCCCGCGCCGAGGTGGGCCGCACGATTGCGCTTTTCGCTCTGGCTGCCGAGGAAGCGAAACGCTTCGGCCCCTCGGCCGAGACGATCGACTTCGAGCCGGCCACCAGCGGCGCCGTCGGCATCGTCGAGCGCTTCCCGATCGGCCCGATTGCCGCGATCGCTCCCTTCAACTTCCCGCTCAACCTGGCCAGCCACAAGGTCGCCCCCGCCCTGGCCACCGGCAACACCGTGGTCCTAAAGCCTCCGCCGCAGTGCCCGGGGCCGGCCCTGATGATGGCCGAGGTGGCGCTGGGCGCCGGGCTGCCGCCCGGCGCGCTCAACGTGATATCCGCCGATCCTCCGGTCGCCGAACGGCTGGCCACCGACGAGCGGATCAAGATGCTCAGCTTTACCGGCAGCGCCCGAGTCGGTTGGGCGCTCAAGGAACGTGCCGGGCGCAAACGGGTTGCCTTGGAGCTCGGCGGCAACGGCGGTCTTATCGTGGACGAAAGCGCGGATTTGGACTTTGCCGCCAAGCGCGCCGCGCGCGGCGCCTTCATCCACGCCGGCCAGGTCTGCATCTCCGTCCAGCGTATCTTCGTCCATCGCCGCATCTACCGGGATTTCGTTCGCCGCCTGGTGGAAGAAACCGAAAGATTGCCGGTGGGCGACCCGATGGACGAACGCACCGTCGTCGGTCCGCTCATCAACCGCGAGGCGGCCGACCGGGTCATGGCCTGGATCGACGAGGCCCGTGGCGCCGGCGCGTCAATCCTCTGCGGCAACCGCCGGCTGGGCGATACCGTTATCGCGCCGACCTTGGTCGAATTGGCCGACCGCAAGCTGCGCCGGCTGAGGGTTTGGTGCGAGGAGGTCTTCGGCCCGGTGGCAACCGTCGAGCCGGTCGACAGTTTTGCCGAAGCCGTGGAGGCCACCAACGATTCGCCCTACGGCCTGCAAGCCGGGGTCTTCACCTCGAGCCTCGAGCATGCCTTCGACGCCTTTCGCCGGATCGAGGCAGGAGCCGTGATCGTCGGCGACACCGGCGTTTACCGGGTCGATACTTATCCCTTCGGCGGGGTCAAGGGCTCGGGCTTCGGCCGCGAGGGAATGCGCTGGACGATGGAGGCGATGACCGAGCCGCGCATGCTCGTGCTGAACCTGCCTTCCGGAAAAAATTAGCGCCGCGGCCGCAAGGGCGCGCTTTGCCGGCCGCCAGCTCCCCGGCCAAGCCGCGCCGGCTCACAGCTCGGCGACCAAAGCGCCGCGCACCGCCTCCTCGAGCCGGCGGGTGAGCGCGGCGCGCTCTTCCTTGGCCATGTGCGCGGTTTCAACCGGGTCGAGCACCCGGATGCGCATCCGGCAGCCCGGCCGCACCACCAGCGCGCCGCGCGGGAAAAAGGCGCCGCTCCCGCTTATCGCCACCGGAACACAGGGCAGCCGCGCGGCACTCGCCAGCCACGCCGCGCCGTCGCTGAACTCATGTACGCGGCCGTCGGTGTAACGTCGCCCCTCGGCAAAGACGCAAATCCAACTCCCCCGACGGGCCGCCTCGATCCCTTTCCTTATCGCCCGGCCGCCCTGCTGGCGGTCGATGATGATGTGCCCTCCGTGCTTGAGCGCGTAGCCGACCAGCGGAATTCGCACCAGTTCTTTCTTGGCGACGAAACTGAGAGTGCCGGGCATCCGGGCGAGCAAGGCAAAGATGTCGAAAGCACTCTGATGGTTGGCCACAAGCACCAGGCTCTTGAGCCCGGCGATCTTCTCGAGGCCCTCAACCTCTACTTTTACCCCGCAGGTCAGGATAATCAGCCGAGCCCATAAGCGGCTAACCGCCGCAACCTCGCGCTGAAGCCCAAGCGCGGCCAAGCCGCAGGCGACCACCCCAAGCAGCGCGGTGTAGAGCACGCAGAGCGCCGTGGCCAGAGCGCCCCATAGACGACTTAGCAGCCCGGCTGGACCGCAGGCGCTGCGCAGCACCGGGCGAGCGCCCGTCGCCTGGCCGGTTGGCGCAGGGGGGCCCTCTCTCGTTGAACCGCAATCCATCGGTTGGCCGGGCAGCCTCCGCCCGTCACTATACCGGTTGGCGTGCTCCACGGCATCTCGGGGCGGGCGCTGCGAGGCGGTTTGGCGGGCAGCTAACCGAAAGTCCGATTGGCGGCTTCTTCGCAATCTTTTCGGCGCAAAGAGGCGGCGCCCCGAGCTCAAGGCGCGCTGGCGCGCCGGCCCACCAGCGGACCGGCCCAACTCTCCGGCACAAACCCCTTGGCCGCGCCAAAGGCGACCAGCACCACCTGCGCAGCCAGGGTCTGAACCGTCGGATAAAAACCCAGCACCGAAACCGACGGCAGCGCCGAGATAAGCGTGGCGTGCATCAGCCCCGCCTCCTGCCAACTCGCCACGCCCTGGCCCACGAAGATGACCGCCAGAGCGTACAGGAAGATCGACGTCCAGCTAAAAAACGACTGTAGCGGCAGCCGATAGGCGGCCCGGCGCAGGATGATGAACAAAACGACCAGCAGCGCCGACCCGGCCGCCAGTCCGCCCGTTATCGCATGGCGCTCAACGCTCTCGGTTGCTCCAGCCGCCAGCGCCTGAAAGAACACGATCGTCTCGGCACCCTCGCGCATCACCGCCAGAAACGCCGCCAAGGCGAAAGCCGCCGCCGGCAGCCCCTTGGCGTTCCCTTCGCGCACCTCGTTGCTTAGAAAACGCCGCCACCGATTGCTCTGGCGCTTGGAGGTAAGCCACGAGCTGACGTAGACCAGCGTGGCCGCCGCCAGGAGCTGGAAGAAGCCCTCCAACGCATCGCTTGTGTTGTCGCCAATCAGCCGATTCACCGACCAGGCAAGCGCCCCGCTAAGGCCCAGCGCCGCCAGGGCGCCCAGGTAAATGAACCGGCCAAGACGCCTTTCGCCGCGCTGCTGTGTCGCGGCCAAAAGCGCCACGATAACCAGCATCGCCTCCAGACCTTCGCGCACGATAATCCCGAGCGAGTAAGAGAAATAGGCAAGCGCCGTGGAAGAGTCGAACATGCGACCTCGCGGTGAAATTGAAACTGATTCTCATCGCCATCCTAGGCTTTCCCGCGCCCCTCGTCAACGGCGCGCCTCAACGGCACATCGACACCCGATGCCCGCAAAGCGCCGAGGCAGCGGCACCTGCCTGCTCCGGCCGCTTCAAACGTCGTCCGCGCATCAAGCCGGCGATCCCCTTGACCGAGAGCGCCGGGCGGCCTGGAAACCCCCGCCTGCACACCGGCAGGCGTTGAAGGCGCCGGCATGCTAGGGTAATTCTCGACTACGGTCTTTTGCCCCGGTAGTGAAAAGGACATCACGGAGGCCTCCGGAGCCTCAAGTCCGGGTTCGAGTCCCGGCCGGGGCGCTTTGCCTTGCCCGCGTAGCTGCGCTCTGCCTGTTGCGCCACCGCCGGCCTGACATTGGGCCCCGAGCGGCTCGACCGACGCCGCTGGCGCGGTGCAACCCCCGCGCACCACCCCTTCGCGTCGCTCCCGCTCCGTCCGGCCCTTGCTGAGGCGCCAGGGCCCAGCGACCACGGCTTAGCTCTTGTCGGCCAGGGGCGCCGCGCGCACGAGCGGACCCGGCGCAAATGCAATCGCGCAGACCGTCGACAACCACCTACGCAGGCCGCCTCTCAGCAGGGCCCGCCCGCGCACCTTCGCAACCGTAGCCGACCCCTGGCTCAGGCCAGCTTCAGCACCACATTCTCAACAATGTTGTGGATGAACTCTTCTGCTTCGAGCTGGGAGATCGTCACGTCGGAGGGGTGCACGGCGGCGTTTCGGCGTCTCAGCTTCTCGGTGAGGATCGCGTAGATGTCCTTGGTAATAATGCTCCCCGCCCTGCATATGCTGATGACCTCTGATTCCTTCAGCCCTTCTGCAAGGTCCTCCATCTCAGCGATCGTCCTCGGCCCTTTCTTGTGATGCCCCGGGTACGTATTCCTCCAGTGCTGGTTGAATTCTGTCAAGCGGCGCCGAAGTATGAGGTCGCAGAGATGGTGGTATGCCAGATTCCACGTCATCACCACCGCAGCTCTGAAGGCACCGTTCTTGTAACAGATCAAGGCTTCGTCCAAATAGGTGCGGTCGCGTAGATCGGAAATCCTCGCTGGCAGATCCACCAGTAGCTTGGTCACTTGGACGGTGATGGTACGGGCTCCGTAGCGCTCATTGAAGACCTCCCTAACGCGACCCTCGAGGCGGTAGCCAGAACTATTTTTCAAGATCTCCTTGCGCCTCCGCAAGTTCTCCAGGTACCCGCCAAGCGACGACGGCGCTGCGAGATGCAGCTTCTCATAGCAAGCGCGGAGGTCGCGCGGACGAAGTTGGACCATCCCTTCATGAGCATGAAGGTACCAGGCGAAGACCTTGATCTTATCGGCGTGGCCTTTAGCGGCGAACCCGGGAACCGTCTGTTGGAGATCCTCCAGGCGCATGGCGAGTCAGCTACCCGCCATCGCGGTGAGGCAACTCGGCGACGGCCGTGACGCCCACTTGGGTTAGTTTCCACTCGCCGCGCTTGGGTACCTCGAAATAGCTACGCCGCTGCTTTAGCCGGCGCATCGGCTGCGTGAAGTCGACCGGCTCCGCCCACTTCATAGCGCGAAAACAGCTAAATATGTGCGCGCCCCGGAAGACCTCGTGGCCTCCGTGCTCGGCGAGCCAACCCGCTGCGACCAGATACTGCTCGTCCGACGTCCTTGGGGCCTTCTCCTGGGCGTAGTCCTTCCAAGATTGCTGTCCGTCGGGTTCAAGGTTGAGCTCGTCAAGGAAGCGCGGCCGGTGCCGTTGGCGGGGAGCCCCAGCAGAGTCTTCTTCGGCGGGTTGGCCTGTCCGCTCAAGCTTTTCAGCGCCGAGTTCGGACTCATCGACAGAGTGGCCAGAAGGCGTCTCCTGTGGTGGGAGAGTCGGAAGCGCGCGCCGCGGGATAGCCGGGCCCAGCACGGAGAGAGCCTCGCTTACGGTGTCGAAGCCCTTTCTCAGCGTATCGCCGCCACCCTTGAACCGGAGGATGACAACGGTCATTTCTTCCTGCTCTTCAAATCCTCTTGGCGGCCTAGCTCTTGTGTCACGCGCCATTTGCCCCTCCGCATGCTGAGTCGCCACGCTTTGAAAAGCGAGCGACGCTCAGCCCCGTCCAGTAGGACGTTTCACAGGCTCTCGATTCTTGCGCCTCCGACTCAATTAAATTTCGTGCGATTTTGGGTGATAGAGGTCGCTCGGTCATGGATGGCGCGGGCGGCCCGAGAAGGTGCGTGGTCTCCGTGGAACGGTCTATGACCGCAAGCTGGGCTCCGAATTTCAGGCAGGCCTGCGCGGTCGAGCCGTGCCAGCCAAGGATACTGACAAGCCCGCGAGACTTTTCCTCGGCCCCCTCGTTGTGCTTGGCCGCATCGATGCTGACGTTGGCGTCGAACGTCGAGCCTGCCATCACAGGCCCCGTCGCTCGTGCTGCGAGGAGTCCTCGATGCCGTCTGCGTAATCGTCGGTAAGGCGCGGAGCGCGGGCAGAGCAGCCGCGCCACGAACTCGCGCGCGGTGTCGGGAGCGTCTGTTCGCCCCGGCGCTCGATCAATGCCTCTTCGCAGGAGAGACGGTATTCTTTCGGTGCGCACGCAGCTTGACCGCGCCCGGTCGCGAAAACCTCCACGATCCCTCGACTGCTCGCCTCTCTAGCAATATATCCGTATGTAGCATGACCGCCGGCTCTCGGCCACGTTTTGGCTGGGGTTTGGCTGGCGCCCGTCGCAAACAGCGGCAAAGTCGGCGTGCCCGGCGAAGCGGGCGATCTCCGCTCGAATGCCCGAGCCGACGGCGGGCGCGCACGCTCTGGGTTCCGGCGCCGCACGACGGCCAAGGCGCGCCGGCGAGCCCAAGGCGTGCCCCGGGACCACGGGCGCTGCCAAGCCCTCCCTCGGCGGCCGTGCCCGAACCCGTGAAATGACACCGGACGTAGCGTTCCAGTAGAATACCAAGCTGAACGCCGACCTCAAACCAAGGAGGCGCTATGCCGGCCAACGACCCGACCGAGCTTTCTGCCAGTGCTTTGACCGATGAGGAGCTAAACGCCATCGACGCCTGGTGGCGCGCGGCGAACTACCTTTGCGCCGGGATGCTCTACCTGCGCGCCAATCCGCTTTTGCGGGAGCCGCTTCGGCCCGAGCAGATCAAGCGCCGTCTGCTCGGCCATTGGGGCTCGGACCCGGGACAGAACTTTATCTGGGTCCATCTGAATCGGCTTATCCGCAAGTACGACCTGGACGTTGTTTACATTGCCGGGCCGGGCCACGGTGCGCCGGCGATGCTAGCCAACGCCTACCTTGAGGGGACTTACGCCGAAGTCTATCCAGACCGGAGCAACGACGAGCCGGGGATGGCACGCTTTTTCGAGCTGTTTTCCTCGCCCGGCGGCGTGGGCAGCCACTGCACGCCCGAGACGCCCGGCTCAATCCACGAAGGGGGAGAGCTCGGCTACAGCCTGTCCCATGCCTTCGGCGCGGCCTTCGACAATCCGGACCTGCTCGTGGCGGCCGTGGTGGGCGACGGCGAGTCCGAAACCGGCCCGTTAGCAACGTCATGGCATTCGAACAAATTCCTCAACCCGGCGCGCGACGGCGCCGTCCTGCCGATCCTCCACCTAAACGGCTATAAGATCGCCAACCCGACAATTCTTGCGCGAATCCCGGCCGACGAGCTGGAAAGCCTCTTCCTCGGCTACGGTTACACACCCTACGTGGTCGAAGGAGACGAGCCGCGGGCCATGCATCGCAAAATGGCCGCCACCATGGAGCGCTGCCTGGCCGGTATCCGGTCGATCCAGGAGCAAGCGCGCCGGGCGGGCGTTGGCCAGCGGCCGCGCTGGCCGATGATCGTGCTGCGCACGCCCAAGGGATGGACCGGGCCGAAGGAAGTCGACGGACACCGGGTCGAGGGCTTCTGGCGCGCCCACCAGGTGCCGATAACCGACGTAACGTCGAATCCGGAGCACTTGCGGCTACTCGGGCAGTGGCTGTTAAGCTACCGGCCGCAGGAGTTGTTCGACGCCAAAGGGGCCCCGGTCGCCGCGCTGCGTCGCCTTGCGCCGCAGGGCGCGCGCCGGATGAGCGCCAACCCGCGCGCCAACGGCGGCCTGCTGCGCAGACCGCTTCGCCTTCCGGACTGCCGCGACTACGCCGTCAAGGTGCCGTTTCCGGGACAGGTCGAAGCGGAGAATACCTATATTTTGGGGGAATTGCTGCGCGACGTGATGCGCGCCAATCCGACAAACTTCCGCGTCTTCGGCCCCGACGAGACCGCTTCCAATCATCTGCAGGCAGTCTACGAGGCCAGCAAAAAGACCTGGCTCGCTCAAACCAGGCCCGAGGACGCTGACGGCGGCGAGCTGGCCCCCGACGGCCGCGTCATGGAAATGCTGAGCGAGCACACGCTCGAGGGCTGGCTGGAAGGCTACCTGCTTACCGGGCGCCACGGGTTGCTGGCGACTTACGAGGCGTTCGCCCACGTCATCGACTCGATGGTCAACCAGCACGCCAAGTGGCTGGAAAAGGCCCGCGGCGAGGTTTCATGGCGGATGCCGCTTTCATCGCTCAACATTCTCATCAGCTCGACCGTCTGGCGCCAGGACCATAACGGCTTTACCCACCAGGACCCGGGCTTCCTCGATGTCATCAGCAACAAGCGGGCGACGGTGACTCGCGTCTACCTGCCGCCCGACGCCAATTGTCTTTTGTGGGTGGCCGACCATTGTCTTAGGAGCCTTGACTACGTCAACGTCATCGTGGCCGACAAGCAGCCGCATCTCCAGTACCTCGATATCGAGGCGGCCTCCGCGCACTGCGCCAAGGGCGCGGGCCTGTGGGAATGGGCGAGCAACGATCAGGGCAGCGAGCCCGACGTGGTGTTCGCATCGGCCGGAGATGTGGCCACGATGGAGGCGCTGGCGGCGGTGGCGCTTCTGCGCGCGCACTTTCCCGAGCTGCGCATCCGCTTCGTCAACGTGGTCGATTTGTTCAAGCTGCTGCCGCCAAGCGAGCATCCGCACGGCCTCTCCGACCGCGATTTCGACACGCTGTTTACCCGCAACCGGCCGATCATCTTCAATTTTCACGGCTATCCCTGGCTCATCCACAAGCTCGCTTACCGGCGGGCCAATCACGAGAACCTCCACGTGCGCGGCTACAAGGAAATGGGCAGCATCAACACGCCGCTCCAGTTGGCCATCGAGAACCAGGTCGACCGCTTCAACCTCGCGATCGACGCGATCGACCGCGTACCCCGGCTGCAACTGATCGGCGCGCACGTCAAAGAACGGCTGAAGAACCGCATCCAGGAGAGCCTGCAGCACGCCCAGCGCTACGGGATCGACCCCGAGCAGATTACCAACTGGAAATGGCCGCTCTAACGCCTCGCCGGCGCTTGCCAGGCCCCCGGCCAGGCGGCGGCACAACGGCCGGCAGCCCGCCGGCCAGGCGGCGGTCGAGCTAGGCCGGTCATGCGGATTCTGGTCTTCAACTGCGGCAGCTCCTCGCTCAAGTTCGAGCTGGTAGAACTTGACACCGGCTTGGTGAGCCGCCGGACGCTGGCGCGCGGCGCGGTCGAAGAGATCGGCCGGCAGGCGCGCTACGCCTTCCACGCCGGCCCGGCCGGCGGCGCCCCGGCGACAGGAAACAAGCCACTCGGCGACCATGCCGGCGCCGCCTGCTTTGCCCTTGACTGGCTGGAGTCATCCCTGGGCGCGCCGCTCCGGAGGCTCGACGGATGCGCCCACCGGGTAGTCCACGGCGGCGAGCGCCTGGTGGCGCCGGCGCTCGTAGGGGACGAGACCATCGCAGCCATCGAGCAGGCCAGCGTTTTTGCGCCGCTGCACAACCCTGCGGCGCTAGCCGTAGTGCGCGCGGCGGGAGAGCGCCTTGCCGGCGTGCGCGCAGTGGTGGTGACCGACACCGCCTTCCACCAGACCATGCCGGAGCATGCGCAGAGCTACGCCTTGCCGCGAAGCCTTGCCGCGCGGCGCGGCATCCGCCGCTTCGGCTTCCACGGAATCGGCCATGCCTACATGCTCGAACGGTACGCCGAACTGACAGGGGTTGCGCCCGAGCAGCTCGACCTCGTCACCCTGCAGCTTGGGGCCGGATGCTCGGCCTGTGCGGTTGCCGCCGGGCGTTCGGTCGATACCTCGATGGGCCTGACTCCGCTTGAAGGGCTGATGATGGCCCGGCGCTCGGGCGACCTGGACCCGGCCATCGTCGGTTACCTTGCCCGCAGCGAGAAACTTTCGTTGGCCGAAGTGGAGCGGCTGCTCGACGAACAATCGGGGCTGCTCGGCGTCTCGGAGCTTTCGGCTGACATGCGCGAGCTCGAGGCCGAAGCGGCGCGCGATCCTCAGGGGCCGGCGGCGCTGGCCATCCGGATGTTCTGCTACCGCGTGCGCAAATACATCGGCGCCTACCTGGCGGTCCTGGGAGGCGCCGACGCCGTTATCTTCGCCGGCGGGATCGGCGAGCATTCGGCTCTGGTGCGAGCCGAGGTATGCGCCGGGCTTAAGCGGCTGGGGATCATCCTCGACCCAGGCAAAAACGCCGCCGCCGGCGCCGGCGAGGCGTCCATCAGTACCGACGACTCTCCGGTAAAGGTTCAGGTAATCCCGCTCGACGAGGAACTTTACATCGCGCGCGCCGCGGCACGATTACTTGCCGGTTGACGGGCCGTCCAGCGCGCCCGCCCGTTCCCTCAGTAAAGCCGGCGGCGAAACATCCAGGCCGCCCCGGCCAGCGTTGCCAGCGCCATCACCGCCATCGGCCAGAACTGCGGCAGCAGCACCGCGACCCCGGCACCCTCCAGAAAGACGCCTCTGACCACCAGCAGGAAGTAGCGCATCGGATTGAGCAGGGTCAGCTCCTGGACCAGCCACGGCATGTTGGTGATCGGCGTGGCAAAACCGGAAAGCGTGATCGCCGGCACCAGGAAGAGAAAAGCCCCCAGCAAAGCCTGCTGCTGGGTCACCGCCAGCGACGAAACCGCCAGCCCAACGCCGATAACCGACAGCGTGTAAAGCACCAGGCCCAGCGCCAGCGCACCCAGCGAGCCGACCAGCGGCACCTGGAACCAGACCACCGCCATCGCGCTGATGAAGCTGGCCTCGACAAAGCCGATAACCAGGCCGGGCACCATCTTGCCGAGCAGGATTTCCGCCGGCCTAAGCGGCGTCACCAGCAACTGATCGAAGGTGCCCAGCTCGCGCTCGCGCGCCACGGAGAGCGCCGTCACCACCAGGGTCACCACCATGGTCAGCAGCGCCACGATGCCGGGTACGATGAACCAGCGCGACTCGAGATTGGGATTGTAGCGGGCCCGCATCTGGAGCACGGCCGGCGCGCGCGGGCCGCCGTGGTCGCCCGTCCACTGCTGGTTGAAGTCGGTCATGATCGCGCCCGCGTAACCGAGCGCCAAGAGCGCGGTGTTCGAGTTGCGTCCGTCCACCACCACCTGGACCGTGGCGGAGCGGCCGCGCAGAATGTCCCGGCTAAAGGTGCGCCCGATGTGCAAGACCATCAGCGCACGGCGCTCGCTTAGCACCCGCGCCATCTCGGCGTCGTTGCCGAGCCGGGCGACCTCGGCAAAGGCGGGCGATCCCTCGAAGCGGGCCGCCAGCTCGCGCGACGGCGCCGAGCGGTCTTCGTTGTACAGCGCAAAGGGAGCATGGCTTAAGTCGAACGTGCCCGCGTAGCCGAAGACCATCAACTGGATGATCGGCGGCCCCACGATTACGAAACGAGTGCGCGGCTCCTTGAGCAGGGACACCAGTTCCTTGACCACCAGCCCCCAGATTCTCAAGAGCGCCGCCACCGCGCCTTACTCCAGCCGCTTGCGCGAGGCCAGCCGCGCCAGCGTCAGAAAAAGCATCGCCATGGCAAGCAGCGCCGCGCCGTTGGGCAAGATCACCGCCCAGACATCTCCGGCCAGAAACACCGTCTGCAGAATGCTCACAAAGTAGCGCGCCGCCACCAGGTAGGTGGCAAACCGTATGCCCCAGGGCATGCTGCCGATGTCGAAAACAAAGCCCGAGAGCATGAAGGCGGGCAGGTAGGTCGCAATAATCGCCACCTGGCCGGCGACAAACTGATCCCTGGTCACCGTCGAAATCAAAAGCCCCATCCCCAGCGCCGCCAGAAGAAACAACGCCGAAGCTGCCATCAGCACCACGCCCGAGCCCCTAAGCGGCACCGCGAACAGCCAGTACGCCAGCCCCGCCGACAGCGCCATCCCGCCCATCCCCAAAAGGAAGTAGGGCACCAGCTTGCCCAGAAAGATGTCAGTCAGGCTCACCGGCGTCACCATCAACGCCTCCATCGTCCCGCGCTCCCACTCCCGCGCCACTACCATCGCTGTCAGCAGCGCCCCGACCAGCGTCATGATGCTGGCCATCAGCCCCGGCACCAGGTAGTCGCGGCTGCGCGCGCTCGGGTTGAACCAGATGCGCGGTTCAACCAAGAGCGGCACCGCCAACGGCCGGCCGTTTATCCGGGCCAGCTTGACCAGCCAGTCCGACCAGACGCTCTGGACGTAGCCCTCGACAATCCGGGCGGTGTTGGCGTCCGTCCCGTTGACGATTAGCTCGATCGGCGCATCGCCCCGCGCGAGCAGCCGGCGGCTGAAGTCGTTGCGCAGCCAGAGGATGGCGCTGACCCGATGATCGGCGATGGCATCCTCGGCCTCCTGGATGCTGGCGAGTTGCACCGGGACGAAGTAGGGCGATTGATAAAAGGCCGCCACCACGCTCTGCGCCGTCGAGTCGGGATTGTCCACCACCAGGCCGACCGGCTCGTTGCGGGCGTCCAGGGTAACCCCGTAGCCGAAAAGAAAGAGCAGCAGAGTCGGCAGTACAAAAGCGATCGAGATGCTCGAGGGATCGCGCAGAATCTGGAGCCACTCCTTGCGTAACAGGCCCCGCAAGCGCATCAGCGAACTACGCCGCATCGGCCGCCTCGCCGACACCGGAACCGGCCGCCACCAGGGCGACGAAGGCGTCCTCGACGCTGGGCTCCGGATTGTCGGCCGTCTTGAAACGCGCCTTGAGCGCCTGCGGACTGCCCTCGGCCAGGATTTCACCCGCCGCCATAATCACCAGCCGATCGCAGTACTCGGCCTCCTCCATGATGTGGGTCGTCACCAGCACGGTGACCCCCTCTTCGGCAAGCGCGTTGATTCGCCGCCAGAACTCGCGGCGGCCCAGCGGGTCAACGCCCGAGGTCGGCTCGTCAAGAAACAGGATTTCCGGCCGATGCATCAACGCGGCAGCCAGCGCCAGGCGCTGCTTGAAGCCGAGCGGCAGCTCGGCACTGGTGGCGTCGGCAAAGGGGCCGAGTTCGAATTCCTCGAGCGCCCAGGCCAGCCGCTCCCGCCGGACGGCGCCGCTCAAGCCGTAGGCACGCGCGAAAAAGCGCAGATTCTCAGCCACCGTAAGGTTGCCGTAGAGCGAGAAGCGCTGCGCCATGTAGCCAATCCGCTGCCGCGCCCGGGCGGCCGCATGGCGCAGATTGACCCCGGCCACCTCGAGCGTTCCCTCCGAGGCGGGCAGCAGTCCGCACAGCATTCGGAAGGTGGTCGATTTGCCCGCGCCATTGGCGCCGAGCAGGCCGAAAATCTCGCCTCGCCCGACCGTGAAGCTTATCCTGCGGACCGCGTAGAAGTCGCCGAACCTGCGCGACAAGTTGTGCACCGCAATCACGCCGGGACGCTGCGCGCCCCCGGCGCCCGCGGCGTTTTCGTGCTCCGCCACCGGCCGCGGCGCCTTGGCCGGCGTGGCCCGCTCGCTTAGCATCACAACGAAGGCGTCCTCGAACCGCGCCGCCACGGGCGCAACGGAAACGCCGGCCGCGTCCGCCACCGCCCGCCGGACCTCGCCCAGGCCCGCCCCCTCTTCGCTGACCACCCTCACGCGGTCGCCCTGCGCGATCGCGTCGAGCACGCCGGGCGCCGCGGCCAACCGCTCCTGGAGGTGGCGCGTGCTCACGGCGGGCGCGGTCACAACGAAGCTGCGGCCGTGCAGCCGCGCGCTGAAGTCGCGCGGCGGGCCTTGTCCAAGCACCCGGCCCTCGTGAATCAGGATCACCTCGTCGCAGCGCTCGGCCTCGTCGAGATAGGCGGTGCTGAGCAGCACCGTGGTTTGCGTCTCCTCGACCAGCCGGTAGACGATCTTCCACAGCTCGCGCCGGGAGAGCGGGTCGACGCCGACCGTCGGCTCATCCAGCAGCAAAAGCCCGGGCGGCCTGACCAGCACGCAGGCCAGGCCGAGCTTCTGCTTCATACCGCCGGAAAGCCTTCCCGCCAGCCGCCGGGTAAACAGAGCAAGCCCCGTCATGGCCAGCAACTCCGCGTAGCGCTGCGGTCTTGCCTGGCGCGGCACGCCGTGCAGGTCGGCATAAAGGTCAAGGTTCTCCTGGACGCTTAAGTCCTCGTACAGCCCGAAGCGCTGCGGCATGTAACCCAGCACCTCGTGCGCCTTGAGCGGCTCTTTGAGCACGTCGATCCCCAGCGCGGTGATCCGACCGCGCTGCGGCAGCAAGAGCCCGGCCACCAGCCGCATCAAGGTTGTCTTGCCGGCGCCGTCGGGCCCGATAAGTCCGGTCACTGAAGCGCGGCGAATCTGAGCGCTGACGCCGTCGAGCGCCTGAACCACTCTGCCGCCGGCGACAAACTGCTTGCTTACGTCCTCGAGGATTAGGGCCGGCGCCTGTGGGGCGACGCCGGGCGGCGCGCCTGCGCTCATCGAGTCGCCCCGCGGCACGGGTTGGCCGAGTCGGCCTGCGGGCCGCCCGCCTTTTGCAGAAGGTCGATGGTCACCGTGGCCGGCATCCCAAGCCTCAGCTCATCCTTGGAATTGCAGGCGTAGACGCGGACCTGGTAGACCAGCCGCGTCCGTAGCTCCGGCGTCTCGATGTTCTTGGGCGTAAACTCGGCGGTCGGCGAGATGTAACCGATCCAGCCCTGGTAGAGCTTACCGGGAAAGCTGTCGGTCGCGATCGCGGCGTGCATCCCCAAGTTGATTTTGCCCAACAAAGGCTCGGGAACGTAGGCGCGCACCCAGACCGGATCGGTCAGCGCCATGGTGAACACGGGCACGTTGGCCGCGGCCATATCGCCGGGCTCCAGGATGCGATCCTCGATTACGCCGTCGGCCGGCGCGTAAAGCTGCGTGTCGGCCAGCTCCCGCTCGGCCAGCTTAAGCGCCGCCTGGTCGGCGCCGAGCACGGCGCGGGCGTTGCGGATATCCTCGATGCGCGGCCCCTTGACCGCGAGAATCCAGGCTTGGCGGGCGGCCTGGTGGTTGCCGCGCGCCTCCTTGAGCCGGCTCTCGGCGTCGTCGAGCGTCTGCTGCGATATAACGCCCTCGCGCCTGAGCTCGAGGTCGCGCCGGTAGGTCACCTCGGCGTCACGCAGCGTGCCCTGCAGCGCTTCCATGTTCGAGCGCGCCTGGACGATCTCCTCCGGGCGCGAGCCGTGGAGCATGCGCTCGAGCACGCGCCGATGCGCCTTCAGGTTAGCCTGCGCCTGCGCCACCTGCGCCGCATAGCGGACCGACTCGAGTTCGGCCAGCAACTGGCCGCGCCTTACCCTGTCGCCTTCCTGGACCAGCATCCGTACCACCCGCTCGGAGTCGTTGAAAGCGAGCTGGACCTCGCGGATGTCCACGTTGCCGTAAAGGGTCAGGACCGGCGCGGCATTCTGGCGCCGCGCGGCGATCACGTATGCGATCGCAACCGCGGCTACCAGAACGCCAAGCAAAGCTGCAGCCAGCTTGCGCTTGCGCGGCTTGGCAGCGGGCCGCGACCGCTCGCCGCCGCGGTCGCGGCCTGGCTCGTCCTTTGCTACTCTGCTATCCGCCATCCCTGGCTATCGCTCGAAGGGCCTCGTTCGGCTGTGTCCTCGTATTATCGACGCCGCCCGGACACTTCGCCAGCCGGTTAAGTTACCCGCAGGCGGTCGTGTTCGCCTGCCCTGCGGCGCTCTGCCGGCTCGCGGCCGCCCGGCGGCGTAATCGGCGTCGTCCCGCACGCTGCGCACTGTGCCGCCGCGATGCTTGCCGCCTCCTGCGGGAAGTACCTGCGCTGCGCCCACAGCGCCGCGTTCACCAGCGTGATGAGCACCGGCACCTCGACCAGCGGGCCGATTACCGCGGCGAATGCCTCGCCGCTGTTCAATCCGAAGGTCGCAACCGCAACCGCAATTGCCAACTCGAAATTGTTCGACGCCGCGGTGAACGAAAGCGTCGCCGCTTGCGGATAAGTCGCGCCTGCCGCGTAGCTCATGATGAAAGAGAGACCAAACATGATCACAAAATAAAACAAGAGCGGGATTGCGACACGCACCACGTCCAGGGGCAAATCGACGATCGCTTCCCCCTTCAGCGAGAACATCACCACGATCGTGAAGAGCAGCGCGACCAGCGTAATGGGACTGATCTTCGGGATGAAACGCTCCCGGTACCAGCGTTTGCCCCGCGCCTTGGTCAGCACCGCCCAGGTGACCAGCCCGGCGGCAAAGGGTACGCCCAGGTAAATCCCGACGCTTTCGGCGATCTCGCCAATCGTCACCTGCACAACCCCGCCTTCCAACCCCAGCCAGCGCGGCACCACGGTCACAAAAATAAAGGCGTAGACCGAGTAGAAAAGAACCTGGAAGATGGAATTGAAGGCCACCAACCCCGCGCAGTACTCCGCATCCCCTCGCGCAAGGTCGTTCCACACGATTACCATCGCGATGCAGCGGGCCAACCCGATCATGATGAGACCGACCATGTATGCCGGGTGGCCGCGCAGAAAGAGCACCGCCAGCGCGAACATCAGCACCGGGCCTACCAGCCAGTTCTGAACCAGCGACAGCCCAAGCACCTTCCAGTTGCGGAACACCTCGCCCAACTCATCGTAGTTCACCTTGGCCAGCGGCGGATACATCATCAGAATCAGACCCGCCGCGATCGGGATTGACGTAGTGCCGATACTCAGCCGGTCGATAAGCGCCTTGGTGTCAGGCGCGAAATAGCCGAGCCCAACCCCGAGCGCCATCGCCAGGAAAATCCACAGCGTCAGGAAACGATCCAGAAATGAAAGCCGGCGGACCGCGGCCGGCACGCCGATCGCGCCGACCGGGCCCGCAGTTACTGCTTCTAAATCATGCCTCATTTTCCTTCTCTTCTGATCGCTGATTCCCCATTGGAGACGCGTCACCCTTTGTCACCGCCGGCTGCGCCCGGACCGGTTAAGGCCAGCCGAAGTTGATACGCGCTCGGCCTGGCGCGGGACCGCTTCGAAAGTGGCGCGCGGCGGTGGCAACGGCAGCCCATTCTCAGGCCTTCAACAACGCCTCGAAGAGCGGCCCGGCCTGCGAGACTACCTTGGTGGCCAGCGCAAAGCGCGCGATATGAAGCGCTTCGAGAACCTTGGCCGGAGCGATCTTCAGCACCTTGACCCTCCCAGCCCACGCCTCGACGCAAGCCGGGCTGCCGCACGCCAGCGCCACGGCCAGGTAGATGAGCGTCCTGGTCTCTTCGTCCAAGGCGCCTTCAGGCGGCATCGCATATGCCCTGGACCGCAGATGCTCGTAGACCAGGGATTGGTCAACCTTGGCGGCCTTCTCGATCGGCGCCGGCACCCGGCCCATCATTTCGGCTATCTTGGCAAACACCTGTTCGACGGTCGGCATCTCAGCGCTCATCTGCTTCGTCCCTCCTGTTTCAAGCGACATATTTCATCCGCTGTCGGCTCCGCCGGCGTGCAGCCGGCTTGCAGTCCGCCGCGCCGGGCGGGAGCTTTGACAACTGCGCAAGATCGGTGCGCGCAAGGGGCTGCCCGTCGAAGATTCGCGCCAGCACCGGGCACAGTTGGCTCAACTGCTTATGCCCGCAGTTCAGTTGGTAATTCACCCGCGCCCCCTGGCGCCGCGCCTCAACCAAGCCGCAGTTGCGCAGGTAAGCCAGATGGCGCGACACCAGCGGCTGCGAAAGGCCGAGCACCGGCGCCAGCTCGCACACGCAGAGCGGACTTCGCAGCAGCAGGTTCAGGATGCGCAGCCGGGTGCCGTCGGCCAGCGCGGCAAAGGTGCGCGAGAGTTCTTCCATGCTTCAACGTATATGCGCATAGCCATATATTGTCAAGGGCCGTAATAATACCGCTGCAACGGGGCACGCCGGCGATGGGCGCGGCGCTTGGTCCGCGAAGCGAACCCGTCGGGTGCGGCTTGTCGGCTCCTGGCCGCTGCCATAGAATGATGCGACAAGCGCTGGCGCAGCGCCGGCGCTCACGGCAAGCGGGCGCGGCGCACGCGCGGGCGGCCAACGCGCCGATTCAGCGAGGACACCCGCCGATGAATCAACCACTCGGTTACCGTAAGCCGACACCCGGAACGGTTCCGGTCCTGCTGTTCCCGGCCTACAAGAGCACCGTCAAACGCGCCCCGCAGAAGGAGCCGGCGACGGTTGAAGCCACGCTTTGCGAGGTCACCGGGCCTCAGCCGACAGCCGAGCTGTTCGGCTCGGCCAGCGGCGATTTGACCCATTTCGACGGCGGCGAAGCGCTCGGCGAGCGCATCATCGTCTTCGGCCGGGTGCTGGACGACCAAGCCAGGCCGGTGCGGGGCGCGTTGGTCGAAGCCTGGCAGGCCAACGCCGCCGGCCGCTACGCCAATCCCGGCGACCGGCACGAGGCGCCGCTCGACCCGCACTTTCAGGGCGTGGGCCGAGTCGTGACCGGTCCCGAGGGAGAGTACCGCTTTCTGACCATCCGGCCGGGCGCCTACCCCTGGGGCAACAGCTACAATTCCTGGCGTCCGGCGCACATCCATTTCAGCTTGTTCGGCGCGGGGCTGGCCAACCGGCTGGTGACGCAGATGTATTTTCCGGGCGATCCGCTGCTGCCGCTTGATCCGATTTTCAACAGCGTCCCCGATCCCGAGGCACGCCAGTTGCTTGTTTGCAGCCTTGATCTAGCCTCGACCCGCCCCGCCTACGCGCTTGCTTACCGCTTCGACATCGTGCTGCGCGGCCGGTATGCCACGCCGATGGACGAGTGAATGGCTCTTAGGACGACCGCCTCACAGACGGTAGGGCCGTTTTTTCATGGCCTGCTTTCCCCAGGGCTGAACAACCTGGTTGGTCCGGCAACCCGGGGCGAGCGGATTACAATTGGCGGCCGCCTGCTGGACGGCGACGGCGCGGCGCTGGCCAACGACGGCATGGTGGAAATCTGGCAGGCCAACGCCGAAGGGCGCTACGACCATCCGGACGACGTCCAGGAGTTGCCGCGCGATCCGCATTTTCGCGGCTTTGGCCGCTGCGGCACCGACGCCTACGGGGTCTTCGAGTTCCAAACGATCAAGCCGGGGCCGGTGGCTGGTCCCGAAGGCAAGCTGCAAGCGCCCCATATCAACGTGGTGGTCTTCGCGCGCGGCTTGCTGCGTCATCTCTACACCCGGCTTTACTTCCCCGGCGAGCCGCTCAACGAGAGCGACCCGTGGCTGTCGGCGGTCGAGCCTGCGCGGCGGCCAACGCTCATCGCCGCCGCCGAACCGGGCGGCGGCCAGCGCCCGCGCCGCTACCGCTTCGACATCGTCCTGCAAGGGGAGAACGAGACGGTTTTCTTCGACGTCTAGCCGCAACTCGGCGAATATGACTTCCCCGATGGGCGTTTTGCCGCTCGACTCCGAGATTCTCGGCGCGCAGTTCGGCACCGCCGAGATGCGGGCCCTTTTCGGTGAAAAGGCGCAGCTCCAGGTGATGCTCGACGTCGAGGTGGCGCTGGCGCGGGCCTTGGCGCGGTTTGGCCTGGTGCCCGAGCACGTTACGCAGGCAATTGAGCGGGCGGCCCGGGTGGAAAACCTGGACCTCAAAGAACTCGCCGAAAGCGCTCGGATGGTCGGCCATCCGGTGGTCGGTTTGGTGCGCGAGCTAGGCCGCGCGGCCGGCGAGGAGGCAGCCCGCTACATCCATTGGGGCGCAACCGCGCAGGACATCCTGGACACCGCGATGGTCTTGCAGATACGCCAGGCGGCGGCGCTGGTGCGCCGCGATCTGGTCGGCCTGGCATGCGCGCTGGCGGACAAGGCCCGGCGCTTTCGCGACACGCCGATGGCCGGCCGCACCCATCTAAAGCAGGCGGTGCCGATAACCTTCGGCTTGAAATGCGCCACCTGGGCGGCGCCGCTTCCCGCCCACATCGAGCGGCTCGACCAGGCTTGCCGCCGCCTGGCGGTGGTCCAGTTCGGCGGGGCGGCGGGCACGCTGGCGGCGCTCGGGAGCCAAGGCCTGGCCGTGCTTGAGGCGCTGGCAGATGACCTGGGGCTGGGCGTTCCCGACGCGCCCTGGCATACCGTGCGTGATGGCTTTGCCGAAATGGTAGCGGTCCTCGGGCTCATCTGCGGATCGTTGGGCAAGTTCGCCTTCGACGTAATGCTGCTTGGGCAAAGCGAGGTGGGTGAGGTCGCGGAACCCTACCGCGAAGGCCGTGGCGGCTCCAGCACGATGCCGCAAAAGCGCAACCCGGTGGCCAGCGAGCACGTGCTGGCCGCCTGCCACATCGTTCCCTCGCTGGTGGCCGCGATGCTCGGCGCAATGATCCAGGACCATGAACGCGCCCGCGGCCTCTGGCAAAGCGAGCCGCTCATCCTGCCCCAGTGCTTTGTCCTTAGCGCAGGCGCACTTGCTCAGGCACGGACCGTGGCCGAGGGAATGACGGTCGACCCCGCCCGGATGCTGCGCAACCTGCAATGCGAAGGCGGCCTCATCATGGCCGAGGCGCTGGCCACGCACCTGACGCCGGCGCTCGGACGCCGCGCCGCCCATGAAGCGGTCGAGCGGCTGTGCCAGCGCACGCAAGCAGAGCGCCGCTCGCTTGGCGAGGCAATAAGCCAGGAGCCCGAACTGATACGCCAGCTTGGCGGCGCCGACGTGAGCCGTCTGACCGATCCCACCTGCTACCTGGGATCTGCGGCCACCTTCGTTGACCGGATCGTCGCGCGCATCGCAAAGCTGGCCTGAGAAGCGACGCACCCGGCGTGCCCCCGCGCAAGCCCGCTTGATGCGCGTCAAGTCAGGCTTATTGCCCGGCGTGCTTGCGCCCAGGTCACTTCTCCATAACCGACCAGCGGCTCGAAGAGGTCGAGCAGGGTGCGGTCGGCCGAGGCAATCCCGCGCCCAGCCGGGACGACCAGGCGGCGCTTGATGAACAGGGCGGCAACCACGGCCTTGCGCGCATTGCCGGACCGCTCGAGCTCCCAGGCCGCCTCCTCAAGCAGAAGCGCCGCCTCGAACAGGTCGGCAAGGTAATTGGCAAACCCCCGCGCGCGAAGCTCGGCCAGGTCGCGCTCGCAGCCTGCCAGAAAACCCAGCGCCTCGACCGCCTCCTCCAGGCTCCGTGCCAGAACCGCGCGCAGGCCGCCTAACTCCGGCACCGCCGCTTCAAGCACCCCATGGAGCCGCGCCAGCGCCGACTGCATCACCTTCTCGCTGCGCAGCGCGCGCAAAACGTCCAGGCAGATGATGTTTTCCGTCCCCTCCCATACCGGGTTGGCTTGGGCGTCGCGCAAGAGCCGGGCCAGCGGCCAGTCCTCGATGTAGCCGTTGCCGCCGTGCACCTCGAGCGCCTGCGAGGCGGTCTCGACGCCACGCCGCGTGGCCCGCAGCTTGGCCAAGGCCGTCAAAAGCCGGCTGTCCGCCTCGCTTTGGGCCGCCTCGAAAACCAGCGCCGCCGTCGCCTCCAGCTCGACCGCCATACCAACCAGCGTCTCGCGCATCATCGGCAGCTCCCACAGGCGGCGGCCAAAGGCCGTGCGCTGGGCAGCAAAGATCGCCGATTCCACAAACGCCCGGCGCATCACGCCCAGCCCCATCACCGCCACCCCGTGGCGCGAGCTGTTGACCATCTCCATCATCCGGTTGATCCCGCGACCGTCTCGGCCGCCCTGGGCGGCACCGCCGGAGTCGGCCAGCAGGTAGGCCTCGGCGTCGACGAAATCGACCTCGGCCGTAGGAACCGAGCGCGTGCCGAGCTTATCCTTGAGTCGGCGAATGCTAATCCCGTTGCGGCGGCCGTCGCGCCGGCGCGCGAGCACCAGGAACGGCGCAACACCCTTGATACCCTGCGCCGCTCCCTCGGGGCGCGCCAGCGTTACGATCGCGGCTGCGTCCACGTTCGAGCAGAACCACTTGGACCCGTTGAGCAGCCAGTGATCGCCCGCCGCCCGGGCGGTAGTGGCAAGCGTGCCCAAATCCGAGCCCCCGCTGCGCTCGGTCATGAACATGGCACCGTCCCACGCCTGGTCGAACTCTTCAGCGGTCAGGCGGGCTAGCGCCTCGTCACGCACGCCGGGCGGCCCGTAGCGCTTTACCAGCCCAATCACGCCGCTGGTCATGCCAACCGCGCAGAGCATTCCGATGTCCGCTTGGGCGAGCAGATAGTTCAGTCCCGCCCCCACCAACTCCGGGTAGCGGCGCCCGCGCCGGGCGGCCTCCAGTCTCAGCCGAGGCCCGCTGATGCCGGCCGTCCAAGCGTCCCGCTTGGTAGCGACGGCCGCCGGATGATGAACGACGGCGTCCACCTCTTCGCCCCAGCGGTCGAACTTGACCAGCCGGGGCGGGTTTTTGTCGGTGATCTCGGCGCGCTCGGCAATCGGCCCACCTACCAGCGCGCCAATCCGCGCCAGCTCGGGATCGCACCACTCGAAGTCCTCCGGCTCCAGCCTGTGCAAGAGCAGATTGCGCAGGTTGGCGTCGATCTCGTACCAGTTGAGGCCGACCGCAGACTGGAAACGCGAATAGTCAATCATCGCAATCATCTCCGGCGAGGCTCGCTTGGCGCAAGTCTATTGCGGCCGATAAACGCCGGCAAGCCGGCAACTCCCCCGGCCGCCGCTTCGGCCGCTCAACGACCGCGCCACGTCCGGCAGACGCTTGCGCCTACACCAGCCGCGGTGCAAGCGCCTGGCCGACGCGCACGCATGGCGCTGGGGCGACCAGGGGCGGCACCGGTGGCCGGTCGCCTCTGCGGCGACCGGCCAAAATGCCCCCATCGGCACCAGCGTGGTGCCGATGGAGACGGCTCCTCGCCTGAACCTACCGAAAAGGGGGCCAAAAACCGCCTTATCAACCCCCGAGGACTGGCACAACAATTGCCATAGGTCAAAAGTGTCATATTTCAGGAACGTACCATGTTGGTCTACGCAATCCTCGAACTCCTCCAGCATAAGCCGCTAAGCGGCTACGAGTTGAAGAAACGGTTTAGCGGGTCGATCGTCTTTTTCTGGCATGCTCGGCACAGCCAGGTCTACCCCGAGCTCAAGCGAATGGAAAAGCAGGGGCTTATCGCGGGTACGCGGGTCGAGCAGGAGACGCGTCCTGCCAAGCGGGTTTACGCGATCACGGCCGACGGCGAGCGGGCGCTAAAGGCTTGGTTGAAGCGGCCGGTTGCGCTGCAGGCGGTCAAAGATCAGATGATGCTGAAAACGTTTGCCTTTCATCTGATTGAGCCGCAGGAGGCCGCGGCGCAGCTTCGCCACCATCAGCGGCTCCATCAGCGCCGGCTGGATCTTTACCTGGCCACCCGGCAGGAACTGGAGCAGCGCTGCGGGGAGATTGACGCGACGGGCGACCCGATTGCTTTTTGGAACGCGGTTACGCTGGGGTATTCGATCGAGCTGGAACGCAGCTACATCGCGTGGTGCAACTGGGCGCTTGAGAGGCAACGCCGCTTTAACGCGCGCGCCGTGGAGGCGAACGCCAACGGGGCGCCGGCAGGCGGCCCGACTGAAGGAGCAGTGGGATGAGACTTCTTCCGCCGTGGCAGGGCAAGCCGCTGCAGGAGATCATCGGGCTGGCGCGGGAAGTCGTCGAGGACACTGACTTTCCGACGGTGGCCCGCTGGCGCGAGCAGGGTGGCAAGGTCGTTGGTCATTTTCAGGTTTACTTTCCCGAGGAGATTGCCGCGGCGGCCGGGATGCTGCCGGTTAAGCTCAAGGGCGCACCGCTGGAGGCGCGCAACGCCGGCTCGCGCTTCGGTTCCTACCTGTGCTCGATCGTGAAGACGTCGCTTGAGTTGGCGCTTTCCGACCGGCTCAAGCTCGACCTTTTCGTGACGCATCCGATCTGCGATGCGGCGCGCAACCAGGCTGGAGTCTGGAACCGCAGCGTGCCGTATCCGGTGGATACACTTTACCTGCCGCAGAACGCAAGCTTCCCCGGCGCCGTCGGCTACCTGCGCGGCGAGTATCAGCGGATCCAGCGGCGTATCGAGGAGATCGTTGGACGGCGGGTGAGCGACGACGCTTTGCGCAGCGCGGTTGCGGTTTTTAACGAGAACCGCCGGCTCTTGCGGGAACTTTACAGACTGCGGCGCGAGACGCCGTGGCTGCTGGCCACCGACGAGTGCTACGTCCTGATGGCGCTGGGCGCGGTCGTTGAGCGCCGGGAGCACAACGAGTTGCTCAAGGCGGTGCTGCCGCTGGTCCGGGAGCGGACGGCGCCGCGCCAGGACCGGCTGCGAGTGATCTTCGAGGGCGGCTTTTGCGAGCAGCCGCCGCTCGACCTGCTGCGCGCGCTCGGCCAGCTCTGCTACGTCGTGGACGACGATCTGCTGATTGGTCTGCGCTGGATTACCGAGGACGTCCCGACCTTGGGCGACCCGCTGACCAATTTGGCGGACGCCTACCTCAACCGCTCTTCCTACAGTCCGGTCCAGCACGACGCGCGCAAGCCCAAGGAAGTGATGCTGCTCAAGCGCATCAGGGAGTCCGGCGCGGAGGCGGCGATAATCGGCGGCGCCAAGATGTGCGAGCCGGCGCTGGAAGAGCAGGTGGCCTACGCCAAGGCGCTCGAGGAAGTGAACGTCCCCTACTTTGTGACCGAGTTCGAAGAGACGATGGTAAGCTTCGAGAATCTGCAGCTCCAGCTCGAAACCTTCGTCGAAAACGTGCAGTTTGCCGACGACGACGACGCGGCCGCCCCGGCGGCCGGTTAAGCGGGAGTCTCACGATGGAAGCAACGCAGCCAGCCAGCGAAGCGACGGTCGAGCAGCAAATCCTAGGGCGCGGGGCGCGCGAGGGCGCGGGGCTTTTGCGCAACTGGTACGCCCGGTTGGACGCCGCAGCGCGGGCCAGCGAGCCGGCAGCCTACGTCTTCGTGATGGGCAGCATGGCGGAAATCCTGCGGGTCTTCGATTTCCACCTGGTCTTTCCCGAGGTCAACTCGCTGCAAACCGCGATTCGCAAGGTGAGCGGCGAGTACTTGAACGAGGCCGAAGACTACGGCTACTCGGCGGACATCTGCGCCTACGTCAAGGCCGACGTGGCCGTGCAGTTGCGCGGCGGCAAGCATCCCAACGGTCTCATCCCGCGCCCCACGCTGGCGGTGCTGACCAACGCTTGCAACACCTACATCAAGTGGGCCGAGATTTGGGAGCGGCTTTACCACACCCCGGCCTTCGTGATCGACGTGCCCGGCCCGCGCCATTCTGGTTGGACAAACCAACCTGGCAGCGAGGACTTCGAGCGCGACCGCTGCTACGTTGAGGCGCAGCTCCGCGAGCTAATCGTGCTGTGCGAGCGGGTTACCGGCCGGCGCTTCGATATCGACCGGCTGCGCGAGGTGCTGGCCGAAGCAAACGCCACCGGGCGCGTCTGGCGCGAGATGGTCGATCTCAACCGCAGCCGCCCGGCGCCGTTCAACGCGGTCGGGGACGGCACGGTCTACCTGGGCGTCATGAACGCGCTGCGCGCCACGCCCGAGGGCACCCGCTACTTCGAGCGGGTGGTCGAGGAGCTTCGCTACAAAGTCGAGCACGGCCTCGGATCGATGCCGAAAGAAGAGTTCCGGCTATGCTTTGTCGGGGTGCCCTGCTACCCGATCTTCCGGCGCTTCAACGAACTTTTCACCGAGCACAACGGTAACTTTGTCACCTCGACTTACATGATGTTCGCCTCGGGAGGCCAGAACGTCCACTTCGAATACGATCTAACCCGGCCACTCGAGAGCCTGGCCGAGGGCGTGCTGCTCACCGTGCGAACCGCCATGTTCGGCATGTTCTTTACCGACCAGTTGCTGGCGGAGATGATCGAGCCTTTTCAGCTCGACGGCGTCGTCTACCACGCCGTCAAGAGTTGCCGCACGGTTTCGACCGGCCTGGCCGATACCCGGCGCAGCGTAATGGCGCGCTACGACATACCAAGCCTCCACATCGAGTCGGACCTGGTCGACAAGCGGGTGGTGGCGGAGGCTCCGATGAAAAACCGCACCGACGCCTTTTTCGAGGCGCTGGCCGGCCGCAGGCTGAGAGCCGCTTAGCGAGGAGGACACCTTATGCTTTACGCAGCCGGAGTCGACGTCGGATCGACCCAGACCAAAGCGGTCGTCATCGACCGGGAGCGCCGGATCGTCGGCCGCGCGCTCATCTCGACCGGCGCCAACGTAACGACCGCGGCCCAGGAGGCCTTCGCGCAGTCGGTGGCTGCGGCGGGGGTTGCCGCCTCCGAGGTCGGCTATGTTGTCGGCACCGGGTACGGCCGCTACAAGGTTACCTTCGGCGACACCCAGGTGACCGAGATAAGCTGCCACGCCCGGGGAGCGGCGCAGATGTTTCCCGGCACGCGCACCGTGCTCGACATGGGAGGGCAGGACACCAAGGCGATCCGCGTCAACGAACGCGGCGAGGTGCTTGATTTCTGCATGAACGACAAGTGCGCCGCCGGCACCGGGCGCTTCCTGCAGGCCGCAGCCTTTGCCCTTGAGATCCCCCTGGACGAACTGGGGCGGCTCGCCCTGGGCGCCAACAAGCCGGTCCAGATAAGCACCACCTGCACCGTCTTCGCCGAGTCCGAGGTGCTCTCCTGGCTGAGCCGCGGGCGCAAAGCCGAAGATATCCTGATGGGGGTGCATCGCTCGATTGCCACCCGTTCAATGGCCCTGTTGCGCCGGGTCGGAATCGAGAACGAGGTGTCGTTCACCGGCGGGGTGGCGCGCAATCCCTGCATGGTCGAGGTGCTCGACAAGGCGCTCGGCCTCAGGATGAACGTCAGTGAAGAGTCGCATTTCATGGGCGCGATGGGCGCCGCCCTTTTCGCCCTTGACCATGTGATCGGAGCCGCTCTGAGCAATCCGTTTTTGCCCGGTCGCGCCGCGGAATACCCTCCTACAAGTCAACATAGCTAGTTGTGGCATAGGTCGAAAGTGCAGTTTTGTTCTTACTCGCACAGACGCCTCGAGCGCAGCCGCACCGCGGCGGACGAAGCAGCCTCTGCATAGGAGCAGGAAAATGACCTTCACCGCAGGATTGGACGTAGGTTCGGCCTATACCAAGGCGCTGATTCTCAACCGGGACGGGGAGCCGGTGGCACGGGCGATGGTCAAGACCGGCTTTCGCATGGCGGAGGCCGCCGAGCGCGCCTACCGCAGCGCGCTCGAGCAGGCGGGCCTGGCCCAGGGCGACATCGGCTACCTGGTGTCCACCGGCTACGGCCGCTTGCAGGTCGCGCTGCGCGACACGCAGGTGACCGAGCTGACCGCTCAGGCCCACGGCGTACGCCGGCTTTTTCCGCGCACCGCAACCGTGCTCGACGTCGGCGGACAAACGATGAAGGCGCTTAAGCTCGACCCGCGCGGTCGGGTAGTCTCCTTTCGCCTGAACGAAAAGTGCGCCGCCGGAACCGGCGCCTTTCTCGAAAAGACCGCCCGCTACCTCGGCTTCGAACTTGCTGTGATAAGCCAGCTCGTCGACGAAGCCTCCGAACCGGTGCCGATCTCGTCGGTTTGCGCCGTCTTCGCCGAATCCGAGGTGATAAACCACGTCTCGGCCGGATGCGCGCCGGGCGATATCGTGCTCGGCGCGGTCGTGTCGCTGGCCGAACGCGCGGTACAACTGATGAAACGGGTGCGCGCAGAACCCGAGTTCACTCTGGTGGGTGGAATCCTGCGCTTCAAGGCGATGGGCCGGGTCGTCGGCCAGCTACTTAAGGCCCCTGTCAACGTGCCCGAAGGCGAGATGGCCCAGTTCTGCGGCGCGCTGGGCGCTGCGACGCTGGCGCGCCGGCGCCTGGCCAAGCTCGGCGGCCGACGCGAGGCTGCGCCGCCCGACCGACAGCCGCTCGTTTCGGCGGCCGTCTAAGGAGGCAGACCCGCGGCCGCGCCGGCGAACCCGAAGACCGTGGCACAGCAAGTGAATGCCGGACAGAAGACCGGCAGCGGCGAAAGCGCGTCCGGCCGGGAAGCCGAGCTGGCTGCTCAGGGATGGACCCGGCGTTTTGTGGCCATCCCGCCCCGACTGCGCGAGAGCGTCGAGCTTTACCGCGCGCTCGGCTTCGAAGTTCACCTCGAGGCCGAAGCTCCTGAGGAACTGCCGCCGCAGTGTCGCGGCTGCGCGGTCACGCTGGGGCTCGCGCGCGCCGTTTATACCCGACCCGCCCGCGCACGCGACACGGCTAGTCCTACCCCGTGAGGGGAGCAGCCTGTCGTCCTACCGCCCGTTAGACAGAAGCCCAGCTCGTGCAGCCCGCAAGGCGGCGGGAGCCGGGTGCGGCCGGCCTGTCGGCCCGCTTCCCACCCGGGAGATGCCTGAGCCTCCGTTGCAATCAGTATTGTAGCTTCCTGTGTCACCTTGGCGCCGGCGCAAACAGTGGCGCCGCCGCCAGTCAGACCAAAACGCGGCCCGAAGGACCAGCCAAGGAAAGTTGTGCCCGCAGCATCAAGGTTGCGTCCGTGCCGCGCAATGGCTTCGGCGTCCGCAAAGGGACAGCCAGCGCATAGCTGCACGGTCGGCTTGGCCCATAGGTGAGCCGAGGCGTCCGAGCGGGGACTCGACGCCACCAAAGGCTCATGAGCCCCGGGACGGGAGCGAGCAACCTGGGTTGACCGGAGCCTTTGGCGGTCACCGGTGCAAAGGAGGGCGAAAACCGATGGACGACATTCGCCGACAGTGGCTTGCGACCATTGAGCGCTACCGGCTGAGTGCCGAGCGGCCTGACGATGATTCCTACTGCTGCCGGCACCTGGAGACGGCCTCGGCGGACGAATTGCTGGCGATCCAGAGTGAAAAGTTGCAAGTGGCGGTTCGCTACGTCTACGAGACGATTCCTCTCTACCGGCGCAAATTCGACCGTATCGGGCTCTAGCCCGAAGCGATACGCTCGGTTGACGAATTGACAAAGGCCCCCCTCACCACCAAGCAGGAGATGGTGGAGGCAGAGGCCGCGGCCTCTCCCGACGACCATACGGCGGTGGACGAGGAAACCTGACAGCAGCGCGGCTGGCAACTTTTTGCCACCTCGGGCACCACAAGCCAACCGCGTGTTTTCCGCTATAAGGCCGCCGAAACGGGAGCGAAAGAAGAATCACAATGAATATCGACAAAATGACCGCACCGCTCAGGCGGGCGCGCGCGCTGGTCGCTGAGGCAATCGAAGGCGGCGACATCCCTCACATCCAGGCTATCCTGCGCGATGCCGACCTCAACCTTCATTGGGCACTGTGGAATCCGGGCCGGTGCGAGGGTCTCTATCCGGGTCTCTCGGAATAGCGTGGCGCTGCGGCAGCGCAGAGTCTCTGACTGCGCTGGCGCGCGAGCCGTCGGGAGACTTGCACGGAGCCGGCTACAGGCGGAAACTGCGGAAAGGGCGATTGTAGGCGCCGAAGGTCTCATGGACTTCGAACTCACTGCCGTCCAGCAGGAAATAGTGCATGGCGTTCGCCAGTTGTGCAAACGCTTCCCCGACGCCTACTGGCGCGAGCACGACGCCGCCCACGAGTTTCCCCACGCCTTCTACCATGCCGTTGCCGAGGCAGGCTACCTCGGGGTCGCCATTCCCGGGCAATACGGCGGCAGCGGCCTTGGTATCGCCGAGGCGGCGCTGCTAATGCGCGAGGTCGCCTACGCCGGCGCGATGAATGCGGCCAGTTCCATCCACCTTTCTATTTTCGGCCTCACACCCGTCGTTCTGCACGGGGCCGAAGAAATGAAGCGAAAGTATCTACCTGAGGTCGTGAGCGGCAAGCTACATGCTGCCTTCGCGGTAACTGAACCCGACGCTGGCAACGACATCACGCATATTAAAACCTTTGCGCGCCGAGACGGTGATTACTACGTCATCAACGGGCGCAAAATTTTCACCACCAAGGCGCAGGTGGCTCGCAAGATGCTCCTGCTCGCGCGGACGATCCCGCTAGAAAACACCTCCAGGAAGACTGACGGCCTAAGCCTTTTCTTTGCCGACCTTGACCGCGCGGCGGTCGAAGTGCGCGAGCTCGAGAAGCTCGGAAGGCACGCGGTTGACACCAACATCCTCTTCATCGACAATCTCCGGGTTCCGGCAACCGACCTGGTTGGCGAAGAGGGTCGAGGTTTCCGCTACCTGCTCGACGGCCTCAACCCCGAACGGATACTCGTCGCTGCCGAGGCAGTCGGCATCGGGCGCGCGGCGGTCGACAGAGCCGTGCGGTATGCAAAGGAGCGAGTCGTCTTTGGCCGGCCGATCGGCCAGAACCAGGCGATCGCGCACCCACTGGCCGAAGCTTACGCCAAGCTCGAAGTGGCTGACTTGATCACCATCAAGGCGGCCTGGTTGTTTGACCAGCGCAAGCCCTGCGGCGCCGAGGCGGCCGTCGCCAAGCTGCTGGCTGCCGAGGCAGCCTTCCAGGCGTGCGATCGGGCGGTGCAGACCCTGGGCGGCTACGGCTACATGCGCGAGTACGACGTAGAGCGGTACTTTCGCGAGTGCCGGATGCTCAAGATCGCGCCGCTCTCCCAGGAGATGGCGCTCAATATGATAAGCGAGCACGTGCTCCGGCTCCCGAGGTCGTACTGATGCGAATGGTTCGGGACGGGAAGGCCCCGGCTCAACATATTTCGCCTGGGCCGGGGGCGCGCCGCCTGCTGCGCGTGCCCTTCGGCGCCTGAGGGTGGCTACCTGCCTGGCAGCCAGCGGCCACCGGCGGCCGGACGCAGCGTGAGCCGGGGCGGCCGGCATGCTTGCAGGCCTTCCCAGGCCACGGAGGTCCGAACCATAGCGCTCGGACACGCTGTTAATAATGTGGTGAGACAGGGGTAAGGACTATGGCATGGGAACCATGGACGAGGGTTGCTGAGTTAGACCTGCGGGACATCATTTATGAAAAGAGGCGCCTGCAGGCCGGCGGCGGGGCCGCGCGGATCACGATCAACCGCCCGGAGAGGCTCAACGCCTTCACCGCGCACAGCGTGAACGAGATGGCGACCGCGCTTGACGACGCCAGCCACGATCCCGAAATTGGCGTAGTGGTTCTCACGGGGGCCGGCGATCGGGCTTTCTCCAGCGGGGGCGACGTCGAGTGGGAGGCCGGTGGAGGGTTGCGACGCCAGTTCTACCACGCCCTGCCTCCCAACCATTTCCTGCGCATGTGTCGCAAACCCATAATCGCGGCCGTGAAGGGCTATGCCATCGGCGGCGGCAATCACCTGGCCTACTGTTGCGATTTCACAATCGCCGCCGAGAACGCCATTTTTGGCCAAAACGGGCCGCGAGTCGCGAGTCCTGCCGACGGTTATCCGGTTGCTTACCTGACGCGGGTAGTCGGGGCGAAGAGGGCCAGGGAAATGTGGATGCTCTGCCGGCGCTACGACGCCCGCCAGGCCCTGGCGATGGGCCTGGTGAACGCGGTTGTGCCGTTGGATAAGCTGGAAGAGGAAGTGGACAAGTGGTGTGAAGAGATCCTGGCCCTGAATCCGACCTGTATCGAGGTGTTAAAGGCGACGTTCGACAGCGACATCGACTATCTGGCTGGATCCTTTGGCCGGATTTCCAGCCTCATGGCCCCGGACTTTTTCGAAGGACCCGATCCCAAGGAGGCCGCCGAGGCGTTCTTCGGCAAGCGCAAACCCGACTTCTGGCAGTTCCGCAAGAGACGGACCAGAAGTTAGAGTCCACTGAGGCCGGGTCTTGGAGAAACCCTGCGTGGCGAATCGCCCCAGCCCTTCGGCTGAGACCGCAGGACCGCCTCGGGCATTCTGGCAGGCCTAATCAGCAAGCGTGCGGCTTTGGCTTTGCTCATTAAGCGACGGAACAGCGTATGACCCGGCGCGGCATCATATCGCTCCCGCCTTCCCTGGAGGAGACAGTCCGGCTGGCGCAAGGTGCGAAGGCGGCAGGCGTCGATAGAGCGCTTTTCGTACTGGCAGTGGTCGATCGCAAGGGAAGTCGCGCGCGCCCGGACACGGGCGCATTCGCGAGGCGATAAGTGAGCGGATGTGGAAAGAGGTACTGGTACTCGCGGCAACGCCCGATGAGGTCCGCGCCTTGGCCGGCGAAGTTGCGCAACTTGCCGGCCGGTTGGTGCTGCTGGCGCCAGCTCCTTACCGCGGCGTGAGTTCTGAACGCTATCGGGAGAACTACCCGTTGATTTTCGCGCTTTTCGGACACGAGAAGCGGCCTAATAAACACCATAAGTGCTGGAGGTAAAGATGGACCTCGTCACCGCAATTAGGAGTGAGCACGTCCGGCTCGAAGAGGACCTGGCAGAGCTCGAAGGGACGGTCCGCAGCCCCGACGTCGCCGAGTTCAAGCGCCGGGCGGGCATATTTGGCGCCGACCTTTTGGGCCACGCACAACTCGAGGACGAACTGCTCTTTGGCCCCCTCGAACCAAGCCTTGGCACCGGTGCCGGCCCGCTAAGCGCCATGCGCGCCGACCACGACCGGATCGAAAACGGCTTGGCACAGCTTAGGCAGGCCCCCGACATCGCGCAGGCCAAGGCCATGCTGGCCGAGACCGCCGAGGTGGTGCGCGACCATTTCCAGCGCGAAGAGATGCTCTTCGCCATGGCCGGCGAGCTGCTCGACCAGGACCGCCTCAGCCAACTCGGCAGCCAATGGATCGAGAAGCGTCCGCCGCGCTAAGGGGCCGCGCTGAGAAGCGTCCACCACCCAACGGCTTCGCTTTCATCGCCGAAGCCTTGCTGAGGCGCGTGCGCACGCCGTAAAACGAGTAGGGTGCCGTTTCGCCGGGCCTTTTCGGCCATGCCGTTTGCGGCCTCCCTTACGCCTAGACTCGACGGCTGCGGCGCACCGTCAGCCGCAAGCGCCCTTATCTGAGGTGATGTGGCCCCTTCGCCCTTGTCGGGAGCATCTTAGATCGGCCGTCATGTGGTTAACGTCAAGTCTGCCCGTCATTGGGCGCCTACGAATAGATGTGCTGGGTTGTTGATTCGTGGCCACGGGAAGCAAGAGCAGAAAGACGCTCGTTGGGCGCCGCCTTATAAATCCCAGGACTAGACAGCCTACGGGACGCCGGCATCTACGATGGCGCAAGCGCAATAACATTGCGCTGGAAGTCTTCTCAGAGCCGGTCGCCAGGAAACGGCGCACGAAGGCCGCCAATAACAAGCGCTCTGTCGCGCGGCGCTTAAAGTGTAGGCCTTCCAAGATGGCTGCATACGGCGCTCCGCCAGCTTATTGCTAATTGCATATTGCAGTGACAGAGCCGTCCTGACCCGGCTCGTTCGGCGCGTGATTCTCGGCTGCAGCCGCCGCGCCATCGCCCGCACCCCGTCGCCCGCGCTGCGGCAGGGAACCCGGGATTCCCCTCGGCAAGGCTCGGGGCAGGCCT
>JAJYRQ010000024.1 GCA_021794015.1 Deltaproteobacteria bacterium | reverse complement strand
GCGCACCGCCGGGGAGAATGACAGAAGCGGAGGCGCCGCACGCGGGAACGACAAAAGCGGGGCGCGCACCCCCTTTTCCTGATTCCTCTCCCCCGCCGGGGGAGAGGATCAAGGAGAGGGGGGACGCTCCGCGCAAGCGGAGTCGAAGGGAGACCGGGGACGCACCCAGAGGCGCGAGGTGGCGTCAGCGGCCCCCCTCACCCTCCCCTCTCCCCCCAAGGGGAGAGGGAAACAAGAACGCGCATCGCCCGCGCCTCCGTGCCGCTCATTGTCGCGCCGTGACGAGTGCTTCGCGGAGCCGAAAGCAACCCAAAGCGTGGCAATTTTAGGGCTCGCCGCCGTCAGAACGCCTGGCCGTCGTTTGGGTATCAGGCTTTAAAGGGCGAAACTCGCTACTTTGGCTGGGTTTTCGGTGGCGTCCCCGACGGGATTTGAACCCGTGTTACCGGCGTGAAAGACCGGTGTCCTGGGCCGACCTAGACGACGGGGACCGCCGAATTACAACGCTCAAAAAGACAATGCCGGCAAGCCTTCCCGGAACAGGCGTAACGCTAGCAACGAGCATGGCGGCGGCGCAAGTCCGCGCTTGGGCGCGCGCGCCGGGAAGCCTTCGCGGCCGTTGACGGCTTCGGCCCATCCGGGTTTACTTCTTGCCGATGGAACCCCTACGGCTTCGGCGTGAGACGTTTGCAGCGATCACCGCGCATGCCGAGCGCGAATTTCCCGACGAATGCTGCGGCTTCGTCCTGGCCGACTCCGAGGTCGAGGAGCTGCGGCCGATCTCCAACATTCAGAATCGCAGGCACGCCCAGGACCCGGGCGCCTTTGTCCGCAACGCGCGCACCGCCTTCCTGATGGACCCCGGCCAGATGGCCGCGGTCTTGCGCGAGGCGGAACTGCGAAAGCTTAACATCAAGGTAATCTACCACTCCCATCCGGACCACGACGCCTACTTTTCCGCCACCGACCGGGTGCGCGCCTGCTCCTTCGACCCTGAAGAGCCCGACTACCCCGAGACCACGCAACTCGTGCTCTCGGTGCGCGCCGGCCGCTTTGACAAGGCCGCAGCCTTTGCCTGGGATGACGCCTCGAAACAGTTCGTCGAGACACCGCTGGTGGTGCAGTGAGCCGGCCGGCGCTAAGCCCCGGCCCTCGCTGCTCCCGGCGCGCCAAGCCGGGCAGCAGCGGCCGACCGGCGCGGGGGCGGCCCGGCCCGCTGCTTGGCTTTGCCGCCAGCGCCGTGTAATCGTAACGCTCGGACGAGGCCGCATATGGGCGACTTGATCAATCGCGAACGGCTCAAAGCGCTTTTCCTGGAACTGGTACGGATTGACGCGCACTCGCGGCGCGAGGCGGCGATGGCCGCCCGGCTCAAGCAGGAACTCGAAAGCCTCGGCGCCGGCTGCGAGTACGACAACGCCGGCGAAAAAGTAAACGGCAACACCGGCAACCTGATCGGCCGCCTCGACGGCAACCGCCCCGGCGCGCCGCCGCTCCTGCTTTGCGCGCACCTTGACACCGTGGTGCCGGGTGAAGGCGTCAAGCCGGTGGTCGAGGGCGACATCATAAGGAGCGACGGCACGACCGTGCTCGGCGCAGACGACAAGTCGGGGTGCGCCATCATCTGCGAGGTGCTGCGCCAGCTTCGGGAGCACCGGCTCTCGCACGGTCCCCTGGATGTCGTCTTTACCATCTGCGAAGAGGTGGGGCTGCTCGGGGCAAAGCATCTCGACCTCGCCCGGGTACGGGCACGCGAGGGTCTGGTCTTCGACAGCGATCTGCCCGGCGCGCTTTACGTTCGCGCTCCGGGCGCCTTCTCGCTGCTCTTTGCCGTCAAGGGGCTGGAAGCGCATGCCGGGATGTGTCCCGAACGCGGCATCTCGGCGATCAAAGTCGCCGCCGAAGCGGTCGCCGCGATGCGCCTGGGGCGGATCGACGAGGAGACGACCGCCAACCTGGGTCTCATCGAGGGCGGCCGCGCGGTCAACGTCGTGCCGAGCCAAGTCACCCTGCACGGCGAGGCCCGCTCACGCAACGAAGCCAAGCTCACCGCCCAGGTCGAGCATATGGTGAGCTGCTTCAAGGAGGCCGTCGCGCGCCATCGCATGACGCTGGAGGGCCGGACCTTCAACGCCGAGCTCGACTACAGCGCCGAGCGCGAGTACCCGGCCATGGACCTTAGCGACGACGCGCCCATCGTGCGCCGAGTAATCGAGGCCGCGCGCCGGGTCCAGCGCAAAGTCGTCCCGGCGGCAATGGGCGGCGCCTGCGACGCGAACATCTTCAACGGGCGCGGCCTGATGGTAGCCAACCTCGGCACCGGGATGCGTGAAGTCCATACCCTGCGCGAGTGCATCGATCTGAACGACATGGTGGCTGCCGCCGAGACAACCCTCGAGCTGGTAAAACTTTACGCCGCCGCTTAAGCGCGGCGCGGCCCGGCCAGGCCCGGCAAAAGCGCCGCGCGCCAACTGACCGGCGCAAAAGCCAGCGCCGCCTCGGGTCCACGACCCGAGCGCACGCCACGCGCCGTCCGCCGCCAAAGCGAAACCGCCCGGCCCTGTCGTGGGGCCCTGGCCCCTGGCGGACAGACTGGCACCGCCGCCCTGCCCTGCCGGTAAAGGTCCGCCGCAGCCAACGGTGACGGTCGGCGCCGCGCTTGGCCATAAGCCGGCAGCAAAGCGCTAATAAGGGAATGTTTGAGGTTTGGTCGGCGCTAATCTATAGTTGCAGCAATCATGGAGGCTCTAGAAGCGGTCTCATAAATGGCCATGAGGGCGCGAATGCCGTTCTGGGCAGAGTCCGCGCAGCGAAGCACCTGCGCGCAGCGGGCTGCCTGCCGCGTCGGCGCAGGCAGGTGAACTCGCCGCGCGGCCGGCAGGCAAATCGCTTCGCGTAGATGCTTGCCCCTTCGCAGGGCCCAGGGCCAGCATGACAGCGTGAAGCAGCATGACGGATGTGGCCGCAGTGTTTATGAGACTGCTTCCAACCCCCGCAACTGCCGCCGCGCCGATCAAAATGCGGAGCGCGATAAACCGCTGCGGGCAAGAACGCTGCCCCGTAGCGCAACGCCAACACAAGCAAGCTGAGGGCCGTCGATGACATCAACCAGCAGCACCGCAAAGGTCCAAGTCAGGAGCCGGGCTTTGACCCAGTGGATCGAAGAGGCAAGCCGCCTAACGCAACCGGCGCGCATCGTCCTGTGCGACGGCTCGGCCGAGGAGCGCCAACGCTTGATCCAGGAGGCCGTCACCTCGGGCAGCCTGACACCGCTTAATCAGGCCAAACGGCCCGGCTGCTACTTGCACCGCTCCGACCCCGACGACGTGGCGCGCACTGAGGACCGCACCTTTATCTGCACACCGACCAGGGAGGAGGCCGGCCCGACCAACAACTGGATGGCGCCTGACGAGGCTTACGACCGGATACGACCGTGGCTGGAGGGTGGGATGCGCGGCCGGACGATGTACGTCGTGCCGTACATCCTGGGGCCGCTCGGCTCGCGCTTTGCCAAGGTTGGGGTCGAACTGACCGACAGCGTCTACGTTGCGCTCAACATGGCGATCATGACGCGCATGGGAGGCGTGGCGCTCGAGATGCTGGGGGAATCGGACGATTTCAACCGGGGGCTGCACTGCACGCTCGGATGCGATTCGAAGCGCCGGCTCATCTGCCATTTTCCCCAAGACAATACCATCTGGTCGGTCGGAAGCGGTTACGGCGGCAACGCTCTGCTCAGCAAGAAATGCTTCGCGCTGCGGATCGCGAGCTGGCTCGGCAGGAAGGAAGGCTGGTACGCCGAGCACATGCTGCTTTTGGGCCTGGAGAGTCCGCGCGGCGAGACGAGCTACGTCGCCGCGGCCTTTCCCAGCGCCTGCGGCAAGACCAACCTGTCGATGCTCACGCTGCCGCCGGCTTTCAGCGGCTGGCGCGCCTTTACCGTCGGCGACGACATCGCCTGGATGAGGGTCGGCGCGGACGGCCGCCTATGGGCGGTGAACCCGGAGGCCGGCTACTTCGGCGTCGCCCCCGGCACAAGCATGCAATCCAACCCCAACGCGATGCTAAGCCTGACCCATGACACCATCTTCACCAACGTTGCTCTGACACCCGACGGGGATGTCTGGTGGGAGGGCATGGGCACACCTGCGCCGCAAGGACTTATCGACTGGCGCGGGCGCCCCTGGGACCCCAAATCAGGCCAAAAGGCCGCCCACCCCAACAGCCGGTTCACCACGCCGATGACCAACAATCCCGCGCTCTCGCCGAAGGCGGACGACCCCGAGGGAGTACCGATCTCGGCCGTCATCTTCGGCGGCCGGCGCGCCACAACCATGCCGCTGGTGCTCGAGGCGCGCAACTGGACGCACGGGGTCTTCATGGGAGCCACGATGGGTTCGGAGACGACCGCCGCGGCAACCGGCCAGGTGGGCGTGGTGCGGCGCGATCCGATGGCGATGCTGCCGTTTTGCGGCTACAACATGGGAAACTACTTCGACCACTGGCTCAGGATGGCCAGCCTGGCGCCGCGTCCGCCGAGGATCTTTATGGTCAACTGGTTCCGTAAAAACGCCGACGGCGCTTTCCTCTGGCCCGGCTACGGCGAGAACATGCGCGTCCTCAAGTGGATTCTCGGCAGAGTCCAGGGCTTTGCCGAGGCTGATCAGACACCGGTCGGGCTTGTCCCGCGCCCCGGGGACCTCGACCTGACAGGCCTTGCCCTCGACCCGGAAAGCCTGCGGCAGTGCCTGGCAGTCCGGCCCGAAGAGTGGCAGACCGAACTCGAATCGGCGAGACAATTCTTCGCCAAGATAGGCCCTACCCTTCCCGAGCCGCTGGCGCTGACGCACCGCTCGCTGCTCTCAGAGCTGGCAAAGCCGTCAAACCCGCCTCGGGCCGCTGTCGCCTGACTGGTCGCCGGCGACGGATCGAGCCTGCTTGCGGTCCGGGCTAAGACAGCCGCTCGAAGCGGCGTACGCCGCGGCCGTCGCCGCCCGCCTCGCTTAAGCCGGCACGCGGGACGCGCGGTGAGCTAACCTTACCGGCCTCGATGAAGAACGACCCGCACGCCGACCGGCCGCATCAGGTCCTGGCGCCGTGGCTTGAGGGCCTGTGCGTTCTGCTGGCCTCGCTGGGCTTTCTTTCATTGCTGGGCGCATCCGCGCCGTTTACCAAGGAACTGGGAGCCTGTGAGTCGGGGGCCGTGCGCGAGGTGATGGCCGGGGCCTTGGTCCTGCCGCATTATGGCCCCGGCATGAAAACCATCGTGATCACCCCGCCGCTTTCGTGGTGGCTGCAGGCGCTTGCGGTCAGGCTTTTGGGCTGGCGCGAATTGGCGCTGCGCGCGCCGTCGCTGCTGGCGGCGGCATTCACCGCCGGGCTGCTTTACGCCTGGCTTGGCCGCAACTTGGGCCGGGCCTGCGCGCTCTGGTCGGTGGCCGTGCTGCTGTCGGCTCGGCTGTTCGTTGACGCGGCGCGCCAGCCGCGCCAGGACGCACTCTTTACCGCACTGCTCAGCGGCGCAATGGTCTGCATGGAGCGGTCCTTCTCGGCGCCCCGCGCCCGGCGCAGGCGCTGGCTTGCCGCCTTGGCGCTGCTGATGGCGCTGGCGACGCTGGCCAAGGGGCCTCACGCGCTGGTGCTGCCCGGGCTGGTGTTGCTGGTCTGGGCGATTGCCAGCCGGCGCGCCGCGCTGCTGCTTGAGCCGGCGTGGGCGGCGGCCTTTTGCGCTGCTTTGCTGCTCCTGATTCCCTGGTACGCAGCCGCCTACGCGGTCGGCGGGGCGGAGTTTCTTCACTTTCAGCTTGGCGTTAGCCTGTGGCGGCGCTTCACCAGGAGCGCCGGCATGTGCGATCATCCTTCGCCGTTCTTTTTTCTTCCTTTCCTGGTGACGGCTTTCCTTCCGTGGGGGCTGTTCCTGCCCGCGGCCGGCGTCGAGCTATGGCGGCGGCGGCGCCGGCTGCCCTCCGAGCTGAGCTTCGCGCTTTGCTGGTTTGCGGTCTTCCTGGTCTTCGTCTCGGCTTCCCGGGGCAAGTGCGTCGTCTACCTGGTGCCGGTTTTCGTGCCGCTGGCAGCGATAATTGGCTGGACGCTGGCGCAGGCGCGGGTTGGATGCAATCCGAAGCAGGCCGGGCATTGGCCCTTGCGCCTTGCGGCCCTGCTGGCCGGGGCGGGGGCCTTCGCGCTGGCGGCCTGCGCTCTGGTTGTTGTCGGCGAAGGTCTAAGGCCCTGGCTGGCAGCCGAGCTTCATCCAAGCGACCGCGCGGCGGTCCTGGCGATAGTTGATCTGGCGCGGCGCTCTACCCTCGGCTTTGCCGCTTGGGCGGCGGCCTCTGTGGCCGGCGCAGCAGCGGCCATCGACGCTTCGATCCGGGGCCGACTGCAGCGCGCGCTGGTCGCTGTCGGCCTTACGGCGCTGGCCGGCACCTGGTTTTGGTTCGGTGGCGTTGTTCCGGCAACTGCACGGGAGGCGACGCTTGTCTCGTTTTCCCGCCGGGTGGACGCCCTAGTTCCGCCGGCGGCGTCGATTGACTACGTGGGAACGCCCGACTGCGACTCGACTTTTTACCTGCGGCACACGGTCGTTCCTTTCGTTCCCTGGCCCCCGCGCTGCGAGCCGGGGGCGAGGCGCTACTTTGTTGTTCCCGAGGATTTCGCGGCAAGACTCGGCCCGGCTGCGCTTTGGTGCGCACGCAAGCTGACGGTCTCGCGCCCGGTCGACAGCCACGGCCGGCGCATTCTCTTCCTGCTCCAATAACGCCGAACTCGACCGCGGGCCTCGCGCCGGCGCTCCCGCGCTGTCGGGTTTCGGCGCTCCGGGAAACCGGGCTCGCAGGCCAAGCGGTCAGAGGCGGCCCGCCCGCCACACCAACCGCGCCACCGCTCGCACCTTCGAGGCCGCGACTTTGATCGCGTCGTAGCCGGGGTGGTCGCACTTGACGAGAATCTGGCCTCCCGGACAATTTTGCAGCCTGCGCACGACGACTTTGCCGGCGACGCGAATGAGGTAGACCCCGTCGCGCTCCGGCCGTTTACGCGCAACTTCCACCAGCAGCAGGTCGCCGTCCTCGATGGTCGGACTCATCGCGTCGCCCAGCGCCTCTACCAGCGCAAGCCGCGCCTGTTCCACCCCAAGCCGCTGGCGAACCCAGTCGCTGCGAAGCGCCAGACACTCGGCGGTGCGCACCCCTCCCAACTCCGCCGCGCCCGCCGCGCCGGCCAGCGCCCGGCCGCTGGCGAAAAAATAATCCCCGGCCGGCGCCGAGCGCCCCCGCGAGCCCCGCTTGCCGGCGCTCTCGCGGCCCGTGGCCAGCCACTCCAGCGAGACGCCCGCCACCTTGGCCAGCGCGACCAGGTTGACCACGCTGGGCTGTCCCCGGCCGGCGGCCCACTTGTAGATGGCGTTGTCGGAGACGCCCACCGCCCGCGCCAGTTCGGCGACCGAACCGCGGGCTGCGATGACGCTGCGAAGCCGTGCTGAAAGGTTGCGGTCTCCCATAGTAGTTGACAACGGCACTGTCCGCTGGCAAACTGCGCTGGCGTATTTTCAAAGCCGGCGTGCGCGCCGGCTATAGGCGGATGCCTTCAGACACTGCGTCAACGACCCGCTCTGCAAAAATTACCCCTCCGACTAGTAGCCGAAACACCCCAGTAAGCATTGCTAAGCGCCACTTGCTGGCCGACAGCGCGGCTGCCACTGCGCTTAAAATCCGTATTCTGTCTGTTCAGCAAGCATCATGCCAGCACTTCCCAGCCGCGCTGGCCGCACCCGTTGGGCAACTACTTTTGGGAGCAGCGAGGGCATCCGTTCACCTGTGCCGGCTTGGCGATGAGCCGCCGGATTCAGCCGCGGGCTTTGAAGCCCCATTTCTCTTCGCCTTGGCCAGGTGTGCGAGGAGCCGGCGGCGCGGGCGCGCGCTCCCGGCTGGCCGCCTTGTCCCGTGCCGGACGGCCAGCGCGCGTGTCGGCCTGGCCTGCGCCGTCCCATTTTGCAACCGTGGCCGGCGCGCGCGCCGTTCTGGGACTGACACGCATTGGCTGAGAGTTGATTCTTCCGTGAATCTTCGGGGCAGCCGGGCCCGAGCTTCCCCGGACGGCAGGCAGCTTGGTGCGCTCCTCGAGGGACGCCCGGCAGGTAGGTGCGCGCGGCGTCCCAGGAACGTTGCATCTGTCCGCCGCCGGCTTTGGTTGCCGGCCAGCTGCGCGGCAAAAGGGGGAAACCGTCGATGTTTGCCGACATCATCACCTTGCTTGGTTCAGAGACCGCCTCCAGGCTCGTTGCCGACTTTGGCGGCAGACGGCTTTACGTTCCGCAGTACCCGGGCGGCCAGGATGCGCTTTCGCGCTCCATCGGCCTTACCAACGCGATCAAGCTCTCGCGGGTCTACGGCGGCGACCGTATCGAGGTGCCGCGTCAACCTGCGCGCCGGACGCAGATTCTCAGCCTGCGGGCCGCAGGTTGCAGCATCGGTGCCATCGCGCACGAGCTCGCCTGCACGCGCCGCCGGGTGCTCCAGGTGCTGGCCGAGGCGCGACGCGCCGGTTTCGAAATCAGCGTGCGCCACTAGCCGGCTGGACCGCCAGCGCCTGCGGATTCGGGGCCGCACGGCAAGACGGCTTTCGCTTCGCGCGCGCGGCTGAAAAATTTCACCCTTACCGTAAGCCTGCCCTCCTGAAAAAATGCGCCGCGATGGACCCCACAGACCGGTCATGGATGCTCCGCACGTCCGCAGTCGTCCGATTTCTCCGTAGCGCTCGACGGCCTCGGTTCGAAGGCGGTGCGCTCCCTGGAGGCCGCCTCGGCCTGCGCAGCCACGGCCACTGGGCAGGCCAAAGGCATCAACGCCTCGGACAGTCGGAGGAAAAATGAACCACGCAACGCTTCTGGCTTACCCTACGGTCGCAATCGTAGCATTGGCGGGCTGCGTGCCGGCGCTTTTTGCCGTTCATTGGCTGTTTGCCGCGGCGCTCGCCCGCACGACAGGGCGGATCGAGCAGGCTCTCGGGCGCGTTGAGAAACAGCTCCTCGACCTTCGCGACCAACCCGGCCGCCCGACGGCGCGGCTGCCGGAGATCGCCGACCGTCTGGCCGCCGCAATCGAGCAGCACGCCGTCGCGCTCGACGAGCACGGCGCCGCCATGGTTGCGGCCGCGGTCGAGCTGGCCGCCGCGACCGCGGCGCCGCAGGCCGGTTCCTTCGCGTTGGCTGCCAGCCTCGAACAGACCGCGCTCAAGCGCCATCAATGAAAACCGCCACGCAAGAGAGCGCAAGACCAGCCGCGCGTCCCGGGCCAGCCCCAATTCCCGGCACCGGCAGGTCCAGAGACGGCTCAACATCCGCAAAAGGCGGACGAGATGGCGATGCCCCGGCAACCGACGCCGCCGGGCGCCAGCGGCAGGCGCCTGGGGCAAGATGGGCGAAGCCAAAGCACGAAAAGCTTATTGGCAGGTGTCGCTCGAGGGCGGCTCGGCGTCAACGGCCGGGCGAGCGGCCGAAAAACGTTGCTCCAGCAGCCGGCGGTAGGCCAACTGGATATCGACGTTGAACGGATGAACAAACGCTCGCCAGAAAGCAGGCCACAGCTCCCGCTCTCGACGCGGATGCAGCAGGATCAGCGCGTTACCCTTGTACTGCAGCCACAAAGGCGCCGTGGCAGCACGCAAAGCGGCCCAGCGCGCCTGGCGCTCCTGGCGCCTGGCCGGCCACGTTTGCCGTCGCTGCTCCCGCTCGGCCTGCCACGCGGCACGCTGCTGCGCTCGCTCGGCCTGCCACGCGGCACGCTGCTGCGCTCGCTCGGCCTGCCACGCGGCACGTCGCTGCGCGCTTTCGGCGCGCCACTGCTCCCAGGTTTGCCGCGCCTCGCGCCGATCCTTCTCGCTTGGGAAGAAAACCAACTGCAGCACCACCACGCTGAACCCGACGACATACACGGCGACGATGATCCCTCCGGTGGTCACCATCAGGCAGTGAGCATCCTGAACGCAGGCGTATGCCTGCGATAGCAACGGCGGGATAGATTCCCACATGGCTAGCGAACTTAGCACACCGCGCCCCACAACCGGTAACGGCGCCACGAACCCGGACCAACTTGCCCGCCAGCTCAGCTCCGCGCAGCGGCTCTGCCCCGCCTTCGCAGAGTTCGCGGCAAGCTTCGAGCCTCTGCACCGTACCGCCGACCGGCTAGCGCAACTGGCCCAAAAGCTCGCGCAGCTTGGCACGCCCCTTGCCGTGGTTAGCCTTCTCCCGGGGCCAACCGCCGGCCAGCTAGGTACCGGCGCGCCCGGCGGCGCTCCAACTCTCACGGCTCAGCTTGCGCCGGGCGCCGGCGTCCTGCGCCCGCCGGCTCAACCGACCGCCAACGTCGCGCTGGTCCTGGAGCTGAGCGGTTCCTTAGTCAAGCAAGTGCAGCGCTGGGCCGAAGCGGTGGCGCCAAACTCGCCTGCACTCGGCGCTGCGGTACCGCTGCGCCCCAATGTGGCTGCGCCCCAAGCGACGTTCGTGCTCGAGGTGCTGGTCGGGCTGGGAGCTACCGGCGCGACCCTAAAGCAGCGCCCCATCGTACCGCCAAGCGTAGCGCCCGCGCCGGCGTCCGGCGCCCGCCCGCTGCCCGCGGCGGGCGGGCCGAGCGCGGCGCCGTCCAAATTCGCTAGCGCGGCGCAATCAAGCTTGGGCAGCGCTCTCTACGACGCCACGGTAATTTCGGCATTCGGTGGCACATTTACAGTCCTTGGGGCCGGAGTTTTGTGGCTCAAGGACCATCTTGGAGGCCCTCAGGGCAGCATCGATGGCTTAAGGCGTATCGGTTCTGCCGCCAGTGGATTGTCGAAGGCCCTGACGCAGACGGCAGGCGCGGCGTGGAGAGCGCTCGCGCAGACGGCAGGCGGCGCGTGGAAGGCCATTGCGAGGCTGGCGGGTGGAGCGTTGGAGGCAATTCTTACGGTCGAGGCGCTGGAGGCGATCGCCAAAGCGGCCGTTGCCCGGGTGCCGGTGGTGGCCGTCATCGCCGTCGTCGCACCCGGCGCCTACGAACTCTACGAACATTGGCACGCCGTCAGGAAGCAGCTTGCGGCGTTGGGGCATTGGGTTTCGGGATGGGCGAAGGCGTTAGGCGCCGCGATGTTTCGCGCCGGCGGCGCGCTTGTCTCCAACTTGGTGGAAGGCGTCAGATCAAGGTTGGCCGCGCTCGGCCATTCGCTGGAGACGGTCGGCCAGGCGGTGATGAGCTACCTGCCGCATTCGCCGGCCGAGCGCGGCCCGCTGCAGGCACTCGAACGGGCGCGGGTCGTCGGGACGCTAGCGCGGCCGATGGGCCCGGTGCCGGCTTTGGCCGCGCTGCGTCGCGCCGGGGCGGCGGTGGCCCTTGCGGCACCGCTCTTGGTTGGCCCGGCCGCGCCCGGCGCGGCCTCGATCCGCGCCGGCGCCGCTGCCCCCGGCGCGCCGGTAACCGTGGCGCAGAACAACACTATCCACGTCCACATCCGCCTGAGCGCGGGTGCCCGTCCATCTCCCTTCGACGCCGAGGAGCTGGCGCACCGGATGGTCGAGGCACTGCGCCTTCGCCTGACGGAACTCAACGAGCAGTTGGCCGAGGCCGTGGGCCGCGCGCAGGCGCTTCGCGCCCGCAAGAAGCTGGCATGAGACAGTGGTTGCGCGCGACGCCGATCCTTCGCCTCCCAGCGGGGAGCGGACCTGTCTGCGTGCTACGCACAGGCAAGCACGCACAGGCGAGCGCGGCCGGCAGGGGCAGCGCGCGCGGGCATCTTCGGGAGCCGGTGGCAGCGGGAGTTGCATAGTGACGGACTGGATCACGCTGTTTGCAAGCCTCATCACCTTGGCCGGCCTCAACCTGGGAGCGCTGCGCTGGCTGCTCGACCGCCACGAGCGCGAGCAGCGGCGCGACCTCCAAAAGATCGAGAACGTCGCGCGCGAGGTGGCCGACCTGCGCGCCACGCTCCCTATCGAGTACGTAAGACGCGAGGACTGGATTCGGTTCGGCGCCACCCTCGACGCCAAGCTCGACGCGCTGCGCGAAGAGCTGCGCGACGAACTGGCGGAACTTAAGCGGGAGACCTATGGGCATCGCGACTGACATCGAGCAAAAACGCCGCGAAGAAGCGCGCTGGCGCATCCTGCGAGTCTGTGACGCCGGGCGTCCCATCGGCGTCTCCGAGACGATTATCTGGCGCGTGCTCAGCGACGTGCACCTGCCGCTTAGCGTCTCCGAGTTGCGCCGCGAGCTCGGCTACCTCCACGACCTCGGCCTGCTCGAAGTCGAGGACGAGCAGGCCGACTGCTGGCACTTGCGCCTGACCGCCGCCGGCGTGGACGTCGTCGAGTACACCGCCGAGGCGCCGCGCGGCGTGGCCCGCCCGCGCCGCTACCGGTAGCCGCCGATGAGCAAGCGCAGCAGGGTGACGCTGCTCCCCGCCGACGTACGCGGGGAACTGGATCGACGGCTGGTAGCCGGCGTCTTCTCTAATTACCAGGTGCTGGCCGACTGGCTTGAAGAGCGCGGCTTTGCCGTCGGCCGCCACTCGGTGGCCCGCTACGGGAAAAAGCTCGAGCGGCGACTGGAAGCCGTGCGCCTGGCCGCCTTGCAGGCGCAGGAGGTGGTTGCTGCGGCACCCGATTGCGACGCCATGATGAACGACGCCCTGATGCGGTTGGTACAGAATCATCTCTTTTCCCTGCTGATCGACCTGACGCCGCGCCAGGCGCGACAGCTAAAGGTTTCAACCCTGGCGCGCAGCCTTGGCGACTTGGCGCGGGCCGGCCTGGTGCAAAAGCGTCAGATGGAACAGGTGCGCGACAACCTCAAACGCAAACTCAACGACGCCCAGGACAAGCTGCTGGCCGAAGCACGACAGGCCGCGGGCGCAGCCGGCCTTTCGCCCGACACCGAGCAGCGCATCCGCCAAACGCTGCTGCAGATCACGCCATGAACCGACCTCCCGATTCTTTTTCCGGCCGGGCGGGCGCTCGCACTTTTCTCCTGCAACGCCTCTGCTGCCTTGCCCCAGCGACCAACGGCCACTGCGGCCAAAGCCGCCCGGTGGGCAAGCTCGAGCCCGAAAGCCCCAACCTACTAAGCAAATCCGGACCGGAGAACGCTGCCCGGCGCAAAAGCGGCCGCCGCCGGACCCCGCGCTCCAAGGAACACTCTCGTGGAGGAGCAAGGAAAAACCCGGAACACGCCGGCTAGGCGCATCACTCCCCCCTCGGCTTTTACCAGCGTGCTGCTGCCCTACCAGGTGCGGTGGCTCGCCGACACGGCGCCGGTCAAGGTGTGCGAGAAGTCGCGCCGCGTCGGGCTCACCTGGACCGAGGCGGCCGACGCGGCGCTGGCCGCCGCCGCAGCGCGCGGCATGGACACCTGGTACATCGGCTATAACCGCGAGATGGCGCGCGAGTTTGTCGAAACCGCAGGCGAGTGGGCGCGCCGCTTCGAGCGCGCCGCCCGCGAGATCGAGGAGTTTGTGCTCGCCGACGAGGCGCGCGATATTCTGGCCTACCGTATCCGCTTCGCCTCGGGCCGCAAGATAGTCGCGCTCTCCTCGCGCCCCTCCAACCTGCGCGGCAAGCAAGGCCGGGCGGTGATCGACGAGGCGGCCTTCCACGACGACCTGGCCGGCCTTCTCAAGGCAGCGCTGGCCTTTACGCTCTGGGGCGGCCTGGTGCGAATCATCTCGACCCATAACGGCGCCGACAATCCCTTCAACGATCTCGTCAACGACATTCGCGCCGGCCGCCGGCCCTACACGCTCCATCGCGTCACGCTCGACGACGCGCTGGCCGACGGCTTGTTCCATCGCATCTGCCAGGTGAGCGGTCGGGAGTGGAGCGCCGACGGCGAGCGGCGCTGGCGCGACGAGCTTTTCTCCCAGTACGGCGACGACGCAGAAGAGGAGCTGCTGTGCGTCCCGCGTGCCAGCGGAGGCGCGTTTCTGCCGTCGCTGCTTATCGAAAGCCGGATGCGGCCGGGCGTCCCGGTGGTGCGCTGGCGGATGCCCGACAGCTTCGTCGAGCGCTCCGAGTACGACCGTCGTGCCGTGACTCAGGAGTTTTGCGAGCGCGAGCTTCTGCCCCGCCTCGTCGCGCCCGCCGCGCTGAGCGCGGCCACGACGCCCCGCCAGACATTCGCCGGCGTCGACTTCGGCCGCTCGGGCGATCTCACGGTCGTCTGGATTTTCGAGCTCCTCCCTGCGCTGGTGCGCCGCACGGCGCTGGTGGTCGAGTTGTCGAATATTCCCTTCCGCCAGCAGGAGCAGGTGCTCTTCTTCGTGCTGGACCGACTGCCGCGCTTTACTGCCGGCGCCCTGGACGCGCGCGGCAACGGGCAGTACCTGGCCGAGGCGGCGCGCCAGCGTTACGGCTCGCGGATCTCCCAGGTGATGCTCTCGATTGAGTGGTACCGGGAGAACATGCCGCGCTACAAGGCGGCCTTCGAGGACGAGAAGATCGAGCTTCCGCGCGACGCCGAGATTCTCGCAGACCATCGCTCGCTGGTGGTCGAGGCCGGCGTGGCGCGAGTCTCCGAGCGCAGCAGAAGCGCAGCGCACGGCGCCGGCGCGCGCCGCCACGGCGACGCGGCGATCGCCGGCGCGCTGGCGTTTTTCGCCAGCCATCAGCCGGCGCGCGAGTACGCCTACACGCCGGCGCCGCGCCTTTGCGCACTCGACGAGGCCGGTGCGCCTGGCCTTCTCGCCGGGGCCGACGACGCAGGCTACCGCTCGCGCCTCTCCCGCGCGCGACTGGAGGCATGACGAGGTGACAAATGGCAACGCTGACTGAGAGTGTCGAGTTCCTTTTTTTCTGGTCGTTCCCTGCGCGCCGAAGGCGCGCAGGGAATCCCGGAGCCACGAGATAGGAGCGAGTCGTCATGCCCACGCTAACCGACCAAGCCGAGTTCACCTCCAACGAAATCTACGAAATCCAGCAGACCGATGCTGAAGAGGGCGCCGGAGTCGGAGCGAGCTACAGCGGTATCGGGCTTTCCAACTGGCCGCATCAGCAGCTCGCCAACCGCACGGCGTTCTTGAAGCAGCGCCAGGACCAGAACATCGCGTCGATAAGCGCGCTGCAGGCCTTCGAGGCGGGGTTTCTCGGACTGCTCGCGCCCAACGGCTATCTCAAGATTCCGCTGAACGACGCGGTCAAGGGGCCGCTCATCTGCATCGCGCAGTGGGGGACATACGCGCCCGTCGGTGCCGTGGCCGTCAACGGGCCGACCAGCTACGCCATCACTTGGCCGATCGTGTTTCCCAACGCCTGCCTGTGGGCGCTGGCGACCGTCCTGGACACCAGGGACGTTGCGGCAGGATACGGCGCCGACGATTATGGGGTGAGCACGCTGGCGCTCACCCAGACGCAGGGGAACTTCTACGTCAACGCCAACGGAGCCGACGGCTTCCAGTGGCTCGCCATCGGCTATTGAGCAGGGGCAAGGAGCGAGAAGTGAGAGAGGCGGGAGCGAGCAGCGCAGCGCACAACCAGGCGCTCCTCTTGGAGCTCTTCGCCGCAGCCGGCGCGAGCGCCGGCGCAAAACTAAAGCTGTGGTACGTCTGCCCGGAGTTCGGGCTGCGCGTACCCGTGGACTTCCGGGAGGCAGCGCCGCCTCCGGCGAGGAAAAACTGATGCGAAGTCAAACACTGGCGCCATCGCTGCTCGCGATGCTGGTGCTGGCCGCGCCGCTCGCCGCCTACGCACAGCCGGCGCCCTACCAGCAGATTCCCAACTACGTCGGCGTCGGCGCCGGCAAGCAGTTCCGGCAGGCGATCAACGACCGCTTCTCGGGCGCGCAGCCGATTACGCCCACGATTAGCGGCGGCACGGTCAACGCCAACGTCAACGGCGTCATCAACGTTCAGAGCGCGCCCTACGGCGCGACCGGCAACAGCGTGACCGACGACTGGCCGGCGATTCAGGGCGCGATCGCGGCGGCGTGCGGCTATACGCCGCCGGGGCAGTCTGCCACCGGGCCCATCGGTCGCCCAGCCGTTTACATCCCCGGGGTGCCCAACGGCCGCTACGCGCTGCGCGAGCCGCTGCATCTCTACTGCCCCTACCTGCGGCTGTACGGCGCCGGCTGGAGCGCCTCAGCGCTCAGCCCCCAGTTCATCGGGCCGACCGTGCTGGTCGAGCCCTACGGCGCAAACAACCTTACGCTGGGCAGCGCCTCGCTGGTGCCGGGGCCGGGACTGTCGCTGAGCAACCCGTCGCCGCAGGGTCCCACCACTCCCTACCTGGTCTTGAACGACGCGCCGGTCATGTATCTGGACAACCTCGGGACTTTCACCGTGGAGCTCTTCTTCGAGCTGACCGGCTACAATACGAGCCTTGCCCAGGTCGCCTTCGTGCGCTCGATTCCGGCGCTTCCGGCGACCCGCGCCACCGGGGCCTTTATGCTCGGCACCCAAGGCACGACCTCGCCGGTGAGCTGGGGGCAACTCACCGTGAACGGCAGCCTCATCAACCTCCCGGGCCTCACCACGATTACCCTCAACACCGTGCATCATATGGCGATGAGCTACGACAGCACGGAAGTGCGGCTCTACCTGGACGGCAACCTGGAGGCTGCCAATGGCGCCAGCGGCAACGTAACGCAGGGGCCATTCGAGACCATCACCCTGCCCGATATGGGGCTCCAAGTCTGGCCCGACCAGCAGCAGGGACTAAACGGCGTCTACGGCTACTACGACTCGATCCGCTTCTCGGACAGCGCGCGCTATACCGCGGGGAGCTTTACTCCTCCGAGCAAAAAGCTGACGGTCGACTCCAACACGATGCTGCTGATTAACTTCCTGCCGCCCTGCTCGTCGGTCACCACGGCCACCGCGTTCAACGCAAGCTGCTCGCCCGACGGCACGATGCTGGCACAGAGCGGAATCGACAACCGCACCATCTACCTTACCGTGCGCGGGCAGCAGGAGGGCAGCGTCGGCCCCAGCGCCGTTACTCTGGACGATCTCGACCTGTGCGGCGGTGCACCCGGAGGCGGCTTGTTCGCCAACTGGGCGGTCAACTCGCACTTTCACGACCTGCGATGTTCCGGGGGGCCGTTCGGCACGATGGCCGCCTTCAACCTCTTCGACAACGACTACGAAACGGAGCTGGCCCACACTTACGAACTCGGCGGTTCTTACCACACCCAGTGGAACAGCTTCGATACCACCTTGGGCTACGAGCTGGGCAACGCCGCCAACGACAACATCTACAACGACCTCATCGCCGACGGCAACCAGGTCGGCTTCATGGCCTATAGCGGCGCCGCCACCTGGCAACGGCCGGTCGTCACCGACCGCGGACAGACCATCTACCCCTTTGTGCTTGCAGGCACCGAGGCGGTGATGAACCGTCCGTTTGTCGACTCCGAGACCCCCAACTCGCTCTTCCAGGGCGACATGTATCTGTCCGGCAACTGGGCGCCCGTCACGGTCATCGGCGGCGAACTCGACAACACCAACAACTCGCCCGCGCTGGTGATTAACGGGGGCGCCCCGGCCACGCTCATCAACTCGACGTTTGCCGTCGGCAGCGCACCCGAGCTGGTCAACATTCTCGCCGCGCCCACCTGGCCGGTCACCCTGCTCGACTCGGCGCTGCCGGCCGGTGTGCCGCTGGTCAACTCGGCCTACGCCAGCTCGGTCTGGGCGCGCCAAGGCGCCACCGTATCCGGCATCACCGTCAGCAAAGGCGTTGCCTTCGCCAGCTTCCCGACAACGGTGATTAACGGCGCCAGCTTCTACTGCCCAACCTGCGACCCGCCGGCCAACCCGCCCGTCGCCTGCACCTCCGCCGGCACCAAGACCGGCTCCTGGGTCCACGGCCTTAACGGCGCCTGGATCTGCACCCCCTGACACCGGCGCGGGCTGTTACGCCACGAGCGCACGCGAGCAGCCGCGCTAATGCCGCGCCGCGTCAGATACCGCGTAGACGCACCGCCTTGTTCGCTTCGCCCCCCGGCCTGGCGGCGATCATTCCGATGCGGGTCAACTCTTCTCTGAGGGCGCCGCGCGACAGCGGCTTGGTCAGCACTGCGGAAGCGCCGAGTTCGTAGCTCTGCGCGATGTCGAGATCGTACAACGAGCTGGTAATGACCAATATCGGGACCTGGCCGCAGGCCTCGTTCGTGCGGATGCTGGAGAGCACCGAAAATCCCCCGCCCTCCGGCAACCTTAGATCAACCAGGAAGATGTCCGGACGGTCCTGGTCGGTAAACTGGGTTATCATTTCCAGCGCTTCGCCCGTGGTCTCTGCCACAACCACCTCGCAATCGTCCCCCAGCACCTGCCGTACGACGGTGACCGCGAGAAACGCGTGATCAGGATTGTCTTCTACCAGAAACACTCTCATCAGCGGCTCCCGTCCCTGAACTGCGGCGCTTGCCGACTGCGGCTGCGCCCGCACATCAGGCCCTCCTTCCGGTGCGCGGTGTAGGCCGAGACTCCTTATATACCGCTATCAATCCTCACAATCTGTATGCCAGTCAAGGACCTTGGCTAAGATTTCCCCTTCCAGTCGCACTAGTTTGCATTTGACCTGTCCAAACAGCATCCAAACTATCAGGGTGCGTGATACTGCTCAGTCAGTGAGCCAGCCGCGCTATAAGCTGTTTTATCCTTGATTTGGCAGGCGTTCGTTACCTTTGCCGTTGAGCCGAAGTATCGAGCCGTGTGCGAAACTGCGACGCTCAGAATCGCGCAAAAGGAAAACTCGCCCGCCCGGCGAACCACTGCCGCCACTGCGTTCGTTTCAAGTATCCCAAGCCCGTGCCCCGCAGTTTCCGCTGCAAGAACGCAGCGCGAACGCAACGAAAGTAAGAAAAACGAATCACGACCCAGATGCAGCGGCGCGGCCCAATACCGCGCGCGCCTGACCCCGCTCTCAGTAGCCGGCGATACGGGCTACGCGCTCTCGATGATGGGCGGGCGAGCCGAAGCAGGATTCATTGAAGCGGGCGCGCTTGAACCATATGTGGAGGTCATGCTCCCAGGTGAAGCCGATCCCGCCATGCATCAGGACCGATCGCTGGGCGGCACGCGAGAAAACCTCCGAGAGCAGCGCCTTGGCCATCGCGGCCGCCCGCCCGAAGCTTTCCGGCGTCGCGTCGGCGACATGCGCGGCGTACCAGAGAAGCGCACGAGCCGGCTCGAGGTCGGCGACGATCTCGGCCGCGGCGTGCTGCAGCGCTTGGAAGGAGCCCACCGGGCGGCCGAACTGGCGGCGCACCTTTGAGTATTCGACCGCCATCTCGAGCACCCGCTCGGTGCCGCCCAGAGAATCGGCCGCGATCGCCAGCGCGCCCAGGTCGAGCAGTCTTTCCAGCAGCGCAGGGCCGGGACGAAGCTCGGCCTCGACCGGCACCGCTACGTCATCGAAGGCGACGCGGCAAACCCGGCGCGTGAGGTCCATCTGGCTGACGAGGCGAACGCGCAGGCCGGGGCTTTTTGTTTCCACGAGGAACAGGGCCGGCGCGCCGTTTTCCTCAACTTTGCCGGCCGCGGCCACCATGAAGTCCGCGACATGCGCATAGGGCACAAACTTCCGGGTGCCGCTGAGAAGCCAGCCGCCGCCAGGAGCCCGCCTCGCCGCGAGCGCGTCCAGCTCGAGGCCCGGCCCCTCGCCGCTAAGCGCGACGGTGCCGATGGTGGCGGCCTTTGCCAGGGAGCCGAGCCACGCTTCTTTTGCGCTCGGCGAGCCGCCCTCGACCAGCGCGCAGGTTGCCAGCAAAGCGGAAAAAACGAACGGACCGGGCAACGCCGCGTATCCCGCCTCTTCGAGCACCAGGGCCATGTCCAAGACGCTCAGCCCAAGACCGCCGTACTCCTCTCCGACCAGCATTGCGGTCCATCCGAGCTCGGCCATCCGGCGGTAAAGCTGACGGGAGAAGCCGTCTTCCTGCGCGAAGACGGCGCGCACGTCCGCAGCCGAACCGTGCTGCGCCAAGAACTGCCGCGCCGTGTGCTTAAGCGCTTCCTGCGACTCGCTAAGCCCGAATTCCATGGTCTTGGGACCTGGCCCCGCCACGCCGGCTGCGTCGTCCCGCCTTAGCGTATCCGGGGCATTCCGAGCCCGCGCTCGGCGATTATATTCTTCTGGATGTGCGTGGTGCCGCCGCCGATGATCATGCCGAGCGAGAACATCCATTCGTAAGGCCAGAACCCGTGGTCGAGCGCTTCCGGCTCGTCACGGGCCGCCAGAGCGGCGTCGCCGAGCGCCTCAAGCGCCGCCGTGGCCAGGTCGTAGTTCAGCTCGGTGCCGACCAGTTTATTAATCATCCCGGGCAGCCCGGAGTGGCGGCCTTTTTGCCGGTCGGTCAGCAGCCGGTACATGTGATGTTTCATCGCCTCGACCCTGATCTCAAGGGCCGCCAGCCGCTGGCGAAAGACCGGGTCCCGGCTAAGCGGCGCCGCGTTGCGCCGCATCGAGCGGGCCAGCGCCAGAAGACGGCCGAAGAGCTGCTGGCTTTGGGTTACCGCGCCCAGCATATTGCGCTCGTGCACCAGCGTGGCGTTAGCCACCTGCCAGCCTTCGTTGAGACGCCCGACGAGGTTTTCCGCAGGCACCTGGACATCTTCGAAAAACACCTCGTTGAAGCCTCGTTCGCCCGTCATCTGAACGAGCGGGCGCACTCGGATGCCGGGCGAACGCATGTCGATGAGCAGGTAGGAAATCCCGTGATGCTTCGGCGCGGCCGGGTCGGTGCGGACCAGGCAAAACATCATGTCCGCGTGCTGCGCGCCGGAGGTCCACACCTTCTGGCCGTTGACCACGAAGCAATCGCCCTTCAGTTCGGCCCGGGTCTTGAGTGCGGCCAAGTCCGAGCCGGCCTCCGGCTCGGAATAGCCCTGACACCAAATCTCCTCGGCGGTCAGAATCTTGGGCAGGTAGCGCCGCTTCTGCGCCTCGCTGCCCCAGGTGATGAGCGTTGGACCGAGCATCTCAAGGCCCATTGCCCCGATGAGCGCAGGAGCCTGGGCGCAGAGCATTTCCTCGTTGACGATTGCCTGGCTAACCGGGTCGAGGGCCTGGCCGCCATATTCTTTGGGCCAGCTCAGGGCGACGTAGCCGGCTTCGTAGAGGCGCTGCTGCCAGCGTTTGTAGCGCGCGATGGTCTCGCTGTCCAAGTCGACGGAGCGAGGCCGCGGGCCTTTTAGTCCGCTTCGAGCAACGTTCTCCGCCAACCAGGCCCGAAGCCGGCTGCGCAGGGCCTCTTGCTCTGGAGAAAACGTCAGGTCCACTGCCTTGTTCTCTGCTGCCGGCGCCGCCCCGGCGGGTTCAGCATCGCTGGCCGAACTCAGACATCCGAGCGGGCGCCGCCGGCTTGAGCGCGGCCCGAGCCGCGCGGCACGAACTGATGGGCGAGGGCCGGACCCAACTCTTCGCCGTCAAACTCGACCCGCAGGCAGCGCCCGGTGGCGTAATCCAAATCGACCAGCAGATTTCGCACAAGCCGCCGCTTGAGCTCGCGCACCAGGGCGGCCCGCGTGTCCTCGGCGCAAAGGTCCAAAGACACCACCTCGGCGGCCTCGAGCGCGCTCGCTCGCAGAAACGCCTCCAGGCTTTGTTCGTCTGAAAACCCCAGAGCCCCGGCCCACGCTCCGGCCTTCTCCTGGTAGACGATCAGACCGCCGCTGCGGTCGAGAAGGAAATAAAGCTGTGCGGGCAGCAGGTCGCTCACGCCGGCTCAACCTGAAGCTGGCCGGAACGGACCTGGGCGGCCCGCTCTCTGACCAGTTGCGGGTAGCTGTAATAATGCTCGCCGCTTAACCGCAGGAAGGAGCGAAGATCGACCTCTTCGAGGTCCAGCTCGGCGATCCGCCGCTCGGCCGTGCGCCGATCGGGCGCCTCGACGATCGCCTGGTAGACGGCGCGCGCCTGGGGACAGAGAAAATCCTCGGCGCCTGGAAGCTCGTACCGAGCCACGCTGCCCGCGTGGTAGTTGTCCAGGATGTAGCGCAGCGCCTTCATTTCGTGGCGCAGCAGATCGACTCGCTTAAGCGCCCGCAGCCTCATACCGGAAACCGCCCCCTTGCCGCAGTCAGCGCAAGCTTAGCGCCGATCTTCCCGCGGGTGCAAGCCGCCGCGGCTTTTCGCCAAACGGCGAGACGTTGCCGGAGCGCGAGCTGGCGGCTCAGACTTTATCGGCGGGCCGGGCGAAAAGCTCTCGGTGTCTGGCCGCGTCTTCGCGCCGGCCCATCTGTTCGTAGACGGCGGCCAGCTCGCGATGCGCCTCGGCCAGCAGCGGGGCGCAGCGCAGCGCGCGTTGAAAACTTTGGGCCGCCTTGCCGGGCTTCCCCAGCGCGCGCTCAAGCCGGCCAAGCCGCAGGTGCGCCTCGGGCATAAGTGGAGCAGCGGCGGCGGCCTCGACGAGGCAGCGCTTCGCTGCCGGCAGATCGCCGTTTCGCAGGGCGGCATCCGCCCGTTCAAGCCAGCGCCCGTAGGTCTGTGCCTCGACGCCATCGAGCGGGCCGGGGTTCCGGCTCCGCCCCTCGCCGTTGGCGGCGGCGCGGCGGGCCTCTTCGAAGCGTTTTTGCAGCCGCGCCTCGGCCAGCACTGGCTGGAGTGAAGGCTCGGCCCTTGCCACGAGGCCCAGGTCGAAGGCAAACACCAACTGCCCGCTTTCCGGCTCGAGCCAGGCATCGGCGCGGCGCACCAGCAAGCGGCCGTCCCGGCTGACCAGCCACCTGGCCGGAGCGGCGCTGCGGCCGGTCTCGCTGTTCTGCGCAAGGCACGGCAGCAGCGGCTCGAGACGACGACGCCTGGCGAGCAACTCCTTGGCGCGGCGCATCAGCGCGAGCTGCGCGAAGCTAAAGCGCAGCCGCCGCCCCTGCCCGCGCACCGGGCTTACCAGCCGGCGCCGCACCCAGTAACGAATGCGCGACGGCGAGAGCGCAAGGATACGCGCCGCAACCCGGGTCGAGAAAGGCGCCGGCGCTTCTAAAGTCTCGAAGTTCATCACCGAACTGTTCGCGGCTGCAGCCGAGTATACGAACGGCAGCCGCAAAGCTCAACTCGAATCGCCCCCGGCCGAGGCCCGCGCTCTCCCACCGGCGCTTCGCCCCGTTACGACTCCCGCTCCAGCGCGCGCAGGAGACGGACCAGGGCCTCGACCGCCGTGGCGGCGCGGTCAACGCGCTCGAAGGCCTGGGCCAGAGTCATGCCCGGGCCCGTGACGCCCAGGGTGACGGGCTTGCCGAACTGGAGCGCCAGATTGGCTGCCGCCTGCGCGGCAGCGGCCGCAATTACCTCGTCGTGAAGCGTCTCGCCTTTGACCACCGCCCCGATGAGCGCGACGCCGTCCACATCAGGCCGGGCGAGCAGCTTTTGCGCCGCCAGCGGCATGTCGAACACCCCGGGGACCTCGAGCACCCGGCTTACCTCGACCCCGAGCGCGTCGGCCTGCCGGCGCGCCCGCTCCCGCATCAGCGCGGTAACCTCGCCGTTGAACTCCGATACGACGAGGGCGATTTTCATTTCGGCGCTCCAGGCTGACGCGCCGCGCCGGGCCAAGCCAGCTCGCGCACCGGCACGCCGCGCTCGGCCAGAAATCGCTTGAGCCCGGCAACGGTATGCTGCCCGTAGTGGAGCATCGAGGCGACCAGGGCGGCGTCGGCTGCGCCCTCGGTGAAGGCCTCCAGCAGATGGCGCGGCTCGCCCGCGCCGCCCGAGGCGATCACCGGAATGGCGACCGCCTCGCTGATAAGCCGGGTAAGCCGAAGCTCGTAACCCTCGGCCGTACCGTCGCGGTCGATGGAATTGACGCACAACTCGCCCGCGCCGCGCGCCTCGCCCTCGCGCGCCCAGGCCAGGGCGTCGCGCCCGGTAAACGTCCGTCCCCCGTCGATAACGACCTCGTAGCCGGCGGGCAGATGCGCGCCGGCGGCCGCCTGCTTGACCTGCATCGAGAGCACGACGCACTGGCTGCCGAACTCGCGGGCGCCCTGCGTGATGAGCTGGGGATCGCGCACGGCGCCCGAATCGATCGAGACTTTGTCGGCGCCGGCCAGCAGCACGGCGCGCATATCCGCTACGGTGCGCAGGCCTCCGCCTACGGTCAGCGGAATAAATATTTCACGCGCCACGGCGCGTACGACTTCGACCATTATCCCGCGCCGTTCGTTCGAGGCCGTGATATCGTAGAAGACGATCTCGTCGGCGCCTTGCTCGTAGTAGTGGCGGGCCATCGCCACCGGATCGCCAACGTCGACGTTCTCCAGAAAGCGAACGCCCTTGGTGACTTTGCCGGCGCGAACGTCCAAACAGGGGATTATCCGGCGGGCGAGCATCGGTCAACCCTACAGCCGGCAGAAGTTGTCGAGCATCCTGAGCCCCAGCGGGCCGCTTTTCTCGAGGTGGAACTGCGTCGCCACGAGATTGTCCCGAGCCAGGACAGCGCAAAAGCGCCTGCCATACTCGCTGGTGGCAATCACCACTTCGGCCCGCGCCGGCTCCGGGTAATAGGAGTTGGCGTAGTAAAAGTAGGCTTGGTCGGGTACGCCCTCAAAGAGCGGATGGCTGCGCTCCTGGCGAACGCGGTTCCAGCCGAACTGCGGGACCTTAAGCCGCCGCCCCAAAGCGCCAGTTGCCCCGAAACGCAGCGCGCGGCCTTCGACAAAGCCCAGGCATTGCGCGTCATCCTCTTCGCTGCGCTCGAGCAGCACCTGGATGCCGATGCAAATGCCGAGCAGCGGCTTGCCTCGCTCCAGCACCTCCCGGCGCAAAACCTCGACCAGGCCCCGCGCCTTAAGGTTACGCATCGTGGCGCCCGCCGCTCCCACCCCCGGCAGGACGAGCCTTGCGGCCGCGCTTATCTTTCCCGGCCGGTCGGTTATCTCGCAGCGCCGCCCGAGGTACTCAAGCGCCCTGGCGACGCTGGCGAGATTACCCGCGCCGTAATCAATGATGGCAATCATCGAGGCCAGCCCCCAAAGGGCATGATAATCGCCGGCGCCCGCGGCTCCTAGAGGGCCGCGCTCGTTCGGCCCCACCTGGATTGACAGGCTTGGCCGCCCGCCCGCTAACGTTGCGGCAGCGAGCGCAGGCGGTCAAAGAACGCCGCGATACGGCGGTAATTAACGCTGAAATCGCCCCGTCCGTCGCGCGAGCGCGAACGCATCTCAACCAGTGCTCCGCCGCCCGGATTGGGCCGAACCTGGATCACGAAGTCGTCGCGGAAACGGAAGACGCGCGAGGCCGCGACTCCCTGCAGCGTAAGGGTTTTCTCGTCCACGCGCGTCACCTGCCAACCGGGCGTCGAACGCGCCAGCGCCTGCACCTGCCGGAAGGCCGGCTGGGGCGCAAGCGCAAGCTTTAGCGCAGAGAGCTCGCCGTAGGCGGACCGCTGCAACGCTGCAAATCCAGCCGGGTACGGCTTTGCGGCTCCAGCCGGCGACAGGCCGCCCACAGCCGCAAACTCCAGCGGATGGCGCGGGTCCGTCACGATATCGTTAATCAGCGGGTAGTGGGCGCTCAGAGCCCGGAAGATCACCAAGCCCGCCGGCAGCGCCATCGCCGCGCTCAGCAACAGCCCCCACAAAGCGCGCACCAGCGCCCCACGGTTGGACGCATGCCAAGTCGCGCCCAAGGCCAGAAGTCCGGCGAAAAACCCGAACGTCCCGATCCAGAAGCCAAGTTGAAACAGCCGGAAGCCGGCCATTGCCGCGACCAGACCGAAATGCGCCCCGCCCACGCCAACCACCATAAGGGCAACGGCCAGCACGCCGTCAAAAAGGCTAAGCCACGCTACAATCATGAGCCGCGTCTCCCCGGGCGCTCGCCAAAGCCGGCCTAAGGCAGCCGGCGCCGCTGTCCCGCCGGAGCTGGAAATACTATACTAAAAGCGTCCGAGCCTTGGGCAGCCATGGTGGTTGGGCCCGCGATCTAACGTTGTCCGTCCGGCGACGCCTCGAAACCACCGAGCCGCAGAGGGCGGCTGCCGACTGCTAAAGCGGCAACGCCCAATGGCGGCATCGGCGCGGCAAACGGCGGCTTGGCGCGCGGCTTTTGCCGACAGCGCCCCGCCCTTTCATTTGTGACGGGCCTGCCCGCTCGGCGCAAGACGGAGAGCTGGGGCCGCGAGGCTGGCCGGCACAATGCAATGACGAGCGGTAATGAACGCCTGAAACTGCTCAAGGAGGCTCTCGCCGAGCGCATCCTCTTGCTTGACGGCGCCACCGGCACCGCAATTCAGGCGCTCGGACTCGGCGCGGCCGACTTCGGCGGTCCCGAGCTCGAAGGCTGCAACGAAAACCTGGTCCGTACCAGGCCCGACCTTATAACGGCCCTGCACGAGAGTTACCTCGATGCCGGCGCGGACATAATCGAGACCGACACCTTCGGCGCAACTTCCGTGGTGCTGGCCGAGTACGGCCTGGCCGAAACAGCGCAAGCGATAAACCGGCGCGCCGCAGCCCTGGCGCGCGCCGCCGCCGACCGCGCCAGCACCGCAGCCAAGCCGCGCTTCGTGGCCGGCTCGATGGGCCCGACCACCAAGAGCATCTCGGTGACCGGCGGCGTGACCTTCGACGCGCTTGCGGCCAGCTACCGCGAGCAGGCCGTCGGGCTGCTCGAAGGCGGCGCCGACCTGCTACTGCTCGAAACCGTCCAGGACACGCTTAACTGCAAGGCTGCGCTCGCCGGCATCGATCAGGCGCTGGCAGAGACCGGCGTGAGCGCCGCGGTGGCCGTCTCGGGAACGATCGAAACGATGGGCACGCTGCTGGCCGGGCAGGACATCGAGGCCTTTTACGTCTCCCTGGCCCATCGCGACCTTTTGTGGATCGGGATGAACTGCGCAACCGGCCCCGACTTCATGACCGACCATCTGCGCACGCTGGCCGCGCTGGCGCGCACCGCCGTGGCGTGCATGCCCAACGCCGGGCTGCCCGACGAGAACGGGCGCTACCACGAAACGCCCGAAAGCTTTGCCCGCAAGCTCGGGCGCTTCGTCGAGTCGGGCTGGATAAACGTGCTCGGCGGCTGCTGCGGCACCACCGCCGAGCACATCCGTTTGCTGGCGGCGATGATCGAGGGCCTCCGCCCGCGCATCCCGGTCAGCGCGCGCCGCGCCGTGGTCAGCGGCGTCGAGGCGCTGGCCATCGACGACAGCACCCGGCCGGTGCTGGTGGGCGAACGCACCAACGTACTGGGCAGCCGCAAGTTCAAGCGGCTGGTGACCGAGGGCGAGCTGGAGCAGGCCGCCGAGCTGGGGCGCCAGCAACTGCGGCGCGGCGCGCACCTGCTCGACGTATGCCTGCAGGACCCGGACCGCAACGAGACCGCCGACCTGGCCCGCTTTCTCGAGGTCCTGTGCCGCAAGGTGAAGGCGCCCTTGATGATCGACTCGACCGACCCGAACGCCATCGAGGAGGCGCTCAAGCGCACGCCCGGCAAGTCGATCATCAACTCGATCAACCTGGAAGAAGGCGAAGAGCGCATCCGCCGCGTCGTACCGCTGGCGCGCCGCTACGGAGCGGCCCTGGTAGTCGGCTGCATCGACGACGACAAGCGGCAGGCGCAGGCGATAAGCCGCCAGCGCAAGCTTTCCATCGCCGAGCGCTCCTTCGCGCTGCTCACCCGAAAGTACGGTGTCGAGCCGGAAGACATCATTTTCGATCCCCTGGTCTTCCCTGCCGGTACGGGCGACGCCAACTATGCCGGCTCGGCGGTCGAGACCATTGAAGGCATCCGGCTCATCAAGTCCGCCCTGCCGCGCTGCAAGACGGTCCTGGGGCTCTCCAACGTTTCCTTCGGCCTGCCGGAGCGGGGCCGGGAGGTCCTTAACGCGGTGATGCTACACCACTGCATCGAAGCCGGCCTCGACCTTGCGATTGTCAACAGCGAGCGGCTGGAGCGTTACGCGGTGCTGCCCGAAGAAGAGCGGCGCCTGTCTGAGGATTTGCTTTGGTGGCGCGGCGCTGACCCCATCGCCGCCTTCGCCGCCCACTTCCGCGACCGCGCCTCGCGCCGCGCCCCGGCGCCGGCCAACTCGCTGCCGCTGGAGGTCCGGCTGGCACGCTACGTGGTGGAAGGTTCCAAGGACGGGCTGCTCGCCGATCTCGACGCGGCGCTCAAGGAACACGCCCCGCTTGAGATCATCAACGGGCCGTTGATGAAAGGGATGGAAGAAGTCGGGCGCCTGTTCAACTCCAACCAGATGATCGTTGCCGAGGTTCTCCAATCGGCCGAGGTCATGAAGGCCGCGGTCGCCCACCTGCAGCCTCACATGGAGAGGAGCGAGGCGATCGGTCGGGGCGCGATGCTGCTTGCCACGGTTAAGGGCGACGTCCACGACATCGGAAAAAACCTTGTGGACATCATTTTGAGCAACAACGGCTACCGGATAATCAACCTCGGCATCAAGGTGCCCCCCGAGGAGTTGATCCGCGCCTACCGCGAGCATCGGCCGGACTTTATCGGCCTCTCCGGCCTGCTGGTCAAGTCGGCCCAGATGATGGTGGCAACGGTCCAGGACCTCAAGGCGGCCGCGATCGATTGCCCGGTGCTGGTGGGAGGCGCCGCGCTGTCCGATCGCTTCACGCGGCTCAAGATCGCGCCCCAATACGACGGCGTGGTCGCCTACGCCAACGACGCGATGGAGGGGCTGGCGCTCGCCAACCGCCTGATGGACACCGAGAGGCGCAAGGAACTCGCCCGGGAACTCGAACAGCGCACCGGCCGCATCGCCGCAGAGGCCGGCAGCCCCAGAGAACGCGCCAGCGCGCCGGCGCCACGCGCGGTTGTCGCTCATGACGGGCCGATACCGGCACCGCCGGACCTTAAGCTGCACGTCCTTCGCGGCTACGACCTCGGCGAAATCTTCGGCTACATCAACCCCGTGATGCTCTACACGCGCCACCTCGGCTTTCGCAACTTCGAGCATGCGCTTGCCGCGGGCGATCCCAAGGCGGCCGAGCTTAAGCAGGTGGTCGAAGAAGTCCAAGGCGTGATGCTGGCGCGGGGCGACGTAACCGCCAACGCGGCCTACGGCTTCTTTCCCGCCCACTCGGACGGCGACCGCACCGTCCTGGTCTACAGCCCCGACGGCCGGGCGGTCGCCGAACGCTTCGTCTTCGGCCGGCAGAGCCAGCCACCCGGGTTGTGCCTGGCCGATTATCTGGCGCCGTCGAGCCTCGGCCAGGTCGATTACCTATGCCTGTTCGTCACCACGATTGGCACAGGTGTGCGGGCGCTCGCCGAGCGCTGGAAAGACCAGGGTGACTACCTGCGCAGCCACATCCTGCAAGCCGTGGCCCTGGAAAGCGCCGAGGCTTTCGCCGAACTCCTTCACTTGAAGATTCGCCGCATGTGGGGTGTCGGCGACCCGCCCGGCCTGACGCTCAAGGACCTTTTCCAGGCGCGCTACCGCGGCAAGCGTTACTCCTTCGGCTATCCGGCCTGCCCCAGACTCGAGGACCAGGCAAAGCTCTTTGGACTGCTCAAGCTGGAACAGCAGGCAATCGGAGTGCGATTGACCGAGGGCTTTATGATGGATCCCGAGAGCTCGGTAAGCGCCCTCGTGCTGCACCATCCGCAAGCGCGCTACTTCAGCCTTTCGGCCGAAGACAGCAACCGGCTGGAACGCGAGCTAACCGGCGAGGCCTCCTCCTCGCCCGCCTAAGCCATGGCCGGCTAACCCTTCGACTCGCCCCCCTCCAGGAGGCCTTTACCCGGCACATGATTCACCTCGATACGGATGCCGTCCGGGTCCTCGAAGAGCACCGAATAGTAGCCGGGCGCCCACGGTCCTTCCTGCGGCGGATGGACGATTTTCCAGCCGCTCTGGCGTAGGTACTGGTGAACGAGGTCTACGTCGGCTCGCGCGCGCGCCCGAAAGCAGACGTGGTGAAGACCGACGCGAAGCTGAACGAACCGCTCATCGCCGTACTGCGAGGCGCCACGGACTACCCCTACGGCGGTCCGCCCGCCCACGTAGTACAAAAGCCCGTCTTCCTCGATCGCCGGCTTCATGCCCAGCAGTGCCAGCAGGCCGTGGTAGAAAGGCCGCGCCTGGTCAAAGCGGCTCACGGTCAGCATGATGTGCGCGACTCCGTTTATTTCCACGCCGCCCCTCCCGCAAGGCGCAGCGCTCCACCGCCGTCCAGCCGCCGGCGTGCTCGCCGAGCGGCGGGCCGCACGGCCAGGCAACCTGCAGGCTTGCTGGTGCGTTGGAGCTAGCGCCCCAGGCTGCGCAGCTCGCGCTCGGCCAGCTCCATGTCGGCGTCCACCATCATGTTGACGAGGTCTGCGAATCGCACCCGGGGCTTCCAGCCAAGGAGCCGGGCAGCCTTGCCGGCATCGCCCTGAAGCACGTCCACCTCGCTGGGGCGCAAGTAACGTTCCGAGAAATCGACATAGGCGCGCCACTCCAGCTCGGCGCGCTGGAAGGCGAGTTCGAGGAATTCCTGCACCGAATGACTTTCGCCGGTCGCAATCACAAAGTCGTCGGGCTTCTCCTGCTGCAGCATCAGCCACATCGCCTCGACGTAGTCGCCGGCAAAGCCCCAGTCGCGGCAGGCCGCCAGATTGCCCAGCGCGAGCCGCTCCTGAAGACCGAGCTTAATCCGGCTCACGCCGCGGGTTATCTTGCGGGTGACGAAATTCTCGCCCCGGCGCGGCGACTCGTGGTTGAACAGGATGCCGTTGGCCGCAAATAGGCCGTAGGCTTCCCGATAATTGATCGTCTGCCAGTGAGCGAAAACCTTGGCGCAAGCGTACGGGCTGCGCGGGTGAAACGGGGTGGTCTCGCGCTGTACCGGCTCAACAGCCTCGCCGAACATCTCGGAAGACCCGGCCTGGTAGAAACGCACCGCGCGGCCCTGATGCCGGTTGTGGTCGCGTACGGCTTCCAACAGGCGCAGCGTTCCCAGCGCCACGCAATCCGCCGTGTACTCTGCCTGGTCGAAGGATATTCTGACGTGCGACTGCGCGGCCAGGTTGTAAATCTCGTCGGGGCGCGTCTGCTCGACAATCCGCCTAAGTCCGGTCCCGTCGCCCATGTCGCCGTAATGGAGTTGGAAGCGCCCCTGCTCGCCGCCGTAGCGCACCCTCAGGTGATCGATTCGCCAGGTGCCGAAGCTGGAGGCGCGGCGCATCACGCCATGGACCACGTAACCCTTGGAAAGCAGCAGTTCGGCCAGGTACGAGCCGTCCTGGCCGGTGATGCCGGTGATCAGCGCAACCTTCGCCATCCAACTACTCATACCTACAAACCGCCGGCCTTGCTAGCAGGTACGGGCCGGCGCGCCGGTCCCCCTTGGCCGCCAGCCTCCCCAGGCCAGCCGGCGCATTGGCCGTCACCAGGGCGCGGCCTTGGGCGCCGCCGTGCGCCGCACGCAGCGCCACGCCCTCACAGCCGATTGCTCGAGCCCTGCTGCGACTTGGTGCCGGCGTCTCGGCCGCTGTTAGTCGCCCCGGGCCAGCCGGTAAGAGTCGCTGTCGAAGTGCTGGGTGGAAAACTCGTAGAGCTCGGCGTCCTCGATCGCCTCCATCTGGTGCACCAAGCCCGCCGGGACATCCATGCAGTCGCCCGGCGCCAACTCGAACTCCTCCAGCGCGGTCGAGTCGGGGGATTCCATGACTCGAATCTTGAGCCGGCCACTGCGCAGGTAAAACGATTCCGTTTTGAGCCGGTGGTAGTGGAGGGAGCAGCGTTTGCCTTGTTTTATCTCGAGGATTTTGCCGCAGTAGAGGTCGCCGTTGGCGATCCAGACCTCTCGGCCCCAGCCCTTTGGCACGATCCTGACCGGCCTGCGCACTCTGTTCATCGTTTCGTTTTTTCCCGCGGCGCTCCCCCCGCGATCGTGGGAGAGCACCTCGCCGCTCTTCTACTTTAGCCCCGGCTGCGACCGGCGGCCCGCCCCTTCGGCTTTTCGGCCTCTAAGCGTGCGTAACCAGCGGCTGCGCGGTTCGTTCCGGGGAGGCCCCGAGATCGTCAACCTCGACGACGAACCTGCGCAGTTTAAGCCCCCGGGCCTGTGCGAAGCGCGCAACCGCGGACGCGTCCCGGCTTTCCGCTCCGTTCACGGCTAGAACCACCTGTTGGAATGGAACCGCCGAGAATATCTGCTCGATCTCCGCCGCGGTGCCAAGCACTTCCACTCCGTGCACCAGCTTGCCCCGCATAAACGGGTCGTCGTCCAGAAGGCCGACCACCGAAACGCGCTCCTCGTGCAGCGACTGCAGATGGCGGACGGCTGCCTCGCCCAGCTTCCCCACTCCAACGACCAGGGCGCTCTCAGGCTTCGCCGCAAGCGCCATAACCCCCTTGCGAAGCACCCGGAAGGACCGCCTGGTTATCAGAAGCAGGTTGAAGAGCAACAGGACGAACAAGAATAGCACCGAGCCCGAAAGCGGCAACGGCGCGAAGTGCGCAACCACCCAGACAAGCACCCCTGCAAGAACGCATCCGTTCAACAGGCGAACAGCGTCCGACGGCCCCGCATAGCGCCAAACCGCGCGGTAAACGCCGGCAATTACCAAGCCGGTGTAAGCGGCAAGCCACACCGACACCAAACCTGTGGTCAACGCCGCCGTCAGCGCCGGCCCCACCTCGAAATCCAGCCGGACCTGGAAAGCCCCCAGGTAGGCAGCCGCAATGAGCCCCAAATCGAGCGCCACGTCGGCAAGCCGCCGCTTGTACCCGAGGCTTAGAATCACCCGCGCCAGCCTGCCCGCCGTCGCGTACATCCGGGAAGGCTCCCGACCGTCAAAGGTCAGGTCAACCATGAAAAGCGCCACGGTTCCGGCAGCCGTAAACAAAAACGGCAGCGTCGCCAGGACTCGCTCGTGCGAAAGCGCGCTCAGCGCCACCGCGCAGAGTGAAGCGACGGCGGCCGCCGACCAGCAGACCAAGTCAACCCGCGCCACCGAAAGACCCATCGCAAGCAAACGATAATGGCAATGATCGTCTCCCCGCCGCGACAGCGCACGGTCGCCGGCCAGCCGCGACAGACTCACCACCGCCACGTCCAGCAGTGGCACGAACATCACCAGCGCCGGCACCGCAAACCGCGACAGCACGCTGTTGGCCGTCGCCTCTCCCGCGCCAAGCGCCTCGAGCCCCAGTAAAAACCCCAACGGCAACGCCCCGCAATCGCCCATCAGCAGCGTCGCCGGCCGCCAGTTGTAGAAAAGAAAGCCCACAAGCGCGCCGGCCGTCGCCAGCCCCGCACCAACCAAAGCCGCATCCCCATGCAGGTAGCCGACCGCCGCGGTTGTCCCCGAAACAACAACACCGATTCCCGCCGCCAGCCCGTCGAGCCCGTCAATCAGGTTGAAAGCGTTAACGCAGGCCACCAGCCACAAAACCACCAGTGCCGGGTCGAGCCAACCAACCCCGGTCAGCTTAAAGGCGCCATGGGCCAGTACAAAGCCGCCCACCACCAAAAACTGCAAGCCAAGTTTCTTGCCCGGGCTGAGAGCTACCAAATCATCGACAAACCCAACCGCCAACAAGGCGCCCGCCGCCGCCAAGGTCAGCACGGTGGCGCCGCCGCACAGCGCTTGCGCGATTCCCGCCGCGGCAACGATCGCCAGGCCGCCCAAAAGCGGGATGGCTTCCCGTCCGCCTTCCTCCGAGACCGGCCGCGCAAGCGCGCCAAGCCGGCGCGCCAGCTTGCCCGCAAGCAGACCGCCCACCGACGCGATCAAGAGGCTAACCAGCACCTCCCCTAAAAACCGAGCCCACATCTCCTGCCACCCAAGCAACTGCAAGCGAGAATTCCGTTCCTTTACGCTTTCAGCGGCGCACGCCGCTTCCCACCCAGCGAACGACTTTGCTACATGGCGCCGGTCACGCGGTGGCGCGAAGACGCGCCGTGCCTGGTCGCGTCCCGCCCAAACGCGACAGAAATGGTTCTGCTCCCCGCAAGCACAAGCGGCAACCTGAGCTTGCCGTATCTATAATCAAGCTGCTCAAGCGATGCTAAACTTACCTTAATCAGGTTTTTGAGTCAACTGTGACGCGCTATTGACGCTGAACCAGCTCGCGCCGCCGAGGCGGCGCCACAGCAAGCTCCCGGCTTAACCCTCGCCGGCTTCGGCGGCTCGGAGCGGTGAGGAAAGCGCCTGGCGGCGGCAGCGCCCCACTGTTCGCCGGTCAGATCGGCCGAGCAACAGCCTCGGCGCTCAGGACCACCCGCACCCCGGTGGCTTCAACCGTGCTCAGCAGAACGGAGACCCGTTCGGCTCCCGAAAGGTAACGTTCGAAGACCGCTTCGAAGCCCTTGAACGGCCCGTGGACCAGCCGCACCCGTTCGCCGTAGCCAAACGGCCGCTCCTTGAGTTCGACGACCCCATTGACGCTGCGGCGACGGATTTCTTCCACGACCATGGGCGCGACGGCAATGGGGTCTCGGCCGGCTGATACGATGCTATGCACACCGGGGAGATATCTGACGGTGAAGTACCCGCCCCTCAGGTCGAAACGGGCGAAAAGATAACACGGGAAAAGCGGCGCCAGCACCCACCTAAGACGGCCCCAGCGCGACGTCCTGGCCTTCAACAATGGAAGGTACAGCTCTGCAACCAGGTCGCGGAGCTGCATTTCCACCGAGCGCTCGCGGTGCGGCTTGGTCCTGACCAAGTACCATTGTGTGCCGCCTGAGTCTCGCACCTTGCTCCTCCCTGCGAAGCCTTGCTCCTTCACGCCCCCCGCCCCTGTGCGGCGAATCGGTACTGCAACGGCGCAACCGTGGCGGCCTTAGGCGACTCTCGGTGCAGCGCCTGCCAAGCGCGGATCGTCGAGTTTGCCGGCGCCAGCCATCCGCCGCCAGCCGTCTTTCGGACTGCCGCGGGCAGCCGACCTGTGCCGCAGCATATCCACTCTCCCGAACGGCAGGCCGGCTCGGCCGTGGGCACAACGACGAGGCCGGCAGACGCCGGCGTCCGCCCGGCAGCCAGTAATTGGGACCCGTCTGAAGAAAACCGCTCGCGCCTTGGCGCGCTGAATAGCCTTGCCGTCACGAGCCGTGAACCCAAGCGGAGATCCCGCGGGCTCCGCCGCCGGCGCCACCCCCACCAAGCTTACGGTTAACAACGGCCGCAAGCTTAGTCAATGAAGGCAGCGCGCAGCCGCATGCTCAAGGCCCGGCGGCTTGGATGCCGCGCCCTGGGCGCAAAGCCGAGAGGCGCGATCCAGGCGCGTTTCGCGGCTTGCCCTGAGCGCGATTTCGCGCGACTATGGAGCAAGCCGAACTGTGCTGGTCGAGCGCGGCGATGGCGGTTCTTGCGCCGCGCTCCAGGAATAACCCGGGGGTTTAAGCGAAGCGCAAACGCAATGGCGAACCATAGGATAGCAGCTTACCTGACCCGTTCGGACCGCCGGCAGACGACTACCGACGAGAGCGCCGCGTTCGGCGGAAGTTTCGTAGCCACGCGGCTTCGCGACGCGGTCCAATGGGCCCGTAAGTACTCTTTTTTTCCTTACCCGTTTGTGACCGCGTGCTGTGGGATGGAATATTTCTCGACCGCCGGCCCGCGCTATGATATCGACCGTTTTGGAGCTGCCCTGCCGCGCTTTACACCGCGCCAAGCCGACTTGGTTTTCGTGGTGGGCACCATAACCCACCGCCTGGCGCCGATCCTGCGGCGGGTCTACGACCAGATGGCCGAGCCCAAATGGGTCGTTTCGTTTGGGGCCTGCACCAGCTCGGGCGGTCCTTACGACAACTATGCGGTGGTCCAGGGGATCGACCGGATTATCCCGGTTCACCTCTACATTCCGGGATGCCCGCCGCGTCCCGAGGCGGTGCTCGACGGGCTGATTAAGCTGCAGGCGCGCGTTCAGCACGAAAGCCGCGCCACTCCCTGGAAGGGAATCCACGGCAGCGGCCGGCCGTTGCCCGACTAGCCCGATGGCCCGCAGCGTACGGGTGACGGTGGACGGCGCCGTACTGGAAGCGCCGGAGGGGACGCCGCTTTTGCAGGCGATGCTCGACGCCGGCCTGGACATTCCCCACTACTGCTATCACCCCAAGCTGAGTATCGACGGGAGCTGCCGGCTCTGCCAGGTCGAGATCGAAGGGATGCCCAAGCTGCAGATTTCCTGCTACACGCCGGTGCGCGACGGCATGGTGGTCCGCACGCAGACACCCGAGGTCGCCCGCACCCGCCAGGGGGTGCTGGAGCTGCTGCTGCTAAACCATCCTTTGGACTGCCCGATATGCGACAAGGCGGGCGAGTGCTGGCTGCAGAATTACGCTTTTCGTTTCGGCAGCCATTTTGCGCGCACCGTTGAGCCGCGGCGCAAGCACGGCAAGCGGCTGGATATCGGCGAGCGGATGCTGCTGGATCAGGAGCGCTGCATTCTTTGCCGGCGCTGCGTCAGGTTTTGCCGGGAAATAACCGGGACCGGCGAGCTTGCCGTCTTCAAGCTCGGCGATCGTTCGCTGCTGGACATTTACGACCAGCGGCTGGACAACGATTATTCGATTTGCACCGCCGATATCTGCCCGGTGGGCGCGTTGGAGAGCAAGGATTTTCACCATCGGATGCGGGTCTGGTTCCTGCGCGAGACGGCCAGCGTCTGTCCGGGATGCGCCAATGGCTGCAACATCATGATCGGCGAGCGCGGCAACCGCATCTGGCGCCTTACGCCACGGCGCAACGACGCGGTCAACGACACCTGGATGTGCGACTGGGGGCGGCTCAACTACTCGTTCCCGCAGGCGCCGCAGCGTTTATTGTCGCCCATGGTGGCCGAGGGCGGGCGGCTGGCTGCGGTGAGCTGGGAGCAGGCGCTTGAGCGCTGCGCGGCTGAGCTGCGACGGTTTGTTGCGCGCCACGGCGGCTCGAGCGTCGGCGCCGTTGCCTCGCCGCATCTCACCAACGAGGAGCTTTTCCGCTTTGGCCAGCTTCTGGCCGCCCTGGGCGTGGAAACCAGCGCCGCGCCAGTACGCCGCGGCCGCTTTGACAACTTGCTCATCAAGGCCGAAAAAGCCGCTAACGCCGCCGGCGCACGGCTGCTGGGGCTTGCCCGGGGCAGCGACGACGGGCTTAAGGCGTTGTGCGACGGGATCGAGCGCGGCCGGCTTAAGGCGCTTTACCTGTGCGGCGAGGACCTGTTCGAGGTGCTCGTCCCCGAGCGTGCTCAGCGGCTTTTGAGCTCGCTTGAGCTGGTCATCTTCCAGGGGCTTGCGCTTTTGCCGGCGCTCTCCGGCGCAGCCGTGGTCTTCCCGGCGACGACCTTTGCGGAGAAAGAAGGCAGCTTCACCAACCATGCCGGGCGCGTGCAGCGTATCTGGCGGGCGCTGCAACCCGCGCCGGGCTGGCTTTGCGACGGCGAAATCTTCAGCCGGCTGCGCAGCGCGCTTTGCGGCGAGCGCGACACCTTTGACCCTGCGGAGGTCTTCCAGGAGATGGCCGCCGCGGCCGCTCCGTTCTCGGGGCTCACGCTGGAGCAGCTCGGGACGGCCGGCGTGCCGGCGGCCAACGGGGCGGCCGCGCCATGAGGCCTTTTCTGCCGGGTTTCGCAGCCGCGCCTGGGGCGGCCGCAATCGGGAGGCTTCGATGCCCGTCGGCGTGATCAAAGTTGCCCGCCCGGCGCCGACGCTTGCCCAGCGCCGGCCGTGGCTTGCCCTGCTGGTGGGCCTGTGGGTTGCGACCCGTCATTTCTTCCAGAGCGCTTTTCTGTTTGCGCGCGGACGCCAGAATTTCACCGTCCACTTCCCCGAGCAGCGCTTCTTGCAGCCGCCGGCGATGCGCGGGATGCCGGTGCTGGTGCGCATGAGCAACGGCAAGGAGCGCTGCGTCGCTTGCGGTCTTTGCGAGTGGGCCTGCCCGACGAGTTGCATCACGATCTTTCCCGCCGAGACCGCCGACGGCGTCGAACGCTACCCGGAAGTCTTCGACATCGACATGTCGCGCTGCATGTTCTGCGGCCTTTGCGAAGAAGCCTGTCCGGAGGAGGCAATCGTGATGAGCCGCCAGGTCGAGATCGCCTGCTACTCCCGCCGCGGCTCGCTCTGGCACAAGGAAGATTTGCTGGTGCCCCGCGACCAACTGCAAACCCGTCTCGACTACCTGCACCGGCACTACGATGCATGACGACGAAAATCAGGCGACCCCGGGCGAGCCTTCGCCGCTTTTGCGCAAGGTGCTGGCGCGGCTGGGTCAGCAGGTGCTCGAGCACCGCGCCTGGCGCGGCGACGACCGTATCCACGTTGACCGCCGGCAGATCGTCGAGGTCTGCCTCGCCTTGCGCGACGATCCCGAGCTGTGCTTCGACCTCCTCGTCGACGTGACCGCGGTCGACTACATGGGTCAGCCCGACGGGTTTCGCCGGCCCGTTGAAATCTGGGACCGCAACCGAGCGATGGTGCGGCGGGGGCCGTTGTCGCGCCACCAGGTGGCGATGCCCGAGCGCGGGCCTTTGCCGCGCTTCGCGGTGGTCTACCATCTGCTTTCGACCCGCTTCTTCCACCGCCTGCGGCTCAAGTGCCGCGTGCCCGAGGACGATCCCACGCTCCCGACTGTCACCACGGTGTGGCCGGGCGCGAACTGGCTGGAGCGGGAAACCTACGACCTGTACGGCATCCGCTTCCAGGGCCATCCCGACCTGCGTCGCATCTACCTTGACGAATCGTTCGTAGGTCATCCGCTGCGTAAAGACTATGGCAAACGCGACGAACAACCCGTCCAACCGCTTCACGGACCGGCCGCCAACGAGCCTCGACGCCCGCACTGAAGCGCCGCAGGCGGCGCAGGCAGTGCCGGTTGGCGAGCTTCACGCCCGTCCGATGCGGATCAATTTCGGCCCGTCCCATCCGGCCACCCACGGCACCGTGCGGATCGTGCTCGACCTGGACGGCGAAAAAATCCTCAACGCCGACGTCCAGGTCGGCTACCTCCATCGCGGCTTCGAAAAGGAGTGCGAAAGCGGCCACTACTACCAGAACATCCCCTATACCGACCGGCTCAACTACAGCTCGGCGATGCTCAACAATGTCGGCTACTGCCTGGCGGTGGAGAAGCTGTTCGGGATCAAGACGCCGCCGCGCTGCGAGTTCATTCGGGTGATCGCGGGCGAGATCGCGCGCATCACGGACCATATGCTGTGCGTGGGCGCGATGGGCCTCGAGTTGGCGGCGATGACGCCGTTTCTCTACTTGCTTGAGGGGCGCGAACTGGCGCTGGATTTGCTGGACGCGCTCTGCGGCGCCCGGATCACGACCAATTACATCCGCGTCGGCGGCGTCTGGGCCGACCTGCCCGAGGGCTTTGCCCCTTTCTGCCGCGAGCGCCTCGACCGCATCGCCGGCCTGGTGGATGACGCCCATCGGATGCTGACCGACAACCCGATCTTCCGCCAGCGCCTTGAAGGGACGGGCTACCTTCCGGCCGAAGAGCTTATCGCCTACGGCGTTACCGGCCCGCTGCTGCGCGCGGGCGGCGTCGCGCTCGACCTGCGCCGGGTTCAGCCCTACCTGGTTTATGGCGAGCTGGATTTTGACGTTCCCGTGGGCGAGCACAGCGACAATTACGACCGCTATCTGGTGCGGCTGGAAGAAATACGCCAAAGCCGACGCATGGTCCTGCAGTGCCTTGAGAGAATCCCCGACGGCCCGGTCAACGCCGACGACCCGCGCATCCGCTGGCCGCGCAAAGGCAAGGTCTTCAACCGCATGGAAGAACTTATCGATCAGTTCAAGCTGGTCACCGAGGGCGACCTGGCGCCTGCCGGCGAGGTCTACGCCGCGGTCGAGGGCGCCAACGGCGAGGTCGGCTTTTATATCGTAAGCGACGGCAGCGGGCGGCCGTACAAGTGCCGGTGCCGCGCGCCGAGCTTCTCTAATATGCAGCCGCTGGCTCGGATGATTACCGGCCGGATGCTGGCCGATATTGTGCCGACCTTCGACCTGATAAACATGATCGGCGGCGAGTGCGACCGCTAGTGCGATGCTGCTTTCAGACGACACGCTGGAGAAAATCCGCGCCGAGATAAGCCGCTATCCCCAGCCGCGGGGCGCGCTGCTTACCGCGCTGCATGTCGCGCGCGAGGAGCTGCGCGGACTTTCGCCCGAGCTTTTTGCCGAGCTGGCGCCGTTGTTCGGCCTGAAGACGCGGGAAGTCGCCGAGGTGGCTTCCTTTTACTCGCTTTTCAATCAGCCGCCGGCCCGGGCGATCATTCAGGTCTGCACCAATCTTCCCTGCTGTCTTAACGGCGCCCGCGCGGTGGTGCGCGCGCTGGAGGCGCGGCTCGGCATCCGGGCCGGCAGCGCCACCGCCGACGGCCGCTTTGCCCTGGTTGAAGTCGAGTGCCTGGGCTCCTGTGCCAGCGCGCCGGTGGTGCAGGTCAATCAGCAGGCCTACCTGGAAAACGTCACGCCCGAGTTCGCCGCCGGGCTGACGGTCTCGCCCGAGGCGGCGCTCGGGGCGCGCCAGCCGGCGGCGGTCAACTCGTGGTTTCCGCCCGAGGTCGCCGGCTACCTGCTGCCGCCGGGCGACGCCCGCTGGCTCGAGCTCGGGTCCTACGGCGCGCAGGGCGGCTGGCAGGCGCTTGCACGGGCAGCCGCGATGGCGCCCGGCGACCTTTGCAAGCTGGTGCAGGAATCGGGGCTTCGCGGGCGCGGCGGCGCAGGGTTTGTCACCGGGATGAAATGGACCTTCATGCCGCCCAAGGACGGGCGCCCGCGCTACCTTGCGGTCAACGCCGACGAAAGCGAACCCGGCACCTTCAAAGACCGCCAGATAATGGAACGCAACCCCTTCCTGCTAATCGAAGGGATAATGATCGCCGCCCATGCTATCCTGGCCGACGCGGCCTTTATCTACGTCCGGGGCGAATATGTCGATGCCTACCGCATCCTGCGCCAGGCGATCGCCGACGCCTACCAAGCCGGCATCCTGGGCGAGCAGGCGCGCGCCCTGGGGCGGCGGCTGGACGTGCACGTCCAGCGTGGAGCCGGCGCTTACATCTGCGGCGAAGAAAGCGGGATGCTCGAATCGATGGAAGGGCGCAAGGGCCAGCCGCGCAAACGGCCGCCCTTTCCCGCGCAGCGCGGGCTTTGGGACCAGCCCACCACCGTCGACAATGTCGAGACGCTCTCCCACCTGCCGGCCATCGTGCAAAACGGCGCCCAGTGGTTTAAGACCCAGGGCGCGGAAAAGAGCAGCGGGCATACGCTGTTCGGCGTAAGCGGCCATGTCAAGCGCCCGGGCGTTATCGAGCTGCCGCTCGGCACCAGGCTCAGCGACATCATTTTCAAGCACTGCGGCGGCTTGCCCGAGGGCCGGCGCCTCAAGGCGATCGTTCCCGGAGGCGTCTCGATGCCCGTGCTAAAGGCCGAGCAGGCTGACGTGGCGATGGACCACGAATCGCTGCGCGCCGCCGGCACACTGCTTGGCACCGGCGGCGTAATTGTGCTCGACGATCGAAGCTGCATGGTGCGGGCGGCGCTGGTGGTGGCGCGCTTCTTCGCGCATGAGTCGTGCGGCCAATGCACCCAGTGCCGCGAGGGGACCGGCTGGACGCTCAAAATACTGCGGCGCATCGAAAACGGCCAGGGTAAACCCGAGGACCTCGACGCCATTGCCGACTGCTGCTTCTTCATGGACGGCAAGTGCATCTGCGCGCTCGCCGACGGCGCGGCCTGGGCGGCCCGCGCCTTCCTTACGCAGTTCCGCGGCGAGTTCGAGCGCCATATCAAGGAAGGCCGCTGCCCCTTTCCGGAGAGCTTCGAGGTATGAGCCGCGCGCCAACACGCAACGCCGTCGTGGCCTTGCTCGGCACGCCGAGTCGGACCGAAGGCAGCCTCAACGAGCCGCGCCTTGCCGAAGAAAACGGCCTGCGCTTCAACGAGAAGTGGTGTTACAACGAGCTGCGCAGCGATCCCTCGGGCTTGCCGATGCGGGTCGTGTACTGGATGCGCTACGATCTGGTGGGCAGTTGCGTGCGCGCCGGCGCCAACGAACCGTGGCGCACCGACCAGACGCTGGCCGCCACGCTGGCAAACGCTGACGACCGCTTGGCCCCGCTGGACGGCTCGCGCAACCCGCCGGTTGTGCCGCGGGCGCCTTACCGGCCGGCCTCGGAGTTCGACGGCCCGCCGGACCTTGGCGGGCGGCTGGCCCCTACGCCCGCGGCCTCGCCCCAAGGCACCACCGGGCGCTGACCCGTGCTCGCCGGCTCGGCGCGCCATCCCGGTCCGGCCACCAGCCAGCATCCGCCAAGGTACTGCGCGACGAGCGCAAAAAAGTAGAGGTGAAGGCTGCGCGCCGGGCTCGAGTAATACGGCACGACTATCCCCACCGCGCCCGCCAAAAGCAGCGAGCGCGCCGCCACCGGGACCATTCTGTAGCGTTGCAGCAGAATGTCTGCCGCGTATAGGTAAAGCGGCATCAGAAGCGCAATCTCGTGCGGCCAAGCCACCGGGGCAAGCAGCAGCGAAACCGCCAGCCACAGGCCAAGCACGATGCCGTCGGCCTCGGCGCCAGTCGGCGCCTTCAAGGTTGCGTAGGCGGCGCTGGCAATTAAGCAAGCCGCCGCAGCCGCCAATGCCGCCAGATAAAAATGACGCTCGCTCGTAACGGCATAAAGGTTCATGGCAATGCTGAGCGCCCGCTCCTGGGCATACATGTCGCGCTGCCCAAGGGCGCGGCTGGCACCCCAAAGCCCCGCCAACCAGTAGCGCGGGTTGGTAAGAGCCACCAGCACAAGCGTCCAGAGAGCGCTCCACAAGACGACCCGATAGCGGCGGCGAAACAAAAAGTAGCCGGCCGCACAGGCGGGATAGACCTTAAGAACGGTTGCACCCGCCAGCATCAGACCGGCCCATCCGGACCGCTTCCTTCGGGCCAAGCGCCAAGCCAGGGTCACCAGAAGAAGCAGCAGCGGCACGCCCGAGCCAACGTAGATGGTCCCCGCCAGCAGGTAGGGCAGCAACAGCACTACCACGCCTAAGGCGGCGGTTGCCCGGCGGCTGGCAAGCGGACCCAACTCACGGGCCAAAAGCAGCACCGCGGCAAAAAAAGCCGCAAGCTGAAGAAACTGCCAGACCAGCCACGCATGCGCCGGCTTAAGCCACGTCAACGGTACCAACGCCTCGACAAACGCCGGGGTATAAACGATATCGGCCTGCGGCCGCCAGGGAGCAACGCCCGCTCTCAGTTGCGTTGTCCAGTCCCAATAGAAGCGGAAGTTCAGCTCGCTGTAGCGAAACCGAAAACGGTAAACGTAGTTGGCAGAGAGCGCCACCGCGCTGAGTGCCAAGGTCAACAGCCACCGCCGGATGCGCCGCCCTTCGCGACTGTTCGCCATTGGTCTTAGGCCGGCGCGACGATTCTCAGGCCGTTTTGCACAGCTTGCCTGTATCAGCCGCAGGCTCCCGCGCCCGCCCTCTCACATAGGGAGCAAGCAGCACAAGCGCAACGCCCACCGTGATGGCGCTGTCGGCGAAGTTAAAGACCGGGTAGCTCCAACCGTAGTAATGAACATAGATGAAGTCCGGCACCCGGCCGCTGAGCAGCCGATCGACAAGGTTGCCCAACGCGCCGCCCAGGATAAGCGCCAGAGCAAAGGCATTGGGCCACCATCGCGGCGCGCGCGCAAGCAGCAAGACCAGCACAACGCTTGCAACCAACGAAGCCGAATCGAGCAGCGCCGCCCGCCACAGCGGAGAAAGTCCGGCCAGAAGACTGAATGCGGCGCCGGGATTCTCGGCGTAAGTAAAGGCAAGCAGATGAGGAATCAGCACCAGCGGCCGGTTGCCGCTGAAATGGCTAAGCGCGTAAAGCTTGCTTACCCGGTCGAGCAGCACAACCGGGAGACTGACCAAAAGCAGCGGCGCCCAGACAGCCCGAGCCCCGGCACCGACTCTGCCTTGCGCCCCGTCCTGTACCATCGCTGCAGCGCTCATGCGGCGCTGGCCAGCACCCGGCGGCAGCGCGGACACAGTTGCTCGGCCTCGGGCGCCTCGAAATAGACCCAACACCGGGGACATTTTCGTCCGGGGGCGCGCCGCCCAACGATCAGGAACTCGGGCGCGGCTTGGCTCGGCCGCGCGAAAAAACCGTCGCCGGCCGTCTCGCTTCTTCCGTCCAGCCGGCCCGCAAAGTCGGCCGTCTGCGCGGCCGGCATCATGGCCACTCCCGAGACGACGCACAGTTCCCTGAAGGCCTCGAGCCGGCCGTCCAACAATCGCGCCGCGCTGCCGTCCTCGGCGGTCGTCCCCAGTTCAAGAACCGCTTCGAGGGAGGCCCCGATAGCACCGGCCTGGCGCATCGCCTCGAGCACCTTAAGCGCATCGGCGCGCAGGGCAAGGAGCTGACGCCATCGCATCTCCAGCACCGAGTCGGCCACCTCCGGCGCCTCGGCCGCGAATTCCAGGAAATGAACACTAGCGGCCTGCCGGCCCGGCACATGCGAATAAACCTCTTCGGCCGTGAACGGAATCAGCGGAGCGAGCATCCTGACCAGCGTATCGAGCGCCCGGCAAAGCACGGTCTGCGCCGAGCGCCGCTCGGGGCTCGCCTTGGCCGCGCAGTAAAGACGGTCGCGGGCGACGTCGATGAAGAGCGAGCTTAAGTCGCCCACCACAAAGTTGAGCACCGCGTGGTAGACCGCCTTGAAATCGAACCGCTCGTAGGCGCGGCGCGCCTCGGCCTTGAGCCGCTCAAGCTGCACCAGCATGAAGCGGTCGAATTCCAGCATGCCCGCCGGCGGGAGCGCGTCCTGGGCCGGGTCGAAATCGTACAGGTTGGCCAGCATGTAGCGAAACGTGTTGCGCAGCCTGCGGTAGGCTTCGCTAACCATGCCGAACAGCGTCTCGCCGACGTTCATGTCGCCGGCATAATCGACCGAGGCGAAAACCAGTCGCAAAACGTCGGCTCCCATCCGGCCTACCACGTCGGCCGCGTACTCCAGGTTGCCGAGCGACTTGGACATCTTGCGCCCGACCTCGTCAAGCGCAAGGCCGTGGCTGACCACGCACCTGTAGGGCGCTTGCCCGCGGCTCGCCGCAGCCACCATCAGCGACGATTGAAACCATCCCCGCGTCTGGTCGATTCCCTCGACGTAGGCGTCAGCCGGCCACGAAAGCTCCGCGCGCCCGCCCAGCACCGCCTCGTGCGAGCAGCCCGAGTCGAACCAGACATCGAGGACGTCCTCCTCCTTGGCGAACGCCGCCCCACCGCACTGCGGGCAGCTAAGCGCCTCACCGCTGAAATCGGCCACCGGCCGCTGGTACCAGACGTCCGAGCCTTCGCGCGCGAAGAGCGCCTCGACCCGGTCGATTACCTCGGGGAACAGCGCCACGCGCCGGCACTGAAGACAGCGCAGCGCCGGGATCGGCACGCCCCAGGTACGCTGGCGCGACAGGCACCAGTCGGGGCGCGCCGCAACCATGTTGGCAATCCGCTCGCGCGCCCACGGCGGAATCCACTTGACGCGCCGGTTTATCTCGTCAAGCGCGCGCCGGCGCAGACCGTCGTGATCGACCCGCATGAACCATTGCTCGGTGGCCCGGAAGATGAGCGGATTCTTGCACCGCCAACAATGCGGGTAAGCGTGCGTCACCGAAGTATGGCTCAGCAGCCGGCCAAGCCGTGACAGGTCGCCAACGATGACCTCGTTGGCGGCAAAAACGTTCAGTCCGGCGTACTTGCCCGCCTCCGCCGTGAAGCTGCCGGCCCCGTCCACGGGCGTCAGCACCGAAAGACCGTACGCTTTGCCCACGATAAAGTCCTCGTGGCCGTGGCCCGGCGCCGTGTGGACCAGGCCGGTTCCGCTGTCGGCCGTCACGTGCTCGGCGAACATCACCGGAACCTTACGCTCCACAAACGGATGGCAAAGGACCGACTTTCCGTCGAGCGCCTTGAGCGCGGCCTCGGCAACCGCCACGCGGCGCGCAATGGTAAGTCCGCAGACCGCGGCGAAGGCGTCGGCCAGCACCGCTGCAACCATGTACCATCGCTCGCCCGATTCCAGGACAACGTACTCGAGGCCCGGATTGAGGCAGACACCAAGGTTGGCCGGAAGCGTCCATGGCGTGGTCGTCCAGATTACCGCGAACAGTCGCCCTTGCCGGCGCGCCTCCTCCAACACGGCCGCCTCTTCCGGGCGCGCAGCCAGGGCGGTCTGCTCCGCGCCGGATGCGTCGAAAGGAAAAGCCACATAAATCGAGGGCGAATTGCGCTCACGGTACTCGACCTCGGCCTCGGCCAGCGCGGTACGGCAGTCGATGCACCAGTAGACCGGCATCAGCGCCCTGTAGATGAACCCCTGTTCAAGTAATTGTTTAAGAATCCGAATCTCGGCCGCCTCGTAGTCAAAGCTCAGGGTGAGGTAGGGATTTTGCCAGTCGCCGAGCACGCCGAGTCGTTGGAACTCCTGGCGCTGCACCTCGATCCAGCGCTCGGCCCAGGCGCGGCAGCGCCGGCGCAACTCGACCTTGGTCATCGAGCGCGCCTTTGCGCCGAGTTCACGCACCACCTGATGCTCGATCGGCATGCCGTGGCAGTCCCAGCCGGGTACGTAGGGCGTGCGCAGACCCATCATGGCGCGCGAGCGGACGATGAAGTCCTTGAGGATTTTGTTGAGCGCGGTGCCGAAATGGACCCGGCCGTTGGCGTAGGGCGGTCCGTCGTGCAGTACCCAGCCGGGGGCGGCGGCGCGTTGTCGGAGCAACTCGCGGTAAAGGCCCGATTCCTGCCAGCGGTGCAGCATTTGCGGCTCGCGCTCGGGCAGATTGGCCTTCATCGGAAAGTCGGTTCGAGGCAGGGTAAGCGTTTTCTTGTAGTCGTTGTGCGCCATCGTTTGCGAGAAGCCGGCGGCTGCGGCGAGAAAATGTCGCGCCCTTTTCGCCAGCCGACGGTCTTGCGTCTGAGCTTAGAGATTATCCCACCGTCGCCGCCCGCGCGAGGCGCCCTACTTGCTTAGCATGCTTGCGCCGTCGTTTTTGGGGCTCTCGGCGCCATCCTTAGCAGACACAGTGCCGACGGGTTTCAGGCCGCAAAACCCGCGCTTCGCACAGCGATGACCGAGCACGGGCCCACGACCCCAGGCGGCCGGCAATCGCCGGACGCCCGCCCGGCGCCCAGCTTGGCGCCGATGCGCTCCCTGGCCCGGCCCTCGCTCCAACTCGTGCGTCTCGCGCCTGGCGTTGGCGAGGCCGCCGGCGCAGCGGTCGCGCCGGTCCTCACCGTGAGCGTAACGGCCAGCGTCGAGACGCGGCGCCGCCAGTCGGCGCGGGGCTCAGCGCAAAAGGCGTCGCGGTGGTCGTGGGTGAGGCGGCAAACGGGGTCGCCGCGGCCCTGCCGACAGCGGTGGGCCCTGGCGTCGGGGTCAAGCGTCCGGAGCTCGCCGTACCCGGTCCTGCCTGCTGCGCGCCAGGTAGGGCCGTCCGGACAGGCTGGCGTGATCGGAGAACTACCGCCGCAATGAGGTCGCCAAACCAAGGCGGGATTTCCACCTTGAAACCTGCCGTTTGCTGCCGCAGAGATCCGCTCCGCCTCGCTCTACTCCGCGCAGTCCGGGGGCTACCGGATTCCCCACCAGAAGCTTGCACGCCAGGAGCCGCTGCGCCGCGGTTGATCCAGTAGCTCGCGCCCTCAGAGGTATCGCGCCGGAAATTGCAACCAAACCACCCGATGGGCTAAGTTGCAAAAGGGAAAGCTAATGACCGCGCCATGCTGATGGAACGGGGAGCGCCAAGATGGAGAATGCCGGAGCACTGACAGGACTTAGGGTGCTCGACCTGACCGGCCACAGAGCGCAGTTGTGCGGGCGGCTGTTGGCCGATATGGGGGCCGACGTTATCAAGGTCGAGCCGCCCGGGGGCGACCCGGCGCGGCGTATCGGACCGTTTGCGGGCGACCTGCCGCATCCCGACCGCAGCCTGTTTTTCTGGTTCTACAATCTGAACAAGCGGTCGCTCACGCTGGAGCTCGGGCATGAGCGCGGCCGGGAGCTTTTCCTGCGCCTGGTCTCTTCGGCCGACGCGGTGATCGAGAGCTTTGCGCCGGGCTTCCTGGCAAAGCAGGGGCTTGGCTACGAGCAGCTTTCCCGGACCAATCCGGGCGTCATCGTGACCTCGTTAACGCCGTTTGGGCAAAGCGGGCCGTACCGCGACTTCGAGGCCGACGACACGGTGCTGGCAGCGCTGGGCGGGATGCTTTACGTCAACGGCTCTCCCGGCCGTCCGCCGGTGCGGCCCTTCGGCCTGCAAGCTTATCACTCGGCGGCCTACTACGGGGCGATTGGCACGATGTGCGCGCTGATGGCGCGCGAGCGCGACGGCCTGGGGCAGTGGGTCGATCTCAGCATGCAGGAGGCAACGGCTTCGGCGGTCGAGCACGTGGCGCCAAGTTTTTTCGGCGCCGGGCAGGTAGAGCCGCGCCGTGGCACGCTGCACTGGAGCCGTTTTTTTCGCGTGGGCAAGTGCCCGGACGGCTACGTGCTGCACTGCACCTTGGGCGACTGGACCTCCCTGGTTGAATGGGTTGCCGGGGACGGCAAGGCGCAGGACTTGCACGAGGCGAAGTGGAACGACTTCGTGGTGCGCCGCCAGCAAGCCGAGCACATTTTTGACGTTCTCGACGAGTGGGTGAAAGACTATGCTTCGAACGATCTGCTCGAGCGCGCGCAGCTCTTACGGCTGCCCTACGCAGCGGTGCGGCCGCCCGAAGCGCTGTTCGAGGACGCGCAGCTAAAGGCGCGCGACTTTTTCGTCGAGGTGGAGCATCCGGAGCTGGGCCGCAGCTTTCGCTACCCCGGCGCGCCCTACCTGTTTCACGGCACGCCCTGGCGGGTCTATCGGCGCCCGCCGCTGGTCGGCGAGCACTGCCGGCAGGTGCTGTGCGACGAGCTGGGCGTGGGAGCGGATGAATTGGCCGTACTGGCCGGCGAAAAGGTCATCTGAAAAAGGGGGTACCGTCTATGGCTGACGCGCCGCTTGCCGGAATAAGGGTGCTGGACTTCACCTGGGTGGTTGCCGGGCCGGTGGCCACCCGGGTGCTGGCCGACCAAGGCGCCGAGGTTATCAAGGTCGATCGCGGGGGTGAAAGCGCGATGAGCGTGCTGAGCCCCCGACGCATCGGCATCAACGGCGACCTCAACCGGAACAAGCTCTCGGTGGCGATCAACATGGCCGTCCCGGCCGGCGTCGAGTTGGCGCGCCGGCTGGTAAAGCTGAGCGACATCGTCATCGACAACTTTTCGGCGCGGGTGATGCGCAACTGGGGCATGGACTATGCCTCGCTGGCGGCGGTCAAGCCGGAGATAATCTGCATCAGCATGTCCGGTCTGGGTCATAGCGGCCCGCGCGCCAACTACGTGAGCTACGGTCCGACGCTGCATGCGCTTGGCGGCTTAACCTTGATGATGGCCGAGGAAGACGGTGCGCCCGCCGGCTACGGCTACTCCTACGCCGACATGGCCGGAGGATACACCGGAGCGCTGGCCGCGCTGGCTGCGCTTTGGCACCGCCGGCGCACCGGCCGGGGGCAGTTCGTCGATCTTTCTCAATTCGAGGCGCTCTGCGCGGTGATCGGTCCGGCGCTGCTGGACATCTCGGTCAACCGGCGCGCGCAACAGCCGCCGCGCTACGATTCCCAGGAGGGCCCGGCCGCGCCCCACGGGGTTTACCGGTGCCGGCCGCGCGACGGGGACGACGACCGCTGGCTGGCAATCTCGATACGCTCGCAGGCGCAGTGGGAGCGGTTCGTAAAAGCGCTGGGGTCGCCGCCGTGGGCTGCGGCTGAGAAGTTTCGCACCCTCTTTTTGCGGATGCGCAACCGGAGCGAACTGGACGCCCGGATAAACGCCTGGAGCCGCGAGCAAAGCGCGGAGCAGGCAATGGCCCTGCTGCAGCAGGCCGGGGTGCCGAGCGGCGTGGTCGCCAACGGGGCCGACCTGTGCGCGCGCGACCCTCACCTGGCCGAGCGCGGTTTCTGGCCGCGCTTGCCGCTGGGCGAAGGCGTAACCACCCAGGTGACCGGCATCCCGCTTAAGCTCAGCCGCACGCCGGCCGCCGTCCGCTCTGCGGCTCCCGAGGTAGGAGAGCACGACGACTACGTGCTCGGTCAGCTCCTGGGGCTTAGCAGCGCCGAGCGGGCCGACCTGGCGACTGCGGGCGTGATCTGGCCTTACACAGGTGCGAAAAGCGGAGCCGCGGCGGCCTAGTTCAGGCCGCCAGGCCGCTTGCCGCCGTTGGCCGGGCCACCGCGGCGCGGTATCCGACACCGGCGCGCCCGGGCCGCCGGGTTGTCTCAGCCGTCGATTTGTTGTACGACGAACCTGCCGGTTTTGGGGCGAAGGTTAGACCGTTTTGCTGGCCAGCGTCCTTTCCAGCGCGATTTCGGGGGTTGATGCCTACCCGGTCGAGGTCGAGGTTGACCTGGGCAGCGGCCTGCCCGGCCTCAAGACGGTCGGTCTTGCCGAAGGCGCGGTGCGCGAGGCCCACGAACGCGTCAAGTCGGCGATCGTCAACTCCGGCTACGAGTTCCCCAATCGGCGCGTTACCGTGAACCTTGCGCCAGCCGACCGGCGCAAGGAAGGCTCCACGTTCGACCTGCCCATGGCGGTGGGCATCCTGGCGGCCAACGGAGCAATTCGGCAGGAGCGCCTGAGCTCCTCGATGTTCCTGGGCGAGCTTGCGCTCGACGGGCGAATCAAGGGAATCAACGGCGCCCTGCCCAGCGCCTTGCTGGCCCGCCAGCGCCGGCTGGCCAGCCTCATCCTGCCCACGGAAAACGCCGCTGAGGCTGCAGTGGTGAACGACGGCGCCACGGTGCTCGCCGCCCAGACTCTGCACGACGTGATCGATTTCCTGGAAGGCGTCAGAGAACTCGAGCCGGTGGCGACCAACACCCCCGAGTTGTTCGAGATGGCCGGCCAGTACGAGGTCGATTTCAGCGAGGTGCGGGGCCAGGAACAGGCCAAGCGGGCGCTGGAAGTGGCGGCTGCCGGCGGGCACAACGTTCTCATGATAGGGCCTCCCGGGTCGGGCAAAACGATGCTTGCGCGACGACTGCCGACGATCCTGCCGGCCATGACATTCGAGGAGGCGATCGAGACCACCAAGGTCCACAGCGTCTCGGGGCTCTTGGACGGCCGCGCGCTGGTCGCGACCCGCCCCTTTCGCTCTCCGCACCACACCATCTCGGATGCCGGGCTTATCGGGGGCGGTCCGCTTCCGCGTCCGGGCGAGGTCAGTCTGGCCCATCATGGGGTGCTTTTTCTGGACGAGCTGCCGGAATTTCGCAAGAACGTGCTTGAGGTGCTGCGCCAGCCGCTCGAGGACGCCCGGATAACCATCGCGCGGGTCATGGGAACGCTGACCTTCCCGGCCAGCGTGATGCTGGTGGCGGCGATGAACCCGTGTCCGTGCGGGTTTTTCACCGATCCGCGCCACGAATGCACTTGCTCGCCGATGGCGATCCAACGCTACCGCTCGCGCATCTCAGGGCCCCTGCTCGACCGGATTGACATTCACATCGAGGTTCCGGCCGTCCAGTACCGCGACCTGGCCGACAAAAGCCCGGCCGAGTCGTCGGCCGCGGCGCGCGAGCGGGTCAACCGGGCGCGCCAGGTGCAGCTCCAGCGTTTTCGCGGCACCCGGCTCTATTCCAACGCCCGGATGGGCGCGCGCGAGCTGCGCGAATGGTGCCGGCTCGACGCTGCCGGCGAGCGGTTGATCGAACTTGCCATCAATCGCCTCGGGCTGAGCGCGCGCGCCTACACTCGCATCCTCAAGGTTGCCCGCACCATCGTCGACCTGGAGCACGGCGACCCGGCGGCTCCCATCCAGGCGCATCACGTAAGCGAGGCGATTCAGTACCGCTCGCTGGACCGGCCGACAGCGTAAGAGAGCACTCCCTGCAAAGGCCGCGTGGCGGTTCGCGGAATCCTGCCTGGCGACAACGGGCGGCTTTGCCCCAGGCGCCGGCCTGGCTTAGGCGGCTGGCTGCGCGGTTGAAGCTTTCGGGCAGAGGTGGTTAGTATGAATGCTCGCGCTCGACCCGGCGCCGTAATAGCATAGGAACGGGGTGTCAGGATCGCAGCCGCAGCCAACGTATGTTTGAAATTCTGGCCGAAAGGCTCGAGGGCGTCTTCAAGAAGCTCGGCGGGCAGGGACGGATCACCGAGCGCAGTATCGAACAGGCCCTGCGCGAGGTGAGGCTTGCCCTGCTCGAGGCCGACGTCAACCTGGACGTCGTCGCCCAGTTCATCGCCGGACTGAAAGCCAAGCTTAAGGGACAGCAACTGCTGCGTTCGCTCACGCCGGAGCAGCAGATTCTCGGCATGGTCGGCGAGGAGCTGCGGGCGGTGCTGGGCGGCGAGGCCCGAGAGCTGGACTTGAAATTCCGGCCGCCGGTCAGGCTTCTCTTGGTCGGGCTTCAGGGCTCGGGGAAGACGACGACCGCAGCCAAGCTGGCGCGCTGGCTTAAGGTCGAGCGCGGGCGCTCGCCGCTGCTGGTTTCAACCGACGTTCGGCGCCCCGCGGCCATCGAACAGCTACGCGTCCTGGCCCAGGCGGCAGGGGTCGCGGCGCTGGACAGCCGCAGCGACCAGGACCCGGTGGAAATCGCCAGCCGCGCGCTGGCACGGGCCGACGCGGCCGGCCACGACGTGGTGATCTTCGACACCGCCGGACGGCTTCAGATCGACCGCGAGCTGATGGAGGAGGCTCAGCGGCTCAAGGCCGCGGCCAGCCCCAACCACATTTTGCTGGTGGCCGACGCCATGACCGGGCAGGAGGCGGCCGGCGTGGGGCGCGGCTTTAACGAGCGGTTGGGCCTGTCGGGGCTCATTTTGACCAAGCTGGAGAGCGATGCGCGCGGGGGCGCGGCGCTCTCGATGCGGTTGGTGACGGGCGTGCCGATTCTGTTTGCCGGGGTCGGCGAAAAGCTGGAAGCCCTGGAAGTGTTCCACCCCGACCGGCTCGCCTCGCGCATCCTGGGCATGGGCGACGTGATGACCCTGGTCGAAAAGGCCAGGCAAAATTACGATAGCGCGGCCGCGCGCCAGGCGCAGCGCAAGCTGCGCAAAGACGACTTCACGGTGCGCGATTTCGCCGACCAACTGCGCGCGCTGCGCAAAATGGGCCCTATCGCCGACCTGCTCGCCATGGTCCCCGGCTTCAAGAAGATCGCCCCGGCGGCCGACCCGGCAGAGGCCGAACGCGAGCTGGCGCGTATCCAGGCGATTATCGACTCGATGACCGCGCAGGAGCGGGCCAATCATCTGATCCTGAACGGGCGAAGACGCCAGCGCATCGCCGCCGGCAGCGGCACCAGCGTCCAGGAGGTAAACCGCTTCGTCAAGCAGTTTGAACAGACGCGCAAATTGATGAAGAAGATGGCCCAGGCAGGTCCGATCGCGCGTCGCTTCGGGTTGGGAGTTTAAGGCTATGGAAGGAGCAAGTTCCGTTTTATGGCAGCGGTGATTCGCTTGCGCCGCCAGGGCGGCCGCAAGAAACCCTTTTATCGCGTCGTGGTCGCTGACGCGCGCTCGCCGCGCAACGGCCGCTTCGTCGAGCTACTCGGCACCTACGACCCCAGGGCCAACCCGCCCAAGCTGGTCGTGCGCCAGCAGCGGCTCGACTGGTGGCTCAAGTCCGGCGCTCGGCCGAGCCAGACGCTCAGGCGCGCCCTTAGCCGGCAAACAGCCGCGCCGGCGTCCACCTAACCACCACAGGACCCACGCCTATGGAACCTACCATGAAAGAGCTAGTCCGGTTCCTCGCGCAGCAGTTGGTGAATAACCCTGACGCAGTGGAAGTCAAAGAAACGCAGGGCGACACCGCCTCGGTGCTGGAGTTGCGCGTGGCCAAAGAGGATCTGGGACGAGTGATCGGCAAGCAGGGACGCACCGCCAAGTCGATTCGTACCATCCTAAACGCGGTCGCCTCGCGCACCAACCGCAAAGCTGTTCTCGAAATCATCGAAGACAGATGACCGAGCCGTGCTCGCCCCGGACCGCAACGCGCCGCGCGCGGCGCTCAAGCCAGGCGCCGAGTCGGGCGCCAACCCGGGCCGCAGTCGCGCCGAGGCGGGAGCGGCCGCTGGATCGGCTGCAAAACCCGGCTTTGCGCCGGCGGACGCCGGCGCAAAGCCGGGTTTGTCCGAATGCGCGCCCACGCCGCCTGCCGCAGACCCGGCCAGCCCTGCACCGCAGCCGCCATTGGTCGAGATAGGCCGCGTTGCGGGTCCTCACGGGCTTCGCGGCGCGCTGCGCGCGCGCCTCTACAACCCGCAATCCACGACACTTGCCTTGCTGCGCCGGCTACTGATTGGCGCCGCGCCCGGCACCCTGGCCGAACACCGAATCGAGGCTGCCGCGCCGCTGGGACACGGCGACTGGCGGCTCGTGCTGGCCGGGATCGGCGATGTCGCGGCGGCCGCCGCATTGCGCGGCCAGCGCCTGTTTGTCGAGGCCGGCGCGCTGCCGCCGGCAGGGCCGCCGGGTTGCTATTATTATTATCAGGTGCTCGGCGCCACAGCGTTTTTGACCAACGGCGAGCCGCTCGGGACGGTCGCCGATATCTTTCCCACCAAGGCCAACGACGTGTGGGTCATCAGACAAGGGAGCCGGCAGTTTTTCGTCCCGGCGATCGCGGAGGTGATAACGTCCATCGATCTTGCCGCGCGCCGGGTGACCATCGCTTCGCTTCCCGGCCTGTTGGACTGAGCGGCTCGGCCATGGAGTTCCACGTCATCACGCTTTTTCCGGAGATGTTCCGGCCGTTTGCGGGGCCGCTGGGGCGGGCTGTCGAGCAGGGCCTGGTCCGGGTCGAGGCCCATCCGCTGCGCCAGTGGGGGCTAGGTCGCTACCGGCAAGTGGACGACGCGCCGTACGGCGGCGGCCGGGGGATGGTGCTGCGGCCGGAGCCGCTGTTTGCCGCGGTTGAGAGCGTGCTCGAGCAACATCCGGGCCTTTGGCGGGTGCTGTTGACTCCGCAGGGCGAGCGGCTGACGCAGCGGCTTGTGCGCGGACTTGCCGAGCGCAGGCCGGGGCTCCTGCTGATTGCCGGGCGCTATGAAGGCTTCGACGAACGGGCGCGCGCCTTGGCCGATCAGGAACTCTCGATCGGCGACTACGTGCTGGCCGGCGGAGAGTTGCCGGCGCTCGTGGTAATCGAGGCGGTGGCCCGTCTGGTGCCGGGTGTTCTGGGCAATCCGGGGTCGCTCGACGAAGAATCGTTCGGCGACTCGCTGCTGGAATATCCGCAGTACACGCGGCCCGCCGAGTTTCGCGGCCTGCGCGTACCGGCACCGCTGCTAAGCGGCAATCACGCCGCAGTACGGGCCTGGCGGCGCGAGCAGGCCCTCAAACGAACCGCCGCGCGGCGGCCCGATTTGCTCGCACGGACCAAGGCTTAGGTGGCGGCAGAGCTGTTCGCGGCACTGCTTCATCACCCGGTGCTGGACCGGCACGGCCGGGTAGTCACCGCGGCGGTGACCAGCCTTGACGTCCACGATCTCGCCCGCTCGGCGCGCACCTACGGCGTAACGGCGACCTTCGTCGTCCATCCCACGGCGCAGCAGCGCGCCTTCGCCCGCCGCCTAATCGGGCATTGGCTGGACGGCCCGGGCCGCGATTTCGACGGCCGAAGGCGCGAGGCGCTCTTGCGCGTCGAGGTCCTGGCGACGCTGGCCGAGGCCCGCGCTGCGGTAAAAAAGCAGTGCGGCGTCGACCCGACCCTGGTATTCACGTCAGCCAGGGAGCGCCGGCCAGCGGTCGGCTACGACGATTTGCGCCGGCGGCTGCAGGCAAGCGATGCCCGGCCGGCCTTGCTGCTGTTCGGCACCGGCTTCGGTCTTGCGCCGGCGCTTGTGGCCGAGGCGGACCTGGTCCTGGCGCCGCTTTGCGGCATCGACGACTACAACCATCTTTCGGTCCGGGCCGCCTCGGCCGTGATTCTGGACCGGCTGCGGGGCCATTGACCAATACCGGCACTTAAGCGCCCGGGCCCGCCCCGGCTCGTTTGGCGCGTGATTCTCGGCTGCAACTGCCACGCGGAGAATCGTAACGTTTCGCCCGCGCTGCGTCAGCCGAACCCGGGATTCCCCTCGCGCGGCAGCGGAACCCGGGATTCCTCGCGCGCGCCCGACACGCGCGGGGGAATGACGACAGTGGGGCGTCCGGCTCCTGCTTGTCACCCCTGAGCTCCCTTCTCCCTGTCACCCTGAGCGAAGCGAAGGGCCTACGCGAAGCGATTTGTCCTCCAGCGGCGTGGCGAACCCACCTGCCTGCGCCGACGCGGCAGGCAGGTCGCTGCGCGTAGATTC
>JAJYRQ010000023.1 GCA_021794015.1 Deltaproteobacteria bacterium | reverse complement strand
TCTTGGCCTATCTGGAGGATGCGGCCGGCGCGCTCGGCCACAGCGGCCAAGTCGCGCGCCTGCTCGACCGTGGCTGCCATCGGCTTTTCCAGCAGGACGTCGATCCCCTCTTCGAGCAGGTAGCGGGCGATCTCGTGGTGCAGCAGGCTCGGCGCGGCCACGATTGCGGCCTCCACTCTGCCCTTAAGCTCGCGGTAGTCGGCAAGGATGGCAGCCGCCGCGCCGGCCGCGACCCTTTGAGCGCGCGCCGCGTTGACATCCACGACGTAGCGCAGGCGGGCGCCGGGCTGCTGCGCGCACTTTTGCGCGTGCAACGCGCCCAGACGGCCCGCGCCGACCAGCGCCAGACGCACCTCAGTCATAGCCGTAGACCGTAAGGCCGCAGCGCTCGGCGGTCTCCAACGTCAGCCGCCGCTCGAGAATCAGCGCTTTCTCCGCCTCCAGCCCCAACAGCGCGGCCCCCAGACGGCTTAGCAACTCGACCGTGGCAGGTCCGACGGCTGGCCGGTCAAAGCGCAAGTCCTGACCCGGCTTGGCGCCCTTGGCCGCCACGAAGCCGCTGCCGCACAGCGCCGCCGCGCGCTCCAGCGCACGGTCGGTGCCCTCGAGCGCCTCGACCGCACCGACCACCCCGCTGCATACCGCCACGGTCTGACCCACGTCAAACGGGCCGAGCGCCTTTAGCACCGAGCAGGCCAGGCGCAAGTCCTCGAGCTGCGCGGCGCTCGGCGCCGGCCCCGCGGCAAGCCCGCGCGGCGCCAGGGCCCCGTCCAGCAGCGCGACGGGGTCCACCACGCTGATTGCGTCGGCGCCGAGCTCCGCGGCGACGGCCCGCAAGAGCGCGTCGTCGCTTAACCGGCTCAACCCCGACAGCATCCGCAGCGCGCGCGCGTCGGGCGCAAAAGTGGCGTGCAGGCGGGCGCGCGAGATGCCGCCCGCCATCGCGGCGCAATCGATTCCCTCGGCCTTGAAAAAGTCGACGATCGCCTGGAGCTGACCCACCTTGAACCAGGCCAGCCGCGCGCCGACCCGCGCCAGCTCGGGCAGGCTTTCGCCCTGGTGCGCCGCGATGACCAGCCGGATGCCGCGCTCGACCGCGGCGCGCGCCACGGCCAGGGGGAAAGCGCCGTTGCCGGCAATCAGCCCAAGGCTAGTCACGCTCGCGCCCCACCACGCCGCGCTGCGAGCTGGCGATGAAGTCGAGCACCAGGCGAATTTCCGCCAGATGGCCGTACTGCGCCCGCACTTGCTCGGCCGCCTGCTGGCGCGGCACGCGCCCGTAGAAGAGCTTGCGGAAGACCGCCCTCAGCGCTGCAACCGTCTCGGCGCTGAAACCCCGGCGCTCGAGGCCCACAACGTTCACCCCCACCAGCCGCGCCCGGTCGCCGGCCACCATCGCAAAGGGCGGCACGTCCTGCGCCAGCCGAGAACCGGCCGCCACCATCGCATGCGCGCCCACCCGGGTGAATTGATGAACGCCGCACATCCCGGCCACCACCACCCACGGCTCGAGCACGCAATGGCCGCCGAGCTGGGTCGCATTGGAAACGATCGCGTGATCGCCAACCATGCAGTCGTGGGCCACGTGAACGTAGTTCATGACCAGCACCTGGTTGCCGATCCGGGTTACCATGCCGCCGCCCTCGGTGCCGCGGTGGATGGTGGTGAACTCGCGGATGCAGTTGTCGTCGCCGATCTCGAGCCGCGAGGGCTCGCCCCGGTACTTGAGGTCCTGCGGGTCAGCGCCGAGCGAGGCGAACTGGAAGATTACGTTGCGCGCCCCCAGCCTGGTGTTGCGGGCAATCACCACGTACGGCCCGATCCGAGTTTGCGGGCCGACCAAGACGCCCGGACCAATGACCGCCCCGGGGCCAACCTCGACGCTTGGGTCGAGTTCCGCGCCCGGATGCACTACGGCCGTGGGATGGATGAGTCCGGCGATGGCGCTACCCCTTATGCCGCTCGGCGCTGGCGCCGCCCCCTGGATGCAAGGGCGACGGCGCGGGCGCCCGGGCGGGCTTTACGCCGCGCGGGCGGCCTTTGCGCGCCGCATTCGCTTGAGGCCGCCCGCCCGCCATCTACCTGGAGATGGTTGACCGCCCGCCGGTGCCGGCAGGCGCGATGCTCAGCGGGGAGGCGCCGAGGCCGCGGTTACCCAGGCGCGGCGCTTCCGAGCTGGCCCCCAGGGTGCCGGGCTTTACGTGCATCGCGTTGTAGCTGCGGATGACCTGGTCGGTTATGTCGACGGCCGGCACGGCGTAAAGGATGCTGGCCTTTTCTACCACCAGGGTGTAGCCCTGCTGGCGCCCGAGGGTGTGTACGACATGGGTGAGGTCGCGCACGATGGCGCCGGTCATTTGCACGTCTTTTTCGCGCAGGTCGTCGCGGGTGTTTTTGTACTCCTGCTCGAACGCGCGCAGCTTATGGGTGTACTGGTCTTCCAGGTTCTGCCGCTCGTCCTGGCGCATCAGCATTCCCTTTTTTTCGAGTTCCTCCTTGAGCGCCTGGACCTCGGCCTGCTCTTTCTGAAGCCGGCCCTGGACCTGCATGATTTTGGCTCGGAACTGCGCCTTCGCCTTTTTGCCCGCGTCACAGTCATTGATCGCCCGCTGCATGTCAACCAGAGCGATCCTCACCTCCGCGTATACCGGCGCGGAGATGACGATCGCCGTCAGAACCGCGCACCATAACAGCCGTTGTCTCATGGACCTAGCAAAGCCCTCCTTCTTGCCTATTTTAGGGACGCTCACCTAGCTTCGTCAAAGCACGACGCCGGCCCGTTGGCCGCCTTCTGCGGCAGCCGCCTGCCGGCGCCCGAAAGCCGTCTTTCGCGCCGAGGCCCCGCGCGCAAGCCCGCCGCCACGCAGGTTCCGGCTTCCCGCCCCGCTTCACAGCGGGGAGCCGGCGCCGATGTCAATCACAAAGGGAATATCGTTGGGCCTCGGGTTGATCGGCCGGGCGACATCGACGGTCAGCGGACCGAACGGAGAGCGCCAGAAAATCCCGATTCCGTACGCCCACTGCATCGGGCTGGTAAACGGGCTTTGCGCCAAGGTGTAAGCGTTGCCCGCGTCGACGAAGATCTCGCCGCGAATCCCGAGCGCCGTCAGCAGGGGAAAGGTTATCTGGTTGCTGAAAAGCAGCATCTGGCTGCCGCCGTACTGTTCAAAAGCAAAGGGCTGTCCGACCTGGTTGAAAAGCTCTTTTTGCGGTCCCAGGGCATACCAGCCGTAGCCTCTAACGTCCCCTCCTCCGCCCAGCCCGCCCGGGAAGAAGCGCTCGAAAAGCGGCAGGCTTCCGCTGGGCGTGTTGAACCCACGACCGTACCCGTAGCTCTCTCCCTGGGAGTAAACCCAGTCGCCCCAGGTCGGGCTGCTGATAAAGGTGTAATAAGAGCGGTTGTGCAGTACCGTCTTGAAGAACGGAGTGCCGCCCAAACCCGCAAGCTCAACGTTCAAAGTTTGAACCGACCCCTGGCGCGGGTCAACCGGGTTGTCAACCGTGAAACGCTTGATGCCCGGGATGATCTCCGAGACCCGGGTGTACCCCGCGTAGCGCGTAATATTGATCGTGCTGAACGGCGGAATGTTGGTGATACCCACGCTCTCGAACTGGTAGCCCAGGCCAAGGCTCAGGCCGTGGGTTGAAAACGGCCCGATCTGCTTGAGGCTGGTCTCCTCCAGGGGCAAGTTGGCGTTGATCAGCAGGCCGTAGGCCTGCTGGGTGAAACCGAACAGAAAAAGTTCGTTGTCGAACAACTGCCAGCTCACCGAAACCGGCATGTCCAAAAACCACGGCTCGGTGTAGGTCAGCGCGATGTTCCTGAAGATGAACGCCAGCTCGGCGTTGAACGAGGCCGATTCGCCGCCGCCGAAAAGATTGTTGTCGCCCAGCACGAAATTGCCGAACATCCCGATGTAGCTGTCATAGCCGCCGCCAAGCTGGAGCGAGGCGGTGTTCCCCTCCTGCAGCTCGATGTTCAGGTTGACCTCGTCGGGCTCCGGCCCGGGCGAAGTCGTGATGCGCACGCTCTTGAAGTAGCCAAGCTGCTCCAGCCGGGCCTTCGAGGCGCGGATTTTCTCCGCCGAATAAGGCTCCTGCTCCTGGATGAGCAGGGCGCGCCGTATGACCCGGTCCTCGGTGCGCGTGTTGCCCACGATGTTGATGCGGTTGACAAGGATTTGATGGCCGGGCTTGATCGAGTAGCTTACCGTCACCCGATGGCTCGCCGCATCGACCGCGGTGCGCGGCTCGACCGAGACGTAGGCGTATCCCCGGTCGGTGTAGAAATCGGAAAGCGCCAGCACGCCGCGCTGAATGACGGCGCCGTCGAACCTCTGGCCCGGCTTGATGCTCAGCCGCGCCATCAGTTCCCTCCTGGGAAAGCGCAGCTCTCCGGTCAGGTCCACCGCGCCGACCCGGTAAAGCGGCCCTTCGTCGATTGGCAGCGTGACCACGATGGAATTGCCGCGCCGCGAAACCACCGGGTCTCCCACGTGAACGTTGAGGTAGCCCTGCTGGTAGTAAAAAGCCGTCATCCGGTCGATGTCGCGTTTGAGCTTGTTGTGGTCCAGCACCCCGGTGCCGAAGATGAAACTGAGCAGGTTGTGCTGGCGGGTCTCCATGATGTTGCGCAGCTTGGAGGCCGAAAACGCCTTGTTGCCGGTGAAACGCACCCGGGTGACGTAGGCCCGCGCGCCCTCGTGAATCCGGAACACCGCCGCCACCGAGTTGTCCGGGTGGCGCTCGGCCTGGAAGCTTATCTTTGTGTCCAGGTAGCCCTCTCCCTCGTAGGCCTGCTTGAGTCCGCGGATCGTGGCCCGCACGTTCACCGGTTCCAGGATCGTGCCGACGTGCACTCGGATGGCAGAGGCAACCTTGTCGTCGGTTGGCTTGAAAACCTCCATGCCTTCGAACTTGACGTCGCTTACCAGCGGCCGCTCGCGTACCCGGTAGACGAGCACGACGCGGCCGCCGCTGCGCCGGATGTGGGCGCTGACGCGATCGAAGAAGCCCATAGCGTAGATCGCCTTGACGTCGCGGTCGACCGTGGCTTTGTCCAGCGGCCTGCCGGCACGCGAGGCGATGTGGAGCTGGATCGCCTGCCGCTCGACGTGATGGTTGCCCTGAACCTGGATCGCCGAGATGACCGGTGCCGGAGCCTGGGCCGCGGCCGGCGCCGCCCCCAGCAGCAACAGCGCCAGCACCACAGCCGGCACACCAGTGGCGCAGTTGAGGCTTGGGCCGCTGCCGCTTGCGCGTATCACCGCCTGATGTTCGAGGGCACTGTCTTGAGCCGCCGCGCCTTGCGAGCTGCCTTGATTCTCGTGGCTAAGGCCGCCGCCGGGCCGCCGGCTGTCGCGTCGCGGCGCTTGGCCGGGGCCCCCGCCGGTTGGCGGGCCGCCCTGCGGGCGCCGCAGCTTAAGCGCGCAGCCGGCGCGCAACCAGGCTCAACGCTCTCCCGCCTCCTCAAAGAGCTGTCCGTCGCGCAGCCGCAGCGTGCGCCCCATCGTCCGGGCCAAGCCCTCGTTGTGCGTGGCCACCACCAGCGTGGTCTCGAACTCGCGATTGAGCCGGCGAAAGAGCTGGTACACCTCGGCCGCCGTTTCGGGGTCCAAATTGCCCGTCGGTTCGTCGGCCAGCACGAGCCGCGGCCGCATCACCACCGCCCGCGCCACGGCAACCCGCTGCTGCTCTCCGCCGGACAGTTCGGCCGGCCGGCGCTCCAGTTTTTCTCCCAGACCGACCAGCTCGAGGACCTCGACGGCGCGCCGGCGCGCCTCGCTCGGCGCCAGACGAGCGATCAGCGCCGGCATCATGACGTTCTCCAGCGCCGAGAAGTCAACCAGCAGGTAATGGAACTGGAAAACAAAGCCCACCGTCCGGTTGCGAAACCCGGCCAGCTCGCGCGCGCCCAGCGCAAATATGTCGCGGCCGGCAAAATAGACCTTGCCCGCGCTGGGACGGTCCAGACTGCCCAGCACGTGCAGGAGCGTCGATTTGCCCACGCCCGACTGGCCAACTATCGCCGTCTCGCCGCCCGCGCAAAGCTCCAGCTCGAGCTTGCGCAGCACCTGAATCTCGCGTCCCGCATCGTGAAAGCTCTTGTCCAGCGCAACTGCCCGCAGCAGCGTCTGCCGCGCCCGTTGGGTCGCCGCCGGTGCGCCGGGTTGCAAAGCCCGCTCACTCATAGCGGATCACCTCGACCGGCGACAGCGCCCGCGCTTTCAGCGCGGGCAGCAGCGCGGCCGCCAAGCTGAGCAGCAAGGCCGCCCCCACGACCGCCAGAAAATTGGCGGCCGACAAACGCACCGGCACCGAGCTTACCATAAACAGGTCCGCAGGAAGCCTTATAAGGTGGTACCTGCCGATTAGCAGACAGGCTGCCCAACCCGCCCCGGCCCCCAGCGCCGTGCCCACCAGACCCAGAAGACCGCCCTGGCAGAGAAAAATCAGCCCAACTGAACTTCCCCGCGCTCCCATCGCCGACAAAATCGCAATCTCCCGCCGCCGCTCCAGCGCCACCATGGCCAGGGTCGCGACAATGTTGAAGGCGGCCACCAGCACCATCAGCAACAGCACCAGAAAGTAGGTGAATTTCTCCAGCTTGAGCGCCGCGAAAAGCGGCGCGTTGGCCTGCGTCCAGTCGCGCACCGCATACCCTCCCCCAAGCTCGGCTTGAAGCTGTCGGCGCAGGCCCGGCGCCGCGAACAGCGAGCGAGAGCGCAGCTCAACCCCCTGCTCCAAAAGCGGGTCTCCCTTGAGCAGAAAACGCGCCCGCTCCAGTGCCACCGCAACCAACGAAGCGTCGAATTCGTACATCCCCGAATAAACCAAGCCGACCACGGCAAACCGTTCAAGCCTCGGACCGCCTAGTCCTGTACCCAGACTGGCCGGCGAAACGACGATTATCGGATCGCCCAGCCGCAGCCCCAGCTCAAGCGCCAGCGACTCGCCCAGCACCGCGCCCGGCAGCGCGCCGGCCTCCCCCGCCGCGCGCCCACTGCCTGCACCCTGCCGCGGCTCGGCCAACGTTCTGAGACTGCCCGCAACCAGCGCCCGGCTAAGCTCCCCAAGGATCGGGCTTTGCCCTGGCGCCAACCCGCGCAGCGTGGCTCCCGACACATAGGCCGGCCGGCCCTCCAAGTCGCTCGACACGACCAGCACCTTGGAGGCCGCAAACGGCGCCGCATCCGTTATGCCGGCTACGCCTTTAAGTCGCCGGCTCAGGCGATCGAGGAACGCGCCGTCCTGGCGCTCCTTGACGGTTACGGTAAGACGCGGCGTGAAAGCGAGCAGCCGAGCCCTCAGCGCCTGCTCGAAGCCGCTCATCACCGACAGCGCTACGGTCAGGCTGAAGGTGCCCAGCGCAACACCCGCCAGGGATATGGCGGTAATGAGCGAAAAGAAGCGCTCCTTGCGCTTGGCACGCAAATAGCGCGACGCCACCAATAACTCAAACACCTCTTATCGACCGCTCAACGTCACCGTCGCCGGGCACCGCGCCACGCCGGCCTGCCCGTCGCTCGCCCCGCTTTGCCGGCGGCCGGATGGGGTGGGCCAAACTAAATAAGCGCAGCCCCGGCCCGGCCTGCTTCTTGCGTCACATCTAACGCCGCACGGGCCGGTCGCCCACGCCGGCCGCCCAAAGGCGATGCCGTCGGCGCGTAGCTTGGCTTATTTGGCCGGCGGCGTAAAGTGGGGCCCGGGACATCTCTTCCCGGCGGCCCGACCGGCGGATCGGAAAGTTCCGCGTGTTTGCCCTTGCGGCCACGTTGTCAGCCCTATTAGAATACTGACGTGTTGGCGAGGTTAAAGACGATGAAGTCTCTCTCAACGTGGCCAGCGCTTCTGGCCGGCGTTGTGTTGGGTGTTTGGCTTGGCGGGCCGGCGCGCTTGTATGCTGCGGCTGACCCCCCAACGATGGAAATTGCCCCGGTCAACCAGCAAAGCAACCAGAACCTCATTACGATGAACTTCCAGAACGTTGACCTGCAGGTCCTGGCGCGGTTCATCAGTGAAATCACGGGCAAGAACTTCGTGATCGACGAAGGCGTGCGGGGCAAAGTCAGCATCATCTCGCCCACCAGGGTCACACCGGAGCAGGCATATTCGATTTTTCAGTCGGTCCTGCAGCTAAAAGGCTTCACCACGGTTCGGGCAGGTCCGGTCATCAAGATAGTTCCGGCGCGCACGGTACGCGAGTCGGCGACACTCACCAGCTCGCAGGAGCCGGCGCGTACGCGCGGCGACGAGTACGTAACCCGGCTGGTCAAGCTGCGCAACATCGAGGCTTCTGCACTGGTGCCTATTTTACAGCCCATGGTCTCGCACGATGGCTTGGTGGCGGCCTTCCCCGAGGACAACACCTTGGTGTTGACCGACAACGCCTACAACGTGACGCGCCTGCTCAGAATAATCGGCAGTCTGGACGTGCGCGGCGTGCAGGAAAACGTGGAAGTGATTCCGCTTAAGATCGCTTATGCCGACGACGTGGCCTCCCAGATCGAGGAGATAATGAGCACGCGCCAAAGCGCGACCAGCGCCGGCGCGATGCGACCCGCGATGGGTGCGGTGGCGCCCAGCGCGCAAGGCCCCGGGACGCCGTTCAAAATTGTCCCCGACGAGCGGACCAACTCGGTGATCGTCCTGGCAGCACCGCTGCAGATGCGCCAGATAAAAGACCTGATCGCCAAGCTCGACGTCCATCCATCGAACGAGACCACACGCATCCACGTCTACCGGCTGAAGAATGCGCAAGCGTCGGACATGGTCCAGGTCCTGAGCGGCATTCTCGGCGGCAACGGGGGACCGGCCTCGCTTTCGCCCTCCACGGGCAAAAATTCGCTCGGCCGCGGCAGCGCTCTGGGTTTGTACACCAATTCGGGCTTTGGTTCCGGCTTCGGCGGCGGGCTGTCCTTAAGCGGAGGCGGCTACGGGGGCGCAGGCATGGGCGGCGGTATGGGCGGCGGTATGGGCGCAGGTATGGGCGCAGGCATGGGCGCAGGCATGGGCGGCGGCATGGGCGGAGGTATGGGCGGCGGTATGGGGTCTCCGCTGGCGATGCGTGCGGGGGGAGGCGGCGCGGGGGCGTCCTCGGGACCTTTGACCGCGGGAACCGGAACCAACAAGTCGCCCGACTTTGAAAGCCCGGTAAACGTCACCGCCGACCCGGGGACCAATTCACTGGTCATTAGCGCCGCGCCGCAGGACTATGCCCGGCTTAAACAGGTGATCGCGGAACTCGACCTTGCGCGGCCGCAGGTCTTCGTCCAGGCGATCATCGTCGAGATCAGCACCGAGCGCTCGCGCGCCATCGGCGTGAATCTCTCAAACTTCGGCGGGGTTGGCGTCGCCGAGCTCAACTACTCGCAGATGCAGAACTCGCTCGGTAGCCCGCTCGGTATAACCGGGCTCAGCATGGGACTCGCCTCGGGCGGTACGTGCAACGTTCCGCTCACGGCTCTGGCAACTTTGTCGGGCGGGGTCGGCGCGCTCTCCGGCCTGTTCGGCCTGGGCGGCATGGGCCTGGGCGGCATGGGCATGGGCGGCTATGGCGGCTATGGCGGCTACGGAGGCTATGGCGGCTACGGTGGTTACGGAGCCTACGGGATGAGCCCTTACGGCTATGGGATAAGCGGTTACCCTTACGGCCTTGCAGGGGGCAGCCTCCCGAACATCCCGCTGCCGTGCGAACTGGCCCTGATGACCGCGATCGAAAATGACACGCACGCCAACATCCTTTCGGCGCCGACACTGCTTACCGCCGACAACAGCGAAGCGATGATCGTCGTGGGACAGAATCTCCCCTTCGTCGGCTCTTCGAACGCCAACGCGGCGTTGCCGGGCGCGATTTACAGTTCCGTCAACCGGCAGAACGTCGGTATCACGCTCGACATCATCCCCCACGTGATCGAAGGGGGCTTGATCAAACTCGACATCTACGAGGAGGTGTCCAACGTCGTTGGCGGCAGCACTAATCCGTTGACCAACCCGTATGGCCCGACGACAACCATCCGGTCGGCCTCGACCACGGTGGCCGTGAAAGATCACCACACCACGGTGATCGGCGGACTCATCTCCGGCCAAGCGTCCAACCAGCGCCAAGCCGTTCCATTCATATCGGACGTGCCGGTGCTGGGCAACCTTTTCAGCGACGTCGCCACCGACCGGCAAAAAGACAACCTGATTGTCTTTCTTACCCCGCACATCATTCGCAACGAGTCGGAGTTGCGGGCTATGTCGCTCGACGAGCGGCAGAAGTTCATAAGCACGCTGGGTACAAAGGGCCTCAAGCGGCTGCCCGCTTCCCAGATACAACAGCTCTACCAGCCGAGCTTTAGCCGAGCGGTCACGCCGGCCGAAGACCTGGCAACCTCCGTCCGGGCAGCACACAAGCAAAACCCACCCGCTCAAAGCGGGGGCGTCAGCGTCTTACCGTCCTATAATGTCGGCGTGCCGGCACCCTCGGGTCTTTCCCACTAACGGCCCGGCGTGAAGGCGTGAGGCGGACTCTGGGAGGCGGCCGCCTCGGCGGCTCCGCGTCGTCGGGCCTTGCGCCGGCTGCGGCGACGGTCCTTTGCTAGCTGCCTAATGGCGCGCCAGATCGGAGGGTTAGCGGCCCGGCTTGAATACTCGGCTACTGCAGCCCTGGTGTTCGGGCTAAGGCGCCTACCATGGCCGCGCGCCGTGCGCGCGGGAGCGCGGCTGGCAAGGTTCGCGATGGCCTTGGACCGGGTTAATCGGCCAATCGCGCTGCGTAACCTCGAGATCGCCTTTCCCGAGACGGGGGTCGGCCGAAGGCTTGAAATTCTTCGGTCGTCTTACGAAAACTGGGGCCGAATGGTCGCCGAGTGGACGCACTTCGAGGAATTGGGCCCCCACAACGTCGACCGCTACGTCAGCTACGAGGGCTGGAGCCACTTCGAGAAGGCCAAAAAGCTCTCCGCCGGCCGCGGGATACTGGTGCTCACGGCCCATTTCGGCAACTTCGAGCTGCAAGCGCTGGCCTTTTCACTCCAGGGCGAACCGCTGGCGATCGTCCAGCGGCCGGTTCGCAATCCGCTAATCGACCGTCAGGTACAGCAGGCGCGGGTGCGGTTCGGCAACCTGGTCGTGGCGCGCAAGCGCGCTGCGATGCGCATGAGGCGCCTTTTGCGCGAGGACTGGATGGTCGCGGTGGCGCTCGACCTGGACGTGCGCCGCGGCATTTTTGTCAAGTTTTTCTCGCTTGCGGCCGCCACCAGCGACGGCCTTGCGCGCCTCTCGATGGCCACGGGCGCCAGCGTCCTTCCGGCCTTCATCGTCCGCCAGGGCGACGGCCTCACCCATCGGACCGTCTTCCTGCCGCCGGTCGAGGTCCGGCGCGGCGGCGATCACCGCTCGGCGGTGGCCGAGAACACCCAGCGCTTCGCGTCAATTATCGAAGAAATGATCCGCCGCCATCCCGACCACTGGAACTGGATTCATCGCAGGTGGAAAACCCGGCCACCGGGCGAGCGCCGCTTCTACTAGCGCGGAACGACCGCCTGACCCCGGTTCCAGTACCACCAAAGCGAAACGTTGGGCGTGAGCGAGGCGAACTCGTTGCTGCCGGCAACCGGCAGCAACACCCCGGCCGAAAAGATCAGGTTCGGTGTCAGGTTGATCTCGTATGACGGCTGGAAACCGAACAGGTTGAAATGGCGCTGGCCGGCCGTGACCGGCAAACCGTCCATCGAGAAGGGAAGCCCGTTCAGCCCGATGAATTCGAAGATTAGTCCTTGGCCGCGAGCGTCGTCGAGCACATACTCGACCGCCAGCCGCTCCTGCATGATGTCACCGAACTTGAGCGAACCGTTGGGAAAGCCGTAGGCGTAATAGAAATCCGCGTAATACTCCAGCGGCTGAATATTCTTGCGAAGCTGGAAAAGGTAATTGATGGCAGGCGAGCCGCCGCGCGCCTCGGGTATGATCGAAATCGGCGCCAACGCTCCCCTGGGCAGCTCAGTGCCGGACCATGAAGCGGTCGGAATTGTTAAGGCAAAGCCGGCGCTGACCGTCGGCCGCATCGTCTCCGGGTCTTGAACGATCAGCCGATACTTAGCGCCCATCTCGAAGTCGTTAAAGCCGAAGCCGTTTACCACGTTGGTGGTCTGCTTAAGCCGTGTAAAGCTGCCAATCAGATTGGGCGCAGCAAAGACCTGGAAGTTGTCTGTCAGGCCGTAGGCAAATACACCCACCAGTAGCGTCTGGTTCTGATGGACCGATGCCGGCAGCGCAGAAAGCCCGCCGTTGGGACCGTAGCCCGCCACCGCGAAGTCGCCGTAAGAGAAGAATCGCCCGTTGTACTCGCCGGCGGGAACGGTATCAGCGCGCGCCGTGAAGCTTGGCCCCGCGGTCAACGGATTCCATGACCTGCGGTAGGCGCTAATCGCGTCCGGCCCGTTCCATGACAGGGAAGACGATGCCGCAGGAGACGCCGGCGCGCCGCCGGCCGCCGCCTGGCCGGGCGCGTTCGGCTCCAGCTTGGCGCCGGAGCCGGCTCCGCTTGCCGCACTCGGACCCTGTTGAGCATTGGCCGGGGCGACGGCAAAGCCGCCGAACAGAAGCCAGACCAGGATTCCCGCCAAGATGCTGAATATCGCCCGGCGGCCGTAAGTATGCGTAGTCATCTGGTTTTTCGTCGTTTCCACCTCGCGGCCCCGCCGGCGCCTGGCACGCTCTCCGGCAAGAGCCACGTCCGGCCTTCTGCCCTCGAACAGGGAAACAGGTCTGAACTTCTAAGCGTTCGACTCGGGTAGAGAGACTGGCGACGACAGGCTCGGCAACGCGGCCGGCCCCGTGCTGCCCCGCATGTCGCGGCTCGAAGACGGGCGGCACGCTTTCAGGGTCAGCCGGCGTACCGGTTTATGCCCCTTTCGCTAAGCGGCGGTTCGCCATGAGCCGTGGGGTCTTTCTTTTGGCAGGCCGGTGAGCGCACGCGTAGTGGCTTCTGGTCAGTGCTTGGTTTCGATGCGCTTACCGTAGGAAACCTCGCCCTTGTCGACCCGCAGGCTGAAGCCGCAGTCCGGGTTGGTGCAGACCCAGGCCTTGAAAATCACCGAAGCGCCCTCCTGTCCGTAGTCCGAAAGCGGAATCAACGTGCCATTGTTGCACTTCTGGCACTTCGGCAACTCCATCATCCACTCCTCCTTGACAGCCGTCCCTGAAAGCTGCCCCTTTAAGAAGGTAGCCGACCTGTTTTTTGAAATCAACGCGCGGTCTTAGGGCTGAACCGGGGGCCTTTCTGAGGCTTGGGAGGCCAGGAAAATCGGCCAGTGTTAGACTGGGGGGGGGGCGAGTGAGGGGAAAACGATGCTCGTACTGCGCCAGGCACGCCTGTCGGACCATCCCCGGCTGCTCGAGCTTGCGCGCGAGCTGAACTCGATTAATCTGCCCGCCCAGCCGGAAGAATTGAAAGCCGCGCTGCGGCGTTCTCGATCTTCGTTTGCCGGCCGGATGCGCGACCGGGCGCGCGCGGTCTACCTATTTTGCGCGGAGGAACGCAGCTCGGGGAAATTGCTGGGCGCCTCGATGATTATCGCCAAGCACGGCACGCCCGAGGCGCCGCACTATTACCTCGAGATGGACAGCGACGAGCGTTATTCGCATACCCTTAAGCGGCTGTTCCGCCATACCTATCTGAGGCTTCGCTATTCGATGGACGGTCCGACGGAGCTGGGGGGACTTATCGTAACGCGGTCGGCCCGCGGCAGGCCCGAGCAGGCCGGCAAGCAGATTTCCTGGGTGCGGTTTCTCTACCTGGCAACCCATCGGGCGCGGTTTGAGCCACGCGTGGTCGCCGAGATGCTGGCGCCGTCGGAAAAGACCGGCGGCAACGCCTTTTGGGACCACTACGGACGCCGGGTAACCGGCCTTTCCTTTCGTGAAGCGGACAAGCTTTCCACTCGCGACAAGGAGTTCATTCGCGCCCTGTTTCCCGACTCCCCGCTGTATACCTTCCTGCTGCCCAAGGCGGTGCAGCGCTCGCTGGGAGCGGTCGGCGCCGAGACGGTTGCGGCGCTTAGGCTGCTGGAAAAGGCAGGCATGCGCTTTCTCGGCCATATTGACCCGTTCGACGCCGGGCCTTACCTCGGCGCCGCAACGGACGACCTCGTTGCGGTCAGGCAATGCCGGCGCTTTCGCGCCGTAGCGGGAGCGGTCGGGAGTTCTTTTCCCGGAGACTATCTGGTCGGCTGCGAAGACCGCCGCGGCTTTCGCGCCGTACGAACCGCGGCCTTGGCCGGCGATTCGACCCTGACTCTGCCAGCGGACAGCATGGCGGCTCTGGGCGTGAAGCAAGGAGCCGCGGTGGCGGCCGTGGCACTGCCGTAAAGTCCTGAGCGATTCGCCGGGGGCGAGTCCTCCCACCCCGCGTTCTTCAGAGCAACAGCAGCGCGCGATAGAAGCCCGCAGCGGCTTCCACCTGCGGCAAAACGTTGTATTCGTTCGGCGCATGAATCACCCCGGCCGACGGCCCCGGCCCGAAAACCACCGGCGAAAGACCATGCTGTGCGTACACGCCGGCCTCGGTGCATCCGGCCTTGACTTCCATAACCGCTTCCAACCTGGCGCGAGCCAGCGCCTCGACCGCAAGCCTCACGGTTTCGCTCGCAGGCGAGGCGCGAAAGGCCGGATTGGCGCGCTCCTCGGTCAGCTCAAGACTCAACTCGGGGGTGTGGCTCGAGATTTCCCTTACCAGCGCGTTTAGGCTCTCCCGCAGCCGCGGCAAGTCGGCACCAGGCGGCGGCCGGAACTCAAGCTCCAGGGTTATTGTCTGCTCCTCGGTGCGGATGACACCGGGGTTCCAGGTTAGCGCCGGAGCGGAAAAATCCGGGTCGATGGCCGCTGTCTCCTCGACCAGGCGCTCGCTGCCTTCGAGGAACTGCGCGAGCACCCAAAGCGTGCTGGAAGGAAGGAGGCCTACCTGCTGCCGGCCGATCGGCTCGACGCTGGCGCCCTTGGGCAGGCCGGCCTCTGGCGCCGCGCCGACCACGGCGCAGCGCGCAGGCACCTTGTTCACGGCGTCGCCACCGTCGATCGACGCCACCCGCAGCGCGGGCTCGCCGCTCAAACTGCGCAGGGCGAGAGCAATGGCGTTGACGCCCAGGTGCGGCGTACTCGAATGAGCCGAGCGGCCGGCAAAGACGACGCGCAACAGCGCTCGCAGCGCCGGCTCAGTGCGCGCCCCAAAGTTCAGCCGCAGCCGGAAAAAAAGCAGCCCCTTGTGCGCGGTCACCAGGCTTAGGCCCGACGGTTCTCCGACGAAGACCGCCCCTTGCTTGGGCAAAAGCCCGCTTGCGACCAGTTCCTTGGCCCCCAAAAGCCCCCGTTCCTCGCCAAAGGTGGCCGCCAGGTAGACGCTGCGCCGCGGCCTCCCGACCGCGGCCAAAGCCAGCGCCTTGGCAACAAAATCGAGCTTGGTGTCGGCCGCTCCCAGCCCGTATATGCGGTCGCCTTCCACGGCCGCGGCAAAGGGGTCGCCGCCGCAGGCGGTCCAAAGCGAGCGCTCGCCGGGCGGCACCGTGTCCAGATGCGTGGTGAGCACAAGCGGCTGAAGACCCGGCTCGCGGCCTTCGACCTGGGCGATGAGATTGACCTGGGGAACGCCCTCGACCGCCGAAGGCAAGAGCTGCGCCTGGATGCCGCGCGCGGCCAAAAGCTCAGAGGCCAAAAGCTCGGCCAGCCGGCGCGTGCCCTGGCCGCTTACGCTGGACGTGCCGATAACCTTCTTGCACCAATTGAGCAGCTCAGGGTCCATCGCCTGACGGCCTTAGCGATTCGCGCGCCCGCAGCCGCATCAGGCCCGGCATTCGCCTGCCGGCGCCGCGCCGCAAACCGCAGTGCCGCCGGCGCCTTCCATCCACAAGCCGGCCGCCGACCAACTGCCAGCTCCAAGTTTCACTCAAGCCTGCCCCGGGTCTCTCGCATCGCCAGCGCCCCCAGCAGGTAGATTATCACCGCGCCTTCCAGGAAGAGCAGCACAGAGCGCGTGATGCCCTCGACATCGACCGAGGCGGCGGTGGCGAACGTGGTCGTCATCCCGCCTATGGCAAACCCGACATTCCAGCAAACCCCCACGCCGGTGGCGCGAACCGCGGTCGGAAAGCTCTCGTTGAGGAAGACCAGCACCGCAGCGATGCTTGCATTGCCCAGCGTCGCTATCGCCACGACCAGCGCGGTTATCGCACCCGCGCGATTCGCCCGCAAGCCGCTCAGCGCCACATAAAGGAGCGGAAACAGCACCGCGTTGACCAGGTTCACCGCGAGAAAAAACTTCCTTCTCCCGACAAGCTCGCTTACGTGGCCCGCCAGCGACCCCGTCAGCATGAGCGAGAGACTGGTGAGCGTGAGAATCCAGCCAATGGCCGGCTTGGGAAGGTGATTCACTACGGCCAGAAACGTCGGCAGGTAGCCCGAGGTCAGGTAGAACTGCGTCGCTCCGCCAATCGCGACGGCCAGGTTAGCCGCAACCGTGCGCCGGTAGCGGGACGAAAGCAGGGCGCGCACCGGGGCCTTCTCTACCCTGGTCGCCTGTCGCCTCATCCGCGACCACAGGGGCGACTCCTCGAGCGAGCGAAAAATGAAAACGCCCAGGACCGAGGTCAGCACCCCGGAGAAAAACATCACCCGCCATCCCCAAACCGCAAACCTTGGACCGGCGAAAACCGAGGAGACAAAGTAAAAAATGCCCGAGGCCAAAAGCCCGGCCAGCGCGGCCGCCGCCACGGCAATCACGCCCGACAACAAACCGCGCCAGCGCGCAGCCACCACCTCCATCGCGATGGTTCCCGTGGTCGCCGCCACGCCGCCGACCAGGATTCCCTGGACCAGGCGCAGCAGGAGAAAAATGACCGGAGCCGCCACGCCGATCTGCTCGATCGTCGGAACGGCGCCCATCAACCCTGTTACAATGCCAACACTCACCACCGCGACCGCCATCGGGCGGCGCCGGCCATGTCGGTCTGCATACGCTCCGAACAGCGCCGAGCCCGCCGGCCGCATCAAGAGCGTCACGGCAAAGGCCCCGAACACGCCGGCCAACGAAAGCGTCGGCGAATTGGAGGGAAAGAACAAAGGCGCGATCGTAGGCGCCAGGTAAAGGATCGCAAAAAGGTCGAACAGGTCCAGCGACCATCCGAGAATTGAAACGGCCACCGTGGCCGCCACGCGGCGATCGCCGGGCTGCTCGATTGCCCTTTCGACTTCCTCCAGGTTTGCCGGCATTTTGTGCCTCCGCCAAGGTCTTTGCCCGCTCTTTGATTGAGAATCTTCCGTGCCGCCCCGGCGGCGGCTCGACAGGCTGCGGCGAATTCCCGACCCGGCGAGGCGCCAGGCCGCGCGCTCACCCTTCAATGGGACAACGCAGCACCCGCTTCAGCCTTTCTCGGCAGTCGAATCTCTCCCAGGTTCCTGTCTTCCTCAGCTACCACCACGACAACCGACTCCTGGTAGCCTTCCTTCGCGGCTTTGATGGCGTACCTGTGGCCTTTTTCGAGGTTGCGCAGCCAGAAATCGCCGAAACCGTCCGTCAACGCCGTTATTTCGCGGTCGTTGAAAAGATCCCTCGCTGTGATTCGGACGTTGGCCACCACCTCTGCGCGAGCCGCATCCACCACCGTGCCTGCGACAAAAGGCCGCGGCAAGCCGACATACTCGACCCTGGGCCGGGTTCCGTACTCGGCGTGCAGGGCTTCGGCCTCCGGCCTGAGTTGCTCCAGGAGCGCGTCGTCTTCGTCAGCGAACAGTATCGCGTCGCGCGGGCAAAGGTCGGCGCAGCGCGGAAGCTGGCCTTTGCCAATCCGATGCGCGCACAGGGTACATTTCTGGGCCACGTTCAGCCGCTCGTTGAAATAGATGGCATCGTAGGGACAAGCCGGCTGGCAGAGCCTGCATCCGCTGCATTTCTCCGGGCTAATCCAGACCAGCCCCTCCTCCGTTCTGGCGATTGCCTGATCGGGGCAAACTTTCATACAGGGAGCGTTCTCGCAATGGACGCAGAGCAGCGGCGTGTAGGTAACCGCGACCTTCGGTATCTGTCCTCTTTCCTGGCAATGGACCTTGATCCAGAACTGACCCGTGTCCGGCTGAGGCGCGCTCCAGGGAAGGTAGCCGTTGCCGACATGCTCGTCCTTGCAGGCTATCTGGCAGAGGCCGCAGCCGGTACACTCGCGCAGATTGATGAACATTCGCTTCTTAGCCATGCCCTTGAAACACTCCGCGTTCTCGCGCTTCGCCCTTTGCGCGACTAAACGAGCGCGCCGGCGCCGGGGTGCGCACAGGCCGCCGCGCTTTGAGGACCGCGCAGCCGGCAAGAACGCTGCCCCTGCCTGCGCGGGCGCTCGGCATTCTTCCTGGCCTGCCGGGCGAGCAGCCCGCCACCGTTGCGCTGGCTGCGCCGGTGCTGCTCGGGCCGGTGGACCCTGTCACGCAGGTGCCGCCCCTGCCCTGTGCGGGCGGGCGTTTGCCAGCAGTTTGCCGATATCGACCTTTTCAACTTCCACCAGGAAGCCGCTAACGTTCATCTCGGGTATCCGAACGCGCTCGCCCGGCTGGTATTTTTCGGCGGGCGAAGGCGTTATCAGGTTGATGTCGCCGCCGCGGTCGATGATCTCGCCTTCGACCTCGATCAAGTCCATCCGGGCACCGTGCTCGGTATAAACGGCGCCCGGAATGATCCTTTCGCTAAGGCAGGCGGCGAACAGCACTTTGCCCCGGTCGTTGTAAACCATCACGATGTCGCCGTGCGCGATGGCGCGGGCCGCAGCGTCGCTGCGGTGTATGCGGCACGGTTCGTACAGGAAGCCGTCGGGGCCTTTTATCTTCCACATTTCGCGCAGCCAGTCGATGTCGTCGCCCTGGACGTGAAAGCGCAGCCGCGGATGGTTCGCCACGACCAGCAGCGGATACCTTCGCGCCTTCGCGGAGGTGGAAAGCTCGGCGTGCTCGATCCACTGCGCCAAGGGCGGGCGCTCTCGGTCGTCGGGCGCATGCTGGAGTATCCGTTGTGAGACGAACTCGATTTTCCCGCTGGGGGTTTGAAGGCCCTGCCCCGCTTTCCAGAACCAGGCAAGGCCGCCCTCGCGCTCGCCGTAGCCGTGCTGCTTCTTTATCTCGACCCATTCCTGCCAGCTCGGGCAGTCGTAGATGACGAAGCGGCGTCTTTTGAATTCTTCCCAGCTTACGCCGAGCTGCCGGAAGGCGAAGGTCTGCTCGTAGTCGCGCTTGAGCCACTCCTGCGCGGGCGGGAAAGCGCTGCCGATACCCAGGGCCTGCGCGATCAGCCGGTGGATTTCGTAGTCGCTTCTGGCCTCGCCCACGGGCTCGATGGCTCTCTCCTGGTAGAACAGCGCCAGGATTTCGCTGCGCCGCACCGCGATCAGGTCCTCGTGCTCGAACGCGGTTTGCGCGGGCAGGATGAGATCGGAAAAGAGTTGGTCGTTCTCCAGCCAGGGATGCACGCCCACGATGAACTCCAGGCCGGCGTGTCGCAATGCGTCGATCCACCTGCGGCCGTGCGTCCAGCTTCCAACTTGATTGCCGTTTTCGTTCCAGATCATCTTAATTCCGGGATGATCCGGCGCGGGCGGGAATTGGTAGGCCTTGAACTGGTCCTCCGAGTCGGCCAGCGCCGCAGTGCTGCCGCGCCAACTGACGGGCGGATTTAGCACCGCGTCAGCCACCAGGGTCCTGGGCACGAAGACCGGCGACTTGGGCGCTCTGCCGATGGCGTATTCGAGCACGGGATTGAACGGGACCCCGGTCTTGTCCACCGCCGGGTAGCGCGGGACCTGAGCGAGCGCTTTCTTGTCGAAGGACGGCGCCCCAACCCTCAGGAACTGCCTGCCCGGTTTGCCGATGCCCTGCATCGCCATGACGTACGCTTCCAGTCTGCCGACCAGGTGCGACATGGTGCCCCTGATCTTAGGGCCGCCGAAGTAGACCGAGAGCGTGGTTCTGCGGCGCGCCCATTCTCTTGCCAGGGCCGTTATCGTGTGGGCCGGCACGCCGGTTATTTTTTCGGCCCATTGCGTAGTCTTGGGCAGCTCGTCGTCCCTGCCCAGTACGTGCTCCTTGAACTGCTCGAATCCAACGGTGTGCGTGGCAACGTAGTCCCGGTCGTAAAGCCCCTCGGCAATCCACACCCAGGCAACCGCCAGGTAGAGCGCAGCGTCGGTGTTCGGCTTGAGGGGAATCCATTTGTCGGCGCAAACGGCGCCGGCGTAGTTGAGATCGGGCGAGATCGCGACGATTTTGATCCCCGCCTGCTTGAGCCACCTTGTCATGATCGTGGCGATCGACCCCGACATGCCGAAGCCTGTGGCCTCCGGGTCGTTGCCCGAGAAGAGCACCATCTCGGTGTTTTCCAGCACGTCATCCCAAACCGCGTCCTGCCACGGCTCGCCCAGCGACTCCTCGAAGCCCCAGACATGCTTGGCGCCGTAGTAATAGCCCTCCCAACTGTCCGGGTTGCGCATCTGCTGCAACCACCAACCCCAGCCCAGCCGATCGTGCATCTGTTCAAACAGGTAATGACCCCAGAACCGCAGCGTTTGCAGATAGCCGCTTTGTCCGTGGCCGTCGGCCTGAACCAGCACCGACTCCATCGATCCGTACCTGTCGCGGATTTTCTTGAGCTGACTGACAACGATATCGACCGCCTGGTCCCAGCTTATCCGCACAAAGCGGGAACGCCCTCGGCTCTGCGGCCTCGGATCGTCCGGGCTCCAATCGGCCCTAAGCAGCGGGTACGCAACCCTGTCAGCGCAGTGAATCCGGCGCTTCCATGAATAGGCAAGCGGCATCTGGACCTCTTTTCTCGGGCGGGTAAACGTTCCTCGCGAGGTCCGAATCTCGTACAGTCTGACGCTTTCGGGCAGGCGGATCGGCAGGCACCGAACTATCTTGTTGTCGACAACATGGCACTCGATGGGAAAATTGGACCGTCCCAGGCCGCTTGAAGGATGAGCTACGTAGACAACGCGATGACCCGACGGTTCGACCTCTTTCGTGCTGGGGCCCATCACCGCACTCCTGTCCCCGGCCGCGCTGCGAGCGTCTCGGCCAGAAGTGTTATCATACGCCGCCTCAGTCGTCGCACCAATGCGCGCCGACGGGAACCCGGCGGCGTCGTGGTATCCGGCTCCTGAGAATGAGGCGAGCTCGGCGGGTCGGTGGCGCCCGGCGGGTGATTGTCGTCCCCACCCCGCGTCTATAATACTTCCTTTTGCGGCCGCCAGGCGCGGCAACAAGGCAGGACGAACCGGATGGGTCCTTTGGAGACAGGGTTGGCGCGCGTGCCTGAGCCGGCGCAGGCCCTCGACGTTGTGATGGCAGACCGCGCGGTAATTCGGCTGCGGCGTTACGGCAATCTTGACGCGCCGGTACGCTTGGTTCTAAGCCACGGCAACGGCCTGGCGATCGACGGCTACTATCCTTTCTGGGCCCGGCTTTGCGACCGCCACGAGCTGGTGGTTTTTGATTTCCGCAATCATGGGCGTAATCCGCCGCACGGTCCGCAAGGTCACGACTGGCCCACTTTCCTGAAGGACCTGGAACAGGTCTGGCAGGCGATGCAGGAGTGGTTGGGCCGCAAAGTCACGGTTGGCGTTTTCCATTCGCTGTCGGCAATCACGGCGCTGGAGCATGCCCTGAGAGGACGGCGCTGGGACGCACTGGTGGTCTACGATCCTCCCATCTTTCCGCGCGCCGGGCATCCGTTGCAATCCGCCCAGCGCGCTAACATGGCAGAATTGGCGGCACGCTCGCGCGCCCGGCGTGAGCGCTACCGCAACCCCGAGGAACTCGCCCGACTGCTTGCCGGGCGCGCCGAGTTCCGCCGTTGGGAGCAGCAAGCATACCAACTGATGGCGCGCGCTACCCTTCGGCCCTCGGACAACGGTGCCGGCTGGATGCTTGCCTGTCCGCGCGAGCTGGAAGCGCAAATCTTCGAAAGCAACGTCGATCCCACCCTGTGGCCGCGGCTGGCCGGCATCTCCGTGCCGCTGCGTATTGTCGGCTCCGACCCGCAATGCAAGGAGAGCCACCCCGCGGCCAGCATCTGCCGCGCCGTCTGCGACGAACTCGGGATCGACTACACGATGATTCCCGATACGACTCACTTCCTCCAGGTGGAACGTCCGAGCGAGTGCGTTGCGGCGCTCGAATCGTTCCTCGAAAAACACCGGCTCCTCGGCTGAGCCGCGCAGTGCCTGCCCGTGAGCGCCGAAACGGCATCCTGGCTGAGAATTTCCCCTGGCGGCCTGAGTGTTGAGGTGATGGCCCGGCCCGGCGCCCCGCGCAGCGCGGTCGTTCGGGGCGAGCCGCGCGGACTGGTAATTGCTCTGGCGGCGCGAGCGGAAAAAGGCCGCGCCAACCAGGAGCTGATTCGCCTGCTCGCGGAGATTGTCGGCCTCTCGCCTTCGAAAATAACGATCGTGCGCGGCAAGACCACGCGCCTCAAACTTGCGCACATCGAGACCGCCGATCCTGAGCAGGCGGCCCGCCGCCTGCTCGCCTGCGTCGGCCAAAACCTCCGGGGCGCCCGATGACGGCCGCGCGGACCAAGGGCTTCAAGGACCATTTCTCGGCCCTGGCCGACGCCTACTCGGCGCACCGGCCAAGCTACCCGAGGGCGCTGGCCGCATGGCTGGCAAAGCTCTCGCCCGCTCGCGATCTGGCGTGGGATTGCGGATGCGGCTCGGGGCAGTTGTCAGCACTGCTGGCCGGCTTCTTCGACTGCGTGATTGCAACCGATGCCAGCGCCGAACAGCTCTCCCGCGCGGCGGCGCATCCCAAGGTCCGCTACCGCCAAGCGCGGGCCGAAGCCAGCGGCCTGCCCATCGGCTGCGCCGACCTAATCGTCGCGGCGCAGGCGGCGCACTGGTTCGATTTGCCCGGCTTTTATAGCGAGGTAAGGCGCGTGGGAAAGCCGGGCGGCGTGGTCGCTCTGATAACGTACGGAGCGCCGCGGGTCAACGCGCGGGTGGACGAGGCTGTCGCGCGCTTCTACCACGAGACCTTGCAACCGTACTGGCCGGCTGAGCGCCGCCACGTCGAGGACGGCTACCGTTCGCTCCCTTTTCCCTTCGAGGAAATCACCGCACCATGCCTGGCAATTCGCCTGAAATGGCGGCTTGCCGAGCTGCTGGGCTACATTGATACCTGGTCCGCCACAGCCCGGCTTGAGAAAGCCTGCGGCCGCGACCCGATCCTCGAGTTTCACCAGACAGTCGGCCATGCCTGGGGACCCGTCTCGACCGCGCGCGTTGTCCACTGGCCGCTTGCGATGCGCGTGGGCCGCCTACGACCCCGCAGGCTGCCCTCGGCCTCGGCGTCGGGCTTGGCACGCCGACGCCGGACCAATCGCTTCGTGTAGATGCTGCGCTCCGAATGTCACCTACATTCTCGGCCCATTGCGAGCCCATAGCTAAGCGGGCTGGGGCTCATCTCGTCATACCGCGCGAAGCGATGCCGCTTTCTTTGTTGGTCATCCCGAGCGAAGCGAGTTGGCCGCTGCGGCCATCCGGAGCCGAAGGCGAAGGACACTATGGGCGAGTGGAGTCGAAGCGACCTCGCGCGGTTCCTTCGGCTTCGCTCACGACAGGCTCCGCGCGCGCCCCTGCCCGAGTGCGGCGGCCGCGGCCCGCAGGCAGGCCAGCGAGAGCGCAACGCCGCGGGTCCGCGGTGCGTGCCTGTCGTACGCGGTAGCCGGCGTCCCCCTCTCCTCGATCCTCTCCCCCGCTGCGGGAGAGGAATCAGGAAAAGAGGGTGCGCGACGCCTGTCCCTGCGGCGATGCAACGGCCTGGCACACGCGAAGGACTTCGGGGCTCCTTGCGCGGGTGCTCGCCGCATGGCAGCTTAGCCGGCCTGCCTGCCGCGCCGGGCGCGCCGCAGGCAGGCCAACGGAGCGCAATGCCGCGTAACGCAGCCTCATCATCTGCCGCCATGCAATGGCCTGGCGCGCGCCAGCAGCCCCGAATTGCGCCGGCACCCCAGCCCCGCACCGCACTGACACGAGACCGAGTCCTGGAAAAACCGGACTATCACTTTGATTTGCGGGCCCGATTAGTCCAGCGTCATGCTTGTGCTGGCTGGCACCGAATGCTCAAAAGACCCGAGTGCGCTCTCGAAGGTCTCGATGATGAAAGCTGCGGGAATAACGAGGCGGCGCACGCCGCCCACGGCCATGTAATACGGCTCACCTGGAGGCTGCCCCGTCAGCAGGGACACCAGACAGTCAGGAACCGGACCGACAGTTTGCACCTGCGGATCTGCATCCGCCCGGTGAACCTAGGCGCATCGGTAGTGACGATACAGGATTGCCCCGTAGCGGCTGTTGGCAAGGAATTTTTCGGGAACCCCGGCAGCTTGCAGCGCTGCGTTCCGGGTCAGCGTCGCGAAATCCGGGTCATCCTGCCAGCTAAGTATGCGCTCAGGCATAGCCTTGTCGGGGCCCGACGTCTGCGTGAGCACAGCCTGAAGCCTTTGTAGGGCCTCGGGCGCCAGCGAAGCGGCGCGCTCCAGTAAATCCGTGTGAGAGCACCTGTTCCAGATCTCTGGCCGGGCGTGTGTTGCGAGGAACTCAGCCATACGGCACGCGGAAGATTTGAAGCAGCGCTTCTCGTGTGCCGCCCAGTATCCCGCAAGCGCGTCGATCTCCGCGCCGGCGAGAATGTTCTGCTCGGGTTCGAAGCTTGCCGCCGGGTTCAGCCTCTGCGCGGGCTGCACCCCGCCCAGCTGCTTCAAATTCTCGAGCCGTTGCCGGAAGTAGAGGAAAAACTGGTCTTTTGGTACCGAGGCCATAGCGACCTCTCGGTAAGAGGCCCTTTCCCTGCAATCAGTTGGATCGGGAGCCGGAGTCTCAGTCAATACGTGTCGCCCCGGTGCCTCCCACTCAAGACCCGAGCTCCTGTACTCACTAGGCCAAGGTATCAGAAGCCCTGTGTCGGCTTCAATCGCTTACCTGTTGGTTGAAGTGACTAAAATATATGTCTTCCGCAAAAAGTTTGCCCGCCGACCATCTCTCGCTGGCGCGCAACGCCGCGCCAATCGCCGCTCCATCCAAACGCCACACGGTGGCCCGGAATTCCTCGCGCCGCCGCCGCGTGGCGGCAGGGACGCGTGCCGGGGTATCGCGGCGTTGCGCTTCTCTGTTGTGTCGCCCCCGTGCGGGAAGACACTCGCGCGGGAACGACAGAAGGAGCCGTGCTTCCCATCTCGTGAGGCATCGCCGAGACGACTAGTCGCCAAGGAACCACGGGAGTAGATATGCGGTCGTAAATCCGACGGCATAGATGCCGGCCGAAAGCCACAACACGACGCGGCTAAGAAGGCTCGCGCCGGCACAGGCGTCCGGCCCGTCAATGGCGCATCCCGCGCCGCAAGCCTTGAACCGCGGCGCAAGCGCGTAGACGTAGACGAAGTTGGCGGCGATCAGCGCGCCGGTCACAGAAAAGGTCCAGACCTTGTGCGCCGAAAGCGCAACCAGCCAGGGCGCACGCGCAAAGAGCACCCCCGCGCTCGCTCCAAGGCCCAAGACTACGAGAACCAGCGGCAGAGCACAGCAGACAAGCGTTCCCAACGAAGTGAAAAGCGCCATGAACGAGAGCAGGCCCGCCAGTGGCCTTCGCTCAGCGACGCCCGTTGTGGGTCGGTCTGCGGTCGGGTTTGGGGCAACCCTCATCGCTGGTCTCCTTTTTCGGTGCTCAAGCTGAATTGGTGCACCTCCAACAGCGGCGGCTTGGCGTTGCCGGCTGGAATCAGTCCCTCGACCAGGACTGGGTGGCCGGCGGCCTTGCGAAGGCTACCGACGAGGTCCTTCACCCCGGCGGCGGGTACCAGATCGTAGGAGTCGTTGGTCGCGCTGACGTTCAGCCTCAGTTGCGCGCCGGCGCTGACGACGCGTCCCATAACGCGCACCCGGGCCTCCTTTGGGGTGAAGGCGTCCGCCAGAATAGCTTGCCGTATCTGCTCGAGGCTGACCGTGTTTGCGGGGCTTAAGTCCGCGGTCACCAGCGCCTGGTTGAGGCTTACGGTAACGTGCGTCACGCCCGGAATTTTGCCAATGGCCACGCTCACGGCGTGGGCACAGACCGCTCAGTCCATGCCGAAAACCTTGATTTCGATATGCCTGAACTCGGCCCGCGCCGGCGCCGCACCGAGCGCCATGCCTACCGACAGGAGCAGGGCCAATATCAATGAACGTTGTTTCACCGCCTTTGCCTCCTCGCAGTTGCGCTTAAAAGAAATAGCTTGCGTCGATCACCCACCGGTAGAGCGTGCGGCCGTACCGAAAGCCGACGTTCTCGTAGAGCGGGAACTGGATGCCGGTTTCGATGCCATAGTTCTTATAGAGCCACAGCGTGCTGGGGCCGAAAAAAAGGTCGCTGCCTCCGGTGCCTGGAAGCCCCACGCCGTTTAGCTGGAGCTGGTTGAAACGCTCGCCGGTCAGCTCGAGGAAAAAGCGGCCGTCCCAGCTCGGATAGTCCCAGCGCAGAAACTCGGGACGGTAGCCGTAAACCAGGCTGTAAAAAAGCAGCCAGGGCCGTTGGTCGCCGCCGCTTGGCGTAAAGTACTGGAACCCGGCGCCGTACCAGAAATAATCGCTGCGCGAGGCCAGCCCCGAGGCCAGCGCTCCGTAAAACCCCGGCACCCAGTTGAGCCTCGGCTCGATTAGCGAGCTACTCTTGGCCGCAGGCAAGCGAAACGCCTGCTGAGGCCCGGGCAATTCCAGTCCGAAGTAGGCGGTGCTTTCGTAGCGCGCGCCCGGTGCAAAATCGCTGCGCTGAAAGCGGTAGGCCACCAGCCCTTCGTAATCGCCGTCGGTCGGCATCATCGCCGTGCCTCGCGCAAACGGCATGCCCGCCGGGGTGGTCATCAAGGCCGGCGCAGAGAGCGAAAGCTGCAAGTCGGGCGTCACCCCGTAAGCGAGCATCGAGCGGAACATGCTGGCGTTGCTTGCGCCGGTGCCTGATCCCATAAAGCTGGTATCGAGGCTCCAACCGCCTTCGTTGTTGGTCGGCGTGCTCAGGCCAAAGACCGGCCCGTGCCCGTTAGCCGCCGCCGGTCGCGCCGCGCATAGAAGAACCGCCGCGACCACCACGGCGATCCCCGCCTTGTTGCCGGCCGCGCTCCCCCAGACCGATTGGCGAACACCGAACGTCTCGCCAATTACAGAGGAAAGCCGGCCGCCGGCCGCTCCGGGTCTCATCATCTTCACCCGCAGTCAGGCTAAACCCTCAACTGCGGTTTAATGTCAATAGGCGACGTGCCCGGCCGCAAATCTCGCTGACTGGACGGCTCACGCCCTAAGCAGGGCAACCCCTTTGGTTCACCGCGTGCGATGAGATCGTTGGCCGACTGGGGGGAGGCCGGATGGCCGAAAGCGCCCTTCCGGCGCGGCGCAAAGGCGGGCGGAGAAGCGATGCTCGCTGTTCAGGCGGCGGCCGCTCGGGATGCGCCAGGCCCCGCAGAGCGCGTCACCAGCGCGGTGCGGCGGCGCGGCCTGGCGCGATCGAATGCGCCGCCGAGCGCGAAGGACGGAGGTTTCGCGTTCGGCCGCGGATCGAGCGGGAAGGCGAAGCGCAGGTCGGCGTTGCCTCGCTCTCCTGGATGAGCGGGCAGATGGCGTTGAGGCCGGTGGCCGCGGGCCGCTTGCGGCGCAGGCCCTGGAGTTGCGAGCGAAGCCGCGTGAGTTCGTTAAGTTTCAGGTCGATTTCCCGGATGTAGCGTCGCGCCAGCTCTTTGACCTCGCAGCATGGCCGGCGGCCTTGGCCGGCAAGCGCGAGCAATCGCCCGATGTCCCTAAGCGTGATCCCGAGCTCTTCGGCGCGGCGCACGAAGCCGAGCAGGGCAACTGTCTCTTGGCCGTAGGTTCTGTAACCGTTGGGTAGGCGAACGGGTTTGGGCAGGATGCCGTGGGATTCGTAAAAGCGGATGGCCGAGGCGCGAAGCCCCGCGGCCCGTGCCACCTTGCCGATCGTCAACATCAAGGACGCCTCATTCCAGTCCCGGCAATGCTCGAGCGCCAAAGATTATACATGAGCCGCGCAAAAAATGTGAGCCACCCTGAGCCGCCGGCGCAGAAAATTCAGCGCGGCGACGGCCGCAAAAGGCTGACGAAGAAGATCACTCCGGCCAAGGCAACGATTAGCGGCCCCGTAGCGCGGCCCAAAACCTGGCCGGCGTAAATGCCGCCGACGGTCGAGGCGATCGCCACCACCACCGACAGCCAGAGCATCGCGCCCAGGCTTTTCGCCAGCCGCCGCGCGGTCGCCGCCGGAATGATGATGAGCGATCCCATCAGCAGCGCTCCCAGGTAGCGCAGACCCAGCGCCACGGTCAGCGCAAAGGCGAGCAGGAAGAAAAGGTCGAGCCGGGCAACCGCGATGCCCGAGGTCGCGGCCACCTCGGGCGAAATCAGCGAGACCACCAGCCTGTGCTTCGCCTTGAGGATAAAGACGATCACCGCCGCAGCGCCGAGCAGTCCCGCCACCAGCTCGGGCGCGCTCAGGCTTGTCGGACCGCCAAAGAGCGCGTCGATAAGCTCCTCGCCCGAGGCCATCAGGCTGCCGACCGCAAGCGCCACCGAGAAGACCACGCCGACGATGGTCTCGGTCGCAATTCGGGTCTGGGTCTCCAGCGCCCAGACCAGGAGCGCGCCGAGCAGAAGCGTGGCCAGGGCCCCCGCCAAGGGATTGATGCGCAGCAAGAGTGCCACGCCGATACCCGGCAGCGCAACGTGCGAAATGGCGTCGGCCGCCAGCGTCATCCGGCGCATCACGGCGAAGCAACCTACCAGGCCGGCGGCCGTGGCCACCCCGACAGAGAGCGCCAGCGAGGCTATCTCAGCGGGCGTTGTGGACATGGAACCCCACCGGCATCCCGTAAAGGCGGTCGAGCACCTCGGGCACCAGCGCGGTCTTGGGCGGCCCGAAACAGTGGTAGGTGCGGCTCAAGCACAGCACGTTGGTGGCATACTGGGAGACCACCGTCAGATCGTGCGATATGAAGATGATCGTCATTTCCTGCTCCTGCTCCAGCTTTACCAGCAGTTGGTTCAACTGCTGCTGGCCGGGCGCGTCGATCCCGGCGGCTGGCTCGTCCAGCAAGAGCACGTTGCGGTTGCCGACGAGCGCGAATGCGATGAGCAGGCGCTGGAATTGGCCGCCCGAAAGCGCGCCGATCGGCGCCCGCGTGCTTGGTTCGTCCAGCCCGACCCGCGCCAGGGCCTCGCTCACCATCGCGCGCGAGGCCTGCACCATTGCGGCCTTGGCCCGCAAGAGGTCGCGCCCGGTGACCGGCAGGTCGCGTTCGAGGTCGAGCCGCTGCGGCACGTAGCCGAGCTTGGTGCCCGGCGCCCAGCTCACCCTTCCCGCGTACGGGATGGAGCCCGCCAGCGCCCTGAAGAGGACCGTCTTGCCGGCACCGTTGGGGCCGATGACCGCCAGCGAGCTTGCGCGCGGCACGTGAAAGCTCAGGTCGCGCAACACCTCGACGGTTCCCAGGCGCACGCTGAGCCGTTCCACTTCGAGCGCGTTGGGACGCCGGTCGGCATTCGAGGCCGCAGACATGGCGGCGCCTCACAACCCCGGGTGCGAGCGGCCGGCGGCGAGATTCCTCAGAGGGAAGTCGGGCTCTTTGCGCCGTAGCTTTGCCATCGAAGCGACGAGCAGGTCTTTACCGGATGCTACGCGAGTCGCCCGCTGCTGGCTAGCCGCGAGCCCGGGCGTGCGGCGGGCGCCGGACTTGAAAAGCGCGCGAAACCCGCCAATAGTTCGAGATGAAGCGCGGATTTCCAAGCCGGCAAGGCGCCGCCGCGTTGGGCGCGGCGCGGCCAGGCGTGCGCGGCGGCTACGGGTTTCAGATGACAAGGCGCGAGTCCTTGGAAAAGACGTTCGCTCGGGTGCTGCATCGCCACTGCAACTTCGGCTGGGCGCACTACTACATCCCGAGTGAACGGTTTCCCCGGCTGGTCGAGGAACTGGTCGAGGCGGCCGGCTCGCTTGACGAGGTCGGGCACGAGGAACTGGTGCGGTTTTTCCTGCGCGCCCAGCGCCTGCGCTCGGCCCAGGAGTGCGCCGCCAGGTTCGAGGAAGAATATGTCGCGCAGCGGCGGCCCTCCTAGGGCCGGGGGCCAGCCCTAGCGCCGGCCGCGCTCAGGCGCCCGAGGGTCGGCTGCGCTCAGGACGGTCGTGGATGCCATCACTGCGATAACCAGCAGGCGGGTGGTGCGGGTCTTTGCCCGCAAGCCGGTTACGCTTGCCCAGCTTAAGACGATAATCGACGCCGGCCGCCATGCCATGAGTGCGCGCAACCTGCAGCCGTGGCAGTTTGTCCTGGTGCTCGACCCTGCCACGCTGGAGACGCTCGGCCGACTCTCTACGACCGGGCGCTTTGTGGGGCAGGCGCCGGCGGCGGTGGTTGTGCTCAAGGATCGGGACAACCGACGCTGGGCCGATATCGATTGCGCGCAGGCGGTTCAGAACATGGCCAGCGCCGCACACGCGCTCGGCCTGGGCACCTGCTGGGTGGGCAATTTCGCCGCCGACAAGATCGCCGAGCTGCTTGCCGTGCCGCCGAGGTGGAGCGTTTTTACCGTGCTGCCGTTCGGCTATGCCGACCCCGGCGCGACACGCGAGTCCAGGCAGCTTAGGCCGCGCAGTCAAACGGCTCACTACGAGCGCTTCGGTCGCAACGTGCCATGGCAATAAGGCTTAACCGCATCTACACGCGCGGCGGCGACAAGGGCGAAACCTCCCTGGTCGGCGGCGTGCGGGTGCCGAAGGACAGCCCTCGCCTCGAGGCCTACGGCACCGTCGACGAACTCAACTGCGTGGTGGGAATCGTGCGCACCCTGCTGGCCCGCCACCGCCGGCGTCTGGGCGAGGCCGGCCCGGCCTACGCCGCCATCTTGCAGCGCGTCCAGAACGAACTGTTCGACGTCGGCAGCGAGTTGGCCACGCCGCCTCAGGCCGAGTACGCAGGCATGCACCGCATGGGCGCCGAGCAGGCGCAGCGCCTGGAAGTCGAGATGGACCGGATGCAGCAGGAGCTGACGCCGCTCAACTCCTTCACGCTGCCGGGCGGAGGCGAGCTCAACGCGTTTCTCCATCAGGCGCGGGCCGTTTGCCGGCGCGCCGAGCGGTTGTGCTGGGCCTTGAACCGGCGCGAGCCGCTCAATCCCCACCTGCTCGCCTACGTCAACCGGCTCGGCGATCACCTCTTCGTCCAGTCGCGCTGGGTCGCCAAGCGCCTGGGCGAGGAAGAGTTCCTATGGGAGCGCGGGCTGCAGATCGATCGGCGAAAAGCGCTTCTGGCGCGCCGCCGGGCAGAGCGCGCCGGGAAAGAACAAGACGGCTAAAGGGCCGGGCGCGAAGCGGCTTGCCGCAGCGGATGGCGGCTCTCTGCGCGCGCCCGCGCGGGTGATTCCATGAGCGAGCAACCGAGGCTTTTGTTACGCCAGGTACAGCTTGGCCCGATGGCCAATTACGTCTACCTCATAGGCGACCCGGTCTCGCGCAAGGCGCTGGTCGTCGACCCGGCCTGGGACGTCGACGAGATTTGCGGCCTGGCCCAGCGCGACGGCTACGAGATCGACAGGATACTGATCACTCACTATCATCCCGACCATCTCGGCGGCCATCTCTGGGGCCACGATATCCAGGGGACGGCCGAGCTGCTTAAACGGGTGAAGGCCAAGGTCTACGTCAACCGGCACGAGGCTGAGGGCGTCAAAACCGTGGCCGGGCTGAGCGATTCGGATTTGGTCAAAGTCGATGCGGGCGACCGGATCGAGTTGGGGCCGTTCCGGCTGACCTTCCTGCACACGCCGGGTCATACGCCCGGCTCGCAGTGTTTTCTGGTTGAGGGCAACCTTATCTCAGGCGACACCTTGTTTGTGGATTCGTGCGGGCGGGTCGATCTGCCCGGCTCTGACCCGGAGCAGATGTACTACAGCCTCAACCATACGCTCAAGAAGCTGGACGACGCCGTAATGGTCTTTCCGGGGCACGCTTACGCACCCGAGCCCAGCACGACGATCGGCGAGCAGAAGCGGCGCAATCCCTACCTGCGCTTTGCCGGACTGGACCAGTTCCTGGCCGCGATGGGCTACGGGCGCCGCTAAGCGCGCCGCGCCCGGGCGACGCTGCCGTCCGCAAGTTGTTCACGGAAGCTTTGATGCGGCATACCAAGGAGGAAAAGGCCGCCGAGGCCGCCCGCCTGCGCGACTTTATCAACTACCATAACTATCGCTACTACGTGCTCGACGACCCGGAGGTGAGCGACGCCGAGTACGACACGCTGATGCGCCTGCTGCAGGCGATCGAGCGCGAGTACCCCGACCTGGTCACGCCCGACTCGCCCACCCAGCGGGTGGGGGCCGCGCCGGCGGAAAAATTCGGCATCGTGGTGCATCGCCGCCCAATGCTTTCGTTGGCCAACGCGCTGGACGCCGGCGAGATGCGCGAGTTCGACGCCCGGGTGAAGCGGATGCTGGGCAGCGAGGCCGACGTCGAGTACGTCGCCGAGATCAAGTTTGACGGGCTGGCCGTCGCGCTCACTTACGAGAACGGCCGCTTGCGCAGCGCCGCAACCCGCGGCGACGGTTTAAACGGCGAGGACGTCACCGCCAACGTCAAGACCGTACGAAGCGTGCCGCTTAGGCTTTTGGCGCCTGAGGCGGGCTCGATTCCGACGCTTTTGGAGGTGCGCGGCGAGGTCATCCTGCCGCGCAGGGCCTTCGAGAAACTCAACGCCGAGCGGGAGCAACGCGGCGAGCCGCTGTTTGCCAATCCGCGCAACGCCGCGGCCGGCTCGCTGCGCCAGCTCGACCCCCGGGTGAGCGCCGCGCGCCCGCTGGACATCTACTGCCACAGCCCGGGGGTGGTCGAAGGCGCGCGCTGGGCCACGCAGTGGGAGTTTCTCGAGGGCCTCAAGGCGCTCGGACTCAAGGTTAACCCCCACAACCGGCTCTGCCCGAACATCGAGGCGGCGCTGGAGTACTGGCAGGAGATGAGCGAACGGCGCGGCCGGCTGGACTACGAGGCCGACGGCGTGGTCGTCAAGGTCAATTCGTTTGCCCTTCAGCAGCGGCTGGGCGAGGTGTCGCGCGCGCCGCGCTGGGCGGTCGCCTACAAGTTCAAGGCGCAGCAGGCCGAGACCCGGGTGCTGCGAATCTCGGTCCAGGTCGGCCGCATCGGCTTTCTCACGCCGGTGGCCCAGCTCGAGCCGGTTGCGCTTGGCGGCGTGACGATAGCGAGCGCGTCGCTGCACAACCTCGACGAGGTCCGCCGCAAGGACGTTCGCCAAGGAGACACCGTGCTGGTCGAGCGCGCGGGCGATGTAATCCCCTACCTCGTGCGGGTGGCGCGCAAGGGCGAGCCGCGTGGGCCCGAGTTCTCGATGCCGGCGCGCTGTCCCGAGTGCGCCGGTGCGGTGGCCCACGAAGAGGGTGAGGCCGGCTATTTCTGCGTCAACGTCAATTGCCCCGCGCGCGTGCGCGAGTCGATTCGGCACTTCGCCTCCAAGACCTGCCTCGACATCGAGGGACTGGGCGAGCAGCTAGTCGGCCAGCTAGTGGAAAAGGGGCTGGTCAAGGAGCTGGCCGACCTCTACGAACTTAAGGATCGGCGCGCCGAGCTGGTGGCGCTTGAGCGGATGGGCGCGAAGAGCGCCGACAACCTGCTTGCGAGCATCGAGCGCTCGCGGACCACCACGCTGGAGCGGCTGATCAACGGCCTGGGCATCCGCCATGTGGGCGAGAGCACGGCGCGCCAGCTTGCCCTTGAGTTTGCGGCTGTCGAGGAGCTGGCTGAGGCCAGCCAGGAGCGGCTCGAGTCAATCCGCGACATCGGTCCAGAGGTCGCGCGCAGCATCCGCGAATACTTCACCGAGCCGCGAAACCAGCGCGCGGTAAAGCGGCTGCGCCAGCGGCTGCGGGAGGTGCGCGCGCCGGCCCGCGCCCCGCAGCACCAGTCCGCGGTTGCCGGCCTTAGCTTTGTGCTTACCGGAGTGCTCGAAACGATGACGCGAGGCGAGGCCGCGGAGAAAATCCACGCCGCCGGCGGGCGGATAAGCTCGGCGGTGAGCGCCCGGACCGACTTTGTGGTCGCCGGCAGGGAGCCCGGCTCGAAGCTCGATGAGGCCAAAAAGCTCGGGGTTTCGATTATCAGCGAGGAGGAGCTGCGCGCGCTGTTGGGCGCCGGGGCCGGCCGCACCTCCCACGGCCGGTAGGCGCCGCGCCTGCCATAGCCGGGTGGCGCTCCCCTTGGCGCGCGGCGGATTTCGTTGGGATGCGGCAAACGACCGGGCCTTCGCGCTGGGCGCCGTAGTGGTTGGGTGACGATGCGTCGAGGAGGAGCTCATTGGCAGCCGACCTGCACTGTGGCTGCATGCCTCGGACGGAGGCCTGCCCTCCTGCGGTAGACCGCCGGGGCGAGTTGCCGTGTCAGATTTCACAGCAAGCGCCGGCAGGGCTCGGCTGCACGCCTTAGTTAGCGGGCGGGTGCAAGGAGTTTTCTTTCGCCGCGCGGCGCAAGAGCAGGCGCGCGGGCTCGGCCTTAGCGGCTGGGTGCGCAACCTCCCCGACGGCCGGGTCGAGCTCTTGGCCGAGGGCGAGCGGCCGGCGCTTGAGATGCTGCTGGCGTGGCTCTACCAGGGGCCGCCGGGGGCGCGGGTTGACGATCTGGAGTCGCGCTGGCTCAGCTGGAGCGGTGAATTCCAGGATTTTCGGGTGCGTTAGGACGGGCGCGCGCGCCTGCGGTTTGGCCCTTGGAGGGTGGCGCCGGTTGGGCTAAATTGAAAGTTGGCGGCCGCGTCGTAAAGACGTTCTCAGCCGCGGGCGCCCGAGGCGAAAGCCAGGGCGCCGGCCGCAGAGGGCGCAGGTTACGGTGAGGGCGAGGCGGAGGCGACGCCCCGGTCGTATCGCACGCGCGTGCGGAGCGACCGAGGCGTTGCGGCTGGTTAATGCCCGCAAACGCAACACAACAAGCTGGGAGTGCAGCGGCCGGCGCCCAGCGGTGAAGGAGTTGAATCGCTATGGCTCTTCCCGGTGGGTCGGCCGGACAGGAAGAAGGGGCGCGCCCGCGAGCGCCTGAGGCCCCGCAGCAACCGCAGCGCAAGCCGGTCATACAACGCAGCCAGGTGGTGGTGCGCTTTGCCGGCGACTCCGGCGACGGGATGCAGCTTGCCGGAATGCAGCTTACCGCCGAGTCGGCGCTGGCCGGCAACGATCTGGCAACGCTGCCCGACTTTCCCGCCGAAATCCGCGCACCCGCCGGAACCTTGGCCGGGGTAAGCGGGTTTCAGCTCAACTTTTCCAGCAACGAGGTCTTCACACCCGGCGACGAGCCCAATGTGCTCGTGGCGATGAACCCGGCGGCGCTCAAGGCCAACATCGACGACCTTTCCACCGGCGCAATCGTGATCGTCGATAAAGAGGCGTTCACCGAGAGCAACTTGAAGCGCGCCGGCTATGAAAGCAATCCGCTGACCGACCACTCGCTCGACCGCTTTCAGGTCTTCGAGGTGGAGGTCGGCCGGCTGACCACGCTGGCGCTCAGAGAGCTGGGGCTTGGCAACCGGGAGGTCCAGCGCTGTCGCAACATGTTCGTGCTGGGGCTGGTCTCGTGGCTATACCATCGGCCGCTGGAGCCGACGCTAAGCTGGCTCAACCGCCGCTTCGAGAAGTCGGCCGAGTTGCGCGAGGCCAATCTGCGGGCGGTGCGGGCGGGCTACAACTTCGGCGAGGCGACCGAGATTTTTGCCTCCTCCTACCAGGTGCCGCCGGCGCGGATTGAGCCCGGGGTCTACCGCAACATCACGGGTAACAGCGCGGTAGCCCTGGGGCTGGTGGCTGCGGCGGTGAGCGCCGGGCGTCCGCTTTTCCTTGGCTCCTATCCGATAACTCCGGCCAGCGACATTCTGCACGACCTGGCGGCTTACAAGAACTTCGGGGTTTACACTTTCCAGGCCGAGGACGAGATCGCGGGCGTCAACGCGGCGATCGGAGCGGCCTTCGGCGGCGCGATCGGCGTGACCACGACCTCGGGCCCCGGAATGGACCTCAAGGCCGAGGCGGTTGGCCTGGCGGTCAAGGTGGAGCTGCCGCTGGTGATTGTCGACGTTCAGCGCGCGGGACCGTCGACCGGGATGCCGACCAAGCCGGAGCAGGCGGATTTGCTGATGGCGCTTTACGGACGGCACGGAGAAGCGCCGCTGCCGGTCCTGGCCGCGGCGACCCCGGCTGACTGCTTCGAATGCGCCTACGAGGCAGTGCGGCTGGCGGTCAAGTACATGACGCCGGTGATCGTTTTGTCTGACTCGAACCTAGCCAACGGGGCTGAGCCCTGGCGTCTGCCGGAGCTGGAGCGCCTGGCGCCAATCAAGGTCGAGTTTCGCACTGATCCCGAAGGCTACCAGCCTTACCTGCGCGATGAACAGACGCTGGGCCGCCCGTGGGTGATTCCCGGCACCCCGGGGCTCGAGCATCGGATCGGCGGCCTTTCCAGCGAGCATCTGACCGGCAATGTGAGCTACTCGCCGACGAACAACGAACTCATGGTGCGCATCCGGGCACGCAAGATCGCAGGCATCGCGCGCGAGCTGGCGCCGACCACGGTGTTCGGCGATCCGGAGGGCGGAGACCTGGTAATCCTTGCCTGGGGATCGACCTTCGGCGCGGTGCGCGAGGCGGTCAAGCAGGCGCGCGCCGCCGGCAGGAAGGTCTCTCACGTCCACCTGCGCTACTTAAACCCGCTGCCGGCGGACCTGGGCGCCGTGCTGCGCCGCTTCGCCAAGGTGATGGTGGCGGAGCTTAACCTCGGGCAACTGCTCAAGCTGGTGCGCGCCGAGTACCTTATCGACGCCTTTGGGTGCAACAAGGTTCAGGGGCGGCCTTTCAAGGTTTCGGAACTGGTGGCGCGTATCGAGCGCGCGCTCAAGTAAGAGGTATCACCATGGCCGGTACATTGACGCGCAAGGACTTCGTCTCGAACCAGGAGGTGCGGTGGTGCCCGGGATGCGGCGACTATGCCATCCTGGCGCAGGTGCAGAAGGTGCTGCCGGAGTTCGGCGTGGCGCGCGAGAAGGTGGTCTTTATCTCGGGGATCGGATGTTCGAGCCGGTTTCCTTACTACATGAACACCTACGGCTTTCACACCATCCACGGCCGCGCGCCGGCGATCGCCACCGGGCTCAAGGTAACGCGGCCCGACCTGGAGGTGTGGGTGGTCACCGGCGACGGCGACGGCCTTTCGATCGGGGGCAATCACCTGGTGCACGCGCTTAGACGCAACATCGGGCTCAAGATACTGCTCTTTAACAACCGCATTTACGGATTGACCAAGGGTCAGTATTCGCCGACCTCGGAGGTGGGCAAGGTCACGAAGTCGACGCCGATGGGTTCGGTGGACTTTCCGTTCAACCCGATTGCGGTCGCCCTTGGGGCGCACGCCTCGTTCGTTTGCCGCGCCGTGGACGTGGAGCAGAAGCATTTGGGCGAGATGCTAAGGCGCGCGCACGAGCATCGCGGCGGCGCCTTCATCGAGATTTTTCAGAACTGCAACATTTTCAACGACGGGGCGTTTCATGAGCTGACGGACAAGCCTCTTAAGGCCGACTATCAGCTCATCCTCGAGCACGGCAAGCCGCTCATCTTTGGCAGGAACCGCGACAAGGGCGTGCGGCTCAACGGCCATAAGCCGGAGATCGTGACGCTGGCAAACGGCGCGAGCGAAAAGGACCTCTTGGTCCACGACGAGACCGATCCGGCGCTAGGCTTCATACTGGCCAATTTCGCGCCCCCGATGCCGACGCCGATTGGCGTCTTTTACGTGGACTCCCGGCCGCCGTTCGAAGCTGAGATGAACCGCCAGCTCGAGCGCGCCAAAGAACAGCGCGGCGTGGGTGACCTGCGCAAGCTGCTCTACGGCGGGGACACCTGGACGGTGTCCTAGGGGCAGCGCTGCAAGCCGGCAGCCGCCCTCTGGGCGGGTGGGGTGCGGCTTGCGCCGGCGCGCTCCGTTGTGGACTCTGAGGAGGAGAGAGCCTTGACAGACCCTTTCGGCGTCGAAGGTAAAGTCACAATCGTCACCGGCGGCGGGACCGGGATTGGAGCCGCCATCGCACGGGAGTTCGCCCTGCGCGGCGCCCCGGTAATCATCGCCAGCCGCAAGGCGGAGCATCTGGAGCCGACGCGGGATGCGCTGCGCAAGGCGGGGGGGCGCTGCGAGCTTTTCGTCTGCGACGTCCGCGACGCAGCGGCGTGCGAGGCGCTGGTGGGCGAGGCGGTGCGCCATTTCGGCCGGCTGGACGTGCTGGTGAACAACCACGGAGCCAGCATCGCGGCGCCCAGCCTGGCGCTCTCGCCCAACGCCTGGCGGGCGGTAGTGGCGATCAACCTGGACGGGACGTTCTTATGCTCCAAGGCGGCGGCCAAGCGGTTTATCGAGCAGCAGGGCCCCGGCTGTATCATCAATCTTTCGTCGATCGCCGGGATTGACGGCTCGTCCACGATGATTCCCTACGCCGCGGCCAAGGCGGCGGTGATAAAGCTGACCGAGTCGCACGCCAGCGAATGGGGTCCTTTGGGAATCCGGGTGAACTGCATCGCCCCCGGTCCGATCGAGACCGAGGGTGCGGCGTCCAGGGCATGGCCCAACGAACGGGTACGCGAGGCGGTGCGGCTTTCCCGTGCGCTGGGGCGCTTTGGCCGGGTGGAAGAGATTGCTTACCCGTGTGTCTTCCTGGCCTCCGCTGCGGCTAATTACGTCAACGGTGCAACGCTGGTGGTTGACGGCGGCCGCGTGCGCGAGGCCGAGGTCATCCAGGCTCTGGCCAAGTAAAAAGCCCGCTGTCTCCTCCAGGCGCGCCGCAGGCGGCATAGGCCGCGGGCCGTCGGCGCGGCATTTTGGCGCTGTCGGCTGAGCGAACGCGGCGGCAGCATAGTCATGCCTTGATGCGCGGGCGCGGAGCCGCTACACTCAATCGGGTGGGCCTCGGCCCATTTTTTGTTGGCCGTGCCGGTACCGTGCGGCTCCGATGGACAAGAGACAACAGGAATATAACGGCACAACTGGCGCCGCTCTGCTTTACGACCGAGCGGGCGAGCATCCGGCGCCAACCGGTGACCCGTTAGCGGTCAACAGCGACGGCTTTGTCGTAGAATTTCACCCGGTCGGCCGGCGGGCGGCCGAACTGGTCGAGCCGTACCTTGAGCGGGAAGGCTTCGAATTGGTCGCCGTGGAGTTCAAGTCGGGCGGCCGGGGAGCCCTGCTGAGGCTCCTGGTTGACCGACGCGGCGGCGGCATCGACATGCGCGACCTGGAGCGGTTGAGTCCGCTGCTCAGCGACTTGCTGGACGTCTACGACCCGGTTCCGGGGCGTTACATTCTGGAGGTGTCGTCGCCGGGCATAAGTCGGCCGCTGACCCGGCTAAGCCATTTCCGGGCCTATAGCGGGCGGCGCGTGCGGGTTCGCCTGCATGCCGCCCGGCAGGGACGCAAGAACTTCGTCGGCAGGCTGAGAAAGGTCGCGGCGCAAGGCATTGAGCTTGAGGACGAGCAAAGCGGAGCGGCGGAAGCGCTCCTTTTCGGCGAAATAAAAAGTGCCCATTACGAACATCAATTTAACTGAAAGGCGCCCTACCCTCTCCCAGAGTTGCGCTGTGCCCGCCGGCCCGCTGCCCGGACCGTCCGGCCGGCCGCCGGCAGCCGCGTGGAGCGCTGGTCGTAGGGCTGGGGCCGCCCGCTTAGTGGTTCGCCCGCGCACGGAGGTCCCATGCCGGTTGAGCTGAACCGCATTATCGAGCAGGTCTGCAAGGAAAAGGGGATCGACCGGACGATTATTGTCAAGGCGGTCGAGGAGATGATGCACTCGGCGGCCCGACGGACCTTCGGAGCTGAGCGCGCCATCGAGTCGCGCTATAACCCCGATTTGGGCGAGGTCGAATTGTTCGAGGTGCGCACCGTGGTCGCACAGGTGACCAACTCGGACACCGAAATGACCCTGGAGGACGCGCGCCACAAGTTCGACCCCGACGCCGAGGTGGGCGACGAAATCCTGGTCAAGCTGGACACCGCGACGATGGGACGCATTGCCGCCCAGGTCGCCAAGCAAAACCTGATTCAGCACATCCGAGACGCCGAGCGGCACCTGATTTACAACGAGTTCAAGGACCGCAAGTCGGAGATCGTCTCGGGTATCGTCCAGCGCTTCGAGCGCAAGAACATGATCGTCAACCTCGGCCGCACCGAGGCGGTGCTGCCCGAGCGCGAGCAAATTCCGCATGAGCGCTATCGCCAGGGCGAGCGTATCCGGGCGCTGATTACCCTGGTTGAGCTTAACGAGCGGGGGCTCAGCATCGTACTGTCCCGCACCTCGAACGAGTTTCTCAAGAAGCTGTTCGAGCAGGAGGTGCCGGAGATCTACGAGGGAATCGTCGAAATACGGCTGTGTGCCCGCGAGCCGGGCGGCCGGGCCAAGGTGGCCGTCTACTCGAAGGACTCCAACGTCGATCCGGTAGGAGCTTGCGTCGGCATGCGCGGGACGCGGGTCCAGGCGGTGGTCCAGGAGTTGCGCGGCGAGAAGATCGACATCGTCCCGTGGACCGACGACCAGGCGGAACTGGTCTGCCGGGCGCTGGCGCCCGCCAAGGTCTCCAAGGTCATCATCGACGAGGACGAGCACGCCATGGAAGTGATCGTGCCGGACGACCAGCTTTCGCTGGCCATCGGCAAACGCGGCCAGAACGTGCGCCTTGCCCATCAGATTTCCGGCTGGAAGATCGACTTGCGCAGCGAGTCGGAGGCGGAGGAAGAGGCGCGCCAGGCACGCGCCTCGCTCAACGCTATTCCCGGAATCGGAGACATCAACGCCGAACTGCTCTACCAGTGGGGCTTTCGCTCGGCGGAACAACTGGCCGAGGCGAGTGTCGAAACGCTGGCCGGCGTCGAAGGCGTCAGCGCTCAGCGGGCGGCTCAGATTCTGGAGGCGACGCGCGCCCACGTGGCGGAAAAACGCCGCGCGCAAGCCGAGGCCAAGGCGCAACAGGCCGCCGCATCCCAGGCCGAGACCGACTTAAGCGGGACCGGCGTTGACGCAGCCGCGGCTGAAGCCCTGGCCAACGGCGCCGACCCCAGTGCCGCGCCGGCAAACAGGTCCGAGGTGGACACGGCTGCCCCGGGCGGCGCTTCGAATCAGGAAAGCGAGGGAAATGAATCAGCCGATGCCGGCGCGAAAAACGCATAGCCCGATACGCACCTGCGTCGGATGCCTCGAACGCGACCACCAGCATAAGATGGCGCGCTTGGGCGCCCAACAGGACGGCGTCAGGCTGGGGTCAGCACGGCCCCCGCGCGGACGCGGCGCCTATCTCCATCCGCGGGCAGCGTGCCTTGAAAGGTTCGTCGCGGGCAAAGGAAACGAATTCCGCTCGCTCCGGCAGCGCCTCAGCCGGGGCGAGCGGCAAACAGTTGCCGCCGAGCTTGGGCGGCCGTTCACTTTAACCTAAGGTAGAAGCGAAAGCGGCGGTTTGGATTGCCAATGGCGCGCAAACGGGTAAAGACACTCGCTGAAGAATGGGCGGTGGCGGCCGAACAGATAACCGCAGTCGCCAAACGCCTCAGGATCGACCACGTGAGCGGCGGGTCCAGCCTGCTCACGCCAGACGAGACGTTGCGGGTAAAAAAAGAGCTCGAGGAAGAGCGCCAGCGCCAGTCTCTGCTGCGCCGTGAAACCGTCCTCGAAACCGAGGGGGGCGGTCAAACGGTGGAAAAACGCCTTACCGCTACCGTCGTCCGCAGGCGCCATCGGGAGGGCGAGCCGCCGTCGTTCGCTGCGAATGTCCCGGCCGATTCCGGCTCCGGGGGTTCGGCTGCCTGGCCGCAAGCGGGCGCCGGCGAAACCGAGCTGTTCGTTGTTCCGACCGTCGAGTCGCCGCGTCCTTCCGAGGTCGACCTGTTTCTTGAAGAATTTGCACAACCGGGACGGGAAGGCCCGCAACTTGAGCCTTTGGGGCCGCCGCGCGCATCCGAGGAACTCGCCGGCGAGCGCGGCGGCGAGGCCGCTGGCGGCGCCGCTTCCGCGCTTGGCCAAGCCAGGGCACCGTCTCCGGCATCGCCGGTCGAGCCGGCTTCGGTCGGCCGGTCTGAAGCGGCAGCAACCGGTGCGGCGAGTGGCCCGCGCCGCGATCATCCGGTGGGCCAGCCGACTGGCAGTGTGCGTGCTTCTGCCGCTTCAGGGGCTGCGCCGGGGGGCAACGCCGAGCCTGCCCAACCGCGCGCGGCTGCGCGTTCCGGAGGGCCGGCGGGTGAGGCTACCGGGCCGATGGGCCGGCCGGAGCCGCCCGCGACGGCATCGGGCGCGCCTGGAGCCGAAGAGGCTCAACGCGGGCCGAAGGTGCTGGGCAGAATAGACCTGCGCAAAGTCGGATTCAGGCCGGCTGCCGCGCCGGGGCGGACGACCCCGGCGGCGCGTCCCGGTTTCGGGCAGGCCGGACCGGCTTTCACGGAGACGACCGGCTCGCAAGCGGCGCCCAACGGGCTAAACGCGCCTGCCGCCACGCCGGTGGGGGCGCGGCCGGCCCGCAAGCGACGGGTGGTACGCAAAAGCGGCAGCGACTTTACCCTGGAACGCGAACCGCGCGGCCTTAGGATGCCCCGCAAGAAGCGGGCGCTGCCCGGGAAAGAACAGAAAAAAACCGAGATAACCACCCCCAAGGCCTCAAAACGCGTGATCAAGGTCGGCGAGGCAGTCACCGTGGCCGACCTTGCCCACGCGATGGGTGTTAAGGCAAGCGAGGTCATAAAAAAGCTAATGGACCTCGGCGTCCTGTCCACGGTCAACCAGGTGCTCGACGTGGATAGCGCGACGCTGGTGGCCGGCGAGTTCGGCTATAGCGTCGAAAACGCGGCCTTCGACGCCGAGGCGGCGCTCGAGGAAACGACTCAGGTCGAAGCCGGCGAAAGCGTGGCGCGACCGCCCGTGGTCACCGTGATGGGCCACGTCGACCACGGCAAGACCTCGCTGCTTGACGCCATTCGCCGCTCCAACGTGGCCGGCGGCGAAGCCGGAGGGATCACCCAGCAGATCGGCGCCTATGTGGTCAGCGTCGGCGACCGCAGAATAACCTGGATTGACACCCCGGGCCACGAGGCGTTCACGGCGATGCGAGCGCGGGGCGCCAAGGTTACCGACATCGTAGTGCTGGTGGTTGCCGCTGACGAAGGGCTGATGCCTCAGACGGTCGAGGCGATCAACCACGCGCGGGCGGCCGAGGTTCCCATCGTCGTGGCGATCAACAAGATCGACCGGACGGGCGTCAATCTCGAACGCGTCAAGCAGCAGCTCAGCGAACAGGGACTGATACCGGAAGAGTACGGTGGCCAGACCATCACGGTGCCGGTATCGGCGCGCACCGGCGAAGGCATCACGCGGCTCCTCGAGATGATACTGCTTCAGGCCGAAGTGATGGATCTTAAGGCCAATCCGGCCCGCGGCGCGCGCGCCACGGTTATCGAGTCACGGCTGGACCGCGGGCGCGGGCCGGTAGCCACGGTGCTGGTGCAGGAGGGAACTCTGGTTCCGGGCGCGCCGTTTGTCTGCGGAACGACCTATGGGCGAGTGCGAGCGATGCTCGACCATGACGGCCAGCGTGTGGCCGAAGCCGGGCCGTCCACGCCGGTGGAGGTTTTCGGCTTCTCAGCCGTGCCGGAGCCGGGGACCACCTTGCTGGCGGTGGCAGAGGAAGCCAAGGCACGCCAGATCGCCGAGTTCCGCCGCTCCAAGCAGCGCGAAGGCGGGCTCCAGAAGACCAGCCGGGTCTCGCTCGATCAGCTCAGCGAAAGGATGAAGGCCGGCGAGGCCAAGGAACTCAAGGTCGTGGTGAAAGCCGACACCCAAGGCGCGGTCGAAGCGCTCGCTCTGGCCCTGTCGGCGCTCGGCAGCGGCGAGGTAAAGCTTACCTTGGTGCACAGCTCGGTCGGGGCCGTTTCCGAAACCGACGTGACGCTGGCCGCGGCCTCGGGCGGCTTGGTCGTCGGCTTCAACGTGCGGCCCGAGCCCAAGGCGATGGCGCTGGCCGAAAAGCAAGGGGTGGAAGTTCGCCTCTACTCGATCATTTACGACGCGCTCAACGATCTGCGCGCCGCGCTGGAGGGACTGCTCGAGCCCAGCCTGCGCGAAGCGATCCTCGGTCGCGCCGAGGTCCGCCAGCTCTTTACCACCCACGGTCTCACCGTGGCCGGTTCGATGGTCGTCGAGGGCAAGGTTGTACGCAACGCCCGAGCCCGGCTGGTGCGCGACAGCAAGCAGGTATGGTCCGGCAAGCTGGCCTCGCTCAGGCGCTTCAAAGAGGACGTGCGCGAAGTTCAGACCGGATTCGAGTGTGGAATCGCGCTGGAAAACTTCAACGACATCAAGCCGGGCGACATTATCGAAGCCTTCGAGCTGGAAGAAGTCGAGCGCCGGCCAACCGGCCAGAGGCAGGAGCAGGATCGCCCGCAGACGTTTGCGGCAAGGTAGCTTCGGGGCCGCAGAGGGCGCGCCTGCCGGCCCGGGCGGGGCCGATGACCGAAAAGCGGCCGCCATCAAGCGGCGACAGCCTGGCGTCGCGGTGCTCGGGGCGCCGCGCCCGGCCCCAGACCGGGCCGTGCAGCGGCCGGTGCAAAGCCGCTTGCTGCCGCAAAGCCGAGTTCGGCCCCTGCCGGAGAAGGACCGTAGATGGTGGTCGGAGTCCTCAAGCTGACCCTGTTTCTGCCCGAAAACCACTCGCTTAAGGGCAAGCGCCAGGTGCTGCGCGCGATCAAGGATCGCGTCCGGGTCAAATTCAACGTTTCGGTAGCCGAGTCCGACAGCCACGACCTCTGGCAGAAGGCAGAGCTGGGAATCTGCCAGGCCGGCAGCGATCGCGCGTTTGTCGACTCCGCGCTGAGACAGGTAGTGGCCTACATCGATTCGCTGGGCCTGGCTTCGCTCGGCGACGAAAAGCTTGAGCTGCTCAACTGCTGAGGGGCGGCAGCCGTGCGGCCGAGCGCTGCGATTCCGGCTGCTCGGCGCTGAAAGGGGAGCGAGACGGACGGTGATTGGCGGCGAGGGGCGGCGGCCGGAACGCGTCGCGCACAGCGTATTGCGGGAGGTGTCCGCCCTCTTGCTGCGCGCAATCAAGGATCCCAGGCTCAAGGGGGTCACGCTGACCGAAGTGCGTGTGACCGACGATTTACGCCACGCACAGGTCTTTTTTTCCCATCTGGAGGGGGCGCAGCGCGCCAACCAGGCGGCTGCAGGCTTCGAAAGCGCGCGCGGCTTTATCCGCCGCCACTTGGTGCGCGCGCTTGGGCTACGCCACCCGCTCGAGGTCGCTTTCGAGTTCGACGCAAGCGGCGAACGCGCAGCCCGCATCGACCGGCTTCTGCGCCAGCAGCAGCCGAAGGAACCGCCGGCGTAAACGTGCCGGTGCGGCGGCAACGGGCGGCTGTCGATATGAGGTCCGCCCCATGAACGGCGTTCTCTTGGTGGACAAGCCGGCCGGCTTGAGTTCGGCCGAGGTCGTTCGCCAGATAAAACGGCGGCTGAGAAGGGCAAGAGTCGGCCACCTCGGCACGCTCGATCCCTTCGCCACGGGACTGTTGCCAATCCTCATTGCAGAGGCCACCAAGCTGGCCCCTTTTCTGCAGCAAGGCGCCAAGGAGTACGCGGGCATGATTGTGCTCGGCGTTGAGACCGATACGCTCGACCCCGAAGGGATGGTGACACGCAGCGCGCCGTTGCCGGCCGATCTGGCGCCGAGGTTGGAGGCGGCGCGGCGGGAGTTTATCGGGCGAATTCTCCAGCGGCCTCCGCTGTTTTCGGCGATCAAGCGGGGCGGTGTCCCGCTCTACCGGCTTGCGCGCCGGGGGATCGCCATGGATGCGCCGGCGCCGCGGCCGGTGGAGATAGAAGAACTTCAACTAACCCTTGAAGAGCCGGCACGGATCCACTTCCGCATGGTCTGTTCGGGTGGAACCTATGTACGTTCGTTGGCCCGCGACCTTGGCGAACGGCTCGGTACGGTGGCGCATCTCGGGCAACTGCGCCGGCTTCGATCGGGTGCGTTTCGCATCGAAGAGGCCAAGCCTTTGGCGGAAGTTGTGGAACTGCTCGACTCGGGTACGACGCCCGCTTTAATTGGGCTGACGCAGGCGCTCGGCGCAATGGCCGAGACGACGCTAAGCCGGTCGGAGGCGGCCCGGCTGCGGACCGGTGACGCAAGGCCGCTTGCCGGGCGGGTCCCGGCCGGCACAGTGCGGTTCAAAATCACCTGCGGGGGCGAATTGGTTGCCGTGGCCGAGTCGGACGCCGCTGGAATCATGCGGCTCTTGCGCGTTTTCCACCCTTCAGCCGTAGCTCCACCTGGACGGTCAAGTTAAACAGTCAAGACCAACTGCTTGATTGCTCCGGAGGCTTGCCCGAAACCGGCAGCGCCTGCTGACTGCCTTTCACGACGCAACGCGATACTACTCCCAGTTCAAGGGCGCCTTGGTGCAGGCCGGTGGCGGCGCCCCACATCATTGGCGCCCCGGTCGCAAGGGTCTGTGACCGGCTGGTGCCCGCAGAGGCCCGAGCGGCGGGCGCCCAGCGGGTTGAAATTATTTTGCTTTGGGCTATATTGCAAGGGTCAAGCAATTCACCTGGTGGTTAATTGGCGGGCAGCCAGATACGGTGGGGCGCGGCCGGGCTGCACAACGGCAAGGTCTAAGCGTGGCGGCAACGTCTAACCGCGGGCGAACAGCGTCGCCCGGGCAGCTCCCCAAGCGCAACCTTGAGCGCACGGTTAAGCGCCTTGTGGCGGCGGCCGAGGTCGAGTTTGCGGCGCGTGGCTTTGACGGCGCGCGCACCGAAGCGATGGCGCGTCGGGCCCGGGTGAACAAGCGGATGCTGTTTTACTGCTTTGGCAGCAAGCAGCGGCTTTACCGCGAGATTGTGCGGCGCAAGCTGGCCGCACGCAGCCGCACTCTGCAACAGACGCCCGACGAACTGACGCCGGCACTGCTTTATTGGCAGCAGGTGGTGTGTAGCGACGGGCGGGCCTGGCGCATGATGCAGTGGGAGGCGCTGAGCAACGGCCGGTTGGTGGCAGAGCGCGATCGCGCGCAGTTGATGCGCGAGGTTATCGAGCGGCTTCGCCAGAGGCAAGCCCACCGGGCTATTGCTCCTGAGTTCGAGCCTGAGTCGCTCTTTATCGCGGTAATGGCCCTGACGGTCTTTCCCGGCGCCTTTCCTCAGCTAACGCGCCTGGTTACCGGCTTAAACCCACGCGGCCCTGAGTTCCGCGCCAAGTGGACCGCTTTCTTGGGGGCACTGGGCGAGCGCTTGTCGGCTGCGAACCGGCCCGGGCGGCATCGAGAGTCAGCCCGCGGCAAAGCCCCCGGGCACACTACTGCCAACGGGCCAACGCGCCCACCCGGATCCCGGGTCGCGGACGGGTGCAGCGCAAAGTGATGGCTGCGCTCGGGATAGAGGCACGAGCGACGAGGGTCCAGCGGCTGCGCCCAAGACCGGCCGCCGACAAGACCAGTCGGTGCCAATTCCGGGGATTCGGGCGCGCCTGCCGCTGAGGAATACGGCATGAACGGCGACCTGCTCCAGGACGAAACGGCCACAGCGGCAGCCGGCGACCGCCACCAAGATACCCGACGACAGGACCGGCGCCGGCGCCTGCCTGGGTATTTACTGGCCGGCGCCCTGCTTATCGGCGGCGCGATCGCCGCCGTTGCGGCCTGGCATTATCGGCAATCATACGAAAGCACCGATGACGCGCAAATCGACGGCCATATCCTCCCCATAAGTTCGCGCGTCCAAGGCACCGTGCTTCATATCTACGTGGAGGATACCTACCGGGTGAACCAGGGGCAGGTGCTGGTGGAACTCGACCCGCGCGACTTCGAAGTGGCCTTGGAGAAAGCCAACGCCGACCTGGCTCAGGCCAACGCCGCGCTGCAAGGCGCCAAGGCCGATTACCAGGTAGCGCTGGCCAATCTGAACGCATCCGTGGCAACCAACCTGAAAGCGCAGCACGACCTCGGGCGGCGCCGCGCGCTATTGGCAAGTCGCGTGGTGTCGCGCGATCAGTACGAGGAGTACGAACGCCAGGCCCGCGTGGCGCAGGCCCAACAGGCGGCGGCTCGCGCCCAGATGGATTCAGCGCTAAAAGCGATCGCTACGCGCCAAGCGCAAGTGCAGGCCGCGCAGGCACAAGTGGACCAGGCCAAGCTTAACTTGAGCTACACCAGGATTGCCGCGCCGCGCGGCGGCGAGATCGGCAAGAAAACGGTCGAGCTCGGTCAGCGCGTCGAGCCCGGCCAGGAACTGCTTGCCGTGGTGCCGCTCGATGACCTGTGGGTGACGGCCAACTTCAAAGAGACCGAGCTTGCACGCATGCGCCCGGGGCAGCCGGTGACAATTCGGGTCGATGCGCTGGCGCGCGAGTTCCAGGGCTACCTGGAAGGGGTCGGCGCAGCCAGCGGCGAAAAATTCAGTCTGCTGCCGCCGGAGAACGCCACCGGCAACTACGTCAAGATCGTGCAGCGCGTGCCGGTACGTATCCGCTTCCTGGATGATCAGGAGGCAAGCCGCCGGCTGCGTCCCGGGATGTCGGTCGAGCCGACGGTATGGCTGGAGCGCCGGCCGGTGCGCGGCGGCGAGCAGCGCTCGCTGCCGGTGGCCCAGAAATGACCGAGGTTCGCCGGTGAGCGCGGCCGGTTGCTCAAGATGAGCCTTGTCGACGCGCGTGAGGACCGGCTCCGGCCGGGCCAGGCAGCGGAGGGTCCCGCCTGGCGCCCCGGGCATAACCCCTGGCTGATCGCGCTCACCGTCACGCTGGCCACCTTTATGGAGGTGCTCGACACGAGCATCGCCAACGTCGCGCTGCCCCATATCGCGGGCGGGCTTTCGTCGAGCGTCGATGAGGCCACCTGGGTGCTCACTTCTTACCTGGTGGCCAACGCGATCGTGCTGCCGCTAAGCGGCTGGATTGCGGGCTACATCGGCCGCAAGCGTTTCTACATTTCCTGCGTGGCTCTTTTCACGATCAGCTCGGTGATGTGCGGGATGGCCACCAGCCTGGAGATGCTGATATGGTTTCGGGTGCTGCAAGGGGCTGGGGGCGGCGGCCTCCAGCCCAGCGAGCAATCGATTTTGGCCGACACGTTTCCACCCGCGCAGTTTGGCATGGCCTTTGCCGTTTACGGGATGGCGGTGGTGCTGGCGCCGGCGCTGGGTCCTACGCTGGGCGGTTATCTAACCGACAATATTAGCTGGCGCTACATCTTCTTCATCAACCTTCCAGTCGGGCTGACGTCGATGATCCTGTCATGGCGCGTGCTCGAAGACCCGCCTTACCTGAGGGAGCAGGTGAAGAGAAACCGGCGCACGATGCGGATCGACTACCCCGGCATCATTCTGCTCTCGCTCGCCCTAGGCAGTTTACAGGTGATGCTGGATCGGGGGCAGCAGGATGACTGGTTCGGCTCGCGCTTCATCACCGGCCTGGCGGTGACGATGGTGGTATCCGCGGCCGTATTCGTGATTCACGAGCTGCGGGAGCGTGCGCCGGTGGTGGAGCTTGGGCTTTTCCGGCAACGCAACTTCGCCACGACCAATCTAATGATGTTCGTGCTGGGGTTTGTCCTTTACAGCAGCACGGTGCTATTGCCGCTGTATATGCAGGAGTTGATGGGGTACAGTGCGGAACTGTCCGGAATGGCGATTTCGCCGGGCGCGTTGTTGCTGATCGGCGTACTTCCGTTAGTGGGTATTTTGACCACGAGGGTGGACGCGCGGCTGCTGGTCATGGGCGGATTCGTTGGGCTCAGCCTGGCGATGTACCAGATTGCCGGGATCGATTTACAGGTCGACTTTATGCATATTGTCTTGTACCGGGTCTACCAATCGATTCCGCTGGCGTTTTTGTTTATCCCGATTAACACGCTGGCCTATGTGGGAATCGACCGCGAGAGGAGCCGGGAAGTGTCGAGCCTGCTGAATCTGTTCCGGAATATCGGAGGTAGCGTAGGGATAGCGGTGCTCGAGACCTTGGTTATCCGGCGCGCGGACCTACACCAGGAGCGCCTGGTCGGCCATCCAACGCCCTACAGTGTGCGGTATCTGCAGACCATGAGCACGCTCAGCTCGCACCTGTTCCATCATGGGCTGAGTCAGGCCGGGGCGCGTGCCCAGGCGCTGGGCCGCATTTACACCGGCGTGCTGCAGCAGGCCGCGGCGCTCGCCTATGTGGACGCCTACTACGCACTGGCAGTCGTCTGCCTGTTGATGGCGCCGCTTGCCCTGGCGATGCGCAAGCTGGATCGGGCTTCCGGCGCGAAGATGGCGCATTGAGGAGCAAGGCGGTGGGCGTGCAGGGTAGAGCCGGCCCCCGCCGCCCGAGCTGTCGGCTTGAGGATCGCTGGGCGGCGGCTGGTGCCGCGGGAGTTGCGATGGGCCGGCCGATGCCTGGCGCTAGTCAGCATGGAACGACCGGCTCCTTTCCGGTGTAGCTCTGCGCTACGTTTCTCCAATTCGCAGCGTAACCTACGTTATCCGCGAATCGGAGCCGGTCGTTCCATGCTGACTAGAAAGGCTTCGCCCCATGGCGACGTAGCGTGGGAGACGCTTCGACATCGGCAACGGAGCTTGCGCCAGCCACCGAGTATGCTGCGAGATTCTCCGGCGGCCGCGTGCGCCAACTGGTGCTTTGCACGATCGCCATGATGGCGATTTCTTCGCCCCAGTACGTCTGGACGCTTTTTGTAAAACCTCTCGAGGCGCGCCTGGGGCTCGGCTTGGCGCAAGTGCAGGTGACTTTTTCGCTGCTGGTGCTTTTCCAAAGCCTGTGCTCACCGTTCCAGGGCTTTGTCGGGGAAAAGCTCGGACCGCGCCGGCTCGTCTTTGCCGGCGGGCTCTTTCTGGCCGCAAGCTGGCTCGGGGCAGCACGTGCCGCCAGCCCGTTGGCGCTCTACCTGACCTACGGCGTCTCGGGTGGAATCGCCACCGGCGCCGTCTATATCGCGGCGATCGGTCTGATGGCGAATTGGTTCCCCGACCGGCGCGGCCTGGCAATGGGAATTGTCGCCGCCGGTTACGGCTGCGGAGCGATCTTCACCACCGGGCCGATCGCCATGATGCTTGGCGGCCGCGGCTTGACTCACACGCTTGCTCTGGTCGGCGTTGCACTGGGCGCGGTCGCCTGTATGTCGGCCCTGGGCCTGGCCCGGGCGCCGGCTGGCCTCGACGCTGCGCTTGCCGGCGAGCGCGGGGGACATCCAACGGCTGCGGTGGTTAATGTGTCGCCGGCCCAAATGCTGAAAACCCAGCTTTTCTGGCTGCTGTTTGCCATGATGTCGATGATGTGCGCCGGCGGCCTGATGATCGTCTCGCAAATGGCGGTGTTTGCCGCCGATCTCGGAGTCGCCGCCGCGCAGGTCTTGGGCTTTAGCGCGCTGCCGCTTGCGCTGAGTATCGACCGAGTGGCCAACGGGCTGACCAGGCCGGCGTTTGGCTGGCTTTCGGATAGGATCGGGCGCGAAAACACGATGGCGCTGGCCTTCAGCTTCGAGGCGCTGGCTGTGGCGCTGTTTTGGGTTTACGGAGGTCAGCCGCTGCTGTTCGTTGCGATTTCCGGGTTTGCCTTTTTCGCCTGGGGAGAGATTTTCTCGCTTTTTCCCGCCTTGCTGACCGATATCTTCGGAACGGCGCACGCGACGGCGAACTACGGCTTCCTCTATTTGTCGTTCGGCGTCGGCTCGCTGATCGGGGCGCCCCTTTCCGGCCTGATAAGGGAACGCAGCGGTCCTGGCTCCCGGTTTTCGCTGCCGTGGTCGCACTGAATCTGGGCAGCGCGGTCCTGGCACTGCTCGCGCTAAAGCCGATGCGCCGGCGATGGCGAAACGATTGGCATTGCGCAGCCAGACCTGCGACCCCACAACCGGAACAGGCAGCTTAGCTTCTCCGGTGCGTCGCGCGGCGGCTGTCAACCGCGCAGCCCTCCGTTACGTCTATACTGGTGAAAGCTGCGGCGCTCCCCGCAAGCGCCGGCTTAACGCGTGAAAGGAGTACCTGAAATGAAATCACGTTTGGCAATTGCCACGCTGGCAGGCCTGGCGCTCCTCGCCGGTCTTTATCCGCCGGCCGCTCATGCCTTTGCCCACCACCGTCATGGAATGTTGCCGGGGATGAGAGCCGTCTGGGTCGTTCTGCAACCCAGCCAGCGGGCCAAGGCGAGGGAGATTTTCACCGCGGCGCGACCCACCCTGAAAAAGGACCACCTAAACCTGATGGCAGCCAGGCGGCAACTGGCACAGGCGTTGGTCGGGGGTGGCGATGTGGCCGGCGCCGAGCGTAACCTGGAAAAGACACGCAACGCCTTCTTCGAGGATCGCGTACGGCTGGCGCAGAAGGTCGTGGCCTTGCTGAGCCCCGCGCAGCGAGCGGCGGCCTCGAAGCTGCTGGCCAACCTGGAAAAGACCCATGAACAGATTCGCGGCTACTTCCAGCAAGCCCGCCGCGCGGCTTCAGCTTCCACCTCGCAGTAGGTCGGCCGTGGCCCGCAAGCAAGGCCCGTCGGCGGCGCGCCGGCCGCAAAGGGATCGCAGGCGCCCGGGCGCCCCGCAATTCGTGGCTGCCCGCCGAGACTACTATGACGCCGAGGAGCCGGTGGCGCAGACATCGCAAGCTTTACCAACCCCGGTGGGCGAGTCGTCCAGCGACGGTCCTCCGCGCGATGACGGGGCGCCGCAACGCTAGAGGCAGCAGTGTCGCTTCTGCCGCATAGGGTTGCTCGGCCGGCGACGAGCGCCGCTGCCCCTTCAGATCGCCAGCGAGGTTTGGGCAGCGCCGATTACAATGCGGTCTACCTGGCGCACCGAGCCAGGGTACTGGCGCTTTGCCGCTTGATGCTTGACGACTCAGCCGAAGCGGAAGAGGCCACCCAGGAGGTCTTGTTAAAGGCGCTGCGCTGGCTTCGCAGCCAGGGTCCGCCGGAAAACTGGGCGAAATGGCTCGCCAGCGTCGCCATCAACGTCTGCCGCGACCGGCGCCGTTCGGCCTGGTGGAAATGGTGGAAGACGCGCCGCGCCGAGTTGGCCGACGCAGACCAGGTCCAGCGCAGCGCTTCGGCCGAGACCGAGGTCTCCCGCCGCGAACTCTGCCGCCGTCTCCAGATCGAGTTTCGCCGGCTCCCGGCTCGCCAGCGCGAAATCTTCACCCTGCGCCTGCTCGAGCAATGGACCAGCGTAGAAACCGCCGCGGCCCTGGGAATAAGCCCGGGCTCCGTCAAACGTCAGCTCTTCCGGGCGGTGCACCGCCTGCGCAAAGCGATTGGACAAAAGCCATGAAGCGATGCCTCTCAGAACCGGCACTGCTCGCCGTAGCCACTGGAGATGGCTTGGCCTGGCAACTCGGGCACGCCGCGACTTGTTCCGCTTGCGCCAAGCGCCTGACGGCTCTCAAAGCCGACCTCGAGCTGCTGGCCGGAACGCTTACCCGGCCGGCGCCGGCAATTCAGGCCCAGCCTCGCGGGCGGCGACTGCGCGCGCGGCTGATACCCGTGGCGGCTGCTGCCGGACTTGCTTTCCTGGCCGGCGCGTGGTCGGCCGCAAGGCTGCTTAAGCCTGCGGCTGCGGTAAGCTTGGCCGGCGCGCCGGCGCAGGCTTGGAACGACGACCCGCTCACCTCGTTTGCGGGAGCGCCGGCCGACCTGCTGGCTGCCTCGGACGGAGAGGACCCCGCGGCCGCCGCTTACATCGCCTATTCAGACGACGGCCCCGACTGACCGGAGTTCCACCCGGAGCTGTTGGGAGGAGTGGCTCCATGAGAAAAGCGCGGGTGCTCAGTGCCGCAGCGTTTTTGGGAGCAGTTGTCGTGGCTGCCCTGAGCGCACAGGCTGACCGGGGCGATCGGCCGCGCGGTTCGCTGGCGGCCTTGCTCGCCCCAATCCTCGAGCCGCAGCAAAGCGAACTCGTCCGCAACATCTTTAGCAGCGACCAGGCAGAGCTAGCGCTGCTGCGCCTGCGCCTTCGGTTGGCGCGCCGCGCGCTTATCACGCGGCTTTTCAGCCCGGAAAAACGGGTAGACGTCACCAAGGAGGCGGCTGAACTGAAGGCCGCCCAGGCGGCTTTCATCGACCGGCGGGTTGCCCTGGCATTGAAGGCGCGTCGCGTTTTGACGCCCGAGCAGCGCGCCAAGGCCCTTCGCCTGTGGCAACAGTGGCGTAACCTGCGCGACCAGGAGCGCAGCCTGCGTGAGCGCGCCGGCACGCCGCAAGCGCCGGCGCTGCCCGACTTTACCCTGCCATAGCTTGGCTTCGCTGTCTTTCGCGGCGACGACCGAGAGCCGACCGCCCTGGCAGCCGTACGGCGCTAGCACTGCGGGGCCTCAGCTCGCAGGCCGTATCGCGCTGCACGCCGCGGCTTGGCGCCATGAGGCCAAGCGCCTTTTAGAGCGCTGGACGGCGGCCAAAAAACATGGTTTAAGCTTGGGCATAGAAGCCCCTTGATGGAGTGTGGCCAGCACTGGTGGTTTATCTTGAATGCGCGCGTTCAGCCCAGCACGGGCTTCTCCTCCCTTTCCCCGTCTGCTCGCGGCCCCTGTTTTACGGAGGGAGGGGGTCTGACCCCTGCAGGCTAAGACGGCGACAGCCGCCGAAAAAGGAGGGAGACGCTCCCCGCGTGCGCCGCTTTGCCTCCATTGTGGGAGGGAGCCGCGTAGAACGCTGTTGCCGCTGAACCGGCCCAATGCGCTTGTTCCACGAAACAAAACAGGGCCAAATCGTGCTCGGCGACTCGCTCGAGTACATGGCCGGCGTAAAGAGCGGTTCGGTGGACCTCATCGCCATCAGCCCCCTTTCGGGCTCGTTCGAAAAAAGGACTACGGAAACGTCGAAAGCCACGAGTACGTGGACCGGTTCAGGCCCTTCGGCCGCGAGTTTCAACGAATCTTCAAAGCATCGGGCTCGCTTGTGATCGACATCGCAGGGGCATGGATTCCCGGTCAGTCCATTCTGGGTTGCGTCTCGTCGTTCCCGGCCAATGCCCCGGCTGCCTTCGCGGGATCGAATGAGGGCCCGTGGCGCGCGCTGCGAGTGTAGGAGACCCGGTGCGCTGCACTCGGGCGTGCACGGAATTCTCGCCGGCCCGTCCGACCCGGCAGGCCGCCGCTGCGTCGAGCGATGCGACGCCTGTGAGCGTTTCGATTCCGACGAAGCGGCAGACCTCGAATACGCGCGAATTAAAGGCGGCGGTTGCCGATATGACCGGCACCAGCGAGTCCTGAAGAGGCCCGCGTGAAGTGAATGCGCCGCCCCTGCCCCTCGTTCGCAGCCCCTGGACCAAAACGTTTGACGATCTCATCTCGCTCGTGTATAACCACCTGCTCATTGCTTGTCCCTTTGCGAAGCGTGCCGCGCCGGAGCCCATGCTTAACCAGCTTAACCAGCGCAAGCGCTGCGAATCGGTGCATATCGATCTTGTTACCAATTTCACGGCGGAGAGCAGCCTCGCTGGCTCCATGGATCTGGACGCCTTAGTTGAGATCGGCCGGAGTGTACCTGGGTTCAAGTTGACGCACTTGCCTAGCGTCCATGCCAAGGTGTACGTCGCAGACTGAAGGATGGCAATCGTGACGTCAGGGAACCTCACCGAGCCAGGCTTGTGTCGAAACGTCGAGTACGGGGTTGCCCTGACGGACGAAGGTATCGTTAAGCAGGTTACGTCGGACTTTCAGAGCTTTGCTTCGCAGGGGGCAAAGGTGCCCGTTAGCCAAGCGGCGGCCCTCGCGACCGACATGGAAGAGCTCAAGATGCTCCACCGGCGTGTGCAGGCATCCGTGAACGACCATGCGCAGCGGGCATTCGAGGAGAAACTCAAATCGACTCCTCTTCGGCTGTTGCGCTACCGGGCGCGAGGAAAAACCACCCACGCCATTTTTTCGGATGCAATCAGATTCTTGCTCGCAAGGGGTCCCCTCCCAACCAAAGGACCTCCATCCATTAGTTCAGTTGCTTCACCCGGACCTTTGCGATGACTCGATCGACCGCGTCATTGATAGCGTTCACTTTGGCCGGCAGCGCGGGCGTTATATGGCGCGCCGAACAACGCTGCTCCCGTGAGCAGCAAAACCATCGCGCACGGCGGTGAGTGATTGGAGCAGCTAATGGTTCGCAAGAGCAGACGACTTGCCACTATCACGGCGCTGCTGTTCTTGTCCTGGAACAGCTACGCCTTGGCGCAAACAGCCCCGTCCCAGATAAAAATCGGCCATCTCCACGCCAGTACCGGTCCCTATGCCAGCATCTCGATGCCGCTTTACTACGGACTTCGCATCTGGATCGACCAGGCCAACGCGCAAGGCGGTGCCCTGGTCAAACCCTACGGCCGCAAAATCCCGCTGCGGCTTGTTTCCTATGACGACCAGAGCAATCCGGCCACCGCCGCAGCGCTCACCAACCGGCTCATCACGCAGGACAAGGTGGACATTGTGCTGCCCGACTCGGGTTCGGTCTTAACCGCAGTGTCGGTGCCGATTGCCCGGGAGCATCAGATGCTGCTGTTCGATCCCACGGGCACCGGCGCCGCCTTTTTCAGCGCGGACAATCCGTACATCGTGCTCTTGGCCGACCCGGTCTCTTCGATCTGGCCGAAGTATATCGCCGATTTCCTCAAGGACGACGGCG